>NZ_JAOBTQ010000001.1:7206364-7806894 GCF_033366695.1 Streptomyces sp. SCL15-4
CATGGCCTCGTACCCGTTGCCGCCCTGCGCCATCGGCCGCTGCTGCTGCGGGGCCTGCGGGCCTGGATAGCCGCGCGGGGCGCTCGCCTGCTGCGGGATGTACGCCGTGGGCGCCTGCTGCAGCGGTGCGGGCTGCTGCGTCTGCGGATAGCCGTAGACCGGGGGCTGCGCGGACGGGGCCGCCGGGAGGGCGGGCAGGGCCGAGGGCAGTGCGGGCAGGCTGTTGCCCGTGTCGTAGGCGGCGGGGACCCTGATCGGGGCGATCTGCGGAGTGCCACGCTCGGCGACGAGCGAGTCGTAGATCGGGGTCTCCTTGAAGGAGGCGGAGTAGTAGCCGCCACCATAAGTGGAGCGGGGGGAGGTCATGGCACATAAGTTAAGCCCACGATGTGCTGGTTGGGGAGACCGATAAGAGGGTTGTTTTCCGTGTCGTCGGGAGTCTGCCATCCCCAATACGAGCGAACATGGCAAAAAGGGACACCAATCGACGTTTGGATCGTGTAAAGGCCGAGTTCCTTCGGTGTTACCGGCGGTTGACCGGCGATCTTCCTGTGCCGTTCCGGGGCGCGCGCCGCGGCCCGGAATAGGTTGTGCGGTAGGGATCGCACGGGCCGAAAAGATCCGGACCGACGGGCGAAACGCGCCGAGCCGACACGAGATGGGGGCGGACATGTCAATGCCGAAAGGGTCGAACACGCAGGTGCCGACCGCGGCGCTACGCGTCGAACTGGGCTGGCGCTCCGGCCCCGGGGTGCCGGACGCCGATGCCTCGGCGCTGCTGCTCACCTCCGGAAAGGTCCGCTCCGACGCGGACTTCGTCTTCTACAACCAGCCCGCCCACCCCTCCGGCGCGGTGCGCCACGAGGGCAAGCGGACGACCGGCGGACGGGTCGCCGACACCCTGCTGGCCGACCTCGGGCGCGTGGAGGACGGCATCGAGCGGATCGTCCTCGCCGCCTCCGCCGACGGCGGCACGTTCGGGCAGGTCCCGGACCTCTACATCGAGGTGACCGACGCCGCCTCGGGCCGGGTGGTCGCCCGCTTCGACAGCCCCGGCGCGACGGTGGAGACGGCCTTCGTGCTCGGCGAGTTCTACCGCCGCCAGGGCGGCTGGAAGTTCCGCGCCGTCGGCCAGGGCTACGACAGCGGACTCGAAGGACTGGCCGGGGACTTCGGCATCACCGTGGACGAACCCCAGCGCCCCGCACCCCCCGCCGCGGCCCCCGTCACCCCGCCACCCCCTCCCGTCACGGCCCCCGTCACCCCGCCGTCGCCTCCCGCCGCGGTCCAACCACCGCCGCCCGCCGCCCAGCCGGTCCGGCTGTCCAAGGTGACGCTCACCAAGGCGGCCCCCTCCGTCTCGCTCGCCAAGCAGGGCGGCACCTCCGGCGCCATGCGGGTCAACCTCAACTGGCAGATGAACAAGCAGCCCACGGGCTGGCTCAGCCGGCTGGGCGGCCAGGGCGGCGTCGACCTCGACCTCTGCGCGCTGTACGAACTCGCCGACGGCCGCAAGGGAGTCGTCCAGGCCCTCGGCAACGCCTTCGGCGAACTGCACCGGCCGCCGTACATCCATCTCGACGGCGACGACCGCACCGGAGCCGTCTCCCGCGGCGAGAACCTCACCATCAACCTCGACCACACACACGACTTCCGGCGCATCCTCGTCTTCGTCACCGTCTACGAAGGTGCCCGCTCCTTCGCCGACCTGCACGCCACCGTCACCCTCCAGCCGCAGCACGGCGCCCCCATCGAGTTCTCGCTCGACGAGTGCACCGTCGCCTCCCCGGTGTGCGCGCTGGCCCTGATCACCAACACCGGCGGCGACCTCATCGTCCGGCGCGAGGCGCGGTACCTGGTGCCGGAGCGCGGATCGAGCCCGCAGCGGGCCATAGACCGCGCCTACGGCTGGGGCATGAACTGGACGCCCGGCCGCAAGTGACCCGCGCGCGCCTCCGGCCCGGTTCAGCCCTCCTCGGCAACCGCGTCCGGGCGCGCGTAGGTACGGCCCTTCCAGGCGGCCCCGCGCCCGCGGTAGTGCTGCACGGCCGAATCGACCGTCATCAGCAGGTACAGCGACGCGGTGAACGGCAGCAGCGGCGCGAGCCACAGCGGCTGCCCGTAGTAGCGCAGCATCGGCAGGTACGTCCCCGCCATCACCGCCCACGCCGCCGCACCGACGAGCGCGACCGCCGGGTCGCCGCCGGCCGCGCCCACGACCACGGCGGCCGGCGGCACCAGATACACCAGCGCCAGCCCGGCGACCGTACCGAGGAGCAGCAGCGGATGGTGCCGCAGCTGGGCGTAGGCGCTGCGCGAGACCATCCGCCACAGGTCGCGCAGCCGCGGATAGGGCCGCACGCTGTCCACCCGCTCGGCCAGCCCCAGCCAGACACGGCCGCCCGCGCCCTTCACCGCGCGGGCCAGCGCCACGTCGTCGATCACGGCGTGCCGGATGGCGTCCGGGATGCGCGCCTGCTGCGCCATGTCCGCGCGCAGCAGGACGCACCCGCCCGCCGCCGCGGCCGTACGCGAGCCCTTCCGGCCGATCCACCGGAAGGGATACAGCTGCGCGAAGAAGTACACGAAGGCCGGCACCACCAGCCGCTCCCACAGGCTCGCCACCCGCAGCCGCGCCATCTGCGACACGACGTCGAAGCCGCCCGCCCCCGCCGCCGCCACCAGCTCCCGCAGGCTGTCCGGCGCGTGCGCGATGTCCGCGTCCGTCAGCAGCAGGTACTCCGGGTCACGCGCGCGTGCCAGCCCGATGCCGTACCGCACCGCCCACAGCTTGCCCGTCCAGCCCGCCGGCGGCTCACCGGGCGAGCCCACCGTCAGCGGCAGCCCGCCGTGCCGCCGGGACAGCTCGCGGGCCAGCTCCCCGGTGCCGTCCGTACTGCCGTCGTCCACCAGGAAGACCTCGGCCCGCCCCGGATAGTCCTGCGCCAGCAGCGACGGCAGGCTCTCCGGCAGCACGGCGGCCTCGTCCCGGGCCGGTACGACCACACAGACCGACGGCCACACCTCCGGCTCCCGGCGAGGTGGCAGCCGGACGTCCGTGCGCCAGAAGAAGCCCTGGCCGAGCAGCAGCCAGGCCCAGGCGGCCAGTGATACGACGGTGATCCACAAGTACGCGTCCACGGCGGCAGTCTGCCCCACCGGCACGGGCCCGTGAGAGGGCATCGTCTATCGTGGCCGGGTGAAGATCGCGCTCATGGACTCCGGAATCGGCCTGCTCCCCGCCGCCGCCGCGGTACGCCGGCTGCGCCCCGACGCGGATCTGGTGCTGTCCTGGGACCCGGACGGCATGCCCTGGGGACCGCGCACTCCCGAAGACATCACCGAGCGGGCCATCGCCGTCGCCGGGGCCGCCGCCGCGCACGATCCCGATGTCCTGATCGTCGCGTGCAACACCGCCTCCGTGCACTCCCTGCCGGCGATGCGGGCCCGCTTCGAGCCGCGGCTGCCGATCATCGGCACCGTACCGGCGATCAAGCCGGCCGCCGCGAGCGGCGGACCCGTCGCGATCTGGGCGACCCCGGCCACCACGGGCAGCGCCTACCAGCGCGGCCTGATCGAGCGGTTCGCCGACGGCGTGGCCGTCACCGAGGTGGCCTGTCCCGGCCTCGCGGACGCCGTGCACCACGCCGACGACCAGGCGATCGACGCCGCCATCGCCTCGGCCGCCTCCCGCACGCCGGACGACGTGACCACGCTCGTCCTGGGCTGCACCAACTACGAGCTGGTCGCGGAGCGGATCCGCGCGGCCGTCCAGCGGCCCGACCGCCCGCCGCTCGTGCTGCACGGCACCGCCGGGGCGGTGGCCGCCCAGGCCCTGCGCCGCATCGGAGTGGAACCGGCCCCGCACGCCGTCGCCGACACCACCCTCACCGTGCTGCTGAGCGGCCGCGAGGCGACGCTCCCGGACACCGCGCTGTCCTACGACGAAGGCCGCTTCCTGCGCTCCGTCAGCCCGGTGCGCTGACCGGCGCGGCGGCCGTCCGCCGCGCGCCGCCCGGGCCGGTCACCGTGCGCCACGCCCTCCCCGGGCGGCGAAACCCGGGTAACCTCATACGCATGAGGGACCATCCCGACCCCGACGGAAAGCTCCCCCCGGTCTGGAAGGGACGCGCCACCAACCGGGTCCAGTGGCTGCTCGCGCTCGTCGGCGCCGCCTGCATGGCGCTCGGCATCGAGCTGGCCGTCGACTCGGCCTGGACGTCCGGCATCGCCCCGCTGGTGATGTCCGTCGTCGGCTGCATCGCGGCCGGCCTGCTGGTGCTCTTCGGCACCCTCGCCTTCGTACACGTCGACCTCAAGCTCGACCGTGAGTGCCTCGAGGTGCGCTGCGGCCACATCGGGCTGCCGCGCCGCCGCATCCCGCTCTCCCACGTGGCCGGCGCCGACTTCACCGCCCTCGTCACCCCGCGGCAGTGGGGCGGCTGGGGTTACCGGTGGCGTCCCGAGAAGGGCACCGCCGTCGTCGTACGCCGCGGCGAGGGCATCGTGCTGCGCCTGTGGGACGGCCACACGTTCACCATCACCGTGGACAACGCGGAGTCCGCGGTCCGGCTCATCAGGGACCGCCTCCGCACGATCCGGCCGGGAACGGCGGGCTGAGCCGGCACGCGCGCTTGCGTGCCGGGCGGGAGCGATGGCCTGGTGCGCCGGCGGGCCTCCTGCGCGTCTCACGGTGACCACGGCCGGGCCGTCGCCCAGCCCGCCAGGAGGCCGGCGCCCGCCGTCACCGGCGTGAAGCTCAGCGCGTTGCTCACCGAGGCGAGCGCGGCCAGCGCCGTCAGGGCGGCGCCCGCGGTGAGCGCGACCGGCGTGGGCCGCGCGGTGCGCCACAGCGCGTACAGGACCCAGCAGAACACCGCGGCCAGCAGCAACACGCCGACCAAGCCCTGTTCGGCCGCCTGTTGCAGCGGGGCCGAGTGCGGTCTGCCGTCGGCCGGCGCCGCCGGTGCGCCGAGGCCGCCCAGTTCGCCGAACCGGCCGGGCCCGACGCCGAGGCCGCGGTGGTGGCCCGCCAGCCGCAGCGCGTCCTGCCACTGCGGCACCCGGTGCGCGGGGAACCAGCCGCCGAACGCCCCGGCGAGCCCGCCCGGCAGCGCGCCCGCCGCGACCGCCCAGATCACGGCTGTCACCAGGACCGCCGCCCCCGCGAGCCCCGCCAGCCACCTGCCCCGGCCGTGCGCCGAGCCCGCGGCCAGCGAGCACAGCAGGACGGCCCCGCCGGCCACGCAGCCGGCCGCCGATCCCAGCAGCAGCCCGGCCGGCACGATGGCGCAGGCCAGCGCCGCCAGCCCGATCCGCAGCGCCGGTACGCCCGTCGCCCACGCGGCACAGCACGCGGCCCCGGCGGCCAGCGCCAGCAGCGCGGCCGTGCCGCCGGCGGACCCGAGCGGGCCGGCGTACCAGGGACCGGGAGAGAGCCGAGGCAGCGTCACCGCCAGGACCAGTCCCGCCGCCGCGCCGGCGCACGGCGCGGCCACCGGCAGCAGCGCGCCGGACACCCGGCCCCCGGCATACCCCGCGGCCAGCGCGAGCACCGCGAGCAGCATGCCCTCCGGCCGTCCGCCATGGACCGCCGCGGTGATCAGCGACCACCCGGCGCAGGCCCCCAACAGGATCATGCCCGCCCCGTCGGAAACGTTTCTTCGCGCGCAATAGGCATCCGCACCGCACGTACCGGTCGCGGACTGCGTCCCCGTCGACCCCACCCGTCGCCCCTCGTACCCGGTCCCCCGGCCTTGGCAGGCCCCGGCCGCGGGCCGGTGTCCGGCCGGGCCGCCGAGGCTGGCCACACCGTAACGGCTCAGGACCGGTTCGGGGACGGGATACGAAGGAACGGCACGATTCCGCTGGTCCGGCACCCGCACCGGCCGGACCCGGCGGGCACGCGACCGGCCGGGACGGCGCGCGGCGCGGTTATCCGGCGGGGCGTCGGGGCGGCGATGCGGTCCGGTGCACGGTCCGGGCGCCGGCTCACCGACGGTTGTCGCTGGTGAGCGGCCGGCCGCGGGCGCGGGCCGCCGCTGTCGGCGGTCCCGCCGGCCGCCGTACACTCACCCGGGTGACCGTCACCGCAACCTCCGTGGACCAGCCGGACCAGCTCCGTCCGCGCCCCGCGCCCTCCGGGCGCCGTGGCCGATTGCTGCGCCTGGTCCCGGCCGTCGCCGCCGTGCTCTGCGGAGTGCTGCTCTACGTCAGCTTCCCGCCGCGGACCCTGTGGTGGCTCGCCCTGCCCGCGTTCGCCGGTTTCGGCTGGCTGCTGCGCGGCCGGAGCTGGAAGGCCGCGCTCGGTCTCGGCTATCTGTTCGGACTCGGCTTCCTGCTGCCGTTGCTGGTGTGGACGAGCGTGGAGGTCGGGCCCCTGCCCTGGCTGGCCCTGGTCGCCGCCGAAGCGGTCTTCGTCGCCCTGGTCGGTGTCGGCGTCGCCGCCGTCTCCAGGCTGCCGGCCTGGCCGGTGTGGGCGGCCGCACTGTGGACGGCGGGCGAGGCGGCCCGCGCGCGCGTGCCCTTCGGCGGCTTTCCCTGGGGCAAGATCGCGTTCGGTCAGGCGGACGGTGTCTTCCTGCCGCTCGCCGCGGTGGGCGGCACACCCGTCCTCGGCTTCGCGGTCGTCCTGTGCGGCTTCGGCCTGTACGAGGCCGGGCGGCTGATCGCCGAGCGGCGCCGCACCCGGACCGTACGGCGCGCCGCCGCGACCGCCGCGCTGCTGAGCGTCGCCGTACCGGTGGCGGGCGCCGTCGCGGCCCGCGCGCTGGTGAGCGACCGGGCGGAGAACGGCACCGCGACCGTGGCGCTCGTCCAGGGCAACGTGCCGCGGGCCGGCCTGGAGTTCAACGCCCAGCGGCGGGCCGTGCTGGACTACCACGCGCGCGAGACGCACAAGCTCGCCGCCGACGTCCGGGCGGGCAAGGCCGCCCGCCCGGACTATGTGCTGTGGCCGGAGAACTCCTCCGACATCGACCCCTTCGAGTACCCGGACGCCGCCGCCGTCATCGAGCAGGCGGCCAAGGACATCGGCGTGCCCGTCTCCGTCGGCGGTGTGGTGGAGCGGGACGGCAAGCTGTTCAACGAGCAGATCCTCTGGGACCCGGCCAAGGGTCCGACGCAGACCTACGACAAGCGGCAGATCCAGCCCTTCGGCGAGTTCCTCCCGCTGCGCTCGCTCGTCGGCGCGATCAACAAGAGCTGGACCGAGATGGCCCGCCAGGACTTCACCCCGGGCACCGAGCCGGGCGTGTTCGACCTCGCCGGCAGGAAAGTGGGCCTGGCCACCTGCTACGAGGCCGCCTTCGACTGGGCCGTGCGCGACACGGTGACGCACGGCGCGGAGATGATCTCGGTGCCGAGCAACAACGCCACCTTCGACCGCAGCGAGATGACCTACCAGCAGCTCGCCATGTCCCGCGTCCGCGCCGTCGAGCACAGCCGCACCGTGACCGTGCCGGTGACCAGCGGGGTCAGCGCGGTGATCCTGCCGGACGGCCGGATCACCCGCAAGACCGGCATGTTCGTGCCCGCCTACCTGGTGCAGAAGGTGCCGCTGCGCACCTCCACGACACCCGCCACCGAGCTGGGCATCCTCCCGGAACTGGCGCTGGTGCTGGTCGCCGCGGGCGGGATCGGCTGGGCGATCGGCTCCGGCCTGCGCGCCCGGCGCATCGGCGACGCGTAGCCGCGCGCCTAGCCGCGCGCCCGGTCGTGCGGCCGGCTGCGAGCGCCCGGCAGGCCGGCGTGCGAGCGCCGGTGCGGTCGGTGTGCGAGCGGTGTGCGCCCGCCCGTGCGGCGGCGGGGTGCCTTCGCGCGGGCAGGCGGCGCGGTACGACCGTCGTACGACCCGGGAACCGGCCGGTGTGCCCGGTGCCGGCGGCTAGGGTCGGATCCATGGCTATCCCCGATTTCCTCCGCACGCTCAGGGCCTCCGCCGGGCAGCAGCTGATCTGGCTGCCCGGAATCAGCGCGATCGTCTTCGACGACGACGGCCGGGTGCTGCTCGGCCGGCGGACGGACACGCGCAAGTGGTCGGTGATCGGCGGCATTCCCGAGCCGGGCGAGCAGCCCGCGGCCTGCGCGGTACGCGAGGTCTTCGAGGAGACGGCGGTGCGCTGCGTGGCCGAGCGGGTGGTCCTGGTCCAGGCGCTGCCGCCGGTCACCTATCCCAACGGCGACATCTGCCAGTACATGGACATCACCCTGCGCTGCCGGGCGGTGGGCGGCGAGGCCCGGGTCAACGACGACGAGTCGCTGGAGGTCGGCTGGTTCGCGGTGGACGCGCTGCCCGAGCTGAACGAGTTCGGCCTCTTCCGGATCAAGCAGGCCATGTCCGATGCACCCACATGGTTCGACCCTATGACTGTCGGCTGAAGTATGGGTGGTGACCATATGTGGTGAGGGTGGGCTTCCACTTAGGGTCGGCCCATGACCTCGCCGACCCCTCTGCCCGCCGCCTTCCCGCCTGGTTCCGCCCGCACGCCCGGCTCCGCTCTCGGAGCCGGATCCGCGTCCGTGCCGGGGTCCGCCCCGGTGTCCGGACCCGGCCCCCGGCCCCAGCCCCTCGCCCTCGACCTCGGCGGCCGGACCGCGCTCGTCACCGGGGCCGCCGGCGGCATCGGCCGCGCCTGCGCGCTGCGGCTGGCCGCCGCCGGGGCCGAGGTGCGCGCCGTCGACCGGGACGCGGAAGGCCTGGACGAGCTGGTCCGGGAGGCGGAGCGGACCGGCGACCTGGCGGGCGCCGTCGTACCGCGGGTCGTGGACCTCACCGACCTGGACGCCGCCGAACGCGCCGCCGCCGGCACGGACGTCCTGGTCAACAACGCGGGACTGCAACTGGTACGGCCCATCGAGGAGTTCCCGCCCGAGGTGTTCCACACGGTGCTGACCGTGATGCTGGAGGCACCCTTCCGCCTGATCCGCGGCGCCCTCCCGCACATGTACGCGCAAGGCTGGGGACGGATCGTGAACGTGTCCTCCGTCCATGGGCTGCGCGCCTCGGCCTACAAGGCTGCCTATGTGGCCGCCAAACATGGTCTCGAAGGACTGTCCAAGACGGCCGCGCTGGAGGGCGCCGCCCACGGAGTGACCTCGAACTGTGTGAACCCGGCCTATGTGCGCACCCCGCTGGTCGAGAAGCAGATCGCCGACCAGGCGCGGGCCCACGGCATCCCCGAGGAACGCGTGGTGTCCGAGGTGCTGCTGAAGGACAGCGCGCTGCGGCGGCTCATCGAACCCGAGGAGGTGGCCGAGGCCGTGGCCTATCTGTGCAGCCCGCAGGCGTCCTTCGTCACCGGTACCTCGCTCGTCCTGGACGGCGGGTGGACGGCCCACTGACCGGCCCGGCACCACCGCTCCGGGAGTTTTCCACAGGCCTGCCGGGCCGGTGGCCGATACGGAATCCTGTGACCATGTCCCGCGATCACCTCCAGCCGGCGCCCGCCGGCAGCGCCGAGGTCCCGTACCTCGACCTGCTGGCCCGCGACGCCTCCGTAGAGGCATTCGAGCAGCCCGTCCTGCGCGCCCGGGCCGCCGCCGAGCCGGCCGCCCGGATCGCCGCGCTGGAAGAGGCCAGACTGCTCGCCCTGCGCGTGCGCGCCGAGCTGGAGGGACGGCGACGGCGCGAGGCGGAACTCTCGGCGCTCTTCGAGACCGCCCACGACCTCGCCGGACTGCGTGACGTGGACGCCGTGCTCCAGGCGATCGTGCAGCGCGCCCGCTCCCTGCTCGGCACGGACGTCGCCTACCTCAGCCTCAACGACCCGGCCCGCGGCGACACCTACATGCGGGTCACGGAGGGCTCCGTCTCCGCCCGTTTCCAGCAACTGCGCCTCGGCATGGGCGAAGGGCTCGGCGGACTCGTCGCCCAGACCGCGCGGCCGTACGTCACCGACGACTACTTCGAGGACGGCCGCTTCCAGCACACACACGCCATCGACGCCGGCGTCCGCGACGAGGGCCTGGTCGCCATCCTCGGCGTGCCCCTGATGCTCGGCCCGCACGTGATCGGCGTCCTGTTCGCGGCGGACCGGCGGGCGCGGGTCTTCGAACGCGGGCAGATCGCCCTGCTCGGCTCCTTCGCCGCCCTCGCCGCGGCGGCCATCGACACCGCCAACCTGCTCACCGAGACCCGCTCCGCCCTGGCCGGCCTGGAGCGCGCCAACGAGATCATCCGGGACCGCAGCGCCGTCATCGAGCGGGCCTCGGAGGTCCACGACCGGCTCGCCGAACTCGTCCTGCGCGGCGGCGGGGTGCACGACGTGGCCGCCGCCGTCTCCCAGGTCCTGGACGGCACCGTGACGTTCACCGAGGCCGCGGCGGCACCGGCCGAGGCGCTGGAGGCGTCCCGCGCCGAGGGACACGCCGTACGGCACGGCAAGGACTGGATCGCCGCCGTGGCCGCGGGCGGCGAACTCCTCGGCGCCCTGGTGCTGCGCGGCCACCCCGGCCTGGACCCGGTCGACCAGCGCACCCTGGAGCGGGCGGCGATGGTCACCTCCCTGCTGCTGCTCGCCCGCCGCTCCGCCGCCGAGGCCGAACAGCGGGTGCGCGGCGAGCTGCTGGACGACCTGCTCGACGCGCGCGACCGGGACCCGCGGCTGCTGCGCGAACGCGCCGGCCGTCTCCGGGCCGACCTGGACGCCACCCATGTCGTCCTCGCCGCCCGCCTCGACGGCCCGGCGGCCGACGCCGACGAGGAGGCCGCGGCCCGCCGCCGCCTGTGGTCCGCCGCCTCCCACCTCGCCGCCACCCGGCAGGGCCTGGCCGCGGCCCGCGACGGCGGCACCGTCCTGCTGCTGCCGCTCGACGCCGGGGACACCGCCACCGAGATGGCCCGCCGCACCGCCCGCCACCTGGGCACGGCCGTCCACCAGCCGGTCACCGTCGGCGCCTCCGCACCCGTCACCGACCTCGCCCGGCACCCGGAGACCGTCACCGCCGCCTACGCCGAGGGCCGCCGCTGCCTGGACGCGCTGCGCCTGCTGGGCCGGGCCGGGGACGGCGCGGCGGCCGAGGACTTCGGCTTCCTCGGCCTGCTCCTCGCGGGCGAACGGGACATCGCCGGCTTCGTCGAGCGGACCATCGGCCCGGTGGTGTCGTACGACGAACGGCGCGGCACGGAACTGGTGCGCACCCTCGATGCCTACTTCGAGGGCGGGACGAGCCCGGCGCGCACCAAGGACGCGCTGCACGTCCACGTGAACACGGTGGCCCAGCGGCTGGAGCGGGTGGGCCGCCTGCTGGGCGCGGACTGGCAGACACCGGCCCGCGCCCTGGAGATCCAACTGGCTCTGAGACTGCACCGGTTGGCGACGGCGGCACGCCACTGACCGGCCCCCGTACGGAGAGGCCGGCCGGCGTGCGCGTGGACCGTGTGTCGCGGGTCAGCGCGTCCGGGCCCGGGCGGCCGGACGCGCGCCGGAGGGCTCGCCGTCCTCGTCCGCGATCCGGCCCAGATCCCGGTGCCGCGTCTCGCGCGCGAGCCCTACGGCGACCAGGGTCAGCACCGCGGCGGCGATCACGTACAGCGCGATCGGGGTGGAGCTGTCGTAGTCGGAGAGCAGCGCGGTGGCGATGAGCGGGGCGGGCGCGCCGGCCGCCACGGAGGCGAACTGGGCGCCGATGGACGCACCCGAGTACCGCATGCGGGTCGCGAACATCTCGGCGAAGAACGCGGCCTGCGGTGCGTACATGGCGCCGTGCAGCACCAGCCCGACGGTCACGGCCAGGATCAGGTATCCGAACGAGCCGGTGTCCACGAGCGCGAAGAACGGGAACATCCACAGCCCGACACCGGCCGCGCCCAGCAGGTACACCGGCCGCCGCCCGACCCGGTCGGACAGCGCGCCCCAGGCCGGGATGACGGCGAAGTGCACGGCGGAGCCGATGAGCACGGCGTTGAGCGCGGTCTGCTTGGAGACGCCGGCCGAGGTGGTGGCGTAGACGAGGATGAACGCGGTGATGACGTAGTAGCTGATGTTCTCCGCCATCCGCGCGCCCATCGCCACCAGTACGTCCCGCCAGTGGTGGCGCAGCACGGAGACCAGCGGCGGCTGCTCGTCCGCCTGGGCCCGCCGCGCCTCGGCCCGCTCCAGGGCCTCCTTGAAGACCGGGGATTCGTCGACGGAGAGCCGGATCCACAGACCGACGAGCACGAGCACCCCGGAGAGCAGGAACGGGATCCGCCAGCCCCAGCTGCCGAAGGCGTCGTCGGACAGTACGGCGGTGAGCAGCGACAGCACACCGGTCGCGAGCAACTGCCCGGCCGGCGCGCCGGTCTGCGGCCACGAGGCCCAGAAGCCGCGCCGCCGCGCGTCGCCGTGCTCCGACACCAGCAGGACGGCTCCGCCCCACTCGCCGCCGAGCGCGAACCCCTGCACCAGCCGCAGCGCGGTGAGCAGCACCGGCGCGGCGCTGCCGACGGTGGCGTGCGTGGGCAGCAGCCCGATCGCGAACGTCGCACCGCCCATCAGCACCAGGCTGAGCACCAGCAGCTTCTTCCGCCCCAGCCGGTCACCGTAGTGCCCGAACACCAGCGCTCCCAGCGGCCGGGCGGCGAATCCGACGGCATACGTCAGAAACGACAGCAGCGTCCCGACGAGAGGATCGGAGCCCGGAAAGAACAACTTGTTGAACACCAGCGCGGCGGCGGAGCCGTACAGGAAGAAGTCGTACCACTCGATGGTGGTCCCGATGAGGCTGGCGGCGACGATCCTCGGGAGGCTGGCGGGGGGTGGGGGAGCGGTGGTTCCGGATGCCATGTGCGCCACTTCCTCGTGTGCGGTGGGGACGGGTACCTGTCGGCACACGGTAGGAAGACGCAGGTCAGGGGCACATGTGGTGGGGCACCATAGTTCGGGGAGCGGGTATGCGTGCGGCCACCATGCCGGGGCGGGGAGGGGCGGTTCGAGGGCTCGGAAGCGGGCGAGACCAGCACAGCTCCGAAATCCACCCCGCTCGCGGCGGCGCGGCCGCTCGCTCGGATTCGTTCTCACGGGCGGCAACACCAACGACTGCACTCGGTTCGAGCAGGTCATGACCGAGATCCGCGACGTCGTCGAACGCTGCTTCAACCGCCTCGAGCAATGGCGCGGCCCGGCCACCCGCTACGACAAGACCCGCGAGTCCAAGACGATCTCTAGTCCCGGATCCCCAGGTCTTCCCTCATCAGTGTCCGCATCGCTACCAGCCGGGGCTCCGCCTGCTTTACCTCGACGAGTAGGTGCTCTGCACTCTCGCCGTCACGCGCGAGGCCGCGGTCGATGCGCTTGGCCGCCGCGTCGATCTCGGCGAGCACCTTGTTGAGTTCTCGCGAGGACTCCATGATCCGCAAGGGGACGATCATTTGGGCTGCCGCGTAGCGGTCGCGGTACTCCCTGCGGGAATCCTCAAGACGGGTGCGGTCCTCCTCGGCATAGACGCCGTCACGGATGCGGTGCAGGGCGTCCTTGAGGAGCGTGTGAAATTGCTCAGAGGCACGGTTCATGGCCGTGTATGCCTCTCGCCGCTCCTCGAAGGACCTTCTCCGGTCGGCGATTTCGGCCTCGGCGGCGCGTTCGCGGGCGTTGAGGCGTTGCGGGAGTACCGAGCCGAGAAGCGCTCCACCGAGGCCAGCCGCCGCAGTGATCGCGGTCGCTATCGCGTCTGACATGCCCGGACCCTATCGCCATCCGCACTGACGCGGCTTCGTCGAGCCGTTCACGGCAGGGACGGCAGTGGCGTTCACCGGGTTGCGGGTTGATCAACGCGGCCGGGCTTCGTACCCTCGCTCGGTGGGACCTGACGACCTTCCGGCCCTTGAACTCGCCTTCCCGGGTCCGGAACGTGACCGTGGTGTGGCGGCGATCCTGAGCGGTCAGAAGACCGCGCTCACGGGTCTCCTGGAGATCTACGAGCACGCGGGAGAGGCGGTACCGATGTCCGGTCAGCGATTCTCGGTGCTGGATTCCGAAGGCCGTCCGGCCGTCACGATCGAGCTCGTCGACGTGCGCGTCGTACCCATGAAGGAGATCGACGACGACTTCGCGCGAGCCGAGGGGCGCGGCTACTGTGACGTGGCCGAGTGGCGGGCGGCCCACGAAGAGTTCTTCCGGAGCGATGGCGTGAGCGAGTACCTGGGACGCACCCCGGTCATCGATGACGACACTCTTGTCGTTGCGGAACGCCTCCGAGTGGTCGAGCCCTACGACTCGGATGGTCCGTGACCCGCGTCCGACTCGACGGGGGTCCGGGAGGATCGATCGGACAGGCCCAGGTGGGCTGCCCGGGGTCGCCGCGGGTGACGCGGCGCAGGACCGAACTCGGCGGAATCCCGCGGCCGGTCCAGCGCACGGTGGTGCCCGTCCCGGCCGTGCTGCGATTTTCGGCACTTTACAGGGCCGCCGGCCCGGCGGGTGCTCTCCGTCCGATACCGCCGGGCCCGGGTTTTCTTGGGGGTTGCGGTGGGGCAACCGCGGGGGCGCAACTGTTGTCGGTTGCGGGGCAGCGGCTGCGGTCAGGCTGTGGTGCAGGTCCTGCCGCTGAGGGTGAAGGCGGTCGGGGCAGTGTTCGTGGCGCCCCTGTTGGCGATGAAACCGAGAGTGACGGAACCGCCGGCGGTGATGGTGTCGGTGTAGGAGGCGGGGATCACGCTCACGGAGCCGCCTGTCTGGGCGGGGGTTCCGCCCCACATGTTGTTGATGGTCTGGCCGTTGGCGAAGGTGAAGTCGAGCTTCCAGTTGCTGACGGCGGCGGCGCCGGTGTTGCGGATGGTGATCTCGCTCTGGAAGCCGCTTCCCCAGTCCCCCACCAAGCGGTAGCCGACGGAGCAGGTGCCCGCCGGGGTGCCGGTGGTGGTAACGGTAACGGTGGCCGAGCGGGTGGAGCGGTTGCCGGCCGCGTCCTTGGCGTAGACGGCGAAGGTGTAGGCCGTGTTGCCGGACAGCCCTGTGACCGTGGCCCGGTTGGACGCCGAGTCGGCCACCCGCGTCTCGGTGCCGCCGGTGACAAGGACGACGTCGTAGCCGGTGACACCCACGTTGTCCGTGGAGGCCGCCCAGCTCAAGGTCGCGGAGGTGGCCGTCACCTCGGAGGCGGTGGGAGTCCCCGGAGCGGTGGGCGCAGCGGTGTCACCGCCGGGATCACCGGGGGCCTGGCTGAGCAGGTGCGCCTTGAACCCCTCACCGTAGGTGCTGGTCGGTGTGCCGTTCCAGTCCTCGATGAGCACATTGCCACCGCTGCAACCCCAAGGGTTCCAGGTCCAGGCCGTGTACCCGACCTTGTTGGCGTCCGCCCAGGCCATCACCTGGTCGATGTAGTCATGGGCGCAGGTGTTCTGACCGATCTCGCCGGCCTGGACCGGCACCTGGGCGGCGACCGCTCCGATGCTGCCGTCCCAGCACGCGGTGGTCACGCAGCCGTTGAAGTTGTAGGAGTGCCATGAGGCCATCAGATTGCCGGTGGGGTCGGCCGGTTTGAATTCCAGCCACCGGCTCAGGTTGTTCGTCCACTCCAGACCGCCGGCCATGATCACGTTGGTGGCACCGGTGGCGCGTACCGCGTTGACGAGGGTCTGCATGCCCGCGACCGGGTAGGTGATCCCGGCGCAGGTGCCGCCGTCACGCAGACAGGTCCATGCGGCCGTGGCGTCGGACCAGTTGTTGGCCGCGTCCGGGTACGGCTCGTTGAACAGGTCGAAGACGACCGCTCCGTTCCCCTTGAACATCGTGGCCACCTCGGACCAGAACGTGGGGGCGTAGCGCGCGTCCGGCATCGGCTTCTGACAGGTGGCCGCGACGTCCGGGCAGCCTCCGCCGGGTCCGGCGTACTCGCCCCAAGTCCAGTGCAGGTCGAGGATCACGTTGATGCCGTTGGCCACCAGGAGGTCCGCGTAGGTCTTGACCGCCTGCTGGTACGCCGCCGCGCTGGGCGCTGTCGGAGGTAAGTTCCCGGTGCCCAGCCAGCACTCCTCGTTCAGCGGGATCCGGACAGTGTTGATCTTCCATGCCTTCATCGCGTCGACGGCCGCCTGGTCCGTCGGCCCGTCGAATATCTCCTTGCCCTGGACACAGCCGAACTCCCCGCCGGACCGGTTGACGCCCAGCGGGCGGAACGTGGAATTGGACCCGGTGACCAGGCGGTTGCCCGACACGTGCAGGGCCGGCGCCGCGGCGAGTGCCGATGCCCTGCCGTCTGCGGCGGACCGACCGGCCGCCGGCGAGGCGACCGCCGAGGCCGGGCCGGCGCATACGGCCACCGAACCCGCCATAAGCACTCCGACAACGCCGAAAGCCCGAAGGGCTCTTCGCATGCTCATCGCACTCTCCCTCAACGCACGTATATGACCGATCACTCCCTATGGGACCGTCCGGCGAGAGACCGGCCGCAGAGCGGGTGCCACAGTGGGCAATGCGCCTCTGCCTGGCTGGATGACCTTCGATACCGCGCATGACGCTGCGTCTATGGGAGCGCTCCCATGGACAGTGAGCGTAGACGCGCCGGGCAACCGGACGGAAGCTCCCTGCAGGACTTGTTTCCGATGTCGAACCCTGAGGCTTGCGAAGCGGGCAGAGGAGGGTGGTCGACGAGAGGGGGATGGGGGTGATTCATGCGCGCGACAAAAGTCCGAATGGCTCAGCCTCTGTACAAGTCCAGAGCGGTCGGCGGCTTCTGGACACCACAGGCCCCCGGCACTGCCGTCCGGGTGGAGCTGCCTGGGGCTCGTCCAGCACCTCGCGCTCGATGTCGAGCGGTTCTGGTTCCGTGCCGTCGTCACCGGCGATCCCGCCGTCATCGAAGCCCTCGATGACATCGACGAGGCCTGGCAGGTGGCCCCCGACGTATCGCATACCGAGGTGCTCGACCGATATCGCGCGGAGGCGGACCTCACAAACACCGCCGTCGCCGCTGCCGGCGCGGACACCCCTCTGGCCTGGTGGCCCCTCCACCTCTTCGGCGAACCGCACTTGCACACCGTTCGGGACGTCCTGCTGCACGTCATCGCCGAGACCGCATGCCACGCCGGACGTCTCGACGCCGCACGAGAACGTATCGACGGCCGACACTTGATGGTTCTGACCCGAACCCGACCGCGGCCCCGTGAAAGGGACGACCGCGCGGGTGGCGAAGCCGGCGTATTCCGTTCCGTCGCGGTGGTCCTTGCCGGGGCTGGAGGCCGCCCGGCCGAGAACCTTGTGGCCGCCGTCGGGGATGCGTCCGAGTTTCCTGACGTCGATGTGGACCGGCTCACCGGGCCGGTCGCGTGCGTAGCGGCGTACGGGTGCCGATCCCGACCCGTGGCACGGATTCCGGACCCTGGTCGAGTGGATCTGTGACTCCCCGCGCGCAGCCGGGGCTTCGCCGACGCTTTCATGACGGCGTGCCCCGAGGCCGAGGACTCCGCCGCCGACGGTGAGGACCCTGTGCGCGGTCGGCGAACCGGCCCGCCGCGCCTAGGAGACCGGCCGGCTGCACCCCGGCTTCGTCGTGGACGACCTGATCCTCATGCTCATGGCCCACCGGGGCTCCGAGAACGCCGCACCAGAGACGGGAGCGCCTGCACCGCTGCCGTCGGCACCCCGCCTACGACTCACGCACTCGCCCGGCTCGCTGTGCATCCGTCACCCGTCCGACCTGCTCGGCGCCGACGTGCGTGCCGTGTGCCCGGCGCCGATGCGCTGGGTGAGGAAGAGGGCCGCGCGGTCCAGTGCCTCGTCGGCCTCGTCCAGCATGCCGGCGAACGCCTGGAACACGTGCGGTACGTCGGCGGTGATGTCCAGGATGACGTCCACCCCGGCCGCCCTGGCGCGCGCGGCAAGGCGCGTGGAGTCGTCCAGGAGGATCTCGTTCGTGCCCGCCTGGACCAGCATCGGCGGGAATCCGGTCAGGTCGGCGAGGACGGCGGGGCTGAGCAGGGGCTGGTGGGGATCGGCTCCGGCGAGGTAGAGGGCCCCGGTGCGTTCGACGTCCTTCCGGGTGAAGATCGGGTCGACGCCTTCCTTGGTGGTCATGCTCTCGCCCGTGCGGGTGGCGTCGAGGCCCGGGGAGAACGCCACGATGGCGGCGGGCAGTGGGAGGCCCGCGTCCCGGGCGGCGAGGCAGGTGGTGACGGTGAGGCCGCCGCCGGCGGATTCGCCGGCGAAAGCGATGGTCGAGGGGTCGGTGCCGCTGTCGAGCAGGGCGCGGTAGGCGCTCAGGGAGTCTTCGATCGCGGCGGGAAAAGGGTGCTCGGGGGCGAGCCGGTAGTCCGGCGAGTACGCGCTGAAGCCGGTCTTGGCCACGAGGTGTCCCGTGAGCGATAGGGCGGTCTCGGGGGAGCCGTACACCCAGCCGCCGCCGTGGAAGTACAGGATCGTTCCGGTGCCTGCCCCGTTGTCCGGCTCGACTTGTAGGGCGGGTCGGTTTCCGAGCGTCGTCGGTGTGGTGCGTATGCCGCCGGGCACGATCATCTGGGCCATCAGTGCCTTGAACCCGGCGCGGAGTGCCTCGACCGACCGGGGGCCCTCGGGTCGTTGCTGTCGCAGCATCGCGTCGATCCGGGCCCGTTGTTCCTTGCTCATGGGTGTGCTCCCGCCCTAGGTGGATTCCAGTACACTATATGCCGTGGAATCTAAATTTGGCGATGGCGTGATCGACCTTCCCGGCTTCTTCTCCGATCTGGTCCGATGCGAGACGCGTCTCTACAACGCCCTCAACGACCGTCTCCGCGAGCGGCACGCCATCGTGACCTCGCAGTTCGAGGCCCTGCGCTACCTGCGTGACCATCCCGGATCCCGCGTGGCGGACCTCGCCGCCGAGTTCGCCATCGGCGTCGGCGCGGCCAGCAAGAGCGTCGACCGTCTGGAGAAGCAGGGATGGCTCGTCCGGCAGCCGAACCCCTCCGACCGCCGGTCGTCACTGCTGGCCCTCACCGACGACGGCTCGCAGCTCGTCGACGCGGCCGAGCAGACCTTCGGCGGCGTACTCGCCGAGTTGCTCGGAGACACGCTCCGCGGCCCCTCCGCTGCGGCCGTCGTCCACGTCGTCGCGACGCTGCGCTCCGTGCTCGAACGCGGCCAGATCGGCACACCGACAGGCTGACGGACACCGCCCCGCCCGGGGCGGGCGGCGGCACCCCGCCCGCCCGCGGGTACGACGAACCGCCTTCCCGTCGCCGGCCTTCCGGTCAGCGGAAGGCACCCTGTTCGCCGGCCCGTGACCGCAGCACTCTGGAAATCCACGGCGCCCACTCCGGCCCTCGGGGTAATGGCGCCCGAAACCCACGACCCCGCTCCGCAATCCGTCGATGCGTCGGGTTCGCCCGCACGCCAGGGAGATGACGATGACGACGACGTCATTCGCGCGCAACCAGTGGTACGTGGCCGCCTACGGCAGCGAGATCGGGCGGCAGCTGTTCACCCGGACCGTCTGCGGCGAGCCGATCCTTCTGTGGCGTACGGAAGCGGGCGAGGTCACCGCCATGGCCGACCGCTGCGTACACCGCCGTTTCCCGCTCTCCGAGAAGCCGAGCCGGCTGGACGGCGACACGGTCGTCTGCGGCTACCACGGCTTCACCTACGGAGCCGACGGCGTGTGCGTGCGGGTGCCCGGCCAGAAGCGTGTGCCGCGCACCGCCCGGCTCGCCTCCTACCCCGTCAAGGAGCAGGACTCCTTCGTGTGGGTGTGGATCGGCGACAAGGAAAAGGCCGACGAGGCACTCGTCCCCCGCGCCCCCTGGCTGGACTCGCCCGACTACACCACCGTCAGCGGCATGGAACCGCTGGCGGCCCGTCACGGCCTCCTCGTCGACAACCTGCTCGACCTGTCCCACGAGACGTACCTGCACGGCGGCTACATCGGCACCCCCGAGGTCGCCGAGACCCCCATCACCACCGAGGTCGACGAGAAGGCGGGCGTCGTGCGCGTCAGCCGCCACATGGACGACGCGGACTGCCCGCCGTTCTACGCCAGGTCCACCGGCATCAGCGGCCGTATCACGCGCTGGCAGGACATCGAGTACCACGCTCCCTGCCTGTACCTGCTGCACTCGCGCATCGCTCCCGTCGGCGCACCCGGCCCGGGCGCGGACGGCGGCGACCCGGCCGCCTTCCACGTCGAGGTCGTCTACGCCATCACCCCCGAAACCGAGTCCACCACCCACGACTTCTGGGCCGTGGCCCGCGACTTCGCCCTGGACGACCAGGGGGTCTCCGACTTCCTGTACGAGAACAACCGCACCGTCGTCCTCCAGGACGTCGTCGCCCTGAACAAGCTGGAGCGGGTCGTCGCCTCCGAGCCGGCCGGGACGCAGGAACTCAGTGTCAGCATCGACACCGGTGGCCTGGCCGCCCGCCGCATCCTCAAGCGGCTCGCCGAGGCCGGCGCGACCGAGTCCGCGGCGGCCGTCCGATGAGTCCGCGGCCCACGACGCCGCCCGCCCGCCCGGGCGGGCACCCGGAACACGGGCCCGCCCCCGCCCCGTCCACCGCACCCGAGCCCGAACTCGACCTCGTCGTGACCCGCCGCGCGGACGAGGCCGACGGTGTGGTCTCGCTCGACCTGCGACGGGCCGACGGCGCCCCGCTGCCCGCCTGGACGCCCGGCGCGCACATCGACCTGGTGCTCGCTCCGGATCTCGTACGGCAGTACTCGCTGTGTTCCTCGCCGAAGGACGTGCACGTATGGCGCGTCGCCGTCCTGCGGGAGACGGAAGGCCGCGGCGGTTCCCTGCACGTGCACGGCAAGCTGTCCGAGGGCGCACCGGTCCGGGCGCGCGGCCCGCGCAACCACTTTCCCCTCGAGGACGCCGAGAAGTACCTCTTCATCGCCGGCGGCATCGGCATCACGCCGATCGTCCCGATGCTGGAGCGGGCCGAACGGCAGGGCCGCGCATGGGAGTTGGTCTACGGCGGGCGGACGCTCGGGTCGATGGCCTTCCGCGACGCACTCGTCACGCGGTACGGGGAGCGGGTGCGCGTCCGGCCCGAGGACGTGTACGGGCTCCTCGACCTGGACGCGCTCCTGAGGGCACCGCGTCCCGGAACGCTCGTCTACTGCTGCGGACCCGAACCGCTGCTCAAGGCCGTCGAGGAGCGGTGCGCCGACTGGCCGGCCGGCACTCTCCATGTCGAGCGGTTCACGCCGAAGGAGCTTCAGGTGCCCGTGCGGGACGGGGCGTTCGAGGCGGAGCTGGCGCGGGCCGGCATCACGGTGACCGTCCCGCCGGAAAAGTCCGTGCTCGAGGCGGTCGAGGAGGCCGGTGTGCAGGTCCTCTCCTCCTGCCGGGAGGGAACGTGCGGCACCTGCGAGACGGCCGTGCTCGAAGGCACGGTCGACCACCGTGACTCCCTCCTCACCCCGGCCGAGCAGGAGGCGCACGACACGATGATGATCTGCGTCTCCCGTGCGGCGTGCCCGAGGCTCGTCCTGGATCTCTGACGTCCGGCGCCGCCCGGGATTCGTCCCGGACCTCCGGCGATCGTGTGACGGGCCGGTGTGACGGCCGGGGCATGCCGCCGGGCCGACCCGCACCGAAGGCCCTGCGCGGCGCCGCACCGCGCTGACGCGGCCCGGACACGCCGGTCACGGCCGGCTGCCTCCGGACCGAGGCGGCCGAGGGAAGGCCGGGAGCCGGCTCGCGAGGGCCTGCGCAACCCGCCCGCGCCCCGGGGACCGCCACGTTCGTGGTTGCCGGGGCTTTCCGCTGCCTGGCGGACCGCTCGCCGACCGACCGGCGTCCCGTGGCCCGAATACTCGCCGCAGCATTGACGGCCGTCATGGCTCTGCCTAGCTTTTCGGTGTCGTGCCCGAGTCCGCTGTGGAGCGGCGCGCACCCGAACAAGGAGGTCCGCATGCAGCGCCGAGCCCCGGCCGACAGCTGTTCGGTGACGGCCAGGGCTCTGCAGGTGCTGGAAGCCTTCGCTCCGGACCGGCCCGCCCTGCGGCTCGCCGAGATCTCCCGCCACACCGGCCTGCCCCTCACCACCACCCACCGGCTGGTGAAGGAGCTGGTCGGCTGGGGCGCGCTCGAACGCGAGGCGGACGGCGGCTACCGCATCGGACTGCGGCTGTGGGAAATCGCCTCGCTCGCCCCGCGGGGCCTCGGCCTGCGCGAGGCTGCCCTGCCGTACCTCTCCGACCTCGGGCACCTCACCCGCGAGAACGTGCAGCTCGCCGTCCGCGAGGAGCTGTCCGTCGTCTACGTGGAGCGTCTCGCCGGCCGGGACGCGGTCCGGGTCCTCACCCGCGTCGGCGGGCGATTCGACCTCGCGCCCACCGGCGTCGGTCTCGTCCTGCTCGCCCACGCACCCCGGGAGGTCCAGGAACGGGTGCTCTCCCGGCCGTTCGTCCGGCACACGGAAAAGACCCTGTGCACGCCGGACGAGGTCCGCCGCGCTCTCGCCGAAGTGCGCCGCACCGGGGTCGCCATCAGCGACCGGCAGGTGACGATGGACGCCATGTCGGTCGCCGCGCCCGTGTGCGGGCCGGACAACACCGCCGTCGCGGCCGTCTCCGTCGTCGCCCACGCCGACGCCGTGAACCCGCATGCCCTCGTCCCGCTGGTGCGGGTCGCGGCGCGCGGGATTTCACGCTCCCTCGGGGCACGGCTCAGGTCCTCGGTCGCCTGACGGACACGGTCGGATCATCTGACGGCCGGAGACGGGCCAGGCCGACCGGGCGGCTACGGCGACTCACCTTGCCGGCACGGCACGGCGCGGCGGGACGGGCCCGGCGGACGGGTCCGCGCCGCCTGACCGGTGTGCTCCGACGGCCGGCGCGGCCCCCGGCGACCGGACCACAGGACCACCATCGAACGCAGGGCGTTCAGCGCACGGTCATGAGCCGCCGCCTGGCGACGCCACACCGCGGGCGGGCGGGGACCGGCCCGCGGTCGGCCACTTGTACTTCGTCCGGCGCGGCCACCGGGCGCGACTTGCCCGGCGCCATGTCCGGCGCTGCGTCGTGACCCGGGCACACCCGCGCTCGATGTCGCCGGGCGCCGGCAAGCGGGCAGGTCATGCGGATCGACCGGTCTCCTTCCGGTCCGACGGCCGACTCGCGCGTGTGAGGCGGCGGCTTCCATGGCACTCGCCCGGTGCGGGCCGCATGGCCTGACCGTGCGTCCCGCGCAAAGCCGTGGTGTACCGCCGGACGGAGGATGGTGCCGAGGTGACCGGGAGCAGCCGTCTCACAGCGTGGTCCAGCGCGTGAAACGCGGTAAGCGGTACGCCGTTGCCGCCTCCGGACAGTGGATCGACGAGGAGGACGGCCGCCGCAGGCTGCCCGCCGGCGAGGTGCACGCCTGGGAGCCGGGCCGGAACGAGAGCGTGTGCGGGCTGTCTCTCAGCCGCTCGCGACTCGCGCGCTTCCCGCACGTCGGCTGGTCCGAGACCTTCCCGGAATCCGGCGGCGCGGCCGACCGGGTGCAGCGGGTGTGCCACCGCTGCGCCTCCGTGGCCGGGCGCCGCGGCGGTGACGCGCGGCCACGGTGGCACCGCGTCCGTCCCCGGCCGTGAGCGCCGCGCCGGCGGCCGCGAGGACTCTCGCCGGACGACGCCGGACAGATAGCGCGACGAAGCCGGGGTACTCGCCGACGGGCAGGCGCTCGTCCGGGCAGGAACGCCCGCCCGCCTGCCGCCAACGGCCACACCGGCACGCTCATGTGTGAGGTCGCGCTCTCCGAGGAGCATCCCTGCTTAGCAACGCGCCTGGTGGGAAGTCGGAGGTGCACAGCCCGTCCGGGTGAGGCAGTCGGCGTTCCCCCGTCACCTGAGGAGTACCGTGACCGTTCGCATCGGAGTGGAAGAAGAGTTCCACATCGTCGAGGTGGAGACGGGCCGGCTCGCGCCGCGAGCCAACACCATGCTGGAGAAGCTTCCCGCAGGCACCTTCACGACGGAACTGCAGCAGGCGACCGTCGAGTCGAACAGCGGTGTGCACGAGTCCCTGGCGGGTCTGTACGACGACGTGATCAATACCAGACGCAGGCTCGATGCCACGGCGAGCGAACACGGGCTGGCCGTGGTGGCCGCCGGCACCGTGCCGCTCGCCCGCACGCAGGACACCCGCCCGACCGCCGGGCGCCGCTATCGCCACATGGTCGACGAATACCGCATGATCGCCGACGAGCAGCTGATCTGCGGAACCCACGTCCACGTCGACGTGCCCGACCGCGACCTGGCCGTGCGCCTCATGTGCGAGGTGTCCCCGTGGCTGCACGTCCTGCTGGCCCTGTCCGCCAGTTCTCCCTTCTGGCTGGGCGCCGACACCGGCTATGCCAGCTGGCGGACCATGGTGTGGCAGCGCTGGCCCACCGCGGGCCCGCCGGGATGCTTCGCCGACGCCGCCGAGTACGACGCGGCCGTGCGGTGCCTGATCGACTCGGGTGTCATCAGCGACGCCGGGATGATCTACCACGACATCCGGCCGTCCGCCCACCAGCAGACCCTCGAACTGCGCATCTGCGACGCCTGTCCCCGGCCGGAAACGGTCGTGCTGGTCGCCGGGCTCTACCGCGCCCTGGTGACCGAGGCCCGCGAGCGGCTGGAAGCGGCGGACGCGCCCGCCTGCGCCGGACGGCACGAGTGGCTGCGCGCCGCTTCCTGGCGGGCCGCGCGCTCGGGCCTGGAAGGTGCCCTGATCGATCCCGGGACCCGGCACGAGGCACCCGCGGCCCAGGTCGTACGGCGCCTGCTGGAGCGGGTGCGCCCGGCGCTCGAGGCCGCCGGGGACTGGCCCACGGTCCGGGACCTCGCAAAGCGGGCCCTCGCGGCCGGCAGCGCCGCCCACCGCATGCGCCGCACCGCCGAAGAGGACGACCTGCTCGCCTGCACCGATCTGGCGATCGCGGAGACCCGCGGCGACGACCATCCGCGCCGACGGCCCGCCGCTCCCGCCCGGCACCTCACCTCCCCGGGGCGGCCCGTCGCCCGCCCCGCCAAGGCCGCCCGGGCCAGGACCGCCGGCCGCTGAGCGCGCGCCACATCCCGTACACACCCTCATCGCGAAGGAGAAGCACCACCGTGTCGATCAGTCCCGGCCACATACCGGCGGGCGGCCCGCCGCGCACCTCACCGTCGCGCACCCTGTGCGACCCGTACGCGCAGCAGGGAGGTCGTTCCCGATGTGCGGCCTGAGCGGAGAGATGCGCTTCGACGGCACGCGTCCCGACCTGGCGGCCGTCGAGCGGATGAACGACCGGCTCGCCGGCCGCGGGCCCGACGGGGAGGGGGTGTGGTCGCGGGACGCCGTCGCGCTGGGACACCGCCGACTGAAGATCATCGACCTCTCCGAGCGCGGTGCGCAGCCCCTGACCGACACCGAGCAGCAGATCACCGGCGTCTTCAACGGGTGCATCTACAACTACCAGGAACTGCGCGCGGAGCTGACGGGCCTCGGCCACCGGTTCCGGTCCACCTCCGACACCGAGGTCGTCCTCGCGGCCTACCGGCAATGGGGCACCGCCTGCGTGGACCGCTTCTACGGCATGTTCGCCTTCGCCCTCGTCGAGCACCGGACCGGCCGTCTGATCCTGGGCCGCGACCGGCTCGGCATCAAGCCCCTGTACCTGGCACAGACCCCGGGGCGGCTGCGCTTCGCCTCCTCGCTGCCCGCCCTGCTCGCGGCCGGCGGCGTCGACACCTCGCTCGATCCGGCCGCCGTACACCAGTACCTCAGCTGGCACGCGACCGTGGCCGCCCCCCGGACCGTGCTGGCCGGGGTGCGCAAGCTTCCCCCGGCCACCGTGCGGGTCGTCGAGCCGGACGGCACCTACCGGGAACACCGCTACTGGCAGCCGTCGTACACGCGCCGCCCGGAGCACGCCGGCATGGGCGCCGCCGAGTGGCGGGACGCGGTGCTGGAGGCGCTGCGCACCGCCGTACGGCGGCGGATGGTCGCCGACGTCCCGGTCGGAGTCCTGCTGTCCGGAGGGCTGGACTCCAGCCTGATCGTGGCCCTGCTGGCCGACGAGGGGCAGCGGAACCTGGCGACGTTCAGCGTGGGCTTCGAGGCGGAGGGCGGCGACGAAGGGGACGAGTTCCGCTACTCCGACCTGGTGGCCAAGGAGTTCGCCACCGATCACCAGCAGCTGGTGGTTCCCTCGCAGCGGGTCTCGACGGCTCTGGACGCGGCGGTCGCGGCGATGAGCGAGCCCATGATGAGCCACGACGTGGTCGCCTTCCACCTGCTGTCCGAGGAGGTGTCCAAGAACGTCAAGGTCGTGCAGAGCGGACAGGGCGCCGACGAGGTCTTCGCCGGCTACCACTGGTACCCGCAACTGGCGGCCGCGGCCCGCGAAGAGGAGCCGCAGAGGTATGCCGAGACGTACTTCGACCGGCCGCACGCCGACCTCGCCGCGATGCTGCAACCGGACATGCTGCCGTCCGACGACGTCTCCGGCCGGTTCGTCCGGGAGCACATGGCGGCGCCGGGGGCGGAGACGGCACTCGACGCCGCCCTGCGCCTCGACACCCACGTCATGCTGGTGGACGACCCGGTCAAGCGCGTCGACAACATGACGATGGACTGGGGCCTGGAGGCCCGCGTGCCGTTCCTCGACCACGAACTGGTCGAGCTGGCGGCCGCGTGCCCGCCGGAGCTGAAGCTGGCCGACGGCGGCAAGGGCGTCCTCAAGGAGGCCGGCCGCAAACTGCTGCCCCGCGAGGTCGTCGACCGTCCCAAGGGCTACTTCCCGGTCCCGGCGATCACCCACATGGCCGGACCCGTCCTGGACAGGGTGCGCGAGGCGCTGGGCGCGCCGGAGGCGAAGGGACGCGGCCTCTTCCGGGACTCCTACGTCGCCGAACTCCTGGCGGCCCCCGACCGACACCGCACCAAGCGCGGAGCGAACGCACTGTGGCAAGTGGCTTTGCTGGAGATATGGCTGCAGACGCACGGAATCTGACCGGGGAGCCGCTCGTGGTACGGCCGCCCGACACCGGCCCGGCCGGAGCCGGGCGGCCGTCCACCACCCACCCCAAACGGACCGTTCCCCCGCCCCCACCGCCCCCGGGCGGCCCTGCCGCCGCCTTCGCCGCGCCCGCCCGCGTCCCGCTGCCGAACGCCTCCGGGCCGCGCGAGGCGACGACGCGGCTCATCGCGCACGGCTGCTGGTACCCCTCGGCCGACCCGTCCGGCACACGCGTCGCCGTCATCTGCGACCGCGGCGGTGTGCCACAGCTCTGGACGGGCCCCGTGGACGGCGAGGCCGTGCACCTGCTCGACGACGGACCGGACCCCGTGACGGAGGTGTCCTGGTCGCCCGACGGCCGCTGGATCGCCTACACCACGGCTCCCGGCGGCGGTGAGCACACACGTGTGCTCTGTGTCCGGCCCGACGGCAGCGACCGGCACATCCTCGCCGGAGCCGAGCCGGGCAGCTCGGCCCACCTGGGCTGCTGGGCGCACGACGGGTCGGCGGTCGCGGTCACCGTAGCGGTGCCCACCGCCGTACCCGCCCCGGACGCCACGGCACCGGCCGGTGCGCCCGGTCCCGGCTCGGCCGACGGCCGTCTGCCGGCCCACTGGCAGGGCCGGACGGGCGACACGAAGCTCCTCGGCCCGGCACCCCACACGGACCCCGGGCCCGGGCTGCCGTCATCCGTGCTCACGGTGGGGACGGCGGCGATCGGCGCGCCGGACGGCAGGACCGCACCGGCAGCCGGATTCGGCGACGGACTGTCGGCGTACCTCGTCGACCCCGACGGTGTCGCCGCCCCCGTCCTGCTCGCCCTCGAGAAGGACGCGGCGACGCTCCGCGTGTGCGATCTCAGCCGGGACGGCGCGCTCGCGCTGCTGCGCCGGGGACCGCGCGGCCGGCGCGAGGCCGTCGTACTGCGCACCGCCGACCAGGTGACGACCTGCGTGATGCCGGTGGCCGACGGAGACCCGTGGATCGGCAGCTTCTCACCCCGCGCCGACACCCTCTGGCTGCGCAGCAACGCCCACCGGGAATTCGCGGTCCTCCTCGCCGCAGCGCTCGACCCGGAAGGACGACCGCGCGGCTGGTCGGTCGCCGCCTCGCGGGAGAACAGCGACCTGGAACTGCTGAGCTGTGCCCGCGACGGCGCTTTCGCCGTGCTCGCCTGGAACATCCGGGGCATGAGCGAGGTGGAGGTCCTGGACACCAGCGCGGCCGGCCGGCCGGGGACGGAGGCCGGCGCGGCCGGCCGGCCCGGGCGGGACCGGGAGGCGTCCGCCCGGCGCGGGACGGACTCCGGCCCGCCCCGGTCCGTGTCCCTGCCGCACGAAGTGGTCACCCGCATCACCGGCGCCGGCCCCCGGCTGGTCCTGGCCCTGTCCGGGTCCCGCCGTCGCCCCGGTATCTGGTGGCTGCCCGACGGCGCGACCCCGCTGCGCACCCCGTGGTCGTCGCGCGACGAGGACGCCGTTCCCCCGGGCCGCCCGCCCGTGCGGCCGGTCCCGCTGCGTCCCACCGCCCGGGACGGGCTGCCGCTGAACGGCTGGTACTACCGCGCGCCGGGCCGCGCCCCCGGCGAACCGGCGCCCTGCGTCATCCATCTGCACGGCGGCCCCGAGGACCAGGAGCGCCCCGTCCTCGACCCGCTGTACCACGAGATCCTCGGGCGAGGACTCGACGTCTTCGCACCCGACGTCCGCGGGTCCTCCGGATACGGCCGGTCGTTCGTCGACGCGGACCTGGGAAGGGGACGGTTCGCCGCGATCGACGACGTGGCGGACTGCGCCGCCCACGCCGTGCTGGCCGGTCCGGCCGACCCCGCCCGGCTGGCGGTGATGGGACGCTCGTACGGCGGCTACCTCACCTTCGCCTCCCTGGTCTGGCACCCGGACCTCTTCCGCACCGGGATCGCGGTGTGCGGCATGTCGGACCTCGCGACGTTCTTCGACGGCACCGAACCCTGGATCGCCCAGTCGGCGGCCCACAAGTACGGCCATCCCGAACGCGACCGCGAACTGCTGCGGACGCTGTCACCGATGAGCCGCGTCGACGCGCTGCGGGCACCGGTGCTCGCCGTGCACGGGGAGCACGACACCAATGTGCCGCCCGGGGAGTCGGAGCAGTTCGTACGGGCGGCGCGCGAACGCGGTGTGACCGCCGAACTGCTCACCCTGCCCGACGAAGGACACGAGTTCCTCCGCGCCGACAACCGCCGGCTCTTCCGCCGTGCCGCCGCCGACTGGCTGCAGCGGCACCTGAGCACCTGACCCGTCCCAGGAGTGCGGGCCGTACCCGCCACAGTTCCGGCGGCGGCGCGCGGACGGACACTCGCGGAGCCACCCCCGGACGACCCGTCGCACGAAGGCACTCCCGGTGCGCGATACTCGTCGGATGAGTTCACGCACCTCCCCGCTCAGCCGGTCGGTCACGATCCGGAGGGCCGTCGCGCGGGATGCCAAGCGGCTCACGCGGCTCGTGCGCGGCTCGGGCGCGTACAAGGGCATGTACGCAGCCGCGGTCGCGGGCTACCGGGTCGGTCCCGATTACATCGAGGCCCACCGCGCCTTCGTAGCCGTCGGCGCCGGCGAGCACGAGGGCCGGGTCCTCGGGTTCTACTCGCTCGTCCTCGCTCCACCGGAGCTGGACCTGCTGTTCGTCGCCGACGAGGTGCAAGGACGCGGTATCGGACGCCTGCTCGTCGCGCACATGCGGTCCGAGGCCCGAGCCGCCGGGCTCGACCGCGTCAAGGTCGTGTCGCATCTTCCCGCCGAGGGCTTCTACCACCGCGCCGGCGCGGTGCGGACCGGGACCGCGCGCGCGAACCCGCCCGCCGTGCCGTGGGACCGTCCCGAATTCGAGTTCCGCATTCCCCCGGCGTGACGCGGTGTGCCGCTTCGAGGACGGCGGAGCCGATCACGGCGCCGCCGATCGTTCCTCCCGAGCCGCCTGCCCGGTAGCCGGCCGTCCGCTCCGGCGGTTCGAGCCCTCGCCGCCACGGGCGTGAGCGGTCAGTGCCCGCCGGTCCGCCCGGCGCCCCGGCGGGGACGCAGCAAGGTCGCCGCCATGAGCGCGGTGCCGGCCAGGCCCACCGCCGCGATCACCGACACCGCGGTGAAGCCCCGGTCGTAGGCGTGCCGTGCCGAGCGCAGCACCTCGCGGGCGGTCTCGGACGGCACCTGTGCCATGACGTCCTGCGCCGCGGCGAACGACTCCCGCGCCCGGGCCCGCTGGTCTGCGGACAGGCCCGGCACCTGCGGCAGGCCCGTGCGGTACACGGCGGTCAGGACGGTGCCGAGGACGGCGACACCGAGTCCCGCGCCGAGCTCGAAGGACGTCTCCTGGATGGCCGCCGCCTCCCCGGACCGCTCGGGCTGCGCGGCGCCCATGATGGAATCGGCGCCCAGCGTCATGACGATGCCGGCGCCGTACCCCGCGGCGAGCAGCGGGACGAGCAGGACGCCGTAGTGCGCGGTGTCGCCGACGGCCGCGATGGCGGCGTACGCGACGGCGAACAAGGAGAGCGCGCCGGTCAGCGCCCAGCGGTTGCCCCACCGGCTCGCCGTCCAGGGGGCCGTGACCGCGCCGAGGGCGTTGGCGCCCGCCAGCGGCATCAGCGCGAGCCCGGCGCGCAGCGGCGAGTACGCACCCACCTGCTGGAGCCACTGGGTGAGGAAGAACAGCAGGGCGACATAGCTGCCGAAGCAGCCGATGACACACAGCGTGGCGGTGGTGAAGCGGCGATCGCGGAAGAGGGTGAAGTCCAGCAGCGGCTCGGACAGGCGTCGTTGCCGCCGGACGAAGGCAAGGATCAGGGCGCCTCCGACGAGCCCGGTGACGACGATCACGGTGTTCAGCCCGGCGTGTTCGCCGGCCTGCTTGAGCGCGTAGACGACGCCCGCCAGACCGGTCACCGACAGCGCGACGCTGGCCACGTCCCAGCGGCGGGGTACGGGGTTGCGCGACTCGGGGATGACGCGGGCGCCGACGGCCAGGATGACGACGATGATGGGGACGTTGATGAGGAACACCGCTCCCCAGCCCCACCTCTCGGTCACCAGACCGCCCGCCAGCGGACCGATGGTGGCCCCGACGCTGTGCGCGGAGGTCCAGATGCCGAGGGCGACGGCGCGCTCGCGGTCGTCGGGGAAGACCACCCGGATGATGGCCACCGTGGACGCCATGATCATCGCCGCGCCGACACCGAGCGCGGCCCGGGCCGCGATGAGCTGTGCGGTCGAGGTCGCGAAGGCGGCCGCGGCGGAGGCGAGGCCGAAGGTGAAGAAGCCGCTGAGCACCATGCGGCGCCGGCCGATGCGATCACCGAGGGTGCCGCAGGTCACCAGGAGGGCGGCGAGCGTCAGGGAGTAGACGTCGACGATCCACAGCAGCTGGGCGGGGCTCGGTTCCAGGTCCCGGCTCAGGCTCGGCACCGCGACGTGCAGGACGGTGAGGTCGATGCCGCACAGGAAGAGGCTGCCCGACACCACCGCCAGTACCAGCCACCGCTGCCGCGCGGGAAGGTCCGGCCGCGCGGGCCCCCCGGTGTCGGCCGATGGGTCCGCGCTCTTCTTCCCGTCGGCTGATCCGGCCGCGGCGGGAGCCTTGCTCTCTGTCATAGTCTCAGCTTCCGTAAGTACCAACGCGGCCTGCAAGTACGGTCATTCGTGTCACCTAGTACCACGCTGTATACCAATGGAGGTCAGGGATGCGTTCCAAGGTGGAGGAAGCCTCCGACCACTGTGCGGTCGAGTTCGCCATGGAACTGCTCGGCGGTCGCTGGAAACTGGCCATTCTCAAACAGCTGGTCGCGGGCACACACCGGTTCGGCGAGTTGCGGCGTGCGCTGCCGGGTGTCACCCAGCGCATGCTGACCCGCCAGCTGAGGGAGCTGGAGGCGGACGGGCTGGTGGAGCGGACGGTGTACCGGGAGGTGCCGCCGCGGGTCGAGTACGCCCTCACCGACGTCGGCCACACGCTGGACTCCATCACGGAGCAGCTGGACGCGTGGGGCCGCTGGTACCGCGACACGGTGCGCCGCGAGGCGCCGTCCGGTCCCGGCGCGTCCGCCTGACCAGGGCTTGGCGGGCGGCTGCGCCGGGACCGGACGGCCGGCTGTCGCGGGGCTCAGAACTCGGCGAGGTTCTGCCGCAAGGTGTGGCCGGGGGTGTACGCGGCCCGGGTCAGTCCGCGGCGCTGGAGCGCGGGCACGAGTCCGTCGGTGACATCGGCGACCCAGCGGCGGTTCAGCCGGAGCACCGGGGTGGTGAGCATGAACCCGTCGCCGCCGACCTCTTCCATCACCTCCCCCATCCGCTCCGCCACCTGGTCGGGTGTGCCGATGAGTTCCACCGAGGAGACCAGTCCTCCGGCGGCGTCCAGCACCAGTTCCCGCAGTGTCTTGCCGCTGCCCCACTGCTGGAGCTGGTCCAGCGACCCCTGCTCCCCGTTGGTCTCCAGCCGGTACGGCAGTGGCTCGTCCAGGTCGAACCGGGCGAAGTCGATCTCCGTGAGCGCGGAGGTCTCGGCGAGGATGTCGTGGATGAACTGCGGTGACGAGATCATCCGCTGGTGCTTGTCCCGTGCCTCCTGTTCGGTCTCGCCGAGCGTGGGCGTGACGCAGAACAGCACCTTGACGTCGTCGGGGTCGCGACCGGCCGCCTCGGCGTGTTTGCGCACGTCGTCGCGGAATTCCCGCATTCCCGCGACACCGTTGGCGATGGCGATGACCGAGTCGGCGTTGCGCGCGGCGAAGACCCGGCCGCGGGGGGAGGCGCCGGCCTGCACGAAGGCGGGCCGGTGCTGCGGGGAGGGCACGGTGTTCAACGGGCCGCGCACGCTGTAGTGCTCGCCCTTGAAGTGGATCGGGCGGACCTTGGTGTGGTCGGCGTAGACGCCGTTCTCCCGGTCGAGCACGACGGCGTCCTCGTCCCAGGACGCGAAGAGCTGCCGTACGACGTCGACGTACTCGTCCGCCATGGCGTACCGCACGTCGCGCGGCGGCAGCTTCTCCAGGCCGAAGTTCTGCGCGGCCAGGTCCTCGGCGCTGGTGACGATGTTCCAGCCGAAGCGCCCGCCGAGCATGCTGTCCATCGTCGAGGCGAGCCGCGCTGTCATGAACGGCGGGTAGGCCAGAGTGGACAGGGTGGCGACGATGCCCAGGTGGGAGGTGTTCAGGCCCATCGCGACGGCCAGCGGGACCGGGTCGTGTTTGGGGACGACCATGCCTTGCCGCAGGGCCCGCTCGGCGGAGCCGCCGTAGCTCTCCGGGACCATCAGCTTGTCCTCGATGATCACGTAGTCGAAGCAGGCGCGTTCGAGTGCCTGGGCCACCTCCGTGTGGAACCTGCCGTCCCACGGGGAGCCTCCGCTGCCGAAGGGGCCCTGCCAGTCGTCCGGCGTGAAGTTGAAGATACAGGCGAGGTGGAACTTGCGGGTCACGGCTGGTGTCCCCCTTCGGGACGTGCGGCGGTCCGGTGCTGTGCGTCCGCGCGGCGGTCCGGACGGGTCTGGGCGAAGAGCAGTCCCGAGCCCTCGCGCACCATGGCCGTCGTCTCGTCCACGACATGGCGCAGCAGCTTCTCCCCGAGGCCGGCGTCGGCGCCGGTGGTGGAGGAGAGGACTCCGCGGTGGGTGGTCTGCGCCACGTCGACCGGGTGCAGATAGACGCCCGCCCGGGGCGGGTTGTCGTGGTCGGGACGTTCGTCGGTGACGAGGTCGGGCCGCAGGTGGAGCATGAGGCTCGTCTCGGTGACTCCCGCGTGCTCGGCGTGCCAGCCGGGGAACTCCGGGATCTCCGCGTCCGTCCAGGTGTCGCGGACCAGGCTCCACCAGCTGAAGGCGAAGACCTCCGTGCTGTCCAGCAGGCCTCGCTCGCGCACCTGGTCCAGCGCCTCGAAGAGAAACGGTTCGTTCTCGTAGTGCCCGTTGACCACGATCAGCCGGGCCATGGGCAGGGCCACCAGGGCCGTGAGCGTCTCGCGCAGGAAGCGGACGAGGGTGTCACCGGCCATGTACACCGTGCCGGGGAAGTGGAGTCCGCCGCCGCTCTGCGGCAGGGAGCGCGCGCCGATGGCCTGTGCGGGCAGGACGAAGGCGTCGAGTTCCCTGGCGATCTCGCCGGCGAAGGCCTCCGCCAGGATCAGGTCGACGGACAGGGGCAGGTGCGGGCCGTGCTGTTCTATCGCGCCGATGGGCCATACGACGGTGCGTCCGCGCACGGTGTCGGCGACCTGGGCGCTGGTCAGGTCGGTGAGGAGCGGGGCGCCCGGCTGACGGCCGCTCACAGTGCCGCTCCCTCGGGTGCGTGCGCGCCGCTTCGGGCAGTGGCGCCGGCGCCGACCAGGTCCCTGGTCTCGGCCACGATGCGTTCGAGCGTCTCGTACATGTCGGTGTGCAGCGCCGTGTACACCTGGGCCACGTTCGCGCCGACGCTGAGGTAGTCGGCCACGTCGCGACCGCTGGTGACTCCGCCGCAGCCCATGATCGGCAACTCGACTCCCTTCTTGCGCAGTTGCCAGACGGCGGCGAGGACGAGCGGCTTGAGACCGGGGCCCGAGTAGCCGAAGACACCGCCGAGTTCGAGGCCTCCGGTGGCGGGGGACACGGCCGCGCCGCCGATGGTGTCGCTGAGGGTGATGGCATCCGCTCCCCCCGCGATGGCGGCACGTACCCGGTCCTGGAGCCCTTCGCCGACGGCGAGCTTGACGGAGAGGGGCAGCGCCGTTCTGCCGCGGGTCTCGGAGGTGTAGGCGTAGACCCGGTCGGGATTGTCGTCCTCCAGGCCCTCCTCCTCGTTGAGGCAGGAGATGCCGAGTTCCAGGGCCTGACACCCGGTCGCCTCGACGTCCTTGGCCAGAGCGGCGAGTTCGGCCGGGCTGTCGGCGTGGAGCGAGGCGATGACCGGCAGCCGGTCGTCGGCGAACGAACGCAGCACGCCCAGCCAGTGGTTGACCGGTCGCTTGGAGTAGGTGGTGCTGTTGAGCATGCCGACGGGCAGACGGATGATCCGCTCGTCGAGGCCTTGCGGCGGGTTCGGGTGGATGGTCTTGGTGACGACCGCTCCGGCGCCCCGCTCGATGAGCCGGCGGATGTTGCGTTCCTGGTCCGTCAGCAGTCCGGAACCGACTATCACGGGACTGGCCGGCGACAGGCCTAATATCGACACGTCAGGCACTCGATGACTCCGTCCGGTGGATGAAACGGGTGGCGATGAGGCGGGTGCCTGCTAGGCGACGAGGCTCGCGCCGACGGCCTCACGCTGCCGCTCGGTGGCGGCGAGCACGGCGTCGATGAGCAGCGTCGGCTTCTCGGTGAACTCGTCGAAGTCGATGGCCTGGACGGACCCCACGCGGTGGAGGCCCTTGAGGAGGTGGCTCGCGGAGTCGACGAACGGCTGCTTGGTGATCAGGACGATGGGGCGCCCGAGGGCCGTGGCCCAGCCGAGTTCGACGTGGGTGCCGTCCGTGCGTCGCAGGGTACCGTCCTCCAGCACCGGCAGGACGGGCACGAAGACGTCGCACTTCCTCATCCAGCGGAAGTCGCGCACGGAGACCTGCTCCGGGGTGAAGGACGCCGTCTCGGCCCCGAACTTCTCCACGACGTGCGCCGAGAAGACGTTGGCTCCGTTGTCCCGGGCGATGCCGATCGCCGTCGTGATCGCGTCCTGGAGGTGACCGACGAACCCGTCCGCCAGGATGGCGTGCTGGATCGGTCCGCCCACGAAGACGTCGAGTCCTTGGAGCAGGCCGCCGCGCTGTGCGGACGTCTCCTCGGCACGGGTTCCCTGCTTCGATTCCATGACGTTGTCACTCCTTCTTGTTCGGGGGGTGATGACTTACGCCGGGCTGACGATCGCGGTGCACGGGCCCGGACACGGGCAGCGTGGTGCGCGGTACGGCGGCCGTGCGGACACGCGCAGCCGTACCGGTGGCGCGGGGAGGGAAGAGGGCGGCAGGGGGACGCGCGCGCCGTGCGGAGGGTCTGCCGCCCGGCGCGCGCCGGTTCAGCAGGCGTCGGCCAGGCGCGCGTACCGGCCGCGGTAGTACAACAGGGGCTGCGGCGTGTCGGCCGGTGCCTCGAGCCGGCGCACATCACCGATCACCACGAGGTGATCGCCTCCGTCGTGCTCGGTGTGCACACGGCAGTCGATCCACGCCGTCGCGCCCTTCAGGCGGGGCGCGCCGTCCGGTGACGCGGTCCAGGCCACGCCGTCGAACTTCTCACCGCCGGAGCGCGCGAACCGCTCGCACAGCGAACGCTGCTCCTCCGCCAGCACGTTGACGCAGAAGGCCGCGCTGCTCCTGATCACCGGCCAGCTGGTCGAGGCACGGCTGACGCAGAGGATGACGCGCGGCGGGTCGAGGGAGAGCGACGAGAACGCCTGGCAGGTGAATCCGGCGGGGCCCGTGGGTCCCATGGCGGTGACGACGGTGACGCCGGAACAGAAGCGCCCCAGCACAGAGCGGAACGCACCTGAGGTCACGGGGTCCTGGACTGCTGCGGTGGTGCTCTCGCCTAACAAGCCCTGTCCTTTCGGCCCGTACAGGCAGGTCACACAGGACAAGCCCGCCAGGCGCCGGTTCGGCGATGGGTCCCCAAGTGTGCCCCAGGTGATTGAAGCCGACAAGATCTGTAGGTTTTCTGATAAAGATCCTGCCATCATTGCCGCGTGATGAACGATCCAGACATCTGTGACGACCTTGACCAGCGCATCGTGGCAGCACTCCAGATCAATCCCCGGGCCGGAGTGGCAGAGGTCGGACGCATATTCGGGGAGCATGAGCGCTCGGTGGCACGGCGCGTCCAGCGGCTCCTGGACGCGGGCCTCATCCGCTGCACGGCCGATCTCGACCCCGTGCGCAGCGGATTCGGGTACTCCGTCCACATGAGGATGCGGACCACAAGCAATTGTCTGGAAAATGTCTGCCAAGGATTGGCAAGGCATCCCGAAGTGCTTAACGTCGCCGCTGTGAGCGGAGGGGCGGGCCTCCTGTGGTGCCACCTGCTCGTACGGGGACGGCCGCGCCTGCCCTCGCCGTTGAAGGAAACGCCCGGCATGCCCGACGCCGCGGTGCTCGGGACACACATCACCCTGCGCCCGTTTCGCACCGAGGCCGACTGGCACGCCCCCGTCCTGACCGCAGAGGAGGAGAAGCGCTTGCGGGCAAGCCTGGTCCGGCCCCTGCCCGGACCCGCACGCCGGCACGACCTCACGCCGACCGAACGGCGGGTGGCCGAGGTCCTGACGAGGAACGCCCGTATCAGCCTCACCGACCTCGGCAAAGAGCTGGGGTTCTCCACCGCCACGGCGGGACGGCGGGTGGCCTCCCTGCTGGAGCGCCGGGTGCTGCGCCTGCGTACCGCCGCCGATCCGGCCGTCCTGGGCCGTCCCGTGACGGCACGCGTGCGGCTGAAGGTCCACCCGGCGGGTCTCGAGACCGTCGGCACCGCCCTGTCCGCCTGCGAGGACGTGCGCTTCTGCGCGGCGGTGACAGGGCGTCACAACATCCTCGCGGACGTGTGTGCCGAGGACGAGAGCGGCCTCTACGGCTTCGTCGTCGGCACGCTCGGAGCACTACCGCACATCCTCGACTGCGACACGGAGATCCTCACGCACGTCTCCGCACACGGCTCCGCCGCGAGCGACCAGCCCGGATGAGCCGCCCCGCATCACCGCCAGCGACCACGGGAGCCCCCTCTTGGCCATGCCGCCCAAATCCACGACGACCAAGCACATCTTCGTCACCGGGGGTGTCGCCTCCTCGCTCGGCAAGGGTCTGACGGCCTCCAGTCTGGGCATGCTGCTCAAGGCCCGCGGTCTGCGTGTCGTGATGCAGAAGCTCGACCCGTATCTGAACGTCGACCCGGGCACGATGAACCCCTTCCAGCACGGTGAGGTGTTCGTCACCAACGACGGTGCGGAGACCGACCTGGACATCGGTCACTACGAGCGTTTCCTGGACCGTGATCTGGACGGTTCGGCCAACGTGACCACCGGCCAGGTGTACTCCACCGTGATCGCCAAGGAGCGGCGCGGGGAGTATCTGGGTGACACGGTGCAGGTCATCCCGCACATCACCAACGAGATCAAGCACCGTATCCGGCGTATGGCCACCGACGAGGTCGACGTGGTGATCACCGAGGTCGGGGGCACGGTCGGTGACATCGAGTCGCTGCCGTTTCTGGAGACCGTGCGCCAGGTGCGTCACGAGGTGGGCCGGGACAACGTGTTCGTGGTGCACATCTCGCTGCTGCCCTACATCGGCCCGTCCGGTGAGCTGAAGACCAAGCCGACCCAGCACTCGGTGGCGGCGCTGCGCAACATCGGCATCCAGCCCGACGCGATCGTGCTGCGCTGCGACCGTGAGGTGCCCACCGCGATCAAGCGGAAGATCTCGCTGATGTGCGACGTGGACGAGGCCGCGGTGGTGGCCTGTCCCGACGCCCGCTCGATCTACGACATTCCCAAGGTCGTGCACACCGAGGGCCTGGACGCCTATGTGGTGCGCAAGCTGGACCTGCCGTTCCGGGACGTGGACTGGAGCACCTGGGACGACCTGCTCGACCGTGTCCACAATCCCGCGCACGAGGTCACCCTGGCGCTGGTGGGCAAGTACATCGACCTGCCTGATGCGTATCTGTCGGTCACCGAGGCGCTGCGCGCGGGCGGGTTCGCCAACCGTGCCCGGGTGAAGATCAAGTGGGTGACCTCCGACGACTGCAAGACCCCGGCCGGTGCCCAGGCCCAGCTCGCGGACGTGGACGGCATCTGCATCCCCGGCGGGTTCGGCGAGCGCGGTGTCAACGGCAAGGTCGGCGCGATCCGCTATGCCCGGGAGAACGGGATCCCGTTGCTGGGGCTGTGCCTGGGCCTGCAGTGCATCGTCGTGGAGGCCGCGCGGAACCTGGCCGGCATCCCGGACGCCAACTCCACCGAGTTCGACCCGGGCACCGCTCACCCGGTGATCTCCACCATGGCCGAGCAGATGGACATCGTGGCGGGCGAGGGCGACCTGGGCGGCACGATGCGGCTGGGCATGTATCCGGCGAAGCTCGCCGAGGGCTCCATCGTCCGTGAGGTCTACGACGGCAAGGAGTACGTCGAGGAGCGCCACCGCCACCGCTACGAGGTCAACAACGCCTACCGCGCGGAACTGGAGAAGAAGGCCGGCATCGTCTTCTCCGGCACCTCTCCCGACGGCAAGCTCGTGGAATACGTGGAGTACCCGCGCGGCGTCCACCCCTACCTCGTCGCCACCCAGGCCCACCCCGAGCTGCGCTCCCGGCCCACCCGCCCGCACCCGCTCTTCGCCGGCCTCGTCAAGGCCGCCGTCGAACACCACACCGGCCGCGGGTCCCGCTGATCGCCACAGCGTCGTGCCGCACCGGCTTCAGCCCTCGGGCGAAGGGTCCTCGCGGGCGTTCCACAGCTCGCGGAGTTCCGCCCAGTCCGGTGCCGGGCCGTGCAGCGCGGTGGGCCCGCCGGTGACCGGGGTGCGCAGTCCGGCGAGGACCAGGTCCAGGTACCGCAGGTGGAGCGCGGTGGCGCGCTCGTCGGTGACGGGCATCCGCGCGGTGAGGTGTTCGAGCAGCAGGGGGATGTCGGCGGAGCCGAAGTCGGCGCGCAGCACGCCTGCGCGGTGGGCGCCGTCCACCAGGTCGTCGAGCGCGGTCCGCAGCCGGGCCGCGGCGGCCGCGATCTCGTCCGTGGCCGGCAGCCGTCCGCCGACCAGGGGGAGCAGCGGACCGCTCGCGCCCTGGGACGAGAGCGCGTCCCGCAGGAACCGGGTGAAGGCCGCCCAGGGGTCGGGCTCCTCGGCGAGAGCCGCGCGCGCCTGGGCGATCAGCTGCTCCATCCCGACGATGCGCATCCGCTGGGCCAGCAGGTCCTTGCTGGGATAACGGCGGTAGAGACTGCCCATGCCGACACCGGCCCGCCGGGCGATCTCCGAGACGGGGGCGTCCCAGCCGAGTTCGGCGAAGACCTCGCGCGCGGCCCGCAGGAGACGGGCGTCGTTGCGGTCCGCCTCCCGCCGGCGGCCGCGCGGCCTGCCGGTCTGCGTGTCATCCATGACCAGGCATTCTTCCCTACCGGCGGGCCACCCCGTGCCCGCCGTCGACGGTGAGCACCTCGCCGGTGACGAAGCCCGCGTCCTCGCCGACGAGCATGGCGATCGCCCGGGCCACGTCGTCCGGTTCCGCGACCCGTCCGAGGGGCGTGTTCTCCGCCAGCCGCCGCCGGAACTCCGGCGGCATGCCCGCGCTGCTCTCCGTGCGGACGTAGCCCGGCGCCACGACGTTGACGGTGATGCCGAGCGGACCGGCCTCGTGGGCGACGAAGCGGGCGAAGGTGTTCAGGGCGGCCTTGGCGGTGCCGTGGGCGGCCATGCCCGGGGCGGGCGGGCCGTCGGCCACCGCGCTGGAGACGTACACGATCCGGCCCTGTCCCCGGTGGCCCATGAGCGCCAGCGCGCGCTGGGTGAGGGTGTAGACGGACGCCAGCTCGTCCGTCACCTTCGTCCTGAAGTCGTCCCAGGCGAGGGCGCGCACCGGAGTGGGGGTGAAGCGGGCGCCGGCGTTGCACACCAGGACGTCCAGGCGCCCGTCGGCCGCCGAGCGTTCCAGCAGCCCGGCCGCCTGGCCGGGGTCGTACACATCGGCCCGGACCGCGAAGGCCTCGCCGCCGTCGGCCTCGATGAGCCCGACCACCTCCTGGGCCGCCGCACGGTTCGAGAAGTAGTTGACGGCTACGCGGTAGCCACGGGCCGCGAGTTCCCGCGAGGTTGCCGCGCCGATTCCCCGGCTGCCGCCGGTCACCAGGGCCGTGGGCTTGGTCGTGGCGTGCATGTGTCCTCCGCGTCGGTGTGATCGGTCCGCTCGACTCTATCGGAGCGGAGCGCTCCGTTCAAAAAACTTCTCCACGAGGAGGAATCAGCCCGTCCGGCGCCGTGTTGTCCGCCGACATGAGCGAAGCAGTGGTAGCGCGTGCCTATGGCGGTCCCGAAGTGCTGTCGGTGGTCGATGTCGCCGTACCGGAGCCCGGGCCGGGCCAGGTGCGCATCGAGGTCCGTGCCGTCGGTGTCAACCCGGTCGATCACAAGCTGTACAGCGGCGCCTTCGGCACCGATCCGGCGAACCTGCCGATGCGGCTCGGCGCCGAGGCGGCCGGTGTGGTGACCGCGGTGGGCGCCGGCGCGACCGGTCCCGCCGGCCGGATCGAGGTCGGCGACGAGGTGATCGCCTATCGGGCGCCCGGCGCGTACGCCGCCGCGTTCCTCGCCCCGGCTTCGTCCGTGGTGCCCAAACCGGCCGGTCTCTCCTGGGAGGAGGCCGGCGGTCTGATGGTCGCCGGCGCGACGGCGACGCATGTGCTCGAGGCGACCGGCGTGCGCGAGCACGACACGGTGCTGGTCCACGGCGCCGCGGGAGGCGTCGGCCTGATGGCCGTGCAACTGGCCGTCGAACGGGGCGCCACGGTGCTGGGGACGGCGAGCCCGGCCAAGCACGACCTGCTGCGCGACCTCGGCGCGATTCCGGTCGCGTACGGGCCGGGCCTGGCCGACCGGGTACGCGCGGCAGCGCCGGACGGCGTCCACGCGGCGGCCGACCTGGTCGGCACCGACGAGGCGGTGGACGTCTCGGTGGAACTCGTGGCGGACCGGTCCCGCGTCGCGACCATCGCGGCGTTCGAACGCGGGGTCCGGGCCGGCATCAGGCTCCTGGGCGGTGGGCCCGGCGCGGACCCCGGCACGGACATCCGCGCCGCCGCGCGCCTGCCGCTCGCCGAAGCCGCCGGAGCCGGACGGCTGCGCGTCCTGATCGCCGGCAGCCACCCGCTCCGCGAAGCCGCCGCCGCCCACCGGCGGATCATGACCGGTCACACGACAGGCAAGATCGTCCTCGTCCCGTGACCCGGTCGCCGGATGGGAGGACCCCGGACCCGGCCGCTGCCCGAGAGAGGGCGCGGCAGTGGAACACCCGCAGGGGACCTCTTCGCGATCGCGGTGCCCGCCTCGGCCCGCCACGCGAGGCGTGCGCCGGTCCGCACGGCCGAGCACACCGTCCGCACCCTCGCCGAGTCCCTCGGCGGACGCCCCGCCGCCTGGTCCGCACCGGGCGGCGGGGCGTCTTCGCGCCGGGCACGGTACGGGCTCGCACCGGGCTCGCGACGGTCCGCGCCGCATTTCCGGAGGCGAAAAGGCGCTGCACGACCCTATTGACCGACCGGACGGTATGCCATCCTTCGGGGCGGGACCAGACGGGCGGCAGCCACCGCGCGGACCCGGCGGCCCGCGACGAGCCGCCGAGGAGTCCGCGAACGCGCCGCCGTCGCCGAGCCGACTCCGGGGGGACGACCGCGATGCACCAGGCTTCGAGGACACCGACGGCGCTCCGCCCCGGCCCGGCGGTCGTACCCCCGCCCCGGCCGCCACGGACGCGCTCACTGATCGACGCCGACGCGGTCGGTGTGCTGCACCGCGCGGCCCGGGCGCTCCTGGACGATCTGGCGGGTCTCACCGACCGCCTGCTCATGGTGCTCCGGGAACAGGAACCGGCGTATCGGTCGGCGCTCCGGACCGACTCCCACGGCACCTGGCAGGAGGCGCACCGCTCGCTGCGGCACAGCGTGACGTCGCTGATCGACCCGCGTGGCACCCGGGACGCGGCCCGGCAGTGCTCCTGGCGGATCGGTGCCGCCCGTGCCGAACAGGGCCTGCCCCTGGACGCGTTGCTGCACGCCTTCAGGCTCGGCGGGTCGATGGTGTGGCAGGCGTTGGTGGAGGAGACCGCCCGCACGGCACCGGAGGACGTCCGGCTGCTCGTGCACGTGGCGGCCGATGTGTGGAACTTCGTCGACGAACACTGCACCCTCGTGGCCGACGCCTACCGGCAGGCGGAGAGACGGATGACGTGGCAGCGCGAGAACCGGGTCAGGCTGCTGGCCGCCGCGCTGCTGGACGGCACCAGCCGCATCGCCGACCTGCCGGAGGCGGCCGAGGCACTGCGACTGCCCGAGCAGGGGCGCTACGTGGTGGTCGCGGTCGCCGGCGGGCGGCCTCCCGGCTCGGCCGGCCCGCGCGCCGCGCTGCCGCAGCGGTCACCGCGGGTCCACTGGCACACCGGTGTCGACGTGGACTACGGCATCCTGCTCACCGAGGACGGCGGACTCCCCGATCCGGTGGCGCCGCCCGTGCCGGGCGCCCGGGTCGGCATGGGCAACGCGGTCGACGGTCTCGCGGCCGTCGGCGACGCCCGGGCCCAGGCCGACCTGGCGCTGGGCCTGTGTCCCGCCGAGGGCGGCACCGTCCGGCTGGCGGACCAACTGCCGGCCGCGATGGTGGTGTCGGCGCCGGAACTCGCCGCGTGCCTCACCGAGCGGGTCCTCGGGCCGCTGGCCCGACTCGAACCGGCCGACGCGGACGTGCTGGTGGAGACCCTGGCCACCTGGCTGGCCTGCGACGGCTCGGCGCAGCGGGCCGGGGAACGCCTCTACTGCCATCGCAACACCGTCCTCAACCGGCTGCGCCGCTACGAACAGCTCACCGGGCGCTCGCTGTCCCGGCCGTCCGACGTGGTGGAGATCAGCCTCGCCCTCGCCGCGCGCCGGCTCCCCCCGCGCTGACCACCGGCGCGCGGCGCCCATGACGCCGTAGCCGAAGGGCCGCGACCAGATCCTCGGCAGCCCGCCGCCGGGCCCTCCCGCAACCGGTTCCCGCCTCCTTCTCCGCCCGCGCCCCGCCCTGTCCGGCCGGGCCCCCGCCCGTCCCCGGACCACTTCGGCTGGGCCCGCGCACAGGCCCGTGCCGCCCTTACTGGGCCGGCGCACCGAGCGGACCGGGACGCCTGTACCGCTGATCGCCAAGTGTGCTGTCGTGAGTGCCCCCTGACCCGCAGCCCCCGTGCCCTCCGCACGGACCCGAGGAGCCGCGATGCCCGCACCACTCTTGGACGACCGGCCGGCTCTGACCGTGGAGCACCTTGACGTGGCCTACGGACGCGCCGTGTCGGCCCTGCGCGCCGTGTCCCTGACCGTGCCGCCCGGCGAGGTGGTGGCCCTGCTCGGCGCCAACGGAGCCGGCAAGTCGACCCTGCTGCGGGCGGTGTCCGGCACCCTGCGGCTGCACCGGGGTGCCGTCACCGCGGGCCGCATCGCCTACGGGGACACCGTCCTGGACGGCCGCGACCCGGTCACGGCGGTCCGCGCCGGTGTCGTGCAAGTCCCGGAGGGAAGGCGGGTGTTCGCGAATCTCACGGTGGACGAGAATCTGCGCAGCGGTGGTCTGGGCCCCGGCCGGCGCACTCCGGACCGGCGACGGCAGGCGAGGGAGCGGGTGTTCGCACTCTTTCCCCGGCTGGCCGAACGCCGTCGGCAGGCGGCCGGGCTGCTCTCCGGCGGCGAGCAGCAGATGCTCGCCATGGGCCGCGCCCTGATGGCCGCGCCGCGCCTGCTCCTGCTCGACGAACCCTCCCTCGGGCTCGCCCCGTTGATGGTCGAGCGGATCACCGAGGTGATCCGGGAGATCAACCACCAGGGCACCGGCGTGCTGCTGGTCGAGCAGAACGCCGGGATGGCCCTGTCGCTGGCCGGCCACGCGCATGTCCTCGACGTCGGCGAAGTACGGCTGTCCGGCCCGGCCGCCGAACTGGCCCGCACCGACGCGGTCCGCCGCCTCTATCTGGGCGAGGAAGCCGACACGTCCGGGCAGGGGGCCGCGTGAACACTCACCGGATCCCGCCGGACGCCGAAGGCACCCCACCGCTCGCTCCCCGCACCGCGCCGGCCACCCACGGCACGGCGCCGACCGGCCAAGGCGTCCCGCCCCTCCACGTCCACGGCGTCACCGTCCGCTTCGCCGGCCTCACCGCCCTGGACGGCGTCTCCCTCACCGTCGCCCCCGGCACCGTGCACGCCCTCATCGGGCCCAACGGTGCCGGGAAGTCCACCTTCTTCAACGTCCTGTCCGGGCTCTGCCGGCCCTCCTGCGGCACCGTCCGCCTCGGCGACACCGACCTCACCCGGCTCGCCCCGCACCGCATCGCGGCCCTGGGAGTGGCCCGCACCTTCCAGAACATCGTGACCACCGAGGGCACCGTCGCCGACAACCTGATGGTCGGCCGCCACGCGCTGACCCGCGCCGGATTCGCCGCCGGGGCGCTGCGCCTGCCGCACGCCGTACGCGAGCAGCGCGAACACCTGGAGAAGGTCCGGGAGATCGCCGAACTCACCGGTCTCGGGCCCCACTTCGACCGGCCGGTGGCGCTGCTGCCGTACGGTGACCGCAAGCGCGTCGAACTCGCCCGCGCGCTCTGCCTGGAGCCCCGGGTGCTGCTGCTGGACGAACCGGTGGCCGGCATGAACGCGGGGGAGCGGGCCCGGACCGCCGAGGTCGTCACCGAGGTCCGCGCCCGGCTCGGCCTGTCCGTACTCCTGGTCGAACACGACATGGGCCTGGTGATGCGCCTCGCCGACGAGGTCACCGTGCTCGACTTCGGCCGTCTCGTCGCCCAGGGCACGCCCGACGAGGTCCGCGCCCACCCGGAGGTGCTGCGCGCCTACCTCGGCACCGCGAGCGACCGGGAGGACGCCGCGTGAACGCCTTCCTCACCAGCCTCCTCAACGGTCTGTCCCTGGGCGCCGTACACGCCCTGGTCGCGCTCGGCTTCGTCGTCATCTTCAAAGCCTCCGGCGTGCTCAACTTCTCCCACGGCTCCCTGCTGCTGCTCGGCGGGTACCTCACCGCCGTCTGGCACACCCACCTCGGCTTCGCCGCCGCCCTCGCCGCGGCGGCGGCGGTCACCGCGGCGGTCGCGGGAGCCGTCGACCGGCTCCTGCTCCAGCGCGGCGGCGCCGGCCCGCACGCCGCCCATGCGCAGACCATCGTGACCATCGGCGTGGACGTGCTGCTGCTCACCGACCTGTCCCGCCGGATCGGCGGCGACCTGCTGCCGCTCGGCGACCCCTGGGCCGACTCGGTCACCCGGATCGGCCCGGTCACCGTCGCCGACAGCAGGCTCGCCGCGATCGTGGTCTCCTGCCTGGTCATCGGCGCCGTCTTCGCCGCCTTCCGGTACAGCGCCTGGGGGCTGTCCCTGCGCGCCGCCGCCGAGGACGCCGAAGCGGCCGCCCTGATGGGCATCCGGCTCTCCCGGGTGCGCACCGGCGCCTGGTGCCTCGCGGGCGCCCTGGCCGCGTCGGCCGCCGTGTTCCTCGCCGCGTTCCCCGCCCCCGGCCTGGAGCGCACCACCGGCCAGGTGGCGCTGGCCGCGTTCCCCGCCGCGATCCTCGGCGGTCTCGCCTCACCCGCCGGCGCCCTCGCCGGCAGCCTCCTGATCGGGCTCACCGAGGCGTTCGCCGCCGGCTACCAGTCCGAACTGCGCGTGCTCGGCGACGGGTTCGGCGACGTGGCGCCGTACGCGGTGATGGTCGTCGTCCTGATCGTCCGGCCAGAGGGACTCTTCGGCGCGAAGGGTGCCGCCCGTGTCTGATCTCCCCGCGCGCCGCGCCCGCCGGCCCCTCACGCTCCTCCTGGCGGCCCTGCTGTGCGCGCCGCCGTTCTACCTCGACGTGTTCTGGCTGCGCGTGGGCCTGTTCGCGATGGCAGCCGCGATCGGCGCCGTCGGACTGGGCCTGCTCGCCGGCACCGCCGGCCAACTCTCCCTCGGCCACTCCTTCTTCCTCGCGATCGGCGCGTACGGCTACACCTGGCTGGCCGGCGAGGAACCGGGCGCCGGACTGCCCACCGCCGTCGCCCTGGTCGCGTCGGTCCTGCTGGCCGGACTGGCCGGCGGACTGTTCAGCCCGGTCGCCGGCCGGGTGCGCGGCGTCTACCTGGGCGTCGCCACGCTCGCCCTGGTCTTCCTCGGCCACCACATCCTGGTCAGCGCCGAACCGGTCACCGGAGGCTTCAACGGCCTCTCCGTACCGCCGCTTTCGGTCGGGTCCTTCGCCTTCGGCGCGAGCGAGTCCGAACTCGTCGTCCTGTGCGTGCCGTTCGGCGCCGAAGAACGCCTGTGGTACCTGAGCCTGGCCCTGTTCGCGTTCACCTGGTTCACCGCGCGCGGCCTGCTGCGCTCCCGGGCCGGCCGCGCCCTGAAGGCACTGCGCGACAGCGAGACCGCCGCCGCCGTCATGGGCATACCGGTGGCCCGGTACCGGGCCGGGGCGTTCGTCATGTCCTCCATGTACGCGGGCCTGGCCGGCGCCCTGCTGGCACTCGCCTTCCGCCGGGTCGTCCCGGACTACTTCGGGCCCGCCCTGTCCGTCGACTACCTCGCGATGATCGTCGTCGGCGGCCTCGGCTCGGTGGCCGGCGCCACCGCCGGCGCGGTCCTCGTCACCGCGCTGCCCCTGCTGATGACCCGGTACGCCGACCGGCTCCCGCTCGTCGCCACGCCCGGCTCGGCCGACGGCGGCCTCGGCCCCACCGAGGCCTCCCGCTACCTCTACGGCGCCGCCATCGTCCTCATCCTGCTCTTCGCCCCCGACGGCCTGAGCGGACTCCCGCGCCGGCTGCGCGCCCGGGTCCGGAGCCGGCACCGCCCGGCCGCAGGCCCCACGTCCACCGCGACCGCCGTACGAACCAAGGAGCCCACCCCGTGAACCCCAGGAACCGCACCACCCGGGCCGTACTCGCCGTGTCCCTGGCCCTGCTCGTCGCGGCCACCGGCTGCAGCTCCAAGGCGAAGAGCGGCGACGGCGGCGGCACGAGAGCCGGCGGTGTGCGCACCGGGCCCGGCGTCACCGCCGACACCATCAGACTCGGTGCCCTCACCGACCTGACGGGCCCGTACGCCACGCTCGGCAAAAGCATCGTGCAGGCGCAGCAGCTGTGGGCCGACCAGACCAACGCCCGGGGCGGGATCTGCCACCGGAAGATCGAGATCGTGGTCAAGGACCATGGCTACGACGTCCAGAAGGCCGTCACCGCCTACGCCGACATCGCCCCCGACGTCGTCGCCCTGCCCCAGGTCATCGGCTCACCCGTGGTCGCCGCCCTCCTCGACGACATCGAACGGGACGAGCTACTCACCTTCCCGCAGGCCTGGTCCGCCTCCCTGCTCGGCAAGGACGCCGTACAGGTCCTCGGCACCACCTACGACGTCGACGCACTCGCCGCCGTCGACTACCTCACCCGCACCAAGAACATCAGGAAGGGCGACAAGATCGGCCACGTCTACTTCGAGGGGGACTACGGCGACAACGCGCTGGAAGGCTCCACCTGGGCGGCGGAGCGGGCCGGGATCACGGTCGTCGGCCAGAAGATCCAGGCCACCGACACCGACCTGTCCGCGCAGGTCGCCGCGCTCGCCAAGGCCGGCGTCAAGGCCGTCCTGATCAGCGCCGGCCCCGCCCAGACCGCCTCCCTGGCCGGCGTCGCCGCCGCGAGCGGACTGAAGGTCCCGGTGGTCACCAGCGCGCCGGGCTACGCCCCGCAGCTGCTGAAGACCCAGGCCGCGCCCGCCCTGGTCGCGATGCTCAGCATCGTCAGCGCCGCCCCGGCCGTGAGTTCCCACCTGCCCGGCGTCAAGAAGATGGTCGCCGCCTACCAGGACGAGTACCCGGACTCCGCCGTCGACTCCGGTGTGCTCTCCGGCTACAACGCGGCCCAGCTCATGGGCGAGGACCTGAAGAAGGCGTGTGCGGCCGGCAGCCTGGCCCGCGCCGACGTCGTCAAGGCGCACCGTTCGCAGACCGGTCTGGACACCGGTCTCGGCACCCCGCAGGACTTCTCCGACCCCTCCCGCCCGGCCAGCCTGTCGACCTACGTCCTCAAGCCGGACGCGAAGGCGCTCGGCGGAACGGCCGGCGTCGAGGACGCGCACCGGGCGCCGGGCGTCGAGGACTACCTCGGACAGCGTTCCTGACCCGAGGACCCGAGGACCCGAGGGCCCGAAGACACGAGGACCCGGAGACACGAGGAGCGGCGGCCTCGACGAGGACGAGACCGGGCCGCCCGCCGCCGCTCAGGACGCGGCCCGGCGGCGGTTCACGGCGGCGACGGCGCCCAGGGCCACGCCGACCGCGATGACGATCAGCCCGCGGGTCCAGACCGCGGCCTCGACACGCGTGGCGAGCACCACGCAGGAGATCGCTCCGAGGACGGGGACGGCGGTGTGGGCCCGGAAGTGGGGACGCGCCGAGCGATCGCGCCGCAGAACGAGGACGGCGGTGTTGACGAGGAAGAACACCACGAGGAGCAGCAGCACGAGGGTGGAGGCGAGGGTCGCCACGTCTCCTGTGAGCGCCAGCAGGAAGGACAGCGCGGTCGTGGCCGCGATCGAGGCCCACGGTGTGCGGCGCCGGGGAAGCACCCGGGTCAGGAAGCGGGGGAGGAGTCCGTCCCGCGCCATGCCGTAGGCCAGACGGGAACTCATGATGCCGGTGAGCAGCGCGCCGTTGGCGACGGCGACGAGGGCGACGGCGCTGAACAGCTTCGGCGGCACTCCGCCCGCCTCCTTCACCACCTCCAGCAGCGGCCCGCTGGAACGGGCCAGCGTGGCGGTGGGGACGGCGGCCGAGGCGACGATTCCGACGAGGACGTAGACGGCTCCCGCCGTCACCAGAGCGCCGAAGAGGGCCCGGGGATACGAGCGACGCGGGTCGCGGGTCTCCTCGGCGACGTTGACGGAGGTCTCGAAGCCGACGAAGGAGTAGTACGCGAGCACGGTCGCGCCGAGGACACCGGCGGCGGCCCCCTTGTCGGCGGTGCCGAGACGGACGAGTCTGCCGGGGTCGCCGTCGCCGCGCAGGAACAGCCAGGCCCCGAGGCCGACGATGAGGAGGAGACCGCCCACCTCGATGACCGTCGCCGCCACGTTGGCGCGGGTGGATTCGCTGATGCCACGGGCGTTCAGCAGGGCCAGCGCGCACAGGAAGACGGCCGCCACCACCACGACGGGCAGGCTGACGAACGCGGTCAGGTAGTCGCCGGCGAAACCCCGCGCCAGCGCGGCGACGGACACGATGCCCGCGGCGAGCATGCAGAACCCGGCAAGGAAGCCGGTGAACGGCCCGTAGGCGAGGGTCGTGTAGTGGGAGGCGCCGCCCGCCCTCGGGTACTTCGTGGCGAGTTCCGCGTACGAGGCGGCCGTCAGGAGCGACAGCAGCAGGGCGAGGAGCAGGGGCACCCACACGGCGCCGCCCGATTCCGCGGCGATCTGGCCGACGAGGACGTAGACGCCGGCGCCCAGCACGTCACCGAGGATGAAGAAGTAGAGCAGAGGGGTCGTCAGCGCCTTCTTGAGCGCGGAGGTCTCGCCCTGCGGCGAGCCGTCCGTCGTCGATGTGGAGGGAGTGGTCACCACTGCCGCCTACCCCCTGCGGCACCACCGCAGACGGAACGGATCCGACGTGCGCTGAACGGCCCATCGACGCTGCCACCTGCGGTGACGCCGCCGCGGCCAAGCGCTCCGCCGGGTCAGCGCCTGCTCTCGATGAGTTCGGTGATGACGCCGTCGATGTCCAGGTGGACGCTTTCGGTCCCGGCGGGCACCAGGGCGAAGGTCCGCCGGAGGAACGCGGCCACCTCACGGGCCGCCAGTTCGACCACCGCCGTGCCGGCGGAATTGCTCAGAACGACGCGCAGGGAGCCCGGTTGGCGGCCGTATCCGGGGATCACCCGCACGTCGCCCCGGCCGGTAGCGCGGCCCAGTCCGCCGGAGAGCAGGTCACGCGCGAAGAACCAGGTCACGGGCCGGCACGTCGAGGAGCCGAGGGAAAGCCGGACGGCATAGGGGTCGGTGATCCCGTAACGCAATTCCGCCGGCAACGGCACCGGCGACCCCTTCGCGACGGTGACGTGTGCCGTCACTTCGCAGGTGACCGTGCTGACACGCTGATCCATGGTGGCCCCCGAACGAGCACAGAAGTGAGATGTCTTGCCGTGACCCTAAGACTCCGGCGGCCGCAGACCTTGCCGGAGAACGCACGGAGCTTTGCCCGGGAAAGCACTGCCGCCCGGCCGTGCCGATGCCGCTGCGTCCGGGGGCAAGGAGTGGTGCACCGCGCGGCAACCGGGCAAGCGGTGCCCGGCCTAGCGTGGCCCGGTTCCCCGACCCTCTTCTTCCGGAAACGCCGACCACACCCGGCGGATGGTCGAGCTGTACCGGGAGCGCTACGCCCACTACGGGCACGGCACCGCGGAGCAGGCCGTCGTCGGCCTCGGCGGTCAGGTGTTCATGCGGAAGAACTCCCAGGACGCGGTACGGGAGTTCCGGCCGTACTTCGACAACGCGCCGGTCTACGGACACGGGCCGTCGCTGGAGGACTTCACCGAGCAGACCCCGCTGACCGTGGGCTCCCCGCAGCAGGTCATCGACAAGACGCTCTCCTTCCGCGAGTACGCGGGCGACTACCAGCGCCAGCTGTTCCTGATGGACCACGCGGGACTGCCGCTGAAGACCGTGCTGGAACAGCTCGACCTGCTCGGCGGGGAAGTCGTCCCCGTCCTGCGCGAGGAGTTCGCCAGGAACCGCCCGGCAAACGTGCCGGACGCCCCCACCCACCAGTCACTGACCGCCGCCGCGCGGAAGGAGGCCACCGCATGAAACTCGTCGCCGTGTCCGCGGGGTTGAGCACCCCGTCCTCCACCCGGCTGCTCGCCGACCGTCTCGCCGCCGCCGTCCGCGACGGACTCGCCGCACGGGACCTCGAGGCGGAGACGGAGGTCGTCGAGCTGAGGGAACTGGCCGTCGCCGTCGCCAACCACCTCGTGACGGGGTTTCCGCAGCCTCGACTGGCCGCCGCCATCGACGCGGTGACGAGCGCGGACGGTCTGATCGCCGTGACACCCGTGTTCACCGCCTCCTACAGCGGTCTGTTCAAGTCCTTCTTCGACCTGATCGACCCGGACGCGCTCACCGGCAGGCCGGTCCTCGTCGCGGCGACCGGGGGAACGGCCCGCCACTCCCTGGTCCTGGACCACGCCCTGCGCCCCCTCTTCGCCTATCTGCGGGCCGCCGTCGTCCCCACGGCGGTGTACGCGGCGTCCGAGGACTGGGGGTCCGGCGGTGACGAGTACACCGACGGCCTGCCCGCGCGCATACGGCGGGCGGCCGGTGAGCTCGCCGCGCTGATGGCCGCCCGGCCGGCCGGGAAGAGGCCCGCGGACGACGCCGCCGCGCTCGACCGGCACCTCGCCGACCTGCGGTTCGACTGAACCGGTGCGGTCCCGCGACCGGGCGCGGACGTGCTCCGTCCACGTCATGGGCGGCCGGCCCGGGCGGCGGTGTGTACGGCCCGGTGGACGGCGCGGGCCACGCGGGCGCCCCACAGCGAGCGGGGACCGGCGAAGGCGTGGACCTCGTCGTCGGCGGCCGGGGACCGGGCGGCCACGCACACGGCGTCCGTGGGGGTGCCCGAGCAGTCGTAACCGGCGGCGAGCAGGGCCTGCACCTTCGCTTCCGTGGCGGTGGCCACGGCGTTGACCAGCGCCGCGTCGGTCAGCGCCACCGGCAGCGCGACGACGATGTTGACCGTGCCCGGCCGCGCCGCCGTGGCCGTGCCCTCTGCCGGGGAAGCCGCCCAGCCGCGCACCCCGAGCCCCGCGGTGGCGACCGCCTCCACACCGCCGTCGCGGGCGTGACCGTACGCCCGGACATCGGCGGCCGTCATCAGCCCGACCCCCGGGCCCCGGACACCGGCGTCCAGCGCCAGCTCGGCGAGGTGCCGGTCCGGGTCGGTGCGCGTATAGCCGTGGGACACCTGTGCGTTGAGCACCCAGGAACGTTCCCCGATCCCTCCGCCGAGGACCGCGCTGCTGATCATCCGCCAGCCGTCGCCCGCCCGCCACAGCAGGCCGTGCAGCCACTCCTCCCCTTCGGCGCGGGAGAGCCGCCGTACGTCCAGCAGGCCGGGGGCGGAGCGGGGCGGCGGAACGGCGGCGGTCATCGGACGGGTACTCCTCGCGGGCGGGAACCAGGCGATCGTACGTCGCGCCGTCCGGCCTGGTTCGCGGGTGCGAGGACGGGGAACCCCGGACAAAACCCCCTCGGCCGGGACGGACCGGTGAGTGACGGGCGCGGCGAAGGAGAAGGTTCATGTGCCGCCTGTTCGGTCTCAGCAGTGCGCCGCGGCGCACCCGTGCGACATTCTGGCTGCTGGACGCCCCCGACAGTCTCAGCAGACAGAGCCACCGGGAACCCGACGGCACCGGCCTCGGCTACTTCGCGGCGGACGGCACGCCCCGCGTGGACAAGGCCCCGATCGCCGCGTACGAGGACCGTGCCTTCGCCGAGGAGGCCCGCCGGGTGGAGTCGGCCACCTTCGTCGCCCATGTGCGCTACGCCTCCACCGGCAGCCTGGACGCCCGTAACACCCACCCGTTCGAACAGGACGGCCGGCTGTTCGCGCACAACGGCGTCATCGAGGGCCTCGACCGGCTCGACGAGCACCTGGGCGAGGACCGGTCACGGGTGCGCGGCGACACGGACTCCGAGCGCTTCTTCGCGCTGATCACCCGGGAGGCGAGGGAGAACGGCGGCGACCTCGGCGCCGGGATCCGGCACGCCGCCGGGTGGATCGCCCGGCACCTGCCCGTCTACGCCCTGAACCTCGTCCTCGTCACTCCGGGCCGGCTGTGGGCCCTGCGCTACCCCGGCACCCACGAGCTGTACGTCCTGAAGCGCCCGGCGGGCGGGCAGCACGGCGCTCGCCACCTGGACCACAGCGGCAGCCACGGCCGCATGCGCGTCCGCTCGGCCCACCTGGCCGGTCGGCCGGCCGTGATCGTGGCCAGCGAGCGCATGGACGACCACCCCGACTGGCGCCTGATGGAGCCGGGCGAGCTGCTCCACGTCGGAACCGGCCTGCGCACCACCCACCAGGTGGTCCTGCCGGAGCCCCCGGCGCACCAGATGACCCTGGCGGACCTGCGCCCCGACGCCGCCGCCTCCCAGAAGGCACCGTGATCCCGGCCGGGTCCGGGCCTTGCCGGAGTTCCCGGGCCGGGTCCGGCGCGGCCGTTCCGTACTCTGGCCGTATGCGTATGCGCCCCACTCTGAGCTGGACGCCCACCGAGGACCTGCCGCCGGGTACCACGGACCCGGGGCCGGTCGTCGAGGCGCTGGGCAGGGGAGGGGTGCTGGTGCTCAGCGGGGCGGGCATCTCCACGGAGTCGGGCATTCCCGACTACCGGGGCGAGGGCGGGAGCCTGAGCCGGCACACCCCGATGACCTACCAGGAGTTCACCGCCGGCGCGCGGGCCCGGCGCCGGTACTGGGCGCGCAGCCACCTCGGCTGGCGCACCTTCGGGCGCGCCGAGCCCAACGCCGGGCACCGGGCCGTCGCCGCGTTCGGACGGCACGGCCTGCTCACGGGGGTCATCACCCAGAACGTCGACGGCCTGCACCAGGCCGCCGGCAGCGAGGACGTCGTGGAACTCCACGGGAGTCTGGAGCGGGTCGTCTGTCTTTCCTGCGGCGCCCGCAGCGCGCGCCGGGAACTCGCCCGGCGACTTCAGGAGGCCAACGCGGACTTCGCGCCGGTGGCCGCCGGCATCAACCCGGACGGCGACGCCGATCTCACCGACGAACAGGTCCGCGACTTCCGTGTGCTGCCTTGCGTACGCTGCGGCGGCATCCTCAAGCCGGATGTGGTGTTCTTCGGCGAAGCCGTGCCGCCGGAGCGGGTCGAGCACTGTCGCGAGCTGGTTCATGCGGCCCGTTCGCTGCTCGTCCTCGGCTCCTCGCTGACGGTGATGTCCGGGCTCCGGTTCGTGCGGCAGGCGGCCCGGGACGGAAAGCCGGTGCTGATCGTCAACCGCGACGTCACCCGCGGCGACCGGCACGCCGTCACCCGCGTCGCGCTTCCGCTGGGAAGTTCCCTCACCGCCGTGGCCCATCGGCTGGGCCTGACCCTGCCGTCGACCGGCTGAGCACACAACGAACCACCGGGACGGGGCACTGGGGCCCGTCCCGGTGGTTCATCGCGGTTGAGGATGCCTGAGGCGTCCGCGGGTCATGCGTGACGGTGGGAGTGGGAGTGGCGGCTGCCGGTGACGAGGCGGTAGAGGGCGAGCAGGATGACGGAGCCGGCGATGGCGGCGATCCACGTGGAGAGCTCGAAGAACCCGTCGACGGAGTCGACGCCGAAGATCACCTTGCCGAGCCAGCCGCCGAGCAGACCACCGGCCACGCCGATGAGCATGGTGACGATGATGCCGCCGGGGTCCTTGCCCGGCATGAGGGCCTTGGCAATGGCGCCGGCGAGCAGGCCGAGGATGATCCACGCGATGATGCCCATGGTGGTCTCCGTTTCGTCGTTCCGTCGTATGTCGAATAAAGGCTTGCTCATCGTGTGTACCGTCTGCGCTCGTACAAACGTCCTCTTTTGAAAGCGGTCCCGGAAAGCGTGGTGACGGGCTTACAGCCGGGTGTGCCACTTCTCGATCAGGGAGCGTGCCGCGTCCTGGGTCGCACCCTGGTCGAAGCCGTCGGTTCGCCAGGTCGCCGAGCGCACGGCGCCCCGGTCGCGGTACGTCCGCATGACGCGTACGTGATCGGGCCGGGCGACGAAGCCCCGCAGATGTTCCTCGTCGCGCCAGACGGAGACCGAACCGGAGTGCGGGCGCAGCAGGCCCGGGACGCTCCACAGCCACAGCCCGACCGCGCCCTCGGTGACGTCCCAGGTCCGGCGCAGGGCGAGGCCGGTGACGTGGACACCGAGCGAGGTCCACGGGCGGTACGGGGCGAAGCCGGTGACGCTCACGACGGCCGCGCCCCCCGGCTCCCCGTCAGCGCCCGCCGGTCCGGGCTTCCACGGGGCGAACCAGACGGGCACCGGCATCGGCGACTCACTCCTCGCGGCACCCGGACCCGGAGGAAACGTCCGGCCGGAAACCCTATAAAACTGTACGGTCGTGCGTGCTAATGTATCAGGCTCCTGATGCCTGACCGAGGAGCAGCGAGCATGAAACCCACCGAGGCCCTTGCGAGCACCGTCCTCAACACCGCCTCCCTCGTCCCGGGACGGCTGGCGGGCAAGGGTGCCTTCGCGCTGTTCCACATGCCGCTCGTGCGCAGCCGTCCGCGGTCCGCCGAGCGCGAGGTGTCCGGCACGGCGCACATCGGCCGCGTCGAACTCGGCGGCGGCAGACACGCGGTGACGTACCGCTGGGGCGACGGCGCCCGGCCCGTGCTGCTGGTGCACGGCTGGCAGTCGCGCGCCTCCCGGCTCTCCGCCTTCGTCCCCGGACTGCTGGAGCGCGGCTACAGCGTCGTCGCCTTCGACGCCCCGGGTCACGGCGACGCCGGCGGCCGCAGCGCCACGATCCTGGACTACCGCGACATCGTCTCCGCGCTGCACGACCAGTACGGCACGTTCGAGTGCCTGATCGCCCACTCGATGGGTGCGCTGGGCTCGTTCTTCGGGCTCAAGCACGGGGTGAAGGCCCAGAGAGTCGTCACCATCAGCGGGGTCTGCGACTTCGACTACCTGATCCGGGAGTTCTGCGCCGAGCTGAAGGTGCGCGACCGGCTTCAGGCGCGTCTGCGCGACGAGATCCGCGAGCGGCTCTTCCCCGGCATGCCCGCGCGGGAGGTGCCGTTCTCGCTCACGGACATGCCGCGGAGCGTGCGCGCGCCGCTGCTGGTGATCCACGACGAGGACGACACCAGGATCGGGGTGGCCCAGGGCCGCCGGCTGGCCGCGGCCTTCGGCGACCAGGCCCGGCTCGTCGTCACCAGCGGCCTCGGACACCGGCGCATCCTCGGCGACGCGGACGTCCTGCGCACCGTTGTCGACTTCGCCGGCCAGGGCGCGCCCGGCGCCGGCGAGCCGGACCCGCGTACGCTCTCCCTGGACTGAGCGCCTCCGCTTCGGCGGATACTAACCGAACGAACGTCCGCTCATTGGTTACACTGTGGACACCTCAACGGCGCCGAGAACGTCCGGTCCAGGAGAGTGGTGCACATGGGTGTGGCAGGAACGCAGGCCGACGGCCGGATCGCACGCGGAAACCAGACCCGCCAGCTGATTCTCCGAAGAGCCGTGGAGATCGCCTCCGTGGAAGGGCTCGCGGCCCTGTCCATGGGGCAGCTCGCGAGCGAGCTGAAGCTGAGCAAGAGCGGTGTGTTCGCGCTGTTCGGCTCCAAGGAGGACCTCCAGCTCGCGACCATCCGCACGGCGATCACCGTGTACCTGGAGCACGTGGTGCAGCCGGCCCGGGACCTGCCGGCCGGCATCGGCCGTCTGTGGCGCCTGTGCACGGGCTGGCTCACGTACTCCCGGGAGCGGGTCTTCCCGGGCGGCTGCTTCTTCTACTCGGTCTCCGCCGAGTACGACGCGCGCGAAGGCAAGGTCCACGACACGCTCGCCGCGGCCCGCACCAACTGGTTCTCCTACCTGGAGCAGACCGCGCGCGAGGCACAGCTCGCCGGAGAACTCGCGCCGGACGCCGACGTGCCCCAGCTCGTCTTCGAACTCGTGGCGTTCCTGGAGATGGCGAACGCCGAGTCCGTCCTGCACGACGACTTCACGTGCTACGACAAGGCGGCCAAGGCCGTCCTCAACCGCCTGCGCTCCGAGGCCGCCGACCCCTCGCTGCTGCCCGCCACACCCTGACGCCCCGGCGGCGGCCCCGCCCACCCGGACGGGCCCGCCGCCGCGCTCCGTGCCTCCCCTCACGCCCCGATGGCGTGCACACCGCCGTCCACGTGCACGATCTCGCCCGTCGTGCGGGGGAACCAGTCGGACAGCAGGGCGACCACCGCGCGGGCCGCCGGTTCCGGGTCCGAGAGGTCCCAGCCGATCGGGGCGCGGGTGTCCCACACCTCGCGGAAGGTCTCGAACCCCGGGATGTGCCGGGCCGCCATGGTCTTCACGGGCCCGGCCGCCACCAGGTTGCAGCGGATGCCGCGCGGCCCGAGGTCCCGGGCGACATAGCGCGAGGTGGCCTCCAGGGCCGCCTTGGCCACGCCCATCCAGTCGTACGCGGGCCAGGCCACGCCCGCGTCGAAGTCCAGGCCCACGATCGACCCGCCGCGCTCCTGAAGCAGCGGCAGGCACGCCACCGCGAGCGCCTTCAGCGAGTAGGCGGACACCTCGACCGCGGTCGCCACCGAATCCCAGCCGGTGGCGAGGAAGTTGCCGCCCATCGCGTCCTGCGGCGCGAAGGCGATGGAGTGCACGACGCCGTCCAGGCGCGCGTCGCGGCCCACCCGCTCCCGGATCCGCCCGGCCAGGCTCTCCAGGTGTCCCTTGTCCTGGACGTCGAGTTCGAGCAGGACGGCGGGCTCGGGCAGCCGCCGCGCGATCCGCTCCACCAGGGCGAGCCGGCCGTACCCCGTGAGGACGACCTCGGCTCCCTGCTGCTGGGCGAGCCGGGCGGTGTGGAAGGCGATCGAGGACTCCATCAGGACGCCCGTCACCAGGATCCGCTTGCCCGCGAGAAGGCCGGTCACCGTGCCGCCACCCCCGTCCTGTCGCCGAGGTCCGCGCCGGTTCCGGTGAGGAACCCGGCGATGGTGTCGACGACCAGGGGAGAGCCGAGGACGCGCCGGTGCCCGAGCCGGCGGGTGAGGACCAGCCGGGCCCGGTCCGCGAAGCCCCCGGCGAGGCGCTCCGCCTGCTCCGCGCCCACCGCCTCGTCGTTCTCGTCGTGGATCAGGAGCACGGGGACGCGTACGTGCGGGGCGTGGTGGAGGACGGAGAAACGGGTCCACATGTCCTCGCCCGGGTACAGGTCCCGGTCCAGGCGGTGGCGCAGTTCCGCGTCCGTCCGCGCGTCCAGTGCCCGGTGGGCGCTGAAGGAGTCGACCAGGTAGGAGAAGTCGGGGACCGTGCTGACGGCCACGATCCGGCCGGCGCGCAGCCCTTCGGGCAGCGACAGGAACAGCGCCAGCGCCCCGAAGGAGTGGCCGACCACGGCCGCGAAGTCCCCGTGCGCGCGGTGCAGTGCGCCGATGAGGGCGCGGTACTCGGCCAGGGTGGTGGTGTCGCCCCCGGACTCGCCGTGCCCCGGAGCGTCGAAGGACACCGGGCTGTAGCCGAGTGCGAGGAGCCGGGTGATGAGCTTGGCGTAGCGCGAGGCGCGCGATTCCCAGCCGTGCACCAGCAGCACCGGGCGCTCGCCGTCGCCCCAGGCGTAGGTGACGACCCCGCCGCCCCGGGCGGTCAGCTCGCCGGTCCGCGCGCTCTCGATGACCGCCCGCTCGTCGGGCCGGGGTCTGCTGCGCCCCTGCGGCTTGCGGAACAGGTCGAACATGGCCTCCCCCTGCGCGCTCAGGGCCGGGCCGGCCGCCGTCGCGAGATCCATGACAAACCCTCCAGTTGTTCGGTGCTGCGCGAGGTGTCCGGCGCAGCTATTAGCACGATCGTTCGCGCATATTCATGATGAACCAGTACTTCAGGAAAGTAAACGGACGATCGTGCTAATATGTTGAACCGTCAGCACTCCCCGTTGGAGGACGACATGACGATCCCGCACCCCGCTCCCCGTCCCGTGCAACCCGGCCCCAATCAATGGATCAAGGACCACCTGGACTCGGTGATCGACGCCGAGCTGCTGGACGACCGGCCCGACCGGAGCGCCCCGGCGACCGGGCCGCGCGGCCCCGTGCGCGCGCCGCGGCCCTGACCGGGCGCACCGGGCGGGGAGAGGGGGTGGCCGCGATCCGGGGCCGCCCCCCGTCCCGTACCGCCGTCCGGGTCAGGCCGCTTGCGACTCCCGCTTGGCGCGGGCCGCGCGGATGCCCTCGCGGCGGGTCGTGAACGACGTCGCCTTCTTGTCCAGCTGATCCAGGAAGGCGGCGAGTTCCTCGCGTGCGCGCTCACCGTCCGGGCCGAGGCCCGCGCGTTCGAAGACGCCGAGCCTGCGCAGGACGGGCGTGAGGACGCTGTCGTGGTGGAGGCGGAGGTCGTAGATGCCGGCGATGGCGATCTCCGCCGACTTGCGGCCGAAGTCCTTGATGGTGGAGCCCGGCATCTCGAAGCCGACGACGACGTCCCGCACGACCCGCATCGCGGTGTCCGGCACCAGCTCGAACGCCGCCTCGACCAGGTTGCGGTAGAAGACCATGTGCAGGTTCTCGTCCGCGGCGATCCGCGCGAGCAGCGCCTCGCACCGGGGATCGGTGCTCGCCTGGCCGGTGTTGCGGTGCGAGATGCGGGTGGCAAGCTCCTGGAACGCGGCGTACGCGATCGCGTGCAGCGCGCTGAAGCCGTCGGGCCGGTGGTATCCGCCCGACATGTGCGCCATCCGGGCGCGCTCCAGGGCCCGGGGGTCGACGGCCCGGGTGACCAGGAGGTAGTCGCGCAACGCGGTGCCGTGCCGGGCCTCCTCGGCGGTCCAGCGGTCCACCCAGGTACCCCACGCGCCGTCCTTGCCGAACTCGGCCACCGCGAAGTGGTAGCCGGGCAGGTTGTCCTCCGTGAGCAGGTTGACCACCAGGGAGGTGCGGGCCACCTCCGGCAGCGTGGCCTCGTCGTCGGTCCACGGCTGTCCGCCGAGCGGGCCGTCGAACGTACGGCCCTCGCTCCACGGGACGTACTCGTGCGGGAACCACTCCTTGGCGACGTCCAGATGACGGTGGAGGTTCTCCTCCACCACCGGCTGGAGCTGTGCCAGCAGGGCGTGCTCGGCTCGCGCGACGGAGCGGTCGGATCGGTCGATGGGTGGCATGCGCTCTCTTCTTCACATCGTCGCGGGAGCCGGTGGCCCCGCCGGGAGCGGACGGTTACGCGTTCTGGACGGGCCGGGAGCGGATCGCGAAGGCCGCCGCGGCGGCGGCCCCGGCCCCGATGGCACAGGCGAGGAACACCCGCAGATAGCCCTCGTCGTCGAGGACGTCATGGCGCTCCAGGATGGCCGCGAGCGCGGCGATGCCGAGGGCGCCGCCGATCTGGCGGGTGGTCATCAGCAGGCCGGTGCCGGAGGCGAAGCGCTGCGGCGGCAGCGACGCCGTGGCCGCGTTGGAGATGGCGGTCAGCGCCGCGCCGATGCCGACGCCGGCGAGGACGCCGAGGGGCAGCCACACCGCCGCGTAACTCCTCTCGGTGCCCAGCAGCAGGTACATCCCCGCGCACGAGGCGCCGAAGAGCACGGAGCCGACGGCGACCGCCGCCCACTGGCCGGCCGGCCCGACCCGGCGTCCGACGACCATGGCGCCGAGCGCGGAGGCGAAGGCGCCCGGCGTGACCGCCAGTCCGGCCTTCAGCTCCGAGTAGCCCCACACCGCGTTCAGGAACAGCAGGGAACTGAGGAGGTAGGAGTACATCGCCGCGCCGAACAGCAGCGAGGTGACATTGGTGGCCGCGAAGGCGCGGCTGCGCCAGAGGTCCAGCTCGATGGCGGGCGCGGCGTGCCGCCGGGACAGCAGCAGGGCCGCGGCGAGCAGCACCGCACCGCCGCCGAGCAGGCCGAGCACGCGTCCGCCGGCCCAGCCCCACTCCGTGCCCTGGGTCACGCCGAAGACGACACCGCCGACACCGAGCGCCAGGGCCAGCGTGCCGGTGGGGTCGGGCAGCTTGCGGCCGGTCGGCCGGTCGCCGGTGAGCCGGACCGCGCCGGCCAGGATGACGAGACCGATCGGCAGGTTGATCAGGAAGACGCTGCGCCAGCCCCAGGCGTCCACCAGGAGTCCGCCGAGGCTCGGGCCGACGGCGGCGGCCATGCTGCCCACCGCTCCCCAGATGCCGATGGCGACCTGACGGCGGGCCGCGGGAGTGTGCTGGAGCACCAGGCCGAGCGCCGAGGGGATCAGCCCCGCCGCGCCCACTCCTTGCAGGGCCCGGGCCGCGATGAGCATCGGCACCCCGGTGGCGAGCCCGCTGAGCAGAGAGGCCACCAGGAACACGGCCGCGGACCACACGAACAGCTTCTTGCGCCCGATGGTGTCGGCGACGCGGCCGGCGACGGCCAGCAGCGCCGCGAACACGACGGTGTAGGCGGTCACGATCCAGGTGAGCTGGGAGAGCGAGGCGTCGCGGAAGTCGGCGCGCAGATCCGCGAAGGCGATGTTCACCACCGTGGTGTCGAGCACGGCGAGGAACGTGGCGCCGGACGCGACGAGCAGGGCGAGCTTGGCGGCGGCCGCCGCCGTCGCGGAGGTCCCCGGCGCGCCGGCGTCGTCCGGCTGTGCTGCCCGGGCCGGACCGGTGTCCGGCGAGTGGGGTGAGGCGGTCGTCATGCGAGGGGGTCCCTTCGTCCGGTGCGCCGCCGTCACCCGGTCCGCAGCGGCCGCGCTCACTCGCGTAAAAGTAGACGACCGTGCGTTCATTTAAAAGGGACTTCCCGGGTTCCCGTGGATTCCGGCGCGATGAAACCCATCGCGCCGTCGATCACCGCCGCCTCGCCCAGCACCTTGCGGTGCCCCAGCCCGCGGGTCAGGACCAGCTCCGCCCGATCGCCGTACGCGGACTTCAGCGCGTGCGCGTGCGCGACCGGGACCATGTCGTCGTCCGTGTCGTGGATGATCCGCATCCGTACCCCGATCCGTTCGGGGCGCGCGGTGGCGTCGAACTCCTCCCAAGGGTCGCGGACCTGCCCGAAGAGCCGGTGCTCGATCCGGAGGCGGAGGTCCTGCCGCAGGCCGGGCCCGAGCCGCAGGATGCGGGCGAACTCGTCGGGAAAATGGCCGAAATCCTTCACGGCGGCGACCGTGACGAGCCGCTCGGCCCGCAGCCCGCCGCGCAGCGCCAGGAAGGCGGCGGTGGCGCCGAGGGAGTGGGCGACCACCGTGTGGAAGACCCCGTACCGCTCCTGGAGCAGCCGGGTGATCTCGCGGTACTCCAGGATGGTGGTGGTCCCGCCCTCCGAGTCGCCGTGCCCGGGCGCGTCGAACGCGAGCCCGGTCAGCCCCAGCGCCTCCAGCCGCGGCACGAAACCCGCGTACCGCGAGGCCCGGGACTGCCAGCCGTGCAGCATCAGCACCGGCCGCGCGCCGTCACCCCACCGGTAGACCCGCACCCGTCTGCCGCCGAGGACCACCTCCTCGACCGCGGCCCGCTCGTGGACGGCCCGCTCCCCGGGCAGCACCCCGCCCCTGCGCAGCGGATGACGGAACAGCGCGTAGGCGGCCCGTCCCGCCAGGCCCGGAGCGGGCCGGGCCAGCGCGTTGAGGGCCGTACCGACCAGCGCGGCACCCCGGGTCACCGCCCGGCCCCCGAAGCCCGGTCCCGCGGGGCCGGAGCCTTGGCCGCCCGCAGCGCCCGATCGGTCAGCTCCCCGGCCGCCCCCGTGTACGCGGCCGGGTCGAGGAGCGCGCCGAGGACGCCGGCGTCGAAGCGGCCGGCGAGTTCGGGTACGGCGGCGAGGACCTCGGCAAGGGGGCGGCCGGTGGCGGCGCTCTCGGCGGCGGCCCGGCTCACCACCTCCTTGGCCGTCGCCTTGCCGAGCACGGACGCCAGCGCCGCCGCGAGCCGCTCGGAGACGATCAGACCGCCGCTCAGGCCGAGGTTGGCGCGCATCCTCCCGGGATCCACCACCAGCCCGGCCACCAGCTCCCGTGCGGTGTGCGCCGCCCCGCCCGCCAGCCGCAGACACTCGCGCAGCGGCAGCCACTCCGCGTGCCAGGCACCGGCCGACCGCTCGTCCTCCGAGAGCATCGCCTGCGTCAGCACGCCCGCGTACGCGGGCACCTGGAGGGCGGCGGAGCGGATCAGCGTGGCCAGCGCCGGATTGCGCTTGTGCGGCATCGCCGAGGAGACACCCCGTCCGGCCGCCGCCGGCTCCGCCACCTCGGCGGTCTCGGTGCGCGCCAGCGACTGCACATCCACCGCGATCTTGCCCAGCACCCCGGTGGCCAGGGCCAGTTCGGCGGCCAGCGCGGCGACCGGCGCACGGTGGCTGTGCCACGGCAGGAGCGGGGCACCGAGGCCGGTCTCCGCGGCGAACCGCTCCGTCAGCCGGCGCGCGTACTCCGGTTCCGGGGGCTCGCCCCGCGCCTCGCGGTGCAGCCGCTCGTACTCGACGTAGCCCGCCAGCGTGCCCGCCGCGCCGCCGAGCTGGACGACCAGCTCCTCCGTGCGCAGCCGGCGCAGCCGGTCCGCCGCCCGCGCCACGGCCACCAGCCAGCCGGCGGCCTTGAGGCCGAAGGTGGTCGGTACCGCGTGCAGCCCGAGCGTCCGCCCCGCCATCGGCGTCCCCGTGTGCGCGCCGGCCAGCATCCGCAGCGAGCCGGCCATGTCGTCCAGGTCGGCCAGCAGCACGTCCAGGGTGCGGGCGGCCACCAGCATCGCGGCGGTGTCCAGGATGTCCTGACTGGTCGAGCCCCGGTGCACCTGGTCCGCGGCGGCCGGGTCGACGGCCGCCACCAGGTCGGTGAACGCCCGCACCACGGCCACCACCGGATTGGCCGCGCCCCGGCCGAGCACGGCCAGCGCGCGCAGGTCCAGGCGGTCGGCGCGGGCCAGCGCGGTGATGGTCCGCGCCGCCTCCTCGGGCACGTTGCCCAGCGCCGCCTGGGCCCGCACCAGCGCCGCCTCCGCGTCCAGCATCGCCTGGAGCCACGCCCGGTCGGAGGTGGTCTCCTCGGCGGGGCTGCCGGCGCGCACCGGGCTCAGCAGCCCGGCGTCGACGAGGGCCGCGCCCGTGTCGGGGGCGCCCGTGTCGGGGGTGTTCACCGCGTCAGCTCTCCGATCATCTCGTCGTCCGGCCGCCGGTCCGCCGCCGCGAGGACGGCACGTGCGATGGCGTCCGAGTCCTGGAGCGTCACCGAGTTCACCCCGGGACGGATGCCGGCCGCCGTCGCCCAGTGCACGGACTCCGTGGGCACCCCGAAGGCGAAGCGGCGCGGATGCGCCCGGCCCTCGGCGTCGATCACCCGGAACGGCGCGCCGGTCACGGCGAGGCCGCCCGTCTCGTACGACGTCCCCTCCGGGTCGCCGATCCGGTGCGGACGGCACCGTCCGGAGGCCAGGAGCCGGCGCAGCAGCGGATCGGCGGTCGTGCGCAGGTCGGTCTCCGGCAGGCGCGCCTCGACGAGGGTGCCGGCCGGGACCCGGGAGCCGGGCACCGCCGGGGACTCGATCACGAACGTGCCCCGTGCCCGGTCCGCCCCGGCCCGCGCGTCCGGGCCGAGCACGTCCAGCACGCCGGCCTCGATCAGCGCGATCGCCTCCTCGATCCGCCCGGCGGGCGGCCCGATGGACAGGTACGCGTTCAACGGCGTGTACCAGCCGTCCAGGTCACGCCGGTGCGAGCGGCCGGTGAGGCCGCCGTGGTCGATCACGAGCCGCAGTTCGTTGCGCAGGTCGCGCAGCACGTCGAGCGCCGACTTCAGCGGCCCGTCGACATTGCCGGCCCGCGCCGACGCCAGATCCGCGCGCAGGTGCGCGACCAGCCAGCCGCGGAAGTCGGCCGGCGAGACGAAGTCGCGTCCCGCGTACGGGCGGGCGATCCGGTCCCAGTCCCAGCGGTCGGCCGGCGCCACGCCGAACTCGTCGAGGATGTCCTGCTCGCGCCGGCTCCCCGGCGGCACCGCGAGATAGGCCGCGCGCAGCCGGCGCGCGTCCGCCGTCCGGTCGGCGGCCGTGAGCAGCGCGGTGTAGTAGACGGTCTCGGCCTCCTTGGCGACCAGCGGCCACACCGTCTCGCGGAAGTCGATCCCGCCCCGGCGCCGGGCCCGCTGCCGCAGCTCCTCGATCACCTCCGCGGTCAGCAGGGCCGGTTCGTGCCGCCCGTGCGGGCCCTTCTGGTTCTCGCCCCGCGCGTGGAAGGGCAGGCCCCGGCGGGAGCCGGCCACCAGCCGGGGCTCCCGTCCGGACGGCAGATAGACCAGCCGGCCGCCCCGCCGCTCGAACCGCCCGCCCCGGCCGAGCGTCAACAGGGCCGTGTGGTCGAAGAAGTTGAGCCCCAGCCCGAGCAGGGCCACCGTCTCGCCGGGGCGCACCGCCGACAGGTCCGCGTCCGCCGGGTTGGCGGGTGCGACGTAGCCGAGCCCGTGCGCCCCGGCGAACTCGGCCAGCTCCCGCTGGCGGCGGGAGCGCCGTACCGGCAGATGGCCCTGGGCGAGGACCACGGCGGCCAGGCCCGCCACGCTCCGGCCGTCGTCGAGCCGCACCCGCTGGGTGCCGTCCGGCTCGTCGGTCAGGCCGACCGCGCGGGCCCGGTGCACCACGGTCGTCAGGCCGCCCGGCGCGGTCCGGGTGACCCGCTGGAAGACCCACTCCAGGTAGTGGCCGTAGAAGGCGCGGGTGGGATACGAGTCGGGGCCGAGCGCGCGGGCCTCGGCCAGCACCCGCTCGTCGTGGCGCGCACCGTCCATGGGGCCGATCAGGGTGAGGAAGCGCGCCCACTCGTACAGGCTCGGCCCCGGGACGAGCGCCCCCTCGATCCGCACGCTGTCGTCGGTGAACATCGTGACCTGGGAGGCCACCGTGTTCATCAGCAGGTGCTCGGACTGGTCGGTGCGCCACACCCGCCCGGCGCCCGGCGGATACGGGTCGACCATGTGCACGGTGAGCGGGCGGCGGTCCGCTTCCGCCGCGGCGTTCGCACACAGCCGTTCGAGGACCGAGAGGCCGCGGGGCCCGGCACCGATCACGCAGACGTCGAGCCGTCGGCTGGTCATAGTCACTTGCTCCACTGGGTCGAAGGTCGTCGTGGGCCGGGCCGTCGGCCCGGGACGGGGCGGCGCCTCATGTCCCGGCGGCGGCACCGCTCAGCCGCAGGCCGCCCGGCGCCCGCCCCTGGATCAGGCCGCGCCCGCGCACCCCGCGGGCCAGGGCCGCGGTGAGCCGGTCCCGGCCGCCGGCGTCCCGGGCCGCAGGGGCCTCCGCCAGCTCCCGCAGGGCGCCCAGGGCCGTCTCCAGCTCCCCGGCCAGCTCCGTCAGCACCTCCACGACGGCCGCCGCGTTGGAACTGAGGATGTCCGTCCACAGGCCGGCGTCGCCCGCGGCGATCCGCGTGGCGTCGCGCAGGCCCTGGCCGGCGAGCTGGAGCTGGGACTCCTCGCCGTCCAGCAGCCGGCCCGCGAGCAGGCTCGCGACCAGGTGCGGGGTGTGCGAGACGAGGGCCACCGCCCGGTCGTGCTGGGCGGGCTCCATCACCACCGGGCGCGCCCCGCACAGCCGGGCCAGCTCCGTCGCCCGGCCGACCGCCCGCTCGCCGGCCCGGCCCGCCGGGGTCAGCACCCAGGGCCGGCCGTGGAACAGGTCGGGCAGCGCCGCGAGCGGCCCCGACCGCTCCCGGCCCGCCATGGGGTGCCCGCCCACGAAACGGGCCAGGTCGCAGCCCAGCTCCGCGGCCTCCCGCTGCGGCCGCACCTTCACGCTGGAGACGTCGGTGAAGTCGTGGGCCAGCCCCCGTGTCTGCTGCCGGCGCAGACACGTGGCGACATGCTGCGGGGGTACGGCGAGGACGGCCAGGTCCACGGGGGTGCGCGGTACTTCCGCCACCCCCGCGCCGAGGCCGGCGGCGGTGCGCGCGGCCTCGGGGTCGTCGTCGAGGAGGTAGGGGGTGATGCCCCGGGCGCGCAGCGCCAGGGCGATCGACGTGCCGATCAGGCCCGTGCCGACCACCGCGACGGTGCGCATCAGCGGGTGCGCCACAGCACCGGCAGGAACTCGGGGTCCGCGTAGTCCGGGGTCCCCTCGGCGGTCCTGCGCACCAGCACGTCGTGGTTGTACGCCACCGCGGTGCCGTCGGAGCGGCGGAAGGGCCGGTAGCGGTTCTCGCCGTCCTGGAGGTGGAAGGAGATGGCGCGGCGGGGCCGGTCGCCGACGTTGGCGCCGCTGCCGTGGTAGGTGCGGCAGTGGTGGAAGCTGACGTGGCCCCTGGGGATCACCATCGGGACCTTGCGGACCTCCGTGTTGTTGTACGCCGCGTTCTCCTCCAGCATCTGGTCGAGTTCGCCCCGGTCGCGCTCGGCGAAGTGCAGGGACGTCGCGTCGTTGGCGGCGGTCTCCTTCCAGTGGTGACTGCCGTCCACCATCGTGATGGTGCCCAGTTCCTCGTCACAGTCGTGGAAGGGGATGAACGCGGTCAGCATCCGCTCGGAGGTGGAGGTGGCCCAGTAGTGCCGGTCGAAGTGCCAGGGCACGATGTTCGACGGCTCCCCGGCCACCGGCGGTTTGTAGATCAGGGTGGACTGGAACACCCGGATCTCCGCGGCCTCGGCGAGCCGCGCGGCCACCGCGCCGAGCAGCGGCTTGCGCAGGACGGCGCCGATCGTGTCGTCCTCGTAGTGGATGTAGTCGTTGTGCCGCTGCACGGGACCGTGCTCCGGCTCCCAGTACGCCAGCTTCGACGGGCGGACCGGCAGCGTACGGTCGCGGTGGCCGGCGTAGAAACGCTCGCTGGCGGCCTCGAGCCGTGCGGTCTCCTCGTCGGTGAAGATCTTCTCGGACAGGTACCAGCCGTGCTCGGCGTAGAAGGCCACGTCCTCGTCGGTGGGCAGGAGCGCGCGCTCCTCCTCGGTCAGGGTGAAAGCGGTGGGGTCCTGAACAGTCACGGTCTTCCTCGTGTGCCTTGAAGGGGGTGGTGGGCGTCGGCCGGTGTCAGGCCATCGCCTTCTCGCGGGCCACGGCCTCGTAGAGCGCCTTGATGTTGCCGCTGCCGAACGTGCGGGCCCCGTGCCGGTCGATGACCTCCCAGAAGAAGGTCTTCCGTACGTGCATGGACTGGGTGAAGATCTGGAAGACCTGGCCCCAGTGGTCCCGGTCGACCAGGACGTTGGTGCGCCGCAGGTCCTCGATGCGCAGCTCGGGCTCGCCCAGCCGCTCGGCCAGCTCGTCGTAGTAGGTGCCCGGGGTGTCCAGGAAGCCGACACCGCGGGCCTCCATGGCCGGCACCGCGGTGACGATGTCGTCGGTGAGCAGCGCGAGATGCTGCACTCCGGCGCCGCCGTGGCGGGCCAGGAACGCGTCGATCTGGCCGGGCCGACGGTCCGTCACCGGCTCGATGAGGGTGAAGGTGACCTCGCCGGACGGGCTCTGCACCACCTTGGAGTCCATGGCCTGCTCGCCGACCTCGATGAACTCCTCGAAGATCTGGCGGAACCCGAAGACCTCCTCGTAGAAGGCGACCGTCGGCCGCAGGGTGCCCGCCGGCAGGCAGATCGCCGCGTGGTCGACGGTGTGCAGCAGCCGTTCGCTCTCGTCGGGGTCGTCGGCGATGATGTCCATCGTGCCGGGCAGGAAGTCGGCCCGGTCCCCGGTCCGCTGCGTGAAGCGGTGCGCCACGTCGCCGAAGCCGAGCACGGACGCCGTGACGACCTCGGTGCCGCACCGGCCGTGCGTGACGGGCTCCTCCACCGGTGTCGCCCCCCGCGCCACGGCGGTCGCGAACGCCTCGGCGGCGTCCGGGACTTCGAAGGCGATGTTGGCCACGCCGTCGCCGTGCCGGGAGACGTAGTGCGCCGCCGGATGGCCGGGGGTCAGCGCGGAGGTGAGCACCAGGTCGATGCCGCCCTGGCTCAGCAGCAGCGACCGGCTGTCCGCGCGGCCCGTCTCGGGACCCGCCTGGCCGCGCACCCGGAAGCCGAACGCGGTGCACAGGTAGAACGCCGACTGCCGGGCGTCGCCGACGTAGAACTCGACGTGGTCCACGGCTCCGATGTTCACGTGCTCTCTCCCTCTTCGCGGCGCCGGGCGCGGGTGCCGGCGGTGCCGAACAGCAGGCTGACGTTGTGACCGCCGAAGGCGAACGAGTTGGACAGCACGGCCTGGACGGGGACGCGCCGGGCCTCGCCCCGTACGTGGTCCAGGTCGCAGGCCGGGTCGACCTCGTCCAGGTTGTGCGTGGGCGGCAGCGTGCCGCGCGCGACGGCGAGGGCGCAGATCGCGGCCTCCACCGCACCGGAGCCGCCGAGCAGGTGCCCGGTCATGGACTTGGTGCTGCTCACGGCCGGCGAACGGTCTTCGAACACGGCCCGTACGGCCCTGGTCTCGGCGATGTCGCCCAGCTTGGTGGCGGTGCCGTGCGCGTTGATGTAGCCGATGTCGCCGGGCGTCAGACCGCCCGTGCGCAGCGCCCCGCGCATCGCCTGCGCGGCCCCCTCGCCGTCGGGGCGCGGCGCGGTGGGCTTGAAGGCGTCGGTGGTGGCGCCCCAGCCGAGCAGGTCGGCGTAGCCCGCGGCGCCCCGGGCGTCGGCGTGCTCGACGCGCTCCACGACCAGCACCCCGGCGCCCTCCGCCAGCACGAACCCGTTGCGGCGGCGGTCGAAGGGCCGGCTGGCCGCCTCCGGGTCGTCGTCCCAGCCGCTGGCCAGGGCCCGGGCGTGGGCGAACGCCAGGGCGGAGGTCGGGTTGAGCGGCGCCTCGGCGCCGCCGCAGACCACCACGTCGGCCTCGCCGTAGCGGATCAGCCGGGCGGCCTCCGCCACGGCGTGGGCACCGGCCGCGCAGGCGGTGGCGACGGCCGAACTCCAGCCGCGGATACCGTGCTTGATGGCGATCCGGGCCGCCGCCATGTTGGGCAGCATGCCGGGCAGCAGATAGGGGCTGACCGCCGTCGGGCCGCGCCGGACCCGCTCGTGGGCCTGTGCCTCGTACGTGGTCAGGCCGCCCGCGCCGCTGGAGACGACCACCGCGACGCGCTCGGGGTCCACGTCCCGGCCCACCACGATCCCCGCGTCGGCGAGGGCGTCGTCGGCGGCGGCCAGGGCCATCAGGGCGTAGCGGTCGACCAGCCGGCCCTCGCTGGGCGGCAGCACCTCGCGCGCCTCGATGTCCGGCGCGATGCCGGCGCTGCCCACGGTGCCGTCGAGCAGGTGCCCCTCCGGCGGCCTGCGCAGACCGGACTTGCCGTGGCACAGCGCGTCGAACGTGCCGGCGGCGCCCCGGCCGAGCGGAGTGAAGGTGCCGAGCCCGGTGATCACGGCACCCGGGAGCGCGGCGGTCATACGGCGACCTGCTTCGCGGAGGTCTCCCGGCCCAGCAGCTCGCCGTCCAGGAAGCGCCGGCGCAGCAGGAACTTGCGGACCTTGCCGGTCGCGCCGAGCGGGATGCGGTCCGGTTCGACCACGACGACGCGCTCGACGGTGCGGGCCACCCACGGCTCCAGCGCGGCGAGCACCTCGGCGGTGCGGTCGGCCTCCTGGTCCGCCGCCGGGTCCAGCACGAGCAGCACCGAGGTCGCGACCCGGCCGTCCGTGGACACGGCGACGACCGTGCACTCCAGCACGCCGGCGCAGTCGGCGAGGACCCGCTCCTCGCACAGCATGGTGTACAGGCGGTGGCCGTCGCCGAGGTCGACGGCGTCCACCAGGCGGTCCACGTGGTAGTAGTAGCCCTCCTCGTCGCGGTAGACGAGGTCGCCGGTGAGGAAGTAGCCGTCCCGGCGGGTGCGGTAGGTGGTCACCGAGTCGTTCCAGTAACCGAGCGACAGCGTCGGCGCCTTGACGGCGAGCTGGCCCACCTCGCCGGTGCCCAGCCGCTCGCCGTCGTCGTCGACGACCGCGATGTCGGAGAAGGCGTGCGGCCTGCCGATGCAGCGGCCGTAGCGCCCGGTGTCGGGGGTGTGCGTGATGTGGAACTGGGAGTGGCCCATCTCCGAGGAGCCGAGGCCGTCCACGAAGAACGAGCCGGGGCGCGTCACCCGCCCCCGCGCGGTGACCGACTCGCGCGTACCGTGCGCGATGAGCTTGCGGATGTGCGCCTCGTGCGCGCAGTCCCCGGTGTTCCACCAGGTGCGCACGGAGGCGAGGTCGCGCCGGGACAGGTCCTCGCCCGCCAGCTCCGACCAGGTGGCGGCGAAGCCGAGGACGCTGGCCGGCTGCCAGGACTCGATGGCGTCGAGCACCAGCGTGCCGGTCTGCCGGGAGACGACGGCCAGCTGGGCGCGGTTGGTCAGGGCGAGGTTCACGGCGATGACGGTGGCCGCGTGCGCGGAGGGCAGCGCGCCCAGCATCCGGTCCAGACCCTGGCCCTTGGGCAGGGACAGCCGGTGCCGGATGGCGGCGAACAGGCTGTGGTGGGAGTGGACGACCGCCTTGGGCAGGCCGGTCGTGCCGGAGGAGTGGGTGATGACCACGGGCTCGTCGCCGTGGTGCCGGTAGGCCGCGGGAGCCGCGCCGGGATCGCCGGTGCCCAGGTCGGCGGGGTCCGCGAGCAGCGCGGTGGTGCTGCCGGCCGAGGACAGCGCGTCCCGGTGCGGACGGTCGGCGATGACGCCGACGGCGCCCAGCCGCCGGATGTACTCGGCCGCCTGCTCGGCGGGCACCCTGCCGTTGACGAGCGCGGGGATCGCGCCCAGGCGGGCCAGTGCCAGATAGCCGAGCACCTGGTCGGCGCCGTCGGTCACCCAGACGGCGACCGGGTCGCGGGGCCTGACGCCGAGGGCGTGCAGGACGGCGGCCCGGGCGGCGACGCGCTCGCCGAGGTGCGCCAGGGTGAGGGGCTGCCAGGCCGGGTGGCCGTCCACCTCGGTGTCGAAGGTCAGGGTCGGTCGGTCGAGGCCGGTGCCCCGCTCGATCAGTGTGGTCAGCACGTTGCCCACGCCCAGCCGCTGATCGGCCGCGAGTTCCGCGCGCTCGTTCTTCGGGTTCATTTCCCGTCGGTCCCTACTGTCGGGCCTTTGTCTGTCTCGGTCTTCGCGTACGTGCACGGCCGTCCGGCGGGGCCGGCCGCCGCCCCTCCCGTCCGCCGCCGTGGCGGGCGGGACGGGAGGGTGGGTGCGGGCCGGGCCGTCGCCGGCCGTGGGGTCACTTGGCCGCGGCGGCGGCGGAGGCCCGGTCGACGATCTCCTTGACGAGACCCGAGACGGTCAGCAGCGCGACGGTCTCCATCTCGTCCTCCTCGAACTTCACCCCGTACGTGTCCTCGACCTGGATGGCTATCTCGGCGACCGAGAGGGACTCCAGGTCCAGGCCGGCCGGGCCGAGCGGGGTGTCGCCGGTGACCTCGGACACGTCGTAGTTCATGTTCTGCAGCGCCTCGATGATGAACTTCTCGACCTCAGCGGACATTTGATTGACTCCTGCTTCATGGACGGGCACCCGGGAATGGACCCGGACACGGTGACGGTGCTGTGGTGCACCACGGACGGGGACGAGCGCCGTAGGGCACGCGCCCTGCTGTTGCGGGGCGCGGCCGGGATGCTCGGCGTCCCGGAGTCCGAGGTATGGGTGGGCCACGAACCCGGCGGCCGGCCGTTCCTCGGCGGGGCCGGCGAGGGTGTGCGCGTGAGCGTGGCCCATACGCGCACGGCGGTGGCCATCGCCCTGGCCCGCGGGGCCGCGGTGGGTGTCGATGTGGAAGCGGTACGGCCGCTGCGCGCCGAGCCGATGGCCCGGGCGTGGCTCCACCCCGTGGAGGCAGCCTGGATCGGCGGGCTGCCCGAGGCGGAACGCTCGGTGGCCTTCCTGTGGTTGTGGACGCAGAAGGAAGCCGTCGGCAAGGCACTCGGCCGGGGACTGCGCGGCGGTGGCATGAGCCGTCGTATGCCGTTGCCGCGGAACTGGCCGCCGGCCCTGGACGCCCGGTCGGTGCCGAGCCCGTTGCCCGGTGCCGACGCGCTGGCGTCCGCCGCCGTCCTCGTCGACGGCGGCCGTCATGTCCTCGGTGTCGCGCTGTGCGGGGACACCGGAGGGATCGGGGGTGGTTCAGGCGAGGGCGGTGTCCACGTCCAGGTGCGCCGGATCGCCTCCGGCACCCGGAGCTGACCCGCCCGCCGGGGCCGCGGCGCGCGCGGCGGCGCGCAGCACCTCGGCGTTGCGCACCGGCTTGCCGGTGACGGTGCGCGGGATGCCGGGCAGGGCGTGCAGCGTGCGGGGCCGCTTGTACGGCGCGAGCCGTGCGGCGAGCGCGGCGGCGAGGCCGTCGAAGACCTCCCGGTCCCGCACGGTGACGAAGGCCTCGATGCCGGTGCCCTGGACGACCACGGCGTCGGCGACTCCCGGCAGGGCGCCGAGCACCTCCTCGACCTCGGCGAGGTCGACCTTCAGCCCGCCGACGGAGACCTGCGAGTCCAGCCGTCCGTGGACGGTGAGCAGGCCGGTGTCCTCGTCCAGGCTGCCCGCGTCCTTGGTGCGCAGCCAGCCGTCGACGAACCGGGCCGGGTCGGCCGGTCCCACGTACGGGCTGGCGGGCAGTCCCAGCAGGATCTGCCCGTCCTCGACGCGCACGCTCATCCCGGGTGCCGGGGTGAGGCCGGGACGGTGGGCGCCGGTGAGGTCGGTGGCGATGACCCCGGCCTCCGTCATGCCGTACATGGCGCCGAGGTCGGCGCGGTAGGTGCGGGTGAACCGCTCCCAGACGTCCGCGCGCACCAGTTCGCCGCCGACGATCATCCGGCGCAGCTGGGGGAGGCGGGGCGGGGTCCGGGCCGCGGTGAGGAGCGCGGCCTGCGAGGGGACGCCGAGGAGGGTGGTCGGCGCGTCGCCCGCGGCGACGGCCCTGAGGATGCCGTCGACCGTCTGGGTGCCGGGCAGCACGACCTCCGAGCCGGCGGCGAGTCCGTGCAGCAGCCCGCCGACGAGTCCGAGGACGTGGACGACCGAGGCCAGGACGACGGTGCGTTCGCCCCTGCGGGGAAAGCCGTCCAGCCGGGCGTACCGGTCGAGTTCCGCCAGGAGGCTTCCGACCGTGCGGCCGATGACCTTGGACGGGCCGGTGGAGCCGGAGCTGAGCTGGAGCAGCGCGTGCGGTGTGGCGGCCGGCCGGCCGCCGTGCAGCGGGGTGACGCGGGTGGCGAGGTCGAAGTGGCCGCGCAGCCGGCCGGTGACGTCCCCGACCGGCTCGACGACCAGTTGCGGAGTGAGCCGCGCGATCGCCTTGCCCACCTCATAAGGGGTCAGCCGGTGGTCCAGCAGGGCCACTTGGGCCCCCGTGCGCCACCCGGCGAGCATGGCGACGATACAGGCGAGCGAAGGCGGCACCCGCACCGCGAGCGTGCCCCCGGCCGCCAGGCCGGCGGCCCGCAGGCGCTCCTGTTCCGTTGCGACGAGCCGGCGCAGTTCCCCCCTGCCGACCGGCCCGGACAGATGGAGAACGGTCGTACGGCCGTCCCCCGCGAGTAAAAGGTCGTCTATCCAGGCACCTTCACTGCAAACGGCCCTTTTCGGCACCGCTTCCCCCACGAAAATCCCCACCAATCAAAACTTTACAAACGGGTTGCGGCCCGCCTCGTATCCCCCGGGGCCGCACATTCATCGTTGCCTACTACTTTCGAGTAATCAAGCGAAACTTCGGCGAGTTTGCCCGCACATCCGACAGATGTAGAAGGCAGCTTTTTGTGCATGCCGAAGTCCCATTCATCCGGAGTGGAAAAAGATGAATGGGAGGCGACCCCGAGGGGTGGGGTCAATTCACCGACGAGTAACCCCGGAGGGCCCGAAAAGATGGACGCGAGGGGCTCCCATCAGGGCCATGACCTCGTCGAATTCCTCGGTCAACGTGCGCAGGACGGCGGCGGCGCCGGCGGTTCCGGAATGCGTCAGTCCCCACAGGACGGGACGCCCCACAAAAACGGAATGCGCGCCGAGACAGAGCGCCTTCGCGATATCGGCGCCATGCCGGACCGAGCCGTCCAGGATCACCGGACAACGCCCGGACACGGCCTCGGCGACCTCCGGAAGCGCCTCCACGGCGGGCTGGGCGAAATCGAGCTGCCGTCCTCCGTGATTCGACACCACAATGGCGTCCACCCCGTGTTTCACGGCGAGTTCGGCATCCTCCGCGGTGAGCAGGCCCTTCAATACCAGCGGCAGCGGGGTGCGCTCGCGCAGCCAGGCCAGGTCGGACCAGGTGAGGGAGGCGTCGAACTGCTCCCGGGAATGCCGGGCGATGGCGGACGCGCCGGGCGCGCCGGTGTGCGAGGCGGACATGAGGGAGGGATCGAGGTTGACGGCGCGGATGTCCTCGGGGACGGCGAAGCCGTTGCGGGCGTCCCGCGGCCGGTGGGCGACTCTCGGCGCGTCGACGGTCAGGACGAGCGCGCGGTAGCCCGCGTCCTCGGCCCTGCGGACCAGCGCGAGCATCGGTTCCCGGCGCCTGAGCCAGTAGAGCTGGAGCCACAGCGGGCCGGTGGCCGCCGCCGCGATGTCCTCCAGGGTGCGGCTCGCGAACATGCTGACCGTGAGGAGCGTGCCGGTCTCGCCGGCGGCCCGCGCCGTCGCCACCTCGCCCTCGGGATGGACGAGCCGGTGGTAGGCCATGGGTGCGATGCCCAGCGGTGCCGCGAGGTCCGCCCCCAGCAGGGAGGTGCGGGAGTCGCAGTCCGAGACGTCGACGAGACAGCGTGGCCGCAGCCGGATCCGGTCGAGGGCGGCGCGGCCGGCCGTCACCATCGACTCGGTGCCGCTCCCGCCCGCCAGGAAGTCCCAGACCGGGCCGGACAGCCGCTCCCGTGCCGCGGCCTCGTACTCGTGCAGCGCCAACGCCACCGCGCCCACCCCATGTTCCTCGCGCGCTTCCGCGCCGCCGACCGTGTCCCGAACTAACCGCACGGCCGTACACTAACCGAACTCTCCCACATGTCCGCACGGTCGTCCACATAATGTGGGCCGGTATGTGGTCACGGAGCGGACGTCCCCCTGGCGGGAGACGGCGAGGAGGTGTGCCTTGGCAAGGACAGCGACGGACAGGCGGATCGAGCGTGGCAACCAGACCCGGCGGGCGATCCTCCAGCGGGCCGTCAGGATCGCGTCGGTCGAGGGCCTGGAGGGACTGTCCCTCGGCCGTCTCGCGGGCGAACTGCACCTCAGCAAGAGCGGAGTGTTCGCCCTGTTCGGATCGAAGGAGGAGCTACAGCTCGCCACCGTGCGGGCCGCCATCAAGGTCTTCATCGAACACGTCGTGCAGCCGGCCCGTGCCCTGCCCGCCGGTCTCGGCCGGCTGCGGTGCCTGTGCGGCAACTGGCTCTCCTACTCCGCGCGGCGCGTCTTCCCGGGCGGCTGCTTCTTCTACTCGGTCTCGGCGGAGTACGACGCCCGCCGGGGCAAGGTGCACGATGCCGTGGCGAGCGCGCACGGCAACTGGTTCACTCTCGTCGAGCAGATGATCGACGAGGCCAAGAAGGCGGGGGAGATCCGCGCCGGCGCCGACACCGCCCAGCTCGCCTTCGAACTCGTCGCCCTGCTGGAGATGGCCAACGCCGAATCCGTCCTGCACGCCAACTTCACCAGCTACGGCCGGGCCGCCGACGGCATCGTCAGCCGGCTGCGCGACGCCGCCACGGACCCGGCGCTCATCCCCGACACCCTGTGAACCGCCCGCGGGCACACGCCCCGCGGGCCCTGGACCTCCGGAGGCACCATGCCCTTGGACCCGCAGCTGCGGACCCTCTACGACCGGCGCGCGGCCGAGGGCGCCCGCCCGCTGTACACGATGACGCTCCACGAGGCCCGGGCCGCCGACCTCGCGGCCATCCGGGCGGCGTCCGGCACTCCCGAACCGGTGCGCGAGGTCCACGACCTCACCGTCCCCGGCCCCGGCGGGCCCCTGCCGGTCCGGGTCTACCGGCCGGCGGGCGAGGGCCCGCTGCCGGTGCTCGTCTACTTCTTCGGCGGCGGCTGGACCCTGGGCTCGCTGGACACCAGCGACGCGCTCTGCCGCGCCCTGGCCAACTCCGCCGGCTGCCTCACCGTCTCCGTCGGCTACCGGCTGGCCCCCGAGCACAAGTTCCCCGCCGCGCCCGAGGACTGCTTCGCCGGGCTCCGGTGGGCCGCCGGGCACGCCGGGCGGTTCGGCGGGGACGCGAGCCGGCTGGCCGTGGCCGGTGACAGCGCCGGCGGAAACCTCGCCGCGGCCGTCACGCTCATGGCCCGGGACGCGGGCGGCCCAAAGCTGCTGACCCAGCTGCTCGTCTACCCGAACACCGACTACCTGGCGGACACCCCGTCCCGCCGCGAGAACACCGACCCGCTGCTCTTCAACGACAAGTCGGTGCACTGGTACTGGGACAACTACCTGGCCACACCCGAAGACGGGGCCCACCCCCTCGCCTCACCGCTGCGCGCCGCCGACCACACGGGCCTGCCGCCCGCGCTGGTGATCACCGCCGAGTACGACCCGCTGCGCGACGAGGCCGAGGGCTACGCGCGGCGGCTGCGCGCGTGCGGGGTGCCCGCCGAGACCACCCGCTACCCGGGGACGACCCACGGCTTCTTCACCATGTCCGGCACCCTCGACGCGGCCCGCCGCGCCGTGGAACAGGCCGCGCGCCATCTGCGCACCGCCTTCGCCGCCGCCGGCAAGGACCGGCCGTGACCGCCTCCGCCACCAGTAAGGGCCGACCATGACGGACACCACCGCCACCACCGCCGCCGCACCGGTCACGACGGACGCCGTCGCCGCCCCGGCGCTCGCGCTCCAGGACCTGCACGCCTCGCTCACCGATCCCGTGCTGGACGCGATGAACTTCCTCAACGAGGTCGTCGCCCGCTTCCCCGACGCCCTCTCCTTCGCCCCCGGCAGGCCCGCCGAGGGCACGTTCGAGACCGACGACCTCGCCCGCCATCTGCGCTCCTACACCGACCACCTGGAACACACCCTCGGCTGGCCGAGGGACCGGGTGCGCACCCACCTCTTCCAGTACGGGCGCACCAACGGCCTCATCCACGACCTCATCGCCCGCACCCTGGCCAACGACGAGCACATCCACGTCGCCCCGGAGGCGATCGTCGTGACGACCGGCTGCCAGGAGGCGATGCTGCTCACCCTGCGGGCCCTGTTCGCCGGACCCGAGGACACGCTCCTGGTCAGCTCGCCCTGCTACGTCGGCGTCACCGGCGCCGCCCGGCTGCTCGACATCCGGACCCACCCCGTCCCGGAGGGCGCCGACGGCCCCGACCCCGAGGCCTTCCGGGACGCGGCCCGCAAGGTGCGCGCGGCGGGCGGACGGCCCCGGGCCCTGTACGTGGTGCCGGACTTCGCCAACCCGTCGGGCACCAGCATGACCGTCGCCGCGCGCGAACGGCTGCTGCGCGTCGCGGCGGAGGAGGACCTGCTGATCCTGGAGGACGACCCCTACGGGTTCTTCGTCCGGGCCGGCTCCGCCCGCCCCACCCTGAAGTCCATGGACCGCGCCCGCAGGGTGCTGCACCTGGGGTCCTTCGCCAAGACCGCGCTGCCCGGCGCCCGCGTCGGATACGTCGTCGCCGACCAGGAGGTCATCGGCCCCGGCGGCCGGCGTTCGCTGCTGGCCGACGAGCTGTCCAAGATCAAGAGCATGACGACGGTCAACACCTCGGCCGTCGGCCAGGCCGTCATCGGCGGACTCCTCGTCGAGTGCGGCTGCCGGCTCCGCGAGGCCAACGCCGAGGCCATCGCCTCCTACGGCGCCAACCTGGCCACCCTGCTCGGCGAACTGGAGCGGCACTTCCCCGAGGAGCGCCGCCGCGAGCTGGGCGTGCGCTGGAACGAGCCGGCGGGCGGCTTCTTCCTCGTCGTCGACGTCCCGTTCGTCGTCGGCACCAAGGCCCTCGAACACTCCGCGCGCGCCTTCGGAGTGCTGTGGACACCCATGAGCGACTTCTACGCGGACGGCGGCGGGGACCACCGGCTCAGGCTCTCGTGCAGCTCCCTGACGCCCGAGGAGATCGTGGAGGGCGCGCGCAGGCTGGCCCTGTTCATCGAGTCGGCGGCGCGCGAGGCGGCCGGGCGGGACTGAGACGGCCGTACGGGGGCCGGGGCCCGGCCGGACGCCCCGGCGGATCCCGGTCCCGGTCCGCGCTTTCCTAAAACTGAACGCACGGTCGTGCTAATGTCTGCCCAGCCCGGACACCCCCCTCGCGAAAGGGCCCGCATGGATATCCGGAAGCTCGACCGGAAGGCTGTGCTCGAGACCGTCCGCCTGGTGCGGCAGGCCCACCCGCAGGACTGGGATCTGCCCACGCCCTGTGCCGGCTGGACGCTCCATCAGCTCGTGTCCCACATGGCGGGCCAGCACCGCGGTTTCGCCGCGGCGGCCTCGGGGGGCGGCGCGGACCTCGCCGTATGGCAGCCGGGCGCGCTCGGTGACGACCCGTCGGCGGCGTACCGGGACGCGGCCTGGGCGGCCATCGACGGCTTCGCCCGACCCGACGTGCTCGCCCGTGAGTTCGTCCTCCCCGAGATCAGCACCAGCCGGCGCTTTCCCGCCTCGACCGCCATCGGCTTCCACCTCCTGGACTACGTCGTCCACGGCTGGGACGTGGCCCGCACGCTCGGCCTGCCCCTGGACCTGGACGAGGAGGTGGTCGAGGCCGCCCTCGCGGTCGCGCTGCGGGTGCCGAACGACGAACGCAGGCTCGGCCCCGCCCCGTTGTTCCGGCCCGCCCTGCCCACCGCGCCCGGCGCGGGCCCCCTCGACCTCGTCCTGACGGCGCTCGGCAGGTCCCCCGACTGGTCCGCGGCGGCGGCCGGCCCGGTCTGAACGGACGTATCCGCAGGCGGACGTCCCTCCGCACGGAAGGCGAGACACATGACGATCACGACCGACATCGCCGGAGAACTCCGCTCGGGGGTCACCGTCGCCGATCTGCTGTGCGCCCAGCGCGGCGACCACGAGCGGCACCACTGGTCGCCCGGCACGCTCTTCGCCGGCCGCCGCCTGTCCGGCCCGGGCGAGCGCGCGCGGGCCGACCTGCTCCGGCACACGGCGCTCACGGCCGGGCCGCGCGGCCCTCGCCCGGCGCCGGACGGCGCGCGGCTCGCCGACGAGATCCGCGAGACCAATCCGCTCGGCGCCGACGTCCTGCGCGTCGCCGCCGCCTGGACGGCCCGCCACTGGCCGCGGGAGGAGGCCCGGCACGCAGCCGCCCTCGGCCGCCTGAGGGAGCTGGCCGGCCTCGGCCGGCCCGGCGCCGACGAGCGCCGCGGCACCTTCCCCACCGGCAACTACGCCCGGTTCTGCGCCCTTCGGGCCTGCGCGGAGGCCGACGCCTGCGGGGCGTACGAGGACGCGGCCCGTACGAGCGAGGACCCCCTGGTCCGCGACGTCTTCCTCGCCATCGCGCGGGACGAGGCGCGGCACCGGCGCTACTTCGCCGCCTTCGCCAGGGCCCTGGTGGACTCGGGGGCCCACCCCGTCAAGGACGTGCTGTCGGTGGCGTACACCTGGATCCGCCGCACCGGCGACGACGCGCCGCCCGCACAGGACCCGAGCGGTGTGCTGTCCCTGGTCCGGGACGCCACGGGCATCGAGACCCGGTCCTACGACGCCCTGAGGCGCGCCTGCTTCACCAGCCTCCGGACGAACGACGCGGACCGGATCCGCGCCGCGGTCCACCGGGAACCGGCCGCGTAGCGCGGCCGGTTCCCGGCCCGGGCGGAAGCGGCCCGGCGGTGCCGTCCGGGACGCCGTGCCTCAGTCCTGTTCCACGCCGGACAGGGCCTTGCCGATGAGGCGGGTGGCGAAGTCGCGGTCGCCGGCGAGCTGGTTGATGTGCTCGGCTAGCAGGAAGGCGGTGGCCTCCAGCGGGTGCATCTCGGCCTTGGTCCACTCGCCGTACTGCCCGCGCCACAGGCTGGGGCTCAGGCCCGTCCCCGCCGCGACGACCAGACCGGCCATGGTCGGGACGGCCTCCGGACGGACGCTCCTCGGCATCATGCGCATCGAGGCCACGAGGCTCGGCACCACGTACTCGATGACGTCCTTGTCGTGTTCCTCGTACGTCATCCGCAGCCAGGTCATGAACATGTAGATGATCGTGCACGTGCCGTCCAGCAGATCGCGCATCCCTCTCGGCCCCAGCGACGCGGTGTACTGGTCGGTCAGCCGCCGCTGTTCGGGGTCGGTGCCGCTTTCGCCGTCGTAGATGGCCTTGAGCCGGGAGTCGATCACCATGAGTGCTCCGCTCACATCGCCGGCGGGGGCGTACCGGGGGTCGCAGACCGATGACACAGGGAGTCCCTCCTCGGGTGACCGCGCCGTGGACGGACACGGCGGACGGCGCGGCGTACGCGTACCGTAGACGGGTGGTGACACGGCGTCCGCGCAACGCCGAGGGAGCGCCCGATGGGGTGAGGTCCCGGCTCACAGCAGGTCTTCCCGTCGGATCGGCAGCCTGCGCAGGCGCCGTCCCGTGGCGTGGTGGACCGCGTTGCCGAGGGCCGCGGCCACGCCGACGAACGCCACCTCGCCCAGACCCTTGACGCCCGGCGCGTTCAGCCGGAAGTCCGGCTCGTCCACGAAGTCGACGTCGATCCGGCCGATGTCGGCGCTGACCGGGACGACGTACTCGGCGAGATCGGTGTGGACGAACCCGCCGAACCCCGGGTCGGGCTCGTTGCCCTCCCGCAGGGCCGCGCCGACTCCCCACACCACGCCGCCGCGCACCTGACCGGCCGCGGTCACCGGACTGGCCACCCGGCCGCAGTCGACGACGCTCACCACCCGGGGCACCCGGACCCGCCCGGTGGCCGTCTCCACCCGGACCTCGGCGAAATGGGCGGCGAAACTGAACGCGGAGAACCCGGGATACCCGGGCCCGGCCGGCGCGGACGCGCCGGCGCGCATCCGCTCGTCGGCCTCGGCCGACTGCCCCGGCGCCCGGGTGCGGGCCTCGGCCTCCACCACGGACCGGCCCGTCGCCGCGACCGCCGCCGCCACGTCCAACGGGCCCCGCTCCGGCGCCCCGAGGCGGGCGCGCAGCGCGCGCAGGGCGGCGTGCACAGCGGTCAGCGCGGTGGCGGTGCCCCAGGACCCGGCGGTCAGATGCTGCGGAACGCCACGGGTGTCGCCCAGCACCGCCCGGACCCGGTCCGCCGGCACGCCGAGGCCGTCGGCCACGGCGCGCGTCACCGCCGTACGCAGGCCCTGTCCCATCTCGTGGCCCGTCACGTCCACGGTGACCCGGCCGCCCGCGTCCGCGGTCAGCCGGGCGACGGCCGGTGCCATCGAGGCCCGGTAGGCACCGGCCGCGACTCCCCAGCCGACGAGGGACCCGTCGGCGGCCCGCATCGACCCCGGCCGGGCGGAGCGGGCCGCCCAGCCGAACCGCGCCGCGCCCCGCCGCAGGCACGCGGCCAGATGGCGGGAGGAGAACGGCAGCCCGGTCACGGGATCGGTCGCCGTGTCGTTCGCCAGCCGCAGCGCGACCGGGTCGCGGCCGGTGGCGCAGGCGATCTCGTCCACCGCCGTCTCCAGCGCGAACACCGCGACATGCTCGAACGGGGCGCGCATGAACCCGGGTGTCTGCACGTCCGTCCGCGTCAGCCGCTGGATTCCGCGGAAGTGCCGGACGCCGTACAGGCGCGAGGTGACCGTGAGGAAGTCGGCGGGGAACAGGTCGTGCCGGGAGGTCTGCTGACGGGCCTCGTGGACGACGGCCGTCAGCCGCCCCGACCGGTCGGCGCCCACCCTCAGCCGGTGCCGGCTGGCCGGACGGAACGTCATCGCGTGGAACGTCTGCGACCGGGACATGACGAACTTCACCGGCCGGCCCAGCCGGCGGGCGGCCACCGCCAGCGGCGCCAGATGCGACGGGAGCCAGGTCTTCTGCCCGAAGCTGCCTCCCACGTGCGGCGAGACGACGTCGATCCGGGACGGCTCGATGCCCAGCTGGCGGGCCAGGCCGTGCCGTACCGCCCCGGTGTTCTGCGTGCTCTCGTGCACGATCAGCCGGTCGCCGCGCCACTCGGCCACGGTGGCCGGCAGCTCCATCGGCACATGGTGCTGCGGAGCGAAGTCGAACACCGCGTCGACGCGGACCGGGCTGCGGGCGAAGACCGCCTCCGCGTCGCCCGTCGAGACGTCCGCGAACCGGGGCTGTGGCAGCGCCTCGGCCTGCGACACCGTCTCGGCGCCGTCGGCGCCGAGGGTCACCGCCACGGGCTCCGTCGCGTAGCCGGCGCGGACCAGGCCGGCGGCCTCGGCCGCGGCGGCCGGGGTGTCCGCGACCACCAGCGCGAGGGGCTGGCCGCGGTAGGCCACCCGGTCGTCCAGGAGGGGCTGCAGGCTCTGGAACCCGTACCCCCCGTCGCCGGCCGGGTAGCCGGGGGAGCGCACCTCGTCGCCGTCCAGCCGGGTCAGCACCAGCCGTACGCCGGGCACCGCGCGGGCGGCCGACGCGTCGACCTCCACGACCCGTCCCCGGCCGGCCGTCGCGGTGGACAGCGCTGCGTGCAGCAGGCCGGGCCGGGTGAGATCGGCGGTGTAGCGGGCCCGCCCGGTCACCTTGTCGTAGGCGTCGACGCGCCCCGGGGACGCCGGCGGTCCGGTCACCGGGTCCACCGGCCGGCGGCGACGCGCAGGGCCTCGGCGACGGTGCGCACGCCCAGTTCCGTCTTGAAGCCGTTGTGCGTCCCGGGACGTGCCCCGGTCAGCGCGATCTCGCCCGCGCGCCGGGCCGACTCCCCGGTCAGCGCGGAGCCGAGCAGGGACCGTTCGGCGGCCGGCACCCGCCACGGCCGGGTGGCCAGTCCGCCGAGCGCGATCCGGCAGTCCACGACGGTGCCGCGGTCGTCGAGGGCGACGGCCGCCGCGGCGGAGGCGAGCGCGAAGGCGAACGACTCCCGGTCCCTGACCTTGTGGTACGTGGAGCCGCGCCCGGCCGCGGTGACGGGAACACGGATCCGGACGATCAGTTCGCCGTCCGCGAGCGTGTGTTCGTACTGCGGTGTGCTCCCCGGGACCCGGTGCAGGCCGGACAGCGCGATGGTCCGCGGACCGGCGGGGCCCAGCAGGTCCAGACGGGCGTCGAAGGCGAGCAGCGCGACGGCCCAGTCACCGGGGTAGGCGGCCGTGCAGGACGCGCTCGTGCCCAGGACCGCCTGGCTCCGGTCCGGTCCGTGCCGGGCGGCGCACCCGCTGCCCGGCACGCGTTTGCCGCACGGGTACGGCGGGCCGGCCCGGAAGTACGGGCACCGGGTCCGTTGCAGCAGGTTGCCGCCCAGCGTGGCCATGTGGCGCAACTGCGGTGAGGCCGCCTTGGCCAGGGACTCGGCCAGCGCGGGGTAATCCCGCAGCAGTACGGGGTCCTCGGCGACGTCGGCCATCCGGGCCCCGGCGCCGAACACCAGCTCGTCGGGGCCCGAGGTGTCGAACCCCGCCAGCTCGGGCAGGGCACGGACGTCGACCAGCGCGCGGGGCCGCTCGACGCCCAGCTTCATCAGGTCGTACAGGGTCGTCCCGCCGGCCAGCACCCTCGTCCCGGAGCCGCCGTGCGCCAACGCCTCGACGGCCTGGCCGAGGGTGGCGGGCGCCGTGTACGCGAACTCACGCATCCGCGCGGCCCCCGGGGCGGGCGGCCTGGCGGACCGCGGCCACGATGTGCGGATAGGCCCCGCACCGGCACAGGTTGCCGCTCATGTACTCCCGGATCTCGTCGTCGTCACCGGCGTGCCCCTCGGCCAGGCAGGCGACCGCCGACATGATCTGTCCCGGTGTGCAGTAGCCGCACTGCAGGGCGTCCTGCTCGAGGAACGCCTGCTGCACCGGGTGCGGGGTGCCGTCCGGCTCCGCGAGGCCCTCGACCGTGGTCACCTCGGCGCCCCGCGCCTGCACCGCCGGCATCAGGCAGGCGAGGATCCGCCGCCCGTCGACATGGACGGTGCAGGCGCCGCACTGCCCGTGGTCACAGCCCTTCTTGGCGCCGGTCAGGTCCAGCCGTTCGCGCAGCACGTCCAGCAGCGACTCGCGGGGATCGACGGCGCACCGGGCCGGTGCCGCGTTCACCGTGAAGGCGACGTCGACGGCCGGCGCGGCGCGGCCTGCCGCCGGCGTGTCCGACTCCTGCGCCCGGTGCGTCATGGCGCCAGCGCCTCGATCAGAGCGGAGGCGATGCGGTCGAGGATCTGCCGGGACGTGGCGAAGTTGAGGCGGACGAACCCCCGCCCGGCCGCCCCGAAGAACCTCCCGTCGCTCAGGCGGACGCGGGCCTCGCGCAGCAGGAACCCGGCCGGATCGTCCAGGCCGGTGAAGGAGCAGTCCAGCCACGCCAGATACGTCGCCTCCGGCATCGAGTAGCGCGCCTGCGGAAGCCGGTCGCCCAGCACCCGCGCGAGGAAACGCCGGTTGCCGTCCAGATAGCGGACCGCCTCGCGGCGCCACGGGTCGCCGGCGCGGTAGGCGGCGATGTTCGCCGCGATGCCCAGCGTGGCGGCCCCGTGCCGGGAGTGGAACGGCAGGGCGCGCCACCGCCGCACGTCGCGGTCGCTGGTCAGCACGGCCTGCGCGCACTTCAGCCCGGCGATGTTCCAGCCCTTGGCGGCGGACACCAGGGTGAGGGTGTGGTCGGCCGCCTCCGGCGAGACGGAGGCGTACGGGACGTGGGCGTGCCCGGGATAGGTGAGCGGGGCGTGGATCTCGTCGGCGACGACCCGCGCGCCGTGCGCGGCCACGCAGCGGCTGAGCGCGCGCAGTTCGGCCCGTGTGAACACCCTGCCCAGCGGATTGTGCGGATTGCACAGCAGCACGGTTCCCGCGCCGGCGGCCAGCGCGGCGCCGATCGCGTCGATGTCCAGCGCCGGCCGGGCACCGTCCGGGACCAGCGGCACCTCGACGGCACGCCGGCCCTGCGCCGCCACGACCTCTAGGAACGGCGGATAGGCGGGGGTGGGGATCACCACGGCACTGTCCGGACGGCTGTACGCGCCGATGCCGATGCCGACCCCGGTCAGCACGTCGGGGATCAGGAAGATGCGCTCGGCCGGGACCGTCCAGCCCGAGGTGCGCGCCAGCCAGTCGGCGCAGGCGGACGGCAGCCCGGTGCGGATGTCGCGCAGCGGATAGCCGGTCTCGCCGCGCTCCACCGCCTCGTGCACGGCCTGCCGTACGACGGGTGCCACGGGAAAGTCCATCTCCGCGACCCAGGCGCCCAGCACCTCCCGGCCGTGCCGCCCCCATTTGAGTGTCCGGCGCGCCACCAGCGTGTCGATGGCGAGGTCGTCGAATCCGGGCGCCGCCGGCCGGTCCGCCGCCGGCGGAGCGAGCCGTGTGCCGTCCGGTGCCTCCGCTTCCACAGGGCCTCCGCGGTTCAGTGGCAGAACAGCCTCAGTCCGGTGCGGACCAAGGCGATGGAGTGCTCCTCGCAGGCCGCCGCGACCTCCTTGCCGCGGCTCGACCCGCCGCCCTCGACGATGCAGCGCACCCCGTGCCCGGCCGCGACGTCCACGTTGTCCCGGAAGGGCAGATAGGCGTCGGAGACCAGCGTGCACGGCGTGTGCCCGGCCAGCCAGGCGCTCTTCTCAAAGGCGTCCAGCGGCTCGGCCGGCAGACCGGGGACCCGTCCGGCCGCACCGGTCCCGGCCGCCGCGCCCGGTTCCGCCTCGATCAGCCGCAGCACGCCGTTCACACGGTCCTGGATCGACAGGGCGGCGGGAAAGCGGGCTTCCGCGAGCAGCGGGTGGCGCCGCAGCCGCCAGCGGTCGGCCTTCTCCCCGGCCAGCCGCACACAGTCCACCCGCGACTGCTGGCCCGCTCCGATGCCGATCGTGCGCCCGTCGTGGACGCAGGCCACCGAGTTGGACTGCGTGTACCGGACGGTGACCAGCCCGAGTACGGCGTCCCGCAGCTGCCGTGCGGTGGGCGGTGTGCCGCCCTCGGCGCCCCGGGCCAGCACGCCGGGGCCGATCACGAGCGGATCGGCGTCCTGGGTGATCCGTATCCCGAACACGTCCCTGACCTGCTCGGCGGGCGGCTCGTAGCCGGGGTCGACCCGCAGCACCAGGAAGGCGCCCCGCTTCTTGCGCGACAGCACCTCCAGCACGCCCGGTTCGTAGTCCGGCGCGATGACACCGTCGGACACCACCCTGGCCAGCAGGGACGCGGTGTCCCTGTCGACGGGATGGGACAGCGCGACCAGGTCGCCGTAGGAGGAGCGCGGGTCGCAGTCCCGGGCCCGGGCGTAGGCCGAGGCCAGGGCGGACACCTCACCGCCCAGCCGGAAGGCGGCCCGGGCGACCGGGTCGACCTCGCCTGCGACGGCCGCGCCGGCGGGGGAGACGTGCTTCATGGAGGCCGCCGCGGGCAGGCCCAGCGCCCGGCTCGCCTCCCGTACCAGCTGCCAGCCCTGCAAGGCGTCCAGCAGGTTCACGACGGAAGGGGTGCCGCACAGGACGGACAGGGGCAGGGGACCGCCGCCGGACGTCTCCGCCACCGCGCCGCGCTGCTGTGGGTTGAGGCCGTACTTCAGACGCAGACGCGTCGGGTCACCGACCATTGCCGCCTCTCGGAGGAAATACCGACGCCGGGCGCGCGGCGTCTTTCGCGTGAGCCGTGCCGGGAGTTCGGCCCGCCGGCCGGTGAAGCCGTCCCGCGCCTTTTCGCCGAGCGCTGCCGCCCGGGACTGTCCGCGGGTCCCCGGCCGTGTCCACTTTCCAGGAAACCGGGCCCGCGCACCAGCCGTCAACCCCGCCCGGCGCGCGGGTATTTCGGCGAGGTGATCGAAATACGGCTCCCGGAGCGCCGGAATTCGAGGGACCGTTGTCCGGAACTTTTCGGTCGGGGAATTCACGGCCCGACCGTGCGTCAACTCGCGTCCTCGCGGCCACTCGTGTGGCGCCTTGCCGCGCGCCGGCACCCCGGATAGGCTCCGGATTCCGTGTATCTCCGATCAAACAGGTGACCGGCGTGTGACCAGCGACGCAGACGGTGCCGTCCGGACCGGACGGCCGGAGACCGCCGAGTCCCCCGGGTCATCGGCGTACTGGCCGCGCTTCGCGCTGCTCTACGGCTGCGGGACGCTGGCCGCCACCGGCCTCGGCAAGTTCGCCCCGATCGCGGTGGACCTGCGCGCCGCGCTGGCCCTCTCCCTGGACCAGGTCGCGCTGATCACCTCCTCTCTCACGGCGGTCGCCGCGGTCCTCGGGCTGCCGGTGAGCTACCTCGTCGCCCGCACGGCACCTCGCAAGGCCCTGTTCGCCGGCTGCGCCGTCATGGCGGCGGCGGGACTGCTGGAGGCCCGGGCCGGGCACTTCTGGCCGCTGCTGGGCGCACGGCTGGTGGAAGGGATCGGATACGTCGCCGTCGTCGTGGCCGCCCCCGCGCTCATCATCTCCATGGGCGGCGGACCCCGGCGGACCACCGCGCTCGCCGTGTGGGGCACGTACTTCCCGGTGGGCCTGGCGCTGGGGCTGTTCCTCGGCGGTGTGCTGTCGGCGTTCCTCGGCTGGCGCACCTGGCTGGTCGTGCAGGCGTGCACCCTGCTCGCCGTCGGGACGACCGCCGTCCTCGCGCTCGGCGGGCGGGCCCCGGCCGCCGGCGGGCCGGACCCCGCCGAAGCCGCCCCGGCCCCCGACCGGCGTACGGCGCGCCGCCTGCTGCGGCCCTTCCTGCTGTCCCTGGGCTTCGCCACCGCCAGCGGCACCATCGTCGCGGTGGTGTCCCTGTTCCCCACCTATCTGCACGAGGTGCTCCACGTGCCCACGTCGGCGGCCGGCACCCTCACCGGGGCCGTCTCGCTGACCGGCACCGTCGGCGGATTCCTCAGCGGCTGGCTGCTGCGCCGCGGGGTGCCGGTGCGCCGGCTGTTCACCGGGGCGCTCCTGATGCCGCTGGGCACGGCCGTCGCCTTCCTGCACTGGGGCGGGACCGGCCTCGCCGCCGCCGGCGCGGTCCTCGTCGCGCTGGCCAACGAACTCGTCGTCGCCGCCGCCTTCGCGATGATCCCCGCCGTCGTCGCGGACCCCGCCGACATCGACCTCGCCAACGGACTGCTGGCCCAGGTCGGCAGCCTCGGCTCGCTGCTCGGCCCACCGCTGGCCGGCTTCGCGGTGCTGGCCGCCGGCGGCTGGTGGGCCGTCGCGCCCACCGTGCTGGCCGTCTGCGTCCCCGGGACCCTGCTGCTGCGCGCCTCGGTGCGGCGCGCGGCCGGATGAGTCCGCGACCGGCCGGAAACACACCCCGACCGGCATGGCGGAAAAAGGCCCGGCGCGGAGCGGGTGAACGCGCCACTGAACGATATGAGCCAAACAAAACGATCAATTGGATTCCGTATCGGCACGAGCCCGCGGTGACCCTAGACTGACCGCACCGGGAAACCGTGTGATCCTCTTTCACCCGGTCCTGGTTTTCACTGCGTTCGCACGCCCGATACACGTGCGCGAGGGCCCTTCCCGTACACGGGCCCGGCTTCTCCACATCCGATCATGCGGTTTCCGCGGCGCGACGAGCGGCGGACATGACGACCGAGTTCTCGGAGGTATCCGGCAGTTGGCAGGAAATCGGGAATCCGGGCAGACGGCGGAACTACGGCAGGAGACACGGGACTGGCTCCGGGAGAACTGGAGCGAGGAACTCCCGGTCGGCGACTGGTGGCGCATGCTCGCCGAGGCCGGATACGCCTTTCCCACCTGGCCCGCCGGAATGGGCGGCCGCGGCCTGGACCGCGGGTCGGCCCGGGCGGTGTCCGAGGAGATCGCGAGAGCCGGCGCGCTCGGCCCGCCCGGCGGTGTCGGGCAGATGGTGGGCGGGCCCGTCCTGCTCGAACACGGCACGCCCGAGCAGCAGCGCCGCTGGGTGCCCGCGCTGGCCGCCGGCACGGAGTCCTGGTGCCAGCTGTTCAGCGAGCCCGGCGCCGGCTCGGACCTGGCGAGCCTGCAACTGCGGGCCGACCGCGACGGCGACCGCTGGGTCCTGAACGGCCAGAAGGTGTGGTCCCGGGAGGCCGAGGACGCCGACCGCGGACTGGCCCTCGCCCGCACGGACTCCTCCGTCCCCAAACGCAAGGGCATCACCTTCTTCGTCGTCGACCTGGACCAGCCCGGCGTCGACGTCCGGCCGATCCGGCAGATGAACGGCCGCGCCACCTTCAACGAGGTCTTCCTCACCGACGTGGTGGTGCCGGCCGGGCGGGTCATCGGCGCCGTCGGGCGGGGCTGGCCGCTGGCCGTGGCCAGCCTGGCCCACGAACGCCAGGAAGTGGGCGGCGGCGGCGTGCTCCGGCCCGCGCGGATCGCCCGGCCCGGCCGGCGCGGCGGAATGCTGCACCGTCCCATCGCGGAACTCGCCGAGGAACACCGCCGGGCGGAACGGGCCGCCGGGGTCCGCCGGGGAGTGCGCACCCCGGAGGCGCTGATCGGCCTGGCCCGCGAAGTGGGCCGGTCCGAGGACCCCGTCGTCCGCCAGCGGCTCATGGCCCTGTACACGACGGCGCGGACCAACCGCCTGCGCAACCAGCGGGCCCGCTCCGCGCGCCGCCCGGGGCCCGATGCGTCCCTGGGCAAGCTCGCCGGGTCCGCCACCGGACGGCAGGCCCGCGACCTCGGCCTGTCCCTGCTGGGCGCCGAAGGCATGCTGACCGGCCCGGAGACCACCGGTGAGGGCGCGTTCCAGCAGATGGCGCTGTCGGTGCAGTCGCTGTCCATCGCGGGCGGCACGGACGAGATCCAGCGCACCCTCATAGGAGAACGCGTGCTCGGACTGCCCCGGGAGCCGGAGGCCGACCGTGACGTGCCCTTCCGCGAGCTGCGCGTGGGGACGCAGCGCGAGTAGCCCGACGACCGCAGCAGCCGACCGAAGGGGCAGGCGTGGACCCGAACGGTTACCGGAACCCCCGGCACGAGGCCGCGCCGGCCCCCGCACCCGGGCCGGCCGGTCCCCGGCGGATCGAGGGGGAGGGCGGCGAACTCGCCGTCGCCGCCCTGCGGGCCCACGGGGTGGACACCTTGTTCACCCTGTCGGGCGGTCACATCTTCTCCGTCCTGCACGCCGCGGCCCGTGCCGGGATGCGCGTCGTCGACGTCCGCCACGAACAGACCGCGGTGTTCGCCGCGGAAGGCTACGCCCGGCTCGGCCGCCGTCCCGCGGTGGCGCTGCTCACCGCCGGCCCCGGCGTCACCAACGGCATCAGCGGCCTGGCGACCGCCCAGGCCAACGGCGCGCCCGTCATGGTGCTGGCCGGGCGCGCCGCGCAGCGCCGCCGGGGCTCGGGGGCCCTCCAGGAGTTCGACCACCTCCCCGTGGTGGCACCCGTGACCAAGGACGCCCGGACCGCCACCCGCACCGACGCCGTCCCCGGCGCGCTGCGGGCGCTCCTGGCCACGGCCGCCACCCCGCACCGCGGCCCGGTGTTCCTCGACATCCCCCTCGACGTGATGCACCGCCGGGCAACCGCCGCACTCGACCCGCCGCTCCCGGCCGTCCCCCCGGACCCCGACCCCGACGAGATCGCCCGGGCCGCCGGACTCCTGGCCACCGCTCGCCGCCCGGTCCTCGTGGCCGGAAGCGACGTCTGGTGGGGCGGGGCCTGGGAGGCGCTGCGCCACTGCGCCGAGTCGCTGCGCGTGCCGACGTTCGCCAACGGGCAGGGCCGGGGCTGTCTGCCCGCCGGCCACGAGCTGGCGTTCGGCCGGTCCCGCGACGCGCTGAAGGAGGCCGACGTCGTCGTGGTGGCGGGCACCCCCTTGGACTTCCGGCTCTCCTTCGGCCGGTTCGGGGACGCGCGCGTCGTGCACGCCGTGGACCACCCCGCGCTGCGCGCCACCCACGTGCCCACCGCCGCCGCACCGGCCGGGGACCTCGGCCGGATCCTCGACGGCATGGCCGCCTGGTCCGGGCCCCGGGCCGACCACGAGGAGTGGACGCGGCGGCTGCGCGCACGCGAACGGGCCCTGCGCGCGGCCGAACGGCCGGAGCTGGAGCACCCCGGCACACCGATCCACCCGGCCCGCGTCCTCGGCGAACTCATCGCCCAGCTCGACCACGACGCCGTCGTCGTCGTGGACGGCGGCGACTTCGCCTCGTACGCGGGCCGGCTCCTCGACTCCCACCGGCCCGGCCACTGGCTCGACCCCGGCCCGTTCGGCTGTCTCGGCAACGGCCTCGGCTACGCGATCGCCGCCCGGCTGCTGCACCCGGACCGGCAGGTGGTGCTGCTCCTCGGGGACGGCGCCTTCGGCTTCTCGGCCGGCGACGTCGACACACTGGTCCGGCACCGGCTGCCGGTGGTGATGGTCGTCGGCAACAACGGCGTCTGGGGGCTGGAGAAGCACCCGATGCGCGCACTCTACGGCTCGGACGTCGCGGCGGACCTCCGGCCGGGCAGCCGCTACGACCAGGTGGCCGCGGCGCTCGGCGGGGCCGGCGAGACCGTCACCGACCCGCGAGGCATCGCCCCGGCGCTGCGCCGGGCCTTCGCGGCGCATGTGCCGTACCTCGTCAACGTACTCACCGACCCCGAGGTGGCCTACCGGCGCTCGGCGAAACTGGGGTGACTGGCATGACGGCAGCGGACCACGGCCGACTCGGCTTCGGCGTCCTGCAGTTCTTCTCCTGGCCCGGCCGCAGGGTGCCGCCGGAAACCGTCTACAGCCGCTCGCTGGAGCGGATCGACCTCATGGAACGGTCGGGCGTCTACGACGCGGTGTGGCTCGCCGAGCACCACTTCACCACCTACTCGGTCTCCCCGTCGGTGAGCATGATGGGGACGATGGTCGCCGCCCGCACCGAGCGGCTGCGCATCGGCACCGCCGTCTCGCTGGCCGCGATGCAGCACCCGCTGCGGCTCGCCGAGGAGATCGCGCTGCTCGACGTGCTGTCCGGCGGGCGGGTGAACTGGGGCGCGGGCCGCGGCAACGACCCGACCGAGTTCCGGGTGTTCGGGCTCGACCTGGAACGCAGCTACGCGCTGTTCCGCGAGAACGTGGAGGTCGTCCTCCAGGCATGGCGGCAGGAACGCCTCACGCACCGAGGCCGGTTCCACACCTTCGAGGACATCGAGGTGCTGCCCAAGCCGCTGCAACGGCCGCACCCGCCGGTGTGGATGGCCGCCTCCTCACCGGAGGCGGTCGCCTGGGCGGCCTCGGCCGGCTACTCGATCCTGATGGACCCGCACTCCAGCCACGCGGCCATCGGCGTCAAGTACCGGGCGTACCGGCAGGGCCTGGCGGACGCCGGCCATCCCGTCGACGGCCGCGTCATCCCCATGGCACGGCTGATCGCGGTCGCCCCGACCGACGAGGAGGCCCGGCGGATCGCGCTGCGCGGCACCCGCTGGACCCTCGGCTCGCTGAGCGACCCCTCCCGGCGCGACTACTCCCGCAGCATCCGCCCGGCCGGTGACCGCGGGGCACGGCACGACGGCCGGGACCGGGCCGAGGCCTACGCGGACGACGTCGTGATCCACGGCAGCCCCGCCCGGGTCGCCGAACGGATCAAAGCCCTCCAGGAGGAGATCGGACTGCATTATCTGCTGTGCGCGCCATTGAGTCACGAATCCTTCCTGCTGCTGACCCGGGAGGTCATCCCGAAACTGCTGTGATGGGATGGTTCCGGGACTTTCGAACGAGGCGGCCGGGAGGTCTTCTTGAGCATCGATCACTGTATTTCCTCCGACCGGTACGACACCGCGGGCCCGAGCGATATCGGCTTCCGGCAGGCGGCCGGAGAATTATCCGGCCGGCCCGCCGGGAAGACGGCCGGGACGCACGCGACGGCGGAGCACTTCTGATGGCGCCCGCGAGCCTCGTCGCGCTCGGGGACGCCCTCGCCGACCTGGTGGTCGCCGTCCGGCCACAGGTGTGCGCCCGGCTCGGCGTGGAGCCGGGCGCCGCCGACTTCCTGGAGTTCGACGCGCTGGCCGAGGTGCTCGCCCGGCTGGAGCGGGAGGGCGCGCGGGCCGCGGTGTCGGCGGGCGGCAGCGCCGCCAACACCTGCGTCGCCTTCGCGGCCGACGGCGGCCGGGCGGCACTCGCCACGGCGTCCATGGACGACCCGCTCGCCCGGGCCGTCCGGGACGACCTGGCCGCGCGCGGGGTGACGGTGCCGGTCCGCGCGCCCGGCCGGGGCCGGACCGGGCGCTGCCTGGTGCTGCTGCTTCCCGACGGCGAGCGGGCCTTCCTCATCTGGCAGGGCGAGCGCTGGCGGCTGCGGATGCTGCCGGACGCGGTGGAGGCGTGCCTGGCCGACGCCGGGTCCTGTCAGGGGATGCTGGTGGAGGGCTATCTGCTGGCCTCCGAGGAGGGCTGTGCGGCGGCCCGTGACGCCCTGCGGGGCGCCGTCGCGCTCGGCGCGCTGCGCATCCTCGCCCTCTCCGACCCCGCCCTCGTGCGCACCCGGCGCTGGCGCTTCGCCGAACTGCTGGCCGCCGGGGTCGACGTCGTCCTCGGCAACGAGGCCGAGGCCACGGCCCTCACCGGCACCGACGACGCCGAGGCGGCGGCCGCGGTGCTGGCCCGGCACGGCATGCTCGGCGTGGTCACACTGGGCGCCCGCGGCGCGCTCGCGCACGGGCCGGGCGGCCGGCACCGCGTCAGCGCGCCCGGCTCCCCGGTCACCAGCGCGGTCGGCGCCGGCGACGCCTTCGCCGGCGGCTTCCTCAACGGCCTGCTGTCGGACCTGAGCCACCCCGAGTGCCTCGCGCTGGGCGTCGCCAGGGCGCGGACGGTCCTCACCGTACGGCAGGCGCGGGCCCCCGTGCCGCCCGAGCCGGCCCGAAGACCCTGAATTCCGAGCGCGAGGAAAAAACGGTCGACCACGTTTTTTCGACGGGAAATCCGTCGGGACGGTGCGACGATTTCTCCTGCCCGAATTCCACGGAATTCAGGCAGGGTTGGCAGTCCGCTCTTGGTGTGGTAATTCTTCATCGGGCGGAACATGGTTTCGGGAGAGGGGTCGTTCTCATGACGGTTACCGTGCGCACCGAAGGTATCGGCCCGTCCGCCGTCTTCGCGCTGCCGTGGCTGGTCGCCGACGAACTCGGCTATTTCGCCGAGGAGGACGTCGCGGTGGAATTCGTCCGGAACCGCGCGGAGCAGAAGCTGACCGAACCGGTGGCGGACCACGAACTGGTCGACTCGATCCGCAACCACGTGCCCTTCGAGGAGGGCCGCGTCGACCTGTACCGCGCCTGCGAGTGGGGACAGATCCGGCGCGCCCACGACAGCCGCCGGGGAGCGAAGATCATCGGGAAGCGCTCGTCGGTCGCCGTGATGGCCCTGATGGCGGCGCCCGGCTCGGCGTACCTCTACCCGCAGACCCTGGCGAACGCGCCCGTGGCGGTCAGCTTCCACAACGGCAACCACTACGCGGCGATCCAGATGCTGGAGGGCTTCCTGGAGGCCGACGAGATCAAGACGGTGGGCTACCACACCATCGACGGCTACCGCGCCGTCCAGTCCGGCGAGGCGGCGGCCGTCGCCCTGTCGGAGCCGTGGATCACCCTGGCCGAGAAGCAGGGCTTCCAGAAGGTCATCGAGACGCACTACGCGGGACTGGAGCTGGTGGCGCCGGACTTCGACCGCGCCGTCTACGCGGCCTGCAACCGGGCGATCGACCGGGCGGTCACCGCGCTCGACCGGGACAAGCGCCCCTACCTGCACTATCTGATCGACTCGCTGCCCGAGGACTTCGCGGGCGAGATCACCCCGGACGACTTCCACCTGCCGCGGCTGCGCTACGTGCCTCCACAGCCGTACACCCGCCTGGAGTTCGAGAAGGCCTACGCCTGGATGCGGCGCTGGGGCCTGATCGAGCCGGGGGCCCGGTACGAGGACCTGGTCGTCCAGGACCCGGAGACGGACCCGGTCCGCTGAGCGGGACGGACGCAGACCGAGGCCGTCCGAGGAGACCGAGGGAGACGCCATGTCCGAGCCCCTGTCGCAGGAATGGGGCGTGCGCGTCCGTACCGGATGCCGCGTCAGCTTCACACTGATCGACCTGAACGGCGAGACCGGCCGCCGCAACGGCATGGCGTCCATGGCGCTGCGCTCGCCCGGCCTGGAGGCCGTCGTCCTGCCGCACCACGAGAACGCCGTCGAGGCGGACGAGAACGGCTCGGCCCACCTGCGCGCCGTCGGCGCCCTGCTGGACCGCCTCAGGGAGGCGTGGGACGGACCGCCGGCGAAGGTGGTGATCCGCAAGGGGCTGCCGCCGCACACGGGCTTCGGCTCGGGCACCACCACGGCCGTCGCCGTGGGCCGCGCCTACGCCCAGTTCGCCGGGCTCTGTGTCCCCACCGCGGAGATCGCCCGGACCGCGGGCCGGGCCGGCACCTCGGGCGCCAGCCCCAACCTCATAGAACGCGGCGGCTTCCTCGTCGACGGCGGCCATCTCAACCCCGACGACTTCGCCGAGGACCCGAAGCGCTATCTGGTCCCCACCCGGTTCGCGGGCGGCGGCAAACGGCCCCCCGTGCTGATCTCCGCGCCGTTCCCCACCTGGCCGGTCCTGGTGATCATCCCGAACGGCCACCAGATGCACGGCGAGACCGAACGGCAGTTCTTCGCCCGGACGCTGCCCATCCCGGCCGAGGAGGCCCGCCGCACCGCCCACGCGGTCCTGATGAACCTGGCCACCTCGGTCCTGGAGGCGGACTACCCCTCCTTCTGCCGCGCGGTGAACTTCCTGACGTACGAGAGCCACTTCAAGCAGAAGCAGATCGACATGCAGTCCTCCCAGGTGAAGTACCTGCTGGAGGAGGCGCGCCGGGGTCAGGAGATCGACGCCGTCGCGATGAGCTCCGAGGGGCCGATGTGCTACGCCTTCACCCGGCGTCCGCGGGCCGCCCTGCGGTGGCTGTCCGGGCTGCGGGAATCCGGCGTCGTCCGCGAGTTCTGGTTCAGCGGTGCCCGCAACGTCCCCGCCGACGTCGACTGGGTCCCGGTGCTCGACGACGACGGCCGGACCACCGTCGCCTGACCCGCCGGGAACGAGCACGCGAGGAGGCAGCAGTGCCGAAGAGGTTCTCGACCAAGGATCTGCACGTCCGGCGGGAGCCGTCCGACGGGCGCGGCGGAGTGGGCAGTTTCCGGTTCACCGACGACTACTCGGTCTTCCACTACGGCAAGATGCCCGACTCCGTCCCGGGCAAGGGCGAGGCCTGCTGCCGCATCGCGGTCTTCAACTTCGGCCTGCTGGCCGAGGCGGGCGTGCCCAGCCACTTCCGCGCCTTCCATCCGCCCGACCGGATGGAGTTCGACCTGCTGAGGGTCCTCGACCCGCGCGAGCGGCCGCTCGGGCCGGCGGACGTCAACCACCTCGTCCCGCTCCAGGTCATCTTCCGCACCATGCTCCCCGAGGGCTCCTCGGTGCTGCGCCGCCTGCGGCTGGGACGCCTGCAACCGGCCGACCTCGGTCTCACCCGGCCGCCCGCTCCCGGCACCGTGCTGGACCGCCCGGTCATCGAGTACACCACCAAGCTGGAGGAGATCGACCGCTTCGTGGGCCGGGACGAGGCCGCGGCGATCGGCGGGCTGGACACGGAGCAGCAGGCGGAACTGGAGGACCGCACCCGGCTGGTGGCCGAGGTGGTGGCCGAACACGCCCGCCGCGTCGGACTGGTGCTCGCCGACGGCAAGGTCGAGTACGGCCGGGACGCGCGGGGCCGGCTGATCCTGGTCGACCACGCGGGCACCCCCGACGAGGCCCGGCTCCTGCTGGACGGCGCCCACGCCGACAAGCAGGTACTGCGCGACCACTACGCGGTCACCGGGCTGCAGTCCCGCGTGGAGGAGTGGGTCCGGGAGGGCCGGCCCCGCTCGGCCTGGCCCGCGCCCGACCCGCTGCCGCGCGAGGTGGTGGCACTGGTCGGCGAGATGTACCGGTCGCTGTGCGAGCTGTGGACCGGCACCCGGGTGTGGGGCGCCGACGACCTGGACCGGGTGCTGGACCGGCTGGCGGCCCTCGCGCCCGGCGCCCGCCGTACCGAGCCCGGGGCGGGTGCGGCATGGACCTGATCATCGTCGGATGCCAGGCGGGCGACGAGGGCAAGGGCAAGTTCACCGACATCGCGTGCGCGTCCGCGTACGCCGTCGTCCGCTACCAGGCGGGCCCCAACACCGGTCACACCGTCGTGGCGGACGGCGCCGAGCACCGGTTCGTGCAGGTGCCCGCCGGGGTGCTGCGCGGCGCCGTCGCCGTGCTCGGCAACGGCTGCGTCATCGAACCGGTGGCCCTGCTGGCCGAACTGTCCGCGCTGCGCGCGGCCGGACTGCGGGTGGACCTGCGGATCAGCGAACTGGCGCACGTCATCTTCCCCTACCACGTAGAACAGGACGCGGCCGAGGAGGACTGGCGCGGCACCGAACTCGCCACCACCGCGGCGACCGGCTTCGCGCACGGCACCGGCCGGCTCGGCACCACCGTGCGCGGCGTCGGCCCCTGCCGGGAGGACAAGGCGGCGCGGATCGGCCTGCGGATGGCCGACCTGCTGGACGAAAACCTGCTGCGCGCCCGGCTGTCCCGGCTGGTGCCGCTCAAACGCGGGCTGCTGGAACGCGTCCTCGGCCGTCCGGCGGCCCCGGAGCCGGCCGGCGAGGAGATCGACCGGCTCGTGGCGCGGTACGGCGCGGCCGGCCGGCGGCTGGAACCCCACCTGTGCGACGTGTCGCGGTTCCTGCGGCAGGCCCGCGCCGACGGACGGCACATCGTCTACGAGGGCGCCCAGAGCTTCGGCCTGGACCTGGAGCACGGCACCTACCCGTATGTGACCAGCGGCTACAGCGGCGCCGGCGGCGTCACCGTGGGCACCGGCACCTCCCCGGCCCAGGACTTCAGCGTGCTCGGCGTCGCCAAGGCGTACACCGTGCAGGTCGGCGGCGGCCCGCTGCTGGCGGAGGTGGACGGCGCGGTCGCCGACCACCTCGTCACCCGGGGCCGGGAGTGGGGCACCGTCACCGGCCGCAGGCGCCGCGTGGGCTGGTTCGACCTCCCGATGGTCCGGCGCGCCGTCGAGGTCGAGGGCATCCGGCGGCTGTGCCTGACCAACATCGACGTCCTGGCCGGCCTGGCCGAGGTCAGCGTGGTCACCGGGTACCGGATCGGCGGCCGGGTCACCGACACCTTCCCGTCACGGCTGCCCGACCTGGCGGCGGCCACCCCGGTGCTGCGGCGCTTCGACGGCTGGGCGGACACGGACTGGCCCAGCGTGGCGCGCCGGGGCCCGGCGGCGCTGCCCGGCGCCGCCCGGCACTACATCGACCACCTCGCCGACGCGCTCGGCGTGGAGATCGCCGCCGTCGGCGTGGGCCCCCGCCGCGAGGACACCGTCCTCCTCGGCGACACACCCCTCCTGGCGCCCGCGGCGACACCGCCGCGCCACGGCACGACCACCGGCCCGGAGGCGACCCGTGCCCGTTGAGCACCCGGCGGCCGGCGGTGTGACCGCCGCACCCGAACGGCTCCCGGCCCGCGCCGCACCGGACGCCCTCGCCGCCGCGCCGGACGGGCGGCCCGGCACGGTCCCGGCCTCCCGCACGCAGTGCCGCGCCCGCCCGGCGCCGGACCCGTGGGCCGCCGTACCCGACGAGGAGGGGCGAGTGTGAACGGACAGGAGAGCACCGGCCGCTGTCTCATCACGGCCGGCCGGGTCTGGGACGGGGTTGCCGCCGAATCCGTCCGGCACGGCTTCGTCCTCGTGGACGGCGACCGCATCGCCGCCGTCGGCCGGCAGGCGGACCTCGGCGACGGCGACGTCACGGCCGGCTCCCGGCTGGACCTGCCCGGCGCCACCCTCATGCCCGGGCTCATCGACGCCCATGTGCACCTGACCTTCAGCGGATCGGACGTGCCCGTCCGCGACTACAAACGGGAGGCCCGGGCCGGCGCCGCGGCCCTCGCCGTACGCGCCGTCGTCAATCTGCGGGCCGCCGTGGAGGCCGGCGTGACCACCGTCCGCGACCTGGGCACCCTGAACGAGGTCGCCTTCCCGCTGCGCGCCGCGGTCGCCGACGGCCGCATCCCCGGACCCCGGGTGCTGACCAGCGGGCAGCCGATCACCGTCACCGGCGGCCACTGCCACTGGTTCAGCCACGAGTGCGACTCGCCCACCGACATCCGGGTCGCCGTCAGAACGCAGGTGCGCGACGGCGCGGACTGGATCAAACTCATGGTCAGCGGCGGCAATCTGACACCCCGGACCAACCCGGTGCGCCCGCAGTTCAGCGAGGAGGAGGTCCGGGCCTGCGTGGACGAGAGCGACCGGCTGGGCCGCCCGGTCGCGACCCACGCCTACGACCCGCTCAGCATCCGCCGGGCCGCCGCCGCGGGCGCCCGCACCATCGAGCACTGCCTCTTCGAGACGGCCGACGGCATCGCGTACGACCCGGCCACCGCCGACCTGATGGCCGCCCGCTCCATCGCCTTCGTCCCCACGATCAGCGGCGCCCTGCACCGGATGCGAGACGGCACCGAGCTGATCGCGCCCCGCTTCCGGGACCGGCACCGGCGCCTGCGCGAGGTCTTCGGGCTGCTGCTCGCCGCCGGGGTGCCCCTGGTCGCGGGCTCGGACGCGGGCGTCCCGCACCGCGCCTTCGACGGGTTCCCGGCGGACCTGGCGGCCCTGGTCGGGGAGGACGGCATCGGACTGACCCGCCACCAGGCGCTGGTCGCCGCCACCTCCGGCGCCGCGGCCGGGCTCGGCCTCGACGACGCCGGCGTGCTGGCCCCCGGACACCGCGCCGACCTGCTCGCGGTGGACGGCGACCCGCTGCGCGACATCGGGGCCCTGCTGCGAGCGCGGCTGGTCGTCGCCGCCGGACGCCGGGTGCGCGGGCCCGAGGCACCGGCCGGCTGACGCAAGACGGCGGCATCGCACGCAGCCGGCCTCGGCACGAGCCTGACGGGAGCACGCATGAAATTCGGCATCTTCTTCGAACTGTCGGTACCACAGCCGTTGGGCCGCGCCGACGAGATACAGGCCTACCAGGACGCCCTGGAACAGAGCAGGCTGGCCGACGAACTGGGGTTCACCACGGCCTGGGCGGTCGAGCACCACTTCCTCCAGGAGTACTCGCACTGCTCGGCCCCCGAGGTGTTCCTCACCGCGGTCGCCATGTCGACGTCACGGCTGCGCGTCGGCCACGGCGGCGTGGTGTGCGTGCCCCAGATCAACCATCCGGTGCGTGTCGCCGAACGGGCCGCCGCCCTCGACATCCTCTCCGGCGGCCGGCTGGACGTCGGCACCGCACGCGCCTCGACCATCACCGAACTGGGCGGCTTCATGGCCGACCCGGACAGCACCAAGATGTCCTGGGACGAGTACATCGACGTACTGCCCCGCATGTGGACCGAGGAACACGTCCGCTACGACGGCACCACCTTCACCCTGCCCGAGCGTCCCGTGGTGCCCAAACCGGTGCAGGACCCCCACCCGCCGCTGTGGGTGACGGTGACCTCTCCCGGCACCGAGCGCGACGCGGCCGACCGGGGCATCGGCTGCCTCGGGGTCGCCGCGGCGAGCTTCAAGGAACAGGAACGGCGCACCGGCGAGTATCGCAAGCGCATCCAGCAGTGCGACCCGGCCGGACGCGCGGTCAACGACCAGGTGGCCACCATGAACTACCTCTTCTGCCACGAGGACGACGCCACCGCGGCCCGGATCGGCGGCGCCATGTTCGACGCCTTCGGCATGCTCAACAGCCAGCTGCTGTGGGCGCGGGAGGTCTATCCCACCCCGGCGTACCGGTCGCTCGGCAATCTCGCGCCGGGCGGGGTCGACCGGGTCCGCGACGACAGCCCGGCGGCCCGGCGGCCCGTTCCCGAGGGCGTCGCCATCGGCGACCCGGACCGCATCGTCAAGGCCGTCAAGATCTGGGAGAGCATGGGCGTGGACGCGATCAACTTCCTGCTGAACACGGCGAATCTGGTGCCCCAGGACCAAGTGCTGGCCAGCATGCGGCTGTTCGCCGCCGAGGTCATGCCGCACTTCGCGGAGGGCGGCAGCTGATGCTCAGCGGAACCGCCGACCCCGAGACCCTGGCCGTGGGCGCCCCCTACGTCGCCGCCCCCGCCACCGAGCCGCTGGTCTGCCACGGCGCGGAACTCCTCCAGATCGTCTACCAGATAGACGGCCGCGCCCGGCAGGAGATCCTGCCCCCGGCCCTGCACCCGGTCAACCCGCCGGTGATCACCGTGTCCGTGCTGCGGGCCGCCGAGAGCGACGCCGGACCGTTCACCCTGGCCGAGACCCGCGTCGTGTGCCGCAGCGGCGCGCGCAGCAGGGGCTTCCACGTGTCGTGCTTCGTCGACGGCGAGGAGGCGGCCCGGCTGCTCGCCCGAAGGTGGGGACACCGGGTCCGCCCGGCCGCCGTCGGGCTGCGGCTGCGTTACCACGGAGCCACCGCCGAGGTCCGCGCCGACGGCCGCCTCCTGCTCGACGCGCGCCTGCTCGACCCCGTCCCGCTGGCCCCCGCCGACCTGCAGTTCACCGACTCCATGCACCTGGCCCGCACGCCGCGCGGCCACCGGCTCGTCCAGGTCGAGCGCGGCTACGACGTCACGGCCGCCCAGCGCGGCCGGCCGGTGCTGGCCGCCTTCGAGGCCGCCGGCTGGGGCGAGCCCCGGCTGCGGCCCGCGTACCCGATATCGGCCGTCTCGCTCACCGGTGACGTGGTGTTCCGGCCGGTCCGGTACCTCTGCCGCGCCGATGTGAGCGCCTCCGAAGGGACGGAACGCATTGACCACGCCTAGCCCCGAGCACGCGCCGGACGGCCCGAGCGCCCACCTCACCGGCCACCGGAACGCCGCGCCGATGCGGCCCGGGCCCACCGGCCCGCTGAAGGGTGTCCGGGTCGTCGACCTCACCCGCGCCGTGTCCGGCCCGTTCTGCACGATGCTGCTGGGCGACCTCGGCGCCGACGTCGTCAAGATCGAGCCGCCCGCCGGGGACCTGCCCCGGTTCGCGGGCCCGTTCACCAAGGACGACACCGGCCGGCACTACGGCGGGCTGTTCGCCAGCATCAACCGCAACAAGCGGGGCATCGTCCTGGACCTCGGCGCCCCCGCCGACCGGGAGCGGCTGCTGAAGCTCGTCGACACCGCGGACGTGCTGGTGGAGAACTACCGGTCGGGCGTGATGGAGCGCTGGGGACTGCAGTACGAGGCGCTGCACGCCCGCAACCCCCGGCTGGTGTACGCGGCGATCCGCGGCTTCGGCGACCCGCGCACCGGCACCAGCCCCTACGGGGACTGGCCCGCCTACGACATCGTCGCCCAGGCCATGGGCGGGCTGGTCAGCATGACCGGGCCGGCCGGGCACGAGGGCGTCCGCGTCGGCCCGACCATCGGCGACCTGTACCCCGCCACGCTGGCGGCCGTCGGCATCCTCTCCGCCCTGCACCACGCGCGGGCCACGGGGGAGGGCCAGATGGTCGACGTGGCCATGGTCGACTCGATCGTCTCCCTGTGCGAGACCGCCGTCTACCGGTACTCCTACACCGGAGTGGTCAGCGCTCCCACCGGCAACAGCCATCCGCAACTGGTGCCCTTCGACATCTTCCCCACCAAGGACGGCCAGTGCGCCATCGCCGCCCCCACGGACAACCACTGGAAGGTGCTGTGCGAGACGATGGGCCGCCCCGACCTCGTCGCCGACGAGCGGACCCGCACCAACGGCGACCGGGTCGCCAACGCCGCGCTCGTGCACCGGGCGATCGCCGGCTGGACGCTGCGGCGGACCACCGCCGAGATCGCCGCGGAACTCGGCGGCCGGGTCCCGCTGGGTCCGGTGAACGACGCCGCCGACCTGTTCACCGACCCCCACGTCCGGGCCCGGGACATGCTCGTCGCCGTGGACCAGCCGGGCGACGCCCGACCGGTGGTGTTCCCCAACTGCCCGATCCGCTTCACCGCGACCCCCTCCGGCGTGTACCGGCGGCCGCCGCTGCTCGGCGAGCACACCGCGGAGGTCCTGGCGGCGCTGGACGACGACGGACCGGCGCGGGGGTAGGCGACGGGCGCGGGCCCGGCCCGGAGCGCACCGGGTCCCGGCGTGACCGCCGGCGGGTCAGGGGCGGCGGCCGGCCAGGGCGAGCAGCCGGGCCTGCGGGTCCGCGCCCGGCTCCACCGCCACCTCGGCGAAGCCCCACTGGGCGAACATCCGCGGGCGGCTGTCGAAGAGTTCCAGGCAGGCGTCGACCAGACCGGCCGGCAGCCGGGGGTCCGGCTCCAGCGCCCGGCCGATGTCCCAGCCGTGGATCAGCACGTCCACGAACCGCTGCCGGGCGTACACCCGGCCCGGCCGCTCGCCGTAGGAGAGCGGCCACAGCCGTTCCATGGCGTCCTCGGCCGCGAACGCCCCGGTCGCCGCCGCGACGGACGCCGCGTGCGCGGCGGCCGGGTCGTCGCCGAGCAGGTCGCCGTCGAGTTCCGTGCCGACGTCCCGGATCGTCCGGCCGCCGCCCAGCTCGCGCACCCACAGGTTCCCGGCCACGAGATGGTTCACGACCTGCCGTACGTTCCACTTCTCGCACGGGGTCGGCGCCTCCCACCGGCCGGCGCCGACGGCGGCGACGAACCGGTCCGTCGAGAGCAGGGCTTGCGCGTGCAGGGCCCGGATGTCCATGGCAGAGACCACCGTTCTCGATGTCGTGGGCGTGAGGTCGCGCGGGGTTCAGGGCCGGGGCCGTTCCGCCTCGGGCTCGGCGAGGCGGGCGAGGGCCCGGTGGATCGACGCGTCGTAGGCCGCCGTACGGGCGAACGCCTTCACGGCCAGCCGGCGCCGGAACGCGGGGTCGGTGGCGCCGGCCCGGCCGCCGGCGGCGGTCAGGGCGTCGACGACGGCGCCGTAGTCCGCCGGGTCCACGACGGGCAGCACATCGGTGTGGTTCTTGGCGGCGGCCCGCACCATGGCGGGGCCGCCCACGTCGATGGAGTCCGCTACGCCGGCGCGGACGTCCCCGGGCGGCAGGTCGCGGAAGTTGCACACCAGCACGTCGATGCGGGGGACGTGGTGGCGCCGGACGTCCGCCTCGTCGGCCGGGTGCCCACGGCGGTACAGCAGTCCGCCGAAGACCGACGGGTGGAACGCCCGGACCCGGCCGCCCATCAGCTCGGGCACCCCGGACAGCTCGCCGATGACCGTGGCGTCCAGCCCGGCCTCCCGCAGTAGTCCGGCGGTGCCGGCGGTGGCCACCAGGCGCAGGCCCAGCCGGCTCAGAGCGGTTCCCAGCTCGGTGATGCCCGTCTTGTCCGTCACTGACAGTACCGCGTACATCTGGGCCCCTCAGGCCGGGTCAGCCCGCGAGCAGTGGCTCCACGCGGGACAGCGTCTCCTGGATGTTCTCCTCGGTGATCACACCGCGCGCCTCCCGCGGCGTCAGCCAGCGCAGCGGGGCCTGCGGGTTCTCGGGGCGGGCCGTCTCGGGGGCACGGGTGGCCAGCACGAAGCGGATGTCGGCGTGTTCGTGCGCCGCCTCCCGGGCGCCTGCCGGCACCGGCACGATCACCAGGTGCCGGACCTCGGCGTCCGGCCAGGGCGCGAGGTCGGCGAGGCCCGTCTCCTCCCGGCCCTCGCGCAGGGCGATGGCGAGCGGGTCCGTCTCGTCCGGGTCGGCGTGCCCGCCGACCAGCAGCCAGGACCGGTGCCGCTGGTGCCAGCGCAGCAGGACCCGGCCGCTCTCCTCGTGCACGATCAGCGCGGACCCGGTGACGTGCAGCGGATTCGACCGCCGCCACGGGTCGCCCGACGCGACGAGGGCGCGCACCCGCTCCACGTCCGCGCGTTCGGCGGCGCTCTTCGGCTCGTAGCGGGCAAGGAGATCGAGGACTGCGTGATGGGCTGTGACCATGCGCGGCATCCTAGTGACGACTCGTCAGCCCGGTGGCGCGCACGGGCCGGACCGCTCACCTTCGGCCACCCGTGACGTCCCCGCCGCTCCCGGCGGCCGAGGGCTCCTTCGGCAGTCCCAGGAGGCGTTCCGCGACGACGTCCCGCAGGACCTCGCTCGTACCGTCGCCGATCGTGTCCCCCCGGCCCGACAGGAACAGCCGCTGCCAGCGGCCCGCCGGGTCGCCGGCCTCTTCTCCGGGGTCCGGGCCGAGCAGCGCGGCCGTGCCGGTCACCGCGAGGGCGATCTCGCCGAACCGGCGGCGGTACTCGGCCCGCATCAGCCCCACCACGGCCGCCCCGGCACCCGGCGTCCCGGGCGCCGGTGGATCGGCGACCGCCCAGCGCAGCAGCACCATCCGCGTGTACGCCTCCGCCAGCTGGTCCCTGACCAGAGGATCCTGTGTCCGTCCGGCCTTCTGCGCCTCCCTGACGAGGTCCCGGAACCCGGCCTCGAAACCGGTGAGGGACGCCGCCGCGCGGCCGGTGCGCCGGTGCGCCAGCGCGGTCATCACCACCGGCCAGCCGCCCCCCGGACCGCCGACGACATCGCGCAGCGGAGCGCGGGCGCCGTCGAAGACCACCTCGCACAGATCCTGTGACCCGTCCGCCGAGCGGACCGGGCGCACCCGGGTGCCGTTGCCGTCGTCCAGCCGTACCACGACGCACGACAGGCCCCGGTGCCGGTCCGCGTCCGGAGCCGTCCGGCACAGCACGAGGGCCCAGCCGGCCCGGTGGGCACCGTCGACCCACGCCTTGCGGCCGGTGACCACGATCTCGTCGCCGTCGATCGTGCCCCGGGTCTCCACGGACGCCGGATCGGACCCGTGGGACGGCTCCGCGTACGCCTCGCAGTACGTGTCCCGGCCCGACAGGATGCCGGGCAGCAGCCGGGCGCGCTGCTCCTCGGTGCCGTGGGCCAGCAGCACCGGCCCGACGACCAGTTCACCGGCTCCGCGGCCGATCCTCGGCACACCGGCGCGCGCGCACTCCTCCTCCAGCACCAGCACCTCGGACACACCGAGGCCCGCCCCGCCGTACCGCCGCGGCCACGCGGGGCACACCAGCCCCGCGCCGAGCAGCCGGCGCTCCCAGGCGGCGTACGCCGCGCGGCCGTCGTCGGGCGCCGCCGGGAGGCCGTCGGCCCGGAGGCCGGGCGGGACCCCGGCCGCCAGCCAGGCCCGCACCCGGCGGCGGAACGGCCCGGTGCGGGGCAGGTGCGAGAACGCGGGCGTGCCCGGGGCTGCTTCCAACGTCTCCTCCGGTCCGTCGGTGCTCAGACTCCGATCCGCCGAGCCAGCAGCTCGCGGTGGTGGGCGGCGTCACCGAAGAGCAGCTCGCTGCTCTTGGCCCGCCGGAAGTAGAGGTGCGCGGGATGCTCCCAGGTGTAGCCGATGCCCCCGTGGATCTGGATGTTCTCCGCGGCGGCGTGGAAGTAGGCCTCGGAGCAGCAGGCCTTGGCCAGGCTCGCCAGGACGGGCACCTCGTCGTCGTCCTCGGCCACCGCCCAGCCGGCGTGATAGGCCGCGGCCCGCGCCGACTCCACCTGAAGCAGCATGTCGGCGCACTTGTGCTTGATGGCCTGGAAGCTGCCGATGGGCCGCCCGAACTGCACCCTGAGTCCGGCGTAGCCGACGGCCATCTCCAGCACCCGCTGCGCCCCGCCGACCTGTTCGGCGGCCAGCGCCACGGCCGCCAGGTCGAGCATCCGGGCCACGGCGGGCCAGCCCTCGCCGTCGGCGCCGACCGGGCGGGCCCGCACCCGGTCGAAGGAGAGCCGGGCGAGCCTGCGGGTCGGGTCCAGGGCGGCGACCGGGACGGCGGCGAGACCGGCGGCGTCCTTCTCCACGGCGAACAGCGAGATCCCGGCCCTCGTCCTGGCGGCCACGAGCACCAGATCGGCGACATGGCCGTCCAGGACGTAGTGCTTCTCCCCGGACAGCCGCCAGGACCCGTCCGGCGCCCCGGTGGCCTCCAGGGCGATGCCGCTCTCGCTCCACAGTCCTTGCCGTTCGGCGAGCGCGACCGTGGCGATGGTACGGCCGCTCGCGATGCCGGGCAGATAGTCCGCCCTGGCCGACTCGTCCGGTGAGGCGAGCAGCAGATTGGCCGCCAGCGCCACGGTCGCGAAGTACGGCGCGCACAGCAGCGCCCGGCCCATCTCGTCGAGTACGACGCTCAATTCCGCGTACGAGTAACCGGCCCCGCCGTATTTCCCCGGGACGGTCAGTGCCATCAGCTCCAGTTGTTCCGCCATCTGCCGCCACACCGCGCGGTCGAAGCCCTCCGGCTCCTCCATCAGGCGCCGGACCTCGGTTTCGGGTGATTTCTCGGCGAGAAAACGGCGTACTGTTTCGCGCAATCGCTCGTGATCGTCACTGAAGGGGTGGGCCACGGCAACCACTCCCGCCGTCCGCAGCAATTCGTGCCAGCAACGTAATCGATGGCCGTTCGGGGCGGAAGTGCGCGGTGGCATCAGGCCGGTTGTCGCCGCCCGCACCCCCCGCCGACGGTGCCGATCCGGCCACCGGCGCACCCGCGGTGATCGGCCCGGACGACTCCTTGACGGGTGCACCGGCCTCGGTAGACTGTTTTGCCCTGTGCGAGGCCATCGGCGTGTTCCGCGAAACGCTCGTCTGGAGTGCCAGTGGGTGTTCCCCCCATGAAGCTCAGCGGCCGTATCCCTTCGATAAGCACCGGAAATGCGGAAGCGGACATGCGGTCCGCGGCCGGGGAAATCAGCACCCAGCTCACCGACTGGGGTTTCATGGCCGTCGAGGTGCCGGGTATCGGCGCCCGCGTCGAAGAGCTGACCCGCGGTTTCTCCGAAGCCTGCGACTCGGACCGGCCCCGCCTGTCCGACTACGCCTATGAGCGGGTGCCCCAGATCTCCAGCGGCGGCACCCACGGGTTCTTCCCCCATCTCTCGGAGGTGCCGCGCCTGGCGGGCGGCGTGGCCGATCCGAAGGAGTTCATCCATGTGAGCGGTGCCATGATCGCCGACCGGCCGCCGGGCGCCGCGCACGTCCTGCGCGCCTTCCCGCGGTTCGGGGAGGCGGCCACCGGCGTCTTCGACACCGCCTTCACCCTGGTCCGGCTGTTCGCCGAGGTGATCCACGGCATGCTGCCGCCGAACGCGCCCCCGCTGGAGCTGTCACGGGACGCGGCCAACCTCCGGGTCATCCGCTACCGCGACACCGGCGGGCGCGAGATCCTCGCGCACGAACACTCGGGTATTCAGATGCTGGGCCTGCAACTGCCGCCCAGCGACCAGGGATTGCAGTACGTCCTGCACGACGGCACCTGGGTCGAGCCGGTGATCGCGAAGACGGACGTCGTGCTGTGCAACATCGGCAGGATGCTCGCCGGCGCCTCCGACGGCCGGTTCCGTCCCTCCACCCACCGGGTGCACCGCGCGGACACCCGGGCGGGCTACGAACGGCTGTCGTCCGTGCTGTTCGCCTACCCGCCGCACGACGCGCGCCAGTGGCGGATCACCGCGGACGGCCGGCTGACCGTCCTGGACGCCACCTGGGCCGACTTCATCGCCGACAGGTTCGCCGGGCTGGGGAGCACCGCCACCTAGCCGCCCGCACAGCGCACCGGCGCCGTCCCGGCGTCCCCGACAGACCCGCGAGCGGGAGGCAACGACATGACCACCGGCCCCCTCGGCCCGTACGACACCGAGCAGTTGACACGGCTGGCGCAGACGAGGCCGCCCGACATCACCGGCCGCAGCAAGCAGCTGTGGCTGCTGCCCGACGACCTCTGCCTGGTCCGGCTCGTCCCGAGCCTGCGCAGCTTCACCTACGCGCGGGACGAAATGGTGGACGAGACCGGCCCGTTGCGGCTGGACTTCTACGAACGCGCCGCCGCCCGCCTCACCGAGGCCGGTGTGCGCTGCGCCTTCCGCGGCCGGGTCTCCGCGACCATGTACCTGGCGGAGTACCGGCCCGCCCCGCCGTTCGAGGTCATCGTCAAGAACGTGGCCACCGGCTCCACGACCCGCAAGTACCCCGGGCTGTTCCCGGACGGACAGCCCCTGCCGCGCCCGGTCGTGAAGTTCGACTACCGCGTCGACCCGGAGGACCAGCCCATCGGCGAGGACTATCTGCGGGCGCTCGGCCTGCCGGTCGGCGCCATGCGGGACCAGGCTCTCGTCGTCAACGACGTGCTGCGCGACTGGCTCGCGCCGCTGGAGGTCTGGGACTTCTGCCTCATCTTCGGCACCGGCGCGGACGGCGGGCTGTGGCTGATCTCGGAGGTCTCCCAGGACTGCATGCGGCTGCGGCACGCGGACGGCTCGCCCCTCGACAAGGACCTGTTCCGCGACGGCGTGCCGGGCGCCGAGATCGTGCACCAGTGGAAGCGAGCCTTCGATGCCCTGTGAGGCGGAGCGTCCCGTGGCGCTCGTGACCGGCACCAACCGGGGCACCGGCAGAGCCATCGCCGCCGCGCTGGACCGGCGCGGCTACCGGATCCGGTCGCTGAACCGCACGCTGTGCGGCGAGGACTGGCTCGGGGAGCTGCGCTGCGACCTGAGCGACCCGGAGCGGATCGCCGAGTGCGCCGCCGAGGCCGTCGCCGGCACCGGACGGCTCGACGTGTGCGTCGCCAACGCCGTCGACCGGGCCTTCCTGCCGCTGGCCGACCTGCCGGCCCGGGACTGGGACCGGCTCGTCGCGATCAACCTGACGTCGGTGTTCCACCTGATCCGGCACACCCTGCCGGCCCTGCGTGCGAGCCAGGGCCTGTTCGTCGCGATGGGCAGCCACGCGGCGACCCGCTGCTTCGAGGGCGGGGCCGCCTACAGCGCGACCAAGGCGGCCCTGAAGGCGCTGGTGGAGACGCTGCTGCTGGAGGAGCGCGGGAACGGCGTCCGCGCCTGCCTGATCTCGCCGGGCGCCATCTCCAATCTCGACGGGGACGACACGCCGTACAAGATGAGCACGGAGTCGGTCGGCGACTGCGTCGCGGCCGTGATCGACGGCTGGCCGCGCGACGTGGTCGTCGGGGAACTGGAGATCCGCCCGGCCAGGCTCCCCGCGCCCCCGGTGACCGGGATCGACCGGCTGCTGCACGTCTGAGGCCGCGGGCGGCCGACCGCCCCGCACCCGGCCGGCGGCCGGGCGCGGGCACGGCGCCGCCGCGTCTCCCGGAACGCCCGCCCGCAGACCGCTTACCACGCTCGGGGTGAAGACATGGTCTCTCTCGCGCTCCCCACCGGTTCCCTGGAAGCGCCGACACTCGAACTGCTCGCCGCCGCGGACCTGCCCGTGAGCAGACACGCGCCGCGCGCCTACCGCGCGACCGTCGGCCACCCGGCCGTCGACCGGGTCGTCTTCTACAAGCCCCGGGAGATCCCCGTCGTCGTGGCGAACGGCACCTGCGACATCGGGCTCACCGGCGCCGACTGGGTGGCGGAGACGGGCGCCAAGGTCGAGGTGGTGGACACCCTCGACTACTCCAAGTCCACGCGCTCGGGCTGGCGGGTGGTCCTGGCCGTGCCCGAGGACCACCCGGCGCGCACGGTGGCCGACCTGGCCGACGGCGTACGGGTCGCCACGGAGTACCCGGCCATGGCGGGGGAGTACTTCCGGCGCTCGGGCGTACGGGCCACGGTCCTGCACTCGCACGGCACCACGGAGGCCAAGATCCCCGATCTCGCCGACGCCGTCGTGGAGGTCGTCGAGACCGGTTCCTCGCTGCGGCAGAACAACCTCCGGGTGCTCGACACGGTCAGACGGTGCGGGGTGAACCTCGTCGCCAACCCGGCCGTCTGGGCCGACCGGACCACCCGGGCGACGATCCGCACCCTCTCGGTCCTGCTGCGCGCCGCGTACGCCGGCCCCCTGCACCGGCTGCTGACCATCGTCCTGCCCGCCGACCGCTGGTCCCACGCCGAACCCCTCCTGCCACCGCGCTGGTGGCGCCTGGACAGCGGCACCGGCCCCGGCCTGATGGTCGTCCAAGTGGTCTGCGCCGGCCACGAGGTCGCCGACGTGGTGACCTCGCTGGTCGAGCGGGCCGGCGCGATCGAGATCGTGGAGATGCCGATCCGGAAACTGATCCGCGACGACGCGTCCTGGTACGGCCGGGACACGAGCGTTGACCGCTGAACCCGCTGTCGATAGCCTCGCCGGGACGACATTCGAACATAACAGCGAAACTTTCGCTCCACGCCGTAGGCGCGGGACCTCCCGAAAGGACTCGATGTGCCGAGCGCGCCCGACAGCGCCAGCATCCCCGTGATCCCGGGCTTCCACCCCGATCCGAGCGTCTGCCGGGCCGGCGAGGACTACTACCTGGTCTGCTCCAGCTTCGAGTACTACCCCGGCATCCCGGTCTTCCACAGCCGCGACCTGGTGCACTGGACCCAGATCGGCAACGCGCTGGATCGGCCGGACCAGCTGCGGCTGCCGCCCGACGCGCACTCCTCCGGTGGCCTCTACGCCCCGACGCTGCGGTACCACGACGGCCGCTTCTGGCTGATCGTGACGAACGTGAACGGCGACGGCAACCTCCTCTTCACCGCCACCGACCCGGCCGGTCCCTGGTCCGATCCGGTCCGGCTGCCCGGAGTGCACGGCATCGACCCGGACCTGGCCTGGGACGAGCACGGCACCTGCTGGTGCACCGTCGCGGGCATCAGCCAGGTCCGCATCGACCCCCGCACCGGAGAGACCCTCGGCGAGCCGCGGCGGCTGTGGTCCGGGGCGCCCGGCGCCAAGACCCCGGAGGCGCCGCACCTGTACCGCATCGGCGCGTACTGGTACCTGCTCATCGCCGAGGGCGGCACCGAGCGCTGCCACGGTGTGTCGATCGCCCGGGCCCGCACGCCCGACGGCCCGTTCGAGCCCTGCCCGGCCAACCCGGTGCTGACCCATCGCGGCACCGACCACCCCGTCCAGAACACCGGCCACGCAGACCTGGTCCAAGGGCCCGACGGTTCCTGGTGGATGGTGTTCCTCGGCGTCCGGCCGCGCGGCGGCTCGCCGGACTGGCACGTCCTCGGCCGGGAGACCTTCCTGGCCCCGGTGACCTGGGTCGACGACTGGCCGGTCGTCGGCGAGCTGACGTCCGCCCGCACCCCGCCGCCCTGGCCGCTGCGGCCGCCCGCCGAGGCGCCGGTCCGGGACGACTTCGACGGCGGCGGCCTCGCCCCGGGCTGGATCTCGCCCCGCATCCGGCGCGAGGAGGACTGCACCACCGGGGAGCGCGCCGGCTGGCTGACTCTGCGCGCCCGCGGGCAGTCGCTGGACGACACCGACGTCACCTTCGTCGGCCGCCGCCAGCAGCACCTGTCCTGCCGGGCGTGGACCCTGCTCGACCCGGCGGAGGGCAGCGGCGGGCTGGCCGTCCGCCTGGACGAGCGGCACCACTACGAGATCGAGGCCACGGCGAGCGAGGTGCGGGTCGTCGCGCGGATCGGCCCGCTGCGCTCGGTCGTGGCGTCCCGCCCGTCGGCCGGCGGCCCGGTGGTGCTCGGCGTCGGGACGACCCCCGTCCAGGAGATCACCGACCCGCGCGACGGGCCCGACACGGTCGCGTTCTACGTGCGGGAGGCGGACGGCACCCGCACCGAACTCGTCCGGCTGGACGGCCGCTACCTCTCCACCGAGGTCGCCGGCGGCTTCACCGGCCGCGTGATCGGCCTGTACGCCTCGGCGGGCACGGTCCGCTTCGACTGGTTCGACTACGAGCCGTACGAGGACTGAGGCACGGCCGGGGAGCCGGGCGGCCGTCCGGAGGAATAGCGGCGGACCGGCGGCGGTTGGCGACGCTGGTTGATGCGTCAACAGAAGCGTCGCCCGCTCACACAGGGAGGACCCATGAACGACACCTTCCACGACTACCCGGCGACGGGCGGGGTCGCGCCGGACCGCTGGGCGAGCGCCCTGCACCTGTTCGACGAGGGACCCGGCGTCCCGCACGAGGAGACCGTGGCGGAGCGCTGGGAGCGGGCCCGGCTGCTGTTCGACGCCAAGGACTACATCGGGGCGGCCAAGCTGCTCCCCGCCGTGGTCGAGGAGGCCCCCGAGCAGACCGCGCCCCGGCTGCTGCTGGCCCGCGCCTACTACCACTCGGCACAGCTGCGGCGGGCCGAGGAGCAGCTGCGGCAGGTCGTCGACCGCGACCCGGTGGAGCACTACGCCCACCTGATGCTGGGCCGCACCCTGGAACGCCAGGGCCGCCACCAGGAGGCCGCACCCTGGCTGCGCCTGGCCGCGGCCTTCGCCGGCGAGACACCGGCCGGCGTCTGACGGCGGCCGTGCCAGGAGGTCTCCTCACCGGTGTCCGGCACCACGAGCCATACCTCCGCTCCGGCGGACACGGCAGGAACCCCGCGGGCAGGACGCGCCATCTCCTGACGCCCGTTGCGCACCATCGTCACCCGCGGGACGTCCCGTCGGCCGGCGCGCCGGAGGAGAGCCGGCCGGCGAGCAGCCGGGACGCGGCCGGCCTCCCGCAGGGGTTCACTCGCGGCCCGCGTACTCCGTGCCGCCGAGCGGGTTCCGTCACGTGCCGAGCGCGTCGATCGCGGCCGGGCCGTGGCCGGCCGCCAGCAGGGGCGCGCGGATGTCGGTGTCGAGGTCGGGGAGGTAGCCGAGCAGGACGTCGGCCGGGCCCTCGATCCGCAGCCGGCCCAGCGCGGCGGGCAGCAGCAGGCTCTCGGCCCGGCCCAGCCGCTCCCGGCCTCCGGGGGTGGTCACGGTGACGGGCGCTCCGGCGTTGCTGAGGACCGTCGCGGTGGCGAACGTGTGCACCAGGGGTGCCGCGGTGCCGGCCCGCCACCGCTCCAGCGCGAAGTGGCGTCCGGCGCACAGCACGGTGCGTTCCACCCCGTCGTCCACCGGCACGCTCAGCCCGGAGTGGAAGTCCGGGCGCGGCTCGGGCCGCCACTCCTGAAGGAGCCGTTCGAGGTTGGCGTGCCACTCGTGGTCCGGGACGGGGGCGCCGTCCTCCATCCGGTGGCGCATGGCGTGCTGCTGGATGTCGGAGGTCTGCTCGATCTCGTAGACCAGCGTGCCGGGGCCGAAACTGTGCAGGGTGCCGCCGGGCACGTACAGGGTCTGCCCGGCGCGCACCGGCAGCCGGCGCAGGACGGCGTCGAAGTCCTGGGCCAGCAGCGCCCGGTGCAGCCGGTCGCGGTCGACGCCGCGCCGGACACCGGCCAGGGCGGTGGCCCCGGGGGCCGCTTCCAGGATGTGCCACGCCTCGGTCTTGCCGTTGGGTTCGCCCTCGAGCCGGCGGGCGGTCTCGTCGTCGGCGTGCAGATGGACCGGGAGCGGCCCGGTGGCGTCGATGAACTTCGTCAGCACGGGGAAACGGTCACCGCGCCGGCCGCGTCCGAGCAGGCCCCCGGCGTGCTCCCGCACCAGCGTGCGCAGCCCGACCCCGGCGAGCGGCCCCTCGGTCACCACCGCGCCCTCGCCGTCCACGTCGCTGACCTCCCAGGTCTCGGCGACCGGACCCGGCGGCAGCCCCGCGCGGCCCCACCGTCCGGCGAGGACGTGCCCGCCGAAGACGTGCTGCTTGACCGGCGTCGTCAGGCGCAACGGATACCAGTCCACCGGCTCCCCTTCCGCGCGTCGGCCGGGCGTACTCCGCTGCGGGGTTCCCGCCGGTCCGGACGGCAAACCGGGGCGAAGGTGCGCGGGAGGCCGACGGGGCCCGGTGCGCCGGGACACGGACGCTTCCCGGCCGGCTACGCCTTCCCCGCTCCCGGCGCGGCCGGTACGACACGGGTGCCGGGCGCGGTGGTCCGGCCGGGCAGGGTGAGAAAGGCGGTCAGTCCGGCGCTCGCCAGATACAGCCCGGCGAAGACCCACATCACGCCCTCGACGCCGAGCGGCCCGAGGAAGAGACCGACCACGGCCGGGCCGACGAACGTGCTGGCGCCCGCGCCGAGATTGAGCGCCGACATCGCCTGGCCCTTGTGGTCCGGCGCCAGCGAGGGCATGAGCGCGGACAGCGGCACGTAGCCCGCGAGCGTGGCACCGAAGAGGCCCACGAGCACCACGGCGAGCGGGAAGTCGTCGCCGGCGGCCGAGGTGCCGTAGTAGAGCAGGAGCGTGGTCACCGCGCAGCCCACACCGCCGAACCAGGCGACGGTGCGCTGCCAGCCGATGCGGTCGCCGACGAGGCCGAAGAGCAGGTTGAAGAAGATGTTGGTGGCGAACATCGCCGCCAGCAGCCGCAGCCACTCGGTCAGGGAGAAGCCGAGCGTGTCGGTGAAGAACACCGGCAGGAAGACCAGGAAGCCGAACTGCGCGGCGGTGTTGACGGTGCGTACCACCGCGCCGGCGCCGATGCGCGGCTCGCGCCAGACGATGGAGAGCGAGCCGAGCAGCGTGGCCACCGGACGCTCGCCGGGCGGCGCCAGCCGCTGCCCGCCCGTCGGCTCGCGCACCAGGAGCAGCGCGACCAGACCGCCCGCGACGACCAGCGCCAGCGCGAACCACAGCGTGCGGTAGGTGCCGAGCCACGGCACCGTGAAGCTGGCGACGAGGGAGCCGAGCGTGGGCAGCCCGCCGGTGAACGCGAACCAGAACCAGCCCACGGCCGAGCCCAGCCGGTGCCGGGGCGTCACCGCCGTCACCCACACCAGGAAGCCGTAGGCGAACAGCGGATAGCCGAAGCCGCGCAGGCCGTAGGTGACGACCAGCAGGACGTAGTGGTGCGTGGGAACGGCGAGACCGAGGAAGGCCACCTGGAGCGCGGCCCAGATCCCGAGGCCCAGCAGCATCACCCGGCGCGGCCCCCACAGGTCGGACAGGGCCCCGGAGAACCACGCCGAGACGCTGGCCGTGACGCCGTAGACGGTGAACAGCAGCGCCACGCGGTCCTTGGAGAGGCCCTCGTCCAGCAGATAGGGCGAGAGGAAACCCGATTCGACCCCGTCACCGATCATGAAGATCAGGACACCGAGAAATCCCCAGGAAAGGGCCTTCGGAATGCCGGCGCGGTCCAGGATGTTCCGGGAAGCGTTTTTCCCGGGAGCGGCGGGAGGATTCGGGGGGACGGTCACGGACGCCACCTTCTTGGGGAAAAGGGGGAGAGCGGAGTGCCGTACGGCGTGGCACCGATGAAAGGTCCGCTCGAAGGCGGGGTCAATCCGTCGCGGAGAACACCACGCGGGCCGTGTGAGGGCCGGTGTGAGGTCGGGGAGCGGACGGCCCGGTGACGGCAGTTCCGGCGCAGGTCAGCGGCGCGTGCGTGATCCGGCAGGCCGACGGGTGCCGAGTGAGGTCCGTGTGAACTTCACGTGGCGTCGTGCGGGCCGGGCGGTTCGGGCGCCCGGCCGACCGTGCGGACCCGCACTCCGTTCTCCCGCAGCCACCGGATCTCCGCCGCCGGGGCCGCGTCGTCGACGAGCACCAGGTCGAAGTCGGTGAGCGGAGCGAGCGCGTACAGCCCCTGATGGGTGAACTTGGTGTGGTCGATGATCAGGACGCGGCGCGCGGCGACCGCCATCATCGCCTGCTTGACCTGCACCGTCTCGGGCGACATGTGATAGCAGCGGCCTCCGGTGACCGCCGTGGTGGACATGAACAGCACATCCGCGCGGAACGCCTGCACGCTCCGCGCCGTGTGCGCGCCCATGAACGCGTCGTACGCCGGGAAGTAGGTGCCGCCCAGGGCGATCAGGGCCACGCCGGGCTCGTGGGCCAGCGCGGAGACCACCGGCAGCGAGTTGCTGATCACCGTGACGGGGGTGTGGTCCGGCAGGTGCCGCACCAGGTGCAGACAGGTCGTGGAGTCGTCGATCATCACGACCTGCCCGGGCGCCAGTTCCCCGGCGGCGGCCCGCGCCAGCGACTGCTTCGCCCGCACCATCGTCGTCAGGCGCTCCCCGGTGCTGCCGTGGAACTGCGCCGAGGGCAGACAGCTCGCCCCGCCGCGCACCTTGCGCAGCCAGCCCTGCGCCTGGAGGGCGTCCAGGTCGCGGTGGACGGTCATCACGCTGACCCCGAACTCGGCCGCGAGATCCGCGGTCCGCACGAACCCCCGGTCCGTGACGAGTGCGCGCAGCCGGCCGCGGCGCTCCTCCCGGGCGTCCGTACGGGCGTCCGCACCGGCCATGGCGGCGTCTCCTCACCGGGGCCCGGGCCGCCCGCCGGCGGCGTGAACGCGAAGGGGCTCATGAGAATCCCACACGAACGTAACACGGTGCGGGCGGCCGGCGACCCGGCCGGTGTCCGCGCGAGCGGCGCACCGGCGCGGCCCCGCGCCGAAACCGGCCGGGAATGTCACACGGCGCCCGCGCCCGGCCGCGGGATAAAGCCCGGGGCCGATTGACGGCCGTTCCGAGGCCGCGTTTACCTGTTTTCCGCGAGCCGCACACGGCCGGACCTCCTGGTCCGGCGAACCTGGTCCGTGGGCGCGGCCTTTTGTGAAAGGGCGGGTATTCGCGGTCATGGCGGTTCTCACCATCGACGTCGGAACCTCGGTCATCAAATCCGTCGTGTTCGACGACCAGGGCCGGGAGCTGGCGGTCTCCCGCGTCGGCAGCGAGGTGCTGCGGCCCCGGCCCGGCTGGGCGGAGCAGGACATGGACGCCGTGTGGGACGGCGTCGTGCGCTCCGCGCGCGACGCCCTGTCCCGGCCCCGCTCCGGCCGGGGCCCCGTGCGGCTGGTGAGCTTCACCGCCCAGGGCGACGGCTGCTGGCTGGTGGACGGCGCGGGCCGTCCCACCGGACCGGCGATCCTGTGGTCCGACGGACGCGCCGGCGACCTGCTCACCCGCTGGCAGGCCGACGGCGTCCTCGACCGCGCCTTCCGCCGCAACGGCTCGCTCACGTGCAGCGGCATGCCCAACGCGGTGCTCGGCTGGCTCGCCCGGCACGACCCGGACCGGCTGCGGCGCTCCCGCACCGCGCTGACGGCGGCCGGCTGGCTGTTCCTGAGGTTGACCGGCGTCACCGCCGTGGACGCCTCCGACGCCTCCGCGCCCTTCCTCGACCACACCACCGGCGCCTACGACCCGGCGCTCCTCGACCTGTTCGGCCTGGCCTGGGCCGAGCCGCTGCTGCCGCGCGTCCTCGGCGAACACGAGCGGGTCGCCGCGCTCACCTCCCGCGCCGCCGCCGAACTCGGCCTGCCCGCGGACCTGCCCGTCGTCATGGCCCCCTACGACATCGCCGCCACCGCGCGCGGCGCCGGGGCCGTCGACCCCGGCCAGGCGTGCGCCATCCTCGGCACCACCCTGTGCACCGAGATCGTCACCCGCGAACCCGACACCGGCGGCGAACCGTGCGGCATCAACATCGCCTACGACGGCGAGCGGATCCTGCGCGCCTTCCCCACCCTCGCCGGCACCGAGGTCCTGGACTGGGCCTGCCGCACCCTGGCCGTCGCCGGCCCCGCCCACCTCGGCCGGCTCGCCTTCGGCGGCGAACCCGGCGCGGGCGGACTGGCGTTCCTGCCGTACCTCTCGCCCGCCGGCGAACGCGCCCCCTTCCTCGACCCCCGGGCCCGCGGCGTGTTCTTCGGCCTGTCCCTCGACCACACGCCCGCCCACGTCGCCCGCGCCGTCTTCGAGGGCCTCTCCCTCGTCGTCCGTGACTGCCTCGCCGCCTCCGGGACCGACGTGCGGGAACTGCGCCTGTGCGGCGGCGGATCCGCCAGCGACGGCTGGTGCCGGCTCATCGCGGACGTCACCGGGGTGCCGACGGCCCGCTCCACCGACACCGAACCCGGCGCCAAGGGCGCGTTCCTGACCGGGCTGGTCCGCACCGGGGCGGAGAGCGGTATCCGCGAGGCCGCCGCCAAGTACGTCCGCATGGGCGCGAGGTGGGAACCCGATCCGGCCCGCGCCGCCTTCTACGACGGCCTCCACGACACCTGCCTCACCTGGCGCGCCGCCGCCCGCTCCCTCGGCTGGGCCCCCGCACCCGCACCCGCGTCCGCCGCCGTCCCCGCCCCGGAGCTGCCGCATGTCTGACGCACTGTCCCCCGACGCCGTCCACCTGGGACTCGACCTCGGCACCCAGAGCGCCCGCGCGGTCGCCGTGGACGGCACCGGCCGGCTGCTGGGCGCCGCCTCCCGCCCGCTGACCGGCCACCGCGCCGGCGTACGCCACGAGCAGGACCCCGAGTCGTGGTGGTCCGCGCTCGCCGCCGCCTGCCGCGAGGCGCTCACCGGGACCGACCCGCGCCGGGTACGGGACCTGGCCGTGGACGCCACCTCCGGCACCGTGCTCCTGACCGACCCGGCGGGCGTCCCGCTCACCCCCGGGCTGATGTACGACGACCGCCGGGCCGACGCGTACACCGGCCGCGTCAACACCCTCGGCGCGCCCGTGTGGGACCGGCTCGGCTACCGCGCCATGCAGCCCTCCTGGGCGCTGCCCAAACTGCTGTGGCTGCTGGACCACACGGACCCGCCGGCGGGCGCGCGGCTGCTGCACCAGGCCGACCTGATCACCTGGCGGCTGGCCGGGCACCAGGTCCCGAGCGACACCGGCCACGCCCTGAAGACCGGCTACGACCTGATCGCCGAGCGCTGGCCCGAGGCGGAACTCGACGCCCTCGGCGTCCCGGCCGGGCTGCTGCCCGGCGTCGTACGGCCCGGCACCGTCCTCGGCACCGTGTGCGCCGCCGCGGCCGAGGCCACCGGCATCCCCGCCGGCACGCTGATCACCGCGGGCACGACCGACGGCTGCGCGGCGCAGATCGGCGCCGGCGCGCTCGCCCCCGGCGCCTGGAACTCCGTACTGGGCACCACCCTGGTCCTCAAAGGGGCCAGCCCGCACCTCGTCCGCGACCCCGGCGGCGTGGTCTACTGCCACCGCGGCCCCGGCGGCACCTGGCTGCCCGGCGGCGCCTCCAGCAGCGGCGCCGGCGTCCTCGCCCGGCGCTTTCCCGGCGCCCGTCCCGCCGACCTCGACGCGCTCACCGCACGGGCCGCCGCGACCGGCTCCACCGCCGTCGTCTACCCCCTGGCCGGCCCGGGAGGCGAACGCTTCCCCTTCCGCGCCCCTGACGCCGTCCCCTTCACCCTCGGCGAACCCTCCGGCGAAGCCGAGGAGTTCCACGCCTGCCTGCTCGGCACGGCCCTGGTCGAACGGCTCTGCCTCGACTACCTCGACCACCTCGGCGCCCCCGTCGCCGGCCCGCTCACCTTCACCGGCGGCGGCGCCCGCAACCGCTACTGGACACAGCTGCGCGCCGACGTCCTCGGCCGTCCCGCCCGCCTCCCCGAGCAGACCGAGAGCGCTCTCGGCATGGCGGTGCTCGCCGCCACCGCCTCCGGTGCCACGCTCCAGGACGCCGCCGGCAGCATGGTGCGGCCGGGCGCGGAGGTCCGCCCCGACCCCGACCGCACCGCCCGTCTGCTCCCCGTCTACCTCGATTTCGTGGACGCGCTGGCCCGCCGCGGCTGGCTGCCACCGGCCGTGGCCGGCCACGCGCGCGGAAAGGCCCGGCCGTGACCGACTTCCTGCTCGTACGCCACGGGGAGACCGTGTGGCACGCCGCCAACCGCTACGCCGGCCGCACCGACGTCCCGCTCACCGAGCTGGGCCGCCGGCAGGCCGCCGAACTGGGCGCCTGGGCCGCCGGGCAGCACCTGGACGCCGTACTGTGCTCACCGCTCACCCGGGCCCGGCTCACCGCCGAACCCGCCGCGGCCGCCCTCGGCCTCACCCCGTGGGTGGACGAGCGTCTGTGCGAGGTGGACTTCGGCCGCGGCGACGGACTCACCCGCGCGGAGATGGCGGAGGCGTTCCCCGAGGAACTCGCCGCCTTCCTCACCGACCCGGTCGCCCACCACCTGCCCGGCGGAGAGGACCCCGCCGCCGCGGCCGGCCGCGCGATCGACTGCCTGGAGGAGACCGCGCACAAACTCCCCGACGGCCGCGTCCTCGTCGTGGCCCACTCCACCCTGCTGCGCCTGGTGCTGTGCGCGCTCCTCGGCATCCCCCTCGACCGCTACCGCCGGGTCTTCCCCGTCCTGCGCAACGGCGCGCTCACCGAACTGCGGCTGCGCGACGGCCAGGCCGCGCTGCTCCGCCTCAACGCACCCGTCCGCTGAACCCCCGCCCCCTTCCGGGAGAACCACCGTGCCCACCACCGTCCTCGCCGCCGGCGACCACTTCGTCCTGCCCCACCTGCTGGAACGGGAACTGCGCGCCGCCGCGCCGCCCGGCACCGAGCTGGACGTCCGCCGGCTCTTGCTGCCGTGGCCGCACACGCCGTTCGGCAAGGTCGCCGAGGTCGACGAGGCGTCGGGCGGCGAGGAGGAGATGATCGAGGCGCTGCGCGGTGCCCGGATCTGCCTCACCCAGATGGGCCCGCTCACCGCACGCGTCCTGGCGGCCTGCCCCGACCTGGAGCTGTTCTGCGTCAGCCGGGGCGGGCCGGTCAACGCCGACCTGGAGGCCGCCACCCGGCACGGCGTCGCCGTCTGCCACGCCCCCGGCCGCAACGCCGTCGCCACCGCCGAGCACGCCCTCGCGCTGATCCTCGCCGCCGCCCGCGGCATCGCCGACGTGCACACCGACCTCAAGCGGGGCGTGTGGCGCGGCGACTACTACGACTACACGCGCTGCGGCGTCGAGATCGACGGCTCGGTCGTCGGCCTGGTCGGCTTCGGCGCCATCGGCTCGCGCGTCGCCCGGATCCTGCACGCCATGGGCGCCACGGTCCTCGTCCACGACCCCTATGTGCGGCCGGAGGCGGTGGGGGACATCGCCCGGCTGGTCTCGCTGGACGAACTGCTGAGCCGCTCCCGGATCGTCTCCCTGCACGCCCGCGTGACCGACGAGACCCGCGGCATGATCGACCGGGCCCGGATCGGGGCCATGCCGCGCGGCGCGGTCCTCGTCAACTGCGCCCGCGGCGCCCTGGCCGACTACGACGCGGTGTGCGACGCGCTCGACTCCGGACACCTCGCCGCCGCCGGGTTCGACGTGTTCCCCGTCGAACCGGTACCGGCCGGCTCCCGCCTGCTGTCCACCCCGGGCATCGTCCTCACCCCGCACATCGCCGGCGCCAGCCGCGAGGTCGCCCACAAGGCCGCCCGGATCGTCGCCGCCGAGGCCGCCCGCTTCCTGCGCGGCGAACCGCCGGCCCACTGCGCCAACCCGGAGGCCCTGGCCGGCCGTCACCGCCGGTAGGACACGCTCGGTCCGATGAGGTACCGCTTGGTCACCCGGCCGCCGTACCGCCCGTCGATCAGTGCCGCGACACAGCCGAGCAGCCCGGCGCGGCACCTTGTCGAACAGGTGTTCCTTGCCGCCGAGGCAGGCGTGGATCAGCCGGGCTTCGGCCGGCTTGTCGCCCCCTGTCCGGGCCCGGAGCGGACGGCCCGGGCCGGAGCGCCGGCGGCATGCCGGGGTAGCAGGGGAGTACGGGCCGTACCCCGCGCCACGGCGCCCGTCCCGGCCCGCCGCCGTGGCCGTCTCCGGCCCCGTGCCGCATCGTGGAGGGGGCTGGTGATCTGCAGGGAAGACCGGCTCGCCCGACCCGCGGGGCGAGCCGGCCGCGCCGGCGGTACCGGTGGCGCCGGCCGAGGGAAGGAGCGCGGTTCGATGAGACGAGACACACGGCGTCCGGAGCCGGCCGACCATCTGGCGGGCGCCGCGGCCGACCCCAGCGGACTGCTGGACCTGCTGGGCGTCGCCGCGGTGCTGCTGGAGGCCGACGGCAAGATCGACATGTGGAGCCCCCAGGCCGAGGAACTCTTCGGCTACACCCGCGGCGAGGCGGTCGGACAGTACGCCGCACCGCTGCTCCTCCAGCCCGAACACCAGGACGCGGCGATCACCCTGTTCGCCCGGGTCATGGAGACCGGCCGGCGCTGGGCCGGCGCCTTCCCCGTCCGGCACAAGGACGGCACCATCCGGATGGTCGAGTTCCGCAACGTCCGGCTGACGGACAGCCTCGGGGACCACTACGCCCTCGGGCTGGCCGTCGACCGAGTCGCCCTGCGCCAGATGGAACGCAAACTGGCCCTGTCCAACCGGCTGGTCAGCCAGGCGCCGATCGGGCTGGCCGTCCTGGACACCGACCTGCGCTACCTGGCCGTCAACCCCGCCCTCGCCGCCATGCACGGCGTCGCCGAGGCCGACCACGTCGGCCGCGGATTCCGCGAGATCCTGTCCGACCCGACCTTCGAGGGCGCCGAGGCCCTGATGCGGGGCGTCCTGGAGACCGGCACCCCCCTGGTGGAGCAGCAGGTGGTGGGCCGTACGTCCGCCGACCCCGAGGAGGACCACGCCTGGGCGGTGTCCGTCTACCGGCTGGAGGACCACCGCGGCCGGGTCCTCGGCATCGCCAACGTGGTGGTCGACGTCACCGATCGCTACCGGGCGGCCAAGAAGGCCGACGAGGCCCAGCGGCGGCTGCGCCTGATCGCCGACGGCTCGGCCCGGATCGGCACCACCCTGGAGGTGGAGCGCACCGCGCGGGAACTGGCCGACGTCCTGGTGCCCGGCCTCGCCGACATGGTCGCCGTGGACCTCCTCGACTCGGTCCTGCAGACGGGCCGTACCGACCCGGGCGAGGGCCCCGCGCTGTTCCGCGCCGTGGCGGTGAAGACCGCCTACCCCACCGACGCCGGCCGGGCCATGGTGCCGCCCGGACGGCTCACCACGTACCACGCCGACCACCCCGCGTCGCAGTGCCTCCGCACCCGCCGGCCCCTGCTGATCACCCATGTGCGCGGCGGCGACCACTCCCGCATCGCCGCCGACTCCGAGGCCGCCGACCTGCTCGCCCGGGCCGGCGTCCACACCGACATGGCCGTCCCGCTCATCGCCCGGGAGAAGATCCTCGGCGTCATGGGCCTGGCCCGGGCACGCAACCCGCTGCCGTTCGACGAGGACGACCTCACCCTCGCCTGCGAACTGGCCTCCTCCGCCGCGCTGAGCATCGACAACGCGGTCCTGCACCAGCACATCCGCAGCGCCGCCGAGACCCTCCAGCGCAGCCTCCTGCCGCAGCCCCCGCCCCGCCGCCCCGGCCTGGAGGTCGCCGTCCGCTACCGCCCCGCGCAGGCCCGCGACGAGGTCGGCGGCGACTGGTACGACGTGATCCCGCTCGACGGCGACCGCACCGCCCTGGCCGTGGGCGACGTCATGGGCAGCGGCATCCCGGCCGCCACCACCATGGGCCGGCTGCGCACCGCGACCGCCACCCTCGCCGACCTCGACCTCGAACCGGCCCGCATCCTCACCCACCTCGACAAGATCACCCGCGAGCTGGACCCCTACATCGCCACCTGCCTGTACGCCGTCTACGACCCCCACCACGCCCGGCTGCACATGGCGTCCGCCGGCCATCTGCCCCCGGCCCTGGTGCGCACCGGCGAGCGGCCGCGGCTGCTGGACCTGCCCACCGGCACCCCGCTCGGGGTCGGCGGGGTGCCCTTCGAGACCACCACCGTCGACCTGAGGCCCGGCGACCGCCTCGTGCTGTACACCGACGGGCTGGTGGAGACCCGCGACGACCCCATCGACGAGCGCCTGGAGGCGCTGCTGCGCCTGCTGGAGCCGCCGGACCGGTCCACGGAGGAGACCTGCGACCGGCTGCTGCGCCTGCTGCGGGACCCGGCCGACCACGACGACGTCGCCCTCCTCATCGCCCGCGCGCTGCCCCTCGGGCCCGGCTGAGACCCCGGCCCGGCCGGGTGGGCACGGCCGGGACGGCAAGGACGGCCACGGCGGCGAGGAACCCGCGCGTCGACATGGTGAGGTACGCCGGTTCGTCGGAGCCCGGGTCGCCGGAGTACGCGCGTTGGCCGCCCGGGCCCCGACGCGCCTATCCGGCGGGGTCCAGGACGACCGGGAGTTCCGCCAGGCCGCGGAAGGCCGGGAACGGCACCTCCAGCCACCGTGGCCCGGCGGCCGGGTCGGCCAGGGCCATCCTGGGGAACCGGTCGAACAGCAGCGTCAGGGCCAGCTGGGTCTCCAGCCGGGCCAGCGGTGCGCCCAGGCAGTAGTGGCTGCCGTGCCCGAAGCCCAGATGGGCGTCCTGCGCGTTGCCCGGCCGGGTCACGTTCAGCTCGTCCGGGGAGTCGAACTTCTCCGGGTCGCGGTTGGCCGAGCTGAGCGCGATCTGCACCAGGGCACCCTTGGGGATCAGGGTCCCGCCGTACTCCACGTCCTCGGTCGCGTAGCGGAACGTCGCGGTCTCCACCGAGCCGTCGTAGCGCACCAGTTCCTCGACCGCCGCGCGGATCAGCTCCGGGTTCTCCCGTACGGCGGCCAGCTGCGCGGGCTGCGTCAGCAGATGGTGCACGGCGTTGCCGATCAGGTACGCGGTCGTCTTGTGCCCGGCGAACATCAGCAGGAAGGCGGTGGAGATCAGCTCGTTCTGGGTGAGCGAGCCGTCCTCGCCGTCCCGCACCGCGATGAGCGCGCTCAGCAGGTCGTCACCCGGGCGGTCCCGCTTGGCGGCGATCAGCTCGGTGAAGTACGCGTGCAGCTCCTCCTCCGCCCGCTGCTGGGCCCGCTTGAACTCCTCGCCGAACCCGGTCTGCGCCACCGTGGTGGACAGCCGCTGCATCCTCGACCGGTCCTCGGCCGGCACGCCGAGCAGATCGCAGATCACGATGATCGGCAGCGGGAACGCGAACACCGGCAGCAGGTCGACGGGTTCCCGGGCCGGACACGCGTCGAGCAGCTCGCGGACGACCTCCTCGATGCGCGGCCGCAGCGCCTGCACCCGCCGCGGCGTGAAAGCCGAGTTGACCAGCCTGCGCAGCCGGGTGTGCTTGGGCGCGTCGGAGTTGAGCATGTTGTCGTCCAGCGCGATGGAGGAGTCGCCGAAGATCCTCCGGTAGGCGTCCATCGCCCCGTACATGTCCTTGCTCAGCCGCGGGTCCGACAGCGCGGCCCGGGCGTCCTCGTACCGGGTGATCAGATACGTCTCGTTGCCGTGCGGCGGTCTCACGGCGCAGACCGGCGCCTGCGCGCGCAGCCGGGCGTAGACGGCGTGCGGGTCGCGGCGGAACCCGGGGGTGCAGCGCTCGGCCGCGGCGACGGCCTCCTGCGTGGTGGTCACGGACGGCTCCTGAGGTCGAAGACGGCTTGGGCGTTTCCGCCGAGGATGAGCTGCTGGGACGCCTTGTCGAGCGGAAGCTTCTCGATCATGCGGACGAAGTCCTCCAACGGCGCGGCCATCGGCGGCGAGTCGGTGCCGAACAGCATCCGTTCCGGGCCCAGCACCTCCGCGTTCAGACTCAGATGCGCCGTGCTGAACGGGCTGGTGTCGACGTACATGCGGCGCAGGGCGGCGGCCGGGTCGGGGGACGGGGGGAGGGCGGAGGCGGAGGCCGGGGGAGCGGTGGGTGCTTGGCGCGCGCCGGGCGTATCCGGTGTAGCGGTGGCGCCGCCGGGGGCTCGGGGGGCTCGCGGCCGGCCGGCGGGAGGCGCGCCCCCGGCCCAGTGCCGGGGGCGCGCCGCGGTCTGCAGGCGCTCCGGCAGCAGCGCGATCGCGCCGCCGCCGGTCGCGCCGATCAACCGCAGACCGGGATACTTGTCCAGCCACCCCGCGAACGCGATCATCGCCATGCCCAGGGTGACGTCGCCGAAGCGGCCGATCTGCTCCACGAACCCGGTCTGCCCGACCCGCTCGGTGCCGGCCGGCTCCGCCGGCGCGTGCACCAGGACCGGCACCCCCGCCTCCGCGGCCAGCGCGAAGAACGCGTCGGCACGGGGCGAGCCGAGCAGCTCCCCGTGGACGCTGGAGGTGGTGATCAGGCCCACGAAGGCGGGGTCCGCCAGCGTCTCCCGCACCCCTTCCAGGTGATCGTCGTCCCCGAACGGGTTGGCGTACACGTAACCGCGCAACTGGTCCGGGAACCGGCGGATCAGGCCCGACATCCAGGCGTGGAAGGCGCGCAGCCGGTCACGTGGCTGCGCGTAGTTGTCCACGCCCGGCACCCGCGCCATCGCCCCGGCCCCGACCGGGCTGCCGATGATGGTCAGGTCGATGCCGGCCTCGGCGCGGGCGGCGAGCATGCCGTCCACGTCGGTCAGGCTCGGGGGCATGGGGAAGCGCTGGGCGGCTTCCGGTGGGGACAGGTGCCCGTGGATGTCGATGATCACGTGTCGGTTCCCGGTTTCGGTCTCAGTGCGCGGGTGATCGCGGCACAGTCCTGGTCGCCCAGTCCCTGCTCGGTGGCGCGGACGTGGGTCTCCGCCGCGGCGGTCGCCAGCGGCAGGCTCAGGCCGGCGGCTGCCGCCTGCTTGGTAGCGAGCATGAGGTCTTTCGCCATCAGCCGCAGCCGGAAGTCCGGCTCGTCGAAGCGGCCCGCCGCCAGCCGCCGCGACTTGAACGCCATGACCGGCGAGGCGAAACCGCTGCCCGCGACGGTCTTCAGGACCTGCTGCCGGTCCAGTCCGAAGGCCTCCGCCAGCTCGGTGGCCTCGGCCAGCGCCTGCACCTCGATGCCCATCAGCAGGTTGAGGAGCAGTTTCATCCGCATGCCGGAACCGAGCGCGCCCAGATGGACGACGTCCTTGCCCAGCGCGTCCAGCAGCGGGCGGGCCGCCTCGAAGGCCTCCTCCGTGCCGCCGACGAACAACCGGAGTTCCCCGTCGCGGGCGTGGTCGCGGTTGCCGAGCATGCCCACGTCCAGCGCGGCGGGCAGGTCCCCGGCGATCTGGACGACCTCCTCGGGAGCGACGGTGCTGGCGCACAGCAGCGTGCCCGGGTAGGGGCCGTGGGCCAGCGCGCCGTCCGGTCCGCGCAGTACGGTGCCGAGCGCCTGGCCGTCGGCGACGACGCAGATGGCGGCGCTCGTCCCGGCGACGGCCTCGGCCGGGTGCGCGGCGAGGTGCGCGCCGGCCCGGGCGAGCGGTGCGGCGCGGTCCGGCGTACGGTTCCAGACCCGGACCTGTATGCCCTGGTCGAGCAGGCGGTGGGCCAGTCCGGCGCCCATCGCGCCGAGACCGAGTACGGCGACGGGGCCGTGGGCGGTGCGCGTCACGACGTCACCCCCCTCGTCTCCTTGATGACCCGGTAGCGCAGCGACTGCCGCTGGTCGACGAACTCGCGCAACGGCGCGACCAGCTCGCGGTGTTCCTCGCTCTGCTGCCAGGCGAAGAACCGCTCGGCCGACTGCCACTCGCTGGTGATCACCCACTGACGGGAGTCGTCGGCGGGTCGGCCGAGCCGTTCCACGATGTGACCGGGGGTGCCGGCCACGGACATCCGGAGCTGTTCGTACAGATCCAGGAAGCCCTGCTCGCGGCCCTCGATGACGCGGACCGCGAAGACGACGCCCAGCTTGTCGGCCGTTCGGCCCTGGTGGTTGGTGCCCATGTCTCCTCCTGAGTGAGATCCGGTGGGACACGACACCCACGGACTCATGTCGCCCGTACGGCCGCAACTCCGAACGAGGCGGGGCCCAGTGGGGACAAGGGGTGCACGCTGCGTCATTGGTCGGTTCGGGTGAGTGGGAGCGATGTCCGGGGCCCGGCGGCCGGGGCGTCGGCGGAGGGCGTCGGCCGGGGTGCCGCGGGGGCTCGCCGCGTGACCCTTTCGAGTGTCCGCCGGCCCGGCTCCGGGACCCGGCGGGGCCGCCTCCGGGTGCCGGGCAGGCGGGGCGGGAAAACCGGGTGCGCGTGCGGCACCGGCCGTGTCAGGCTCCGCCGGTGGATCGTGAGGAGATGTCCCGGCGCGCTCACGCGGATCATCCGATAGCCGCGCCGCTCGACGACGACGCGGTGCGCGGGCTGCTGGAGCGGGCCCTGCCGCCCGGCGACGGCCGCGTGCTCGACCTCGGCTGCGGCGGCGGGGAGTGGCTCCTGCGGGCCCTGACCGCGCGTCCGCGCCTGCGCGCCGAGGGCGTCGACCTCTCCGAGCGCGCGCTGGCGGACGCGCGCCGGGCCGCACACCGGCTCGGCGTCCAGGACCGCCTGGTCCTCCACACCGGGGACGCCGCCCGATTCACCGCCCCGGACGCCTTCGACCTCGTACTGTGCGTGGGGGCGACGCACGCGTTCGGCGGCCTGCCGTCCACCCTGGCGGCGGCCCGCCGGCACCTCGCGCCCGGCGGACGCGTCCTGGTCGGGGAGGGGTTCTGGGAGCGCGAGCCGTCGGCCGAGGCCGTCGCCCTGCTCGGCGATCTCGACGACCTGCCGGCCACCCTGGACCGGGTCGTCGCGGACGGCTGGACACCGGTCCACGGACACGTCAGCACACGCCGGGAACTGGACGACTACGAGTGGGCCTGGACGGGCGCGCTGGCCTCCTGGGCGCTGGACCACCCCGGCCACCCGGACAGCCGCGAGGCACTGGAGACGGCCACGGCCCACCGCGACGAGTGGCTGCGCGCCTACCGCGACAGCTTCGGTTTCGTCTGCCTCGTACTGCGACCGGCACCGGACCGAGCGGGGACGGACGGGGCCGCCGCCCGCGACTGACGGGACACCAGGCCGCGGACGGAGGGCGCCGGCCGACACGGCGGTCGGTCCGCTTCGCCAGCCGCCGGTTCGGCGAGCTGCCGCGCGCCCCGCACGAGACGGGGGGCTGCCGTCACCGCGCCGGGCGCCGCACTGAGAAGATCGTTCGCGACCGTGGGCGCACCCGACCCGGAAGGAAGCGACGAGATCATGCGTGTCACCGTGGACCGTGGCCGGACGGAGGCGTCCGGATGACCGGCAGCGCGCGGAGCGACGCGCACGACACCGCCGCACCCGTCCTGCTGCGCACGCGGGGACGGGCCGCGTACCTCACGCTCAACCGGCCCCGGGCCCTCAACGCCCTGAACCACGTCATGGTCCGCCGGATCGACGAGGCCCTGACCGCGTGGGAGCACGACCCGGCCGTGGAGACCGTCGTCCTCACCGGCGCGGGGGAGCGCGGCTTGTGCGCGGGCGGCGACATCCGCGCCGTCCACGACGACGCCCGCGACGGCGACGGCACCGCCTCCGCCGCGTTCTGGCGCGACGAGTACCACCTCAACGCCCGCATCGCCCGCTACCCCAAGCCCTACGTCGCCGTGATGGACGGCATCGTGATGGGCGGCGGGGTCGGCGTCTCCGCGCACGGCGCTGTCCGTGTCGTCACCGAACGCTCGCGGATCGCCATGCCCGAGACCGGCATCGGTTTCGTCCCCGACGTCGGCGGCACCCATCTGCTCGGCCGCGCCCCCGGCGAACTGGGCACCCACCTCGCGCTGACGGGCGCCCAGATCGGCGCCGGGGACGCACTGCTGTGCGGGCTCGCCGACCACTACATCCCGTCCGAGGCCCTCGGCTCCTTCGTGGCCGACCTCGCCGCCCGGCCCGTGACCGACGCCGTGGCCCGCCACGAACGGCCCGCGCCCCAGGGGCTGTTGGCCGGCCGGCGGGACTGGATCGACGACTGCTACGCCGCCGGCACGGTCGAGGAGATCGTCGGGCGGCTGTCCGCCCACGGCGGTCCGGAGGCGAAGGAGGCGGCCGAGACCCTGCTCGCCAAGTCGCCCACCTCGCTCAAGGTCACCCTGGCCGCCATCCGCCGCGCCCGGCGCCTCGGCTCGCTGGAGCGGGTCCTCGACCAGGAGTACCGCGTCTCCTGCGCCGCCCTGAGCAGCCCCGACCTGGTCGAGGGCATCCGGGCTCAGATCATCGACAAGGACCGCGCGCCGCGCTGGTCCCCGGCGAGCCTCGCCGAGGTCGGCGACACCGCCGTGGAACGCTTCTTCGCCCCGCTCGGCGACCGCGAACTGGGACTCGGCGGGGACGGAGCCGTACCGGACCCGCGCTGAGCCGCCATGACCCGAGAACGCGCGCCGGACGGTGGACCAGGCCACGCGGAGCCGTCCGCGCCGCCCGGGTCACGCCGGCGGACGAGGGCGGCCCCGCGAGACGGTCCGCCACCGCCGCTCCGCCACGCCCGCGAGGGACAGCCGGCCGAAGAGGACACCCACGCCCGCACCCCGCACCCCGCCACCGGGAACTCCGGTGGTGGGGCCACCGTCCTCCCCAACCGGTGGCGGAAGCCCGCGTGTTGCGCGTGCCGCCCGGCGTCCGCCGGCGTTGTACCGGGTGTACGACGCTCCGCACCCGCCGAACGGCACCGCCCCGGAAGGACCCTCACGCACGTGATCCACAAGCCCCTCGGCGCACACCTGGTCACCTCCCGCGCCTTCGGTCCCGGGCGGGTGACGCCGTGACCCGCGTCTGGCTGCCGCCCGAGGAGTACGCCGAGCAGCTCATGAAGGCGACCGGGTTCGCCTGCGTGCACTTCACCGACGAGCAGGACCGGCCCGTCCAGCTGCACGCCCCGTACAGTCCCGCGCACCCGTGGCAGATGGCCGGCGGCACGATGGAACCCGGCGAGCGGCCGTGGGAGACGGCCGTGCGGGAGTGCCGTGAGGAGACCGGCATCACGGTCACCGGCCCGCCCCGGCTGCTGGCCGCGGTCTACGGCCTGCCCGGCGACGAGTGGCCGTACAGCAGCATGGGCCTGGTCTTCGACGGGGGCCGCCTCGGCGAGGCGGAGATCCGGGGCATCACCCTCGACCCGGACGAGCACGACGAGGTGCGCGTGCTGTCCCTGGCCGAGTGGCGTCCGTTGATGCCGGACCGGGACTTCGCCCGGCTGGCGGCCGTGGCCCAGGCGCGCCGTACCGGTGTGGCCGGGTACTTCGACACCTGGGACTGGGAGGAGAGGTGAGGAGCGGCCCGGTCCCGGAACGGAGGCCGGCCGGGCCTGGCCTCCGGTCCGGATCGTCAGCTCGTGGTCAGGGCGCGGCGGAGGAGGGGCAGCAGGCGGTCCCAGTGAAGCCGCAGTGCGGCGGGGTCGAAGGCATCGGTGTCGGCCATGGTGAAGCCGTGGACGGTGCCCGGGTAGATCTCGGAGGTGTAGCCGACACCCGCCGCGTCCAGGGCCTGGTTCAGCTCGCCGAGGGCCTCGGGCGTCAAGTCGCTCTCGGCGTGGCCGAAGTGGACCTCGGCGGTGAGCCCGGAAAGGCCGTCGGGTCCGTCGGCTCCCACCGGGCCGTGGAACGCGGCGAGGGCCGCCACCCGGCCGGGGTGGGCCGCGGCGGTGCGCGTCGCCAGCAGGCCGCCGATGCAGTAGCCGGTCACCGCGACCGGTCCGGCGCCGACCTCGGGCTGAGCGGTGAGGAACCCGAGGTAGGCGTCGGCGTCGCTCAGGGCACGTTCTGTGGTGTGCGCCTCGATCATGGGCATCAGCTGGGCGAAGACCGCGGGCCGGACCTCTTCTCCGATGTGCCCGGGAAGTTCGATCACCGGTGCCGGGCCGTGCCGGTAGAAGAGGTTGGGGACGAGCACGTAGTACCCGTGCCCGGCCAGTTCGCGGGCCATCTCCCGCAGGACGGGCCGGATTCCGAAGCCGTCCGGGTACATCAGTACTCCCGGGTGCCGTCCGCCATCCTCGGGGAAAGCGGCGAACGCGTCGGCCCGGCCGTCGGCGGTGGGAATCCGCAGCGTCTTGGTGGGCATGAACTCTCCTGTCGTGGTTGATGTGTCGAGCCTGTGATCAACACGACGGAGGCGGAGCCCGCGCGGCGGCGCGGGATCTCCGGTCCAACAGCGGGCCGGCATCGGCCCGTACGGCGCTCAGAGGAGCACCGGGTCACCGATCCGTGTGTGGCGCGATGCCGTCCCGGTAGTCATGGCTCCACAACCTAGCCCACCGGACGAAGCCGATGCCAGCCGCCGTCACGGCCTAGATGAGCCGGGCCGTGGGGCTGTTCCGCATCGCTGCCGACGCCGTGCACGGACCTCGGGTCGCGTACGACGGACTCCCGCTGACCGGGAGGGACCTGCCGGAGCCGGAGAGCGACGTCGTCGCGTATGCCGAGGCGATGGACTGATCCTGAGCCCTGAGCCCTGAGCCCTGAGCGCCGGGCCCGTCCCGTTCTCAGAGGGACACCCGTGCCCTTCTGCCGGCGGCAGAACACCGGCCGGACCGGGCTCGGCGATCACTACAGTCCAGTCCCATGACGACGATTACGACGCGCACGGTCGAGTACCCGGCCGACGGTTTGACGATGACCGGGCACCTCGCGCTCCCTGCCGGTGTCGACCGCCGGCCGGCGGTGCTGCTCGGACCGGAGGGCATGGGGCTCAGCGACGTCGAGCGCCGCCGGGCCGACGCTCTCGCCGAACTCGGATACGTAGCGCTGGCCTTCGACCTGCACGGCGGGCGCTATCTCGGTGACCCCGAGGAGATGCTGGCCCGTTGCCTGCCGCTGCTCGACGATCCCGACCGGATGCGGGGCATCGGCCACGCGGCGCTCGACGTGTTGCGCGCCGAACCGCGGACCGACCCCGACCGGATCGCCGCCATCGGCTACGGCACCGGGGGCGCCATCGCGCTGGAACTCGGGCGGGACGGCGTCGACCTGCGCGCGATCGGGACAGTCAACGCGACCACCACGGGCCGGCCGGGCGAGGCGGCGCGCATTCGCTGCCCGGTGTGGGCCGGGGTCGGCTCGGAAGACCCGATCATGCCGCCCGGGCAACGGGACGCGTTCACCGCCGAGATGCAGGCCGCGGGCGTCGACTGGCGCCTCGCGGTCTACGGCGGCGCCCTGCACGCCTTCCACCACCCGCCGGTCGACCACCCCACGGTGCCCGGCGTCGGCTACCACCCACGGCACGCGCGGCGAGCCTGGCGCGACGTCGTCGGCCTGCTCGCCGAGTGCCTGCCCGTGACGGAGGCCCTGGAGGCATGACCCGGGCGAACACGCCGGCGCCAGGCCTGGCCGGCGTCGCACACCGGCCGACGGCCCGGCCCGCGGGCATCCGGCGGTTCAGCCGCCGACGAGGGCGGTGAAGCGGTCGGCGTCGATGTTGCCGCCGGAGGCGATGACACCGATCCGGCGCGGGAGGGCGCCGACGCGTCCGGCCAGCAGCGCGGCCAGCGGTGTGGCGCCGCTCGGCTCCAGGACGATCTTCAGGCGTTCGAAGGCGAACCGCATCGCGGTGACGATCTCCGTGTCACTGACCAGGGCGATCGAGTCGACCAGGCGCTGGTTGACGGGGAAGGTGAGTTCGCCGGGGGTGGGCAGTGCCTGCCCGTCGGCGATGGTGCGGGGCACCGGGACGGTGACGCGCGCACCGGCCTCCAGGGAGCGCCTGGTGTCGTCGCTTCCCTCCGGTTCGACGCCGACGACCCGGATGCCGGGGTGCAGCGCGGTGGCGGCGGTGGCGCTGCCGGCGATGAGGCCGCCGCCGCCCACCGGCACCACCAGGGCGTCCAACGGGCCGGTCTCCTCCAGCAGTTCCAGTGCGGCGGTGCCCTGGCCGGCGATCACGTGCGGATGGTCGTAGGGCGGGATCAGGGTCAGACCGCGGTCCTCGGCCAGGGCGTGGCCGAGCGCGACGCGGTCCTCGGTGTAGCGGTCGTAGGTGACGATCTCCGCTCCGTACCCGGCGGTCGCCTCCCGCTTGGAGCGGGGCGCGTCCTCGGGCATCAGGATGACGGCGCGCGTGCCCAGTTCGCGGGCGGCCAGCGCGGTGGCCTGGGCGTGGTTGCCGGAGGAGTAGGCGGCGATGCCCTTCGCCAGCTGCTCCGGAGACAGTTGGGCGGCGGCGTTGTAGGCGCCGCGGAACTTGAAGGCACCGATCCGCTGGAAGTTCTCCGCCTTGATGAACACCTCGGCGCCGACCAGGGAGTTCAGGGTGCGGGAGGTGAGGACGGGCGTGCGGTGCGCGATGCCCCGGAGGCGGGCGGCGGCCTCGCGGACGTCGGCGAACGTGACGGACGGTGCGGTGGGCATGGGCGGGTCCTTCGGGCGACGGGACGGGTCGGGAAAGCGGGGCGGGACGGTCACCAGCCGCGGACGCGGGGCCAGTACGCCTCGACCGCGGGACACGCCGTCGTGCCACGGGAGCTGTCGACGACGTGGTAGCCGTGGTGCTGGGCCGCCGTGGCGCAGGCGTGGTTGGGCAGGACGCGCAGCCGGGTGCCGATGGGCAGCTCGGGCAGGGCGGCGCCGTCCCGGGCGGTCAGCGTGCCGTGCTCCTGGCTGGCGGCGGTCATGACCAGGCCCGGGATCAGGGTGCCGGACAGGTCGGTGACCAGGCCGTAGCCCTGGTCCTGCGGCTGGGCGGCGGTGCCGCGGTCGCGGGAGAGGGCCATCCATCCGCCGTCGGTCACGATCCAGCCGTACTCCGGGCGGTGCCCGATGACGGTGACCACGACCGACAGGGCGAGGTCGGCCGGCGCGCAGACACCGAGGCCCGCCATCACCAGATCGAAGAACACGTAGTTCCCGGCGCGCAGTTCGGTGACCCCGGTGAGGTCCTCGGCGGCGTGCGCGGTGGGCGTGGAGCCCACGCTGACGGTGCGCACCGGCAGGCCCGCCGCGCGCAGCCGCCGTGCCGCCGTGACCGCCGCGTCGCGTTCGTTCCGCGCCGCCGCGCGCCGCTCCTCGGTGGTGAAGGCGGAGTACGACTCGCCCGCGTGCGTCAGCACGCCGTCCAGGCAGCCCGCCTCGTGCAGGATCCGGCCGATTCCGGTCAGCCCGGGGGCGTCGGGCCTGAGGCCGCCGCGGTGGCCGTCGCAGTCGATCTCGATCAGCGCCGGCAGGGCCACGCCGGCCTCCCGGGCCGCCCCGGCGACGAACCGCGCCTGCTCGGTGCTGTCCAGCAGGACGCGCAGGGTGACGCCACGGCGCACCAGGGCGGTGACGCGCGGGAGTTTGCGCGGTTCGATGCCGACGGCGTAGGTGAGGTCGCGGTAGCCCGCACCGGCGAACGCCTCGGCCTCGGCGAGGGTGGAGACGGTGAGCGGGCCGGGCGCGCCGTCGTGCAGGAGGGCGGCGGCGTCCAGGCTCTTCGCCGTCTTCACATGGGGGCGCAGGGCGACTCCGAGGCGGTCCGCCCGGGCCCGCAGCCGGGCGATGTTGCGCCGGGACCGGTGCGCGTCCACGACGGCGAACGGGGTGTCGGGGTCGGCCAGGGTCCGGGCGGCGGCAGGGGAGAAGGCGGTGCTCATGGGCGGGTGGCCCCTCACTTCGCGTAGTTGTAGACCGTCGCCCGGGACACGCCGAGCAGGTCCGCGATGGCCTGCGCGGCGTCGCGCGAGGCGAAGTAGCCGTCGTGCTGCAACTGCCGTACGAGCGCCTTCTTCTCCTCCCGGCTCAGCGAGCGCGGGGTGGCGCCGCGTTCGGCGGCGCGGGCCTCCACCGCCTCCCGCAGCTCGCGCGCGGTGCGGTCCCGCAGGGTCTCCAGGGGCCGCTCGCGGTGCGCGCCGTCCGTGGCCACGAGGTTCGACAGGGCCAGGGTGACCGGGGACAGGACGGACACGTCGAGGTTCAGGCACAGCGCGGCGACGTACTCGCCCGCCGCGTTCTTGATGCCGATGGACGTGCTCTTGGCCGGGCGGCCGTCGGGAAACCGGTTGGGGTAGTTCTGTACGACGCCGGGGTAGTCCGGGTCGGCGACGCGGGCGAGGCCCAGCTCCGTGGCGGGGTCGCCGACCCGGCGGCCGGAGAGGTTGTTCTCGATGGCGCGGACGGCGTGGTCCGGATCGCGCAGATCGTGCAGCACGACCTCGCACAGGCCGGGGAACATGCGGCCCAGCGCGACGGCGATCTTCTCCGCCTCCCTCAGGAGGTGCTCGTCCGCGCCGTCCCCGTGCCCGGCGTCCGCCCGCTGCTCCACGCGGCCTCCCCACCGGCCTCGACACGCGATCCACTTCTGGACGCGGAGTCTAAATCGTGCGGTCCGCCGCTGTCCAGGTGATCCGGCCCGCACCGCCGCCGGGCGTCAACTACCCTCCGTACCAGCGCGTTCCGCGCACGGCACAGACCGACGAGGGGGATTCATGGCAGACCGGTCCAGCGCGGGGCATCCGAAGTGGCTGCGCCGCTTCCACGAACCGGACCCGGGTGCGCCGCGGCTGATCTGCCTGCCGCACGCCGGCGGCTCCGCGAGCTTCTACTTCCCCGTCTCCCGGGCGCTGTCGCCCGCGGTGGACGTGCGCGCCGCGCAGTACCCCGGCCGCCAGGACCGCGCCGCGGAACCCTTCGCGCGCTCGCTCCAGGAACTCGCCCAAGGGGTGTTCCACGCGCTGGACGAGCGGGACGAAACACCGCTCGCGCTGTTCGGGCACAGCATGGGCGCCCTGGTCGGATTCGAGCTGGCCCGGCTGCTGGAGAACGCGGGCCGGCCCCCCGCGGTGCTCTTCCTCTCCGGCCGCCGCGGCCCGTCCGCCGAGCGGACCGAGACCGTCCACCTGGGCGACGACGCCCGGCTGATCGAGGAGGTCATGCGGCTGGACGGCACCGACTCCGCCGTCCTGAAGGACGAGGACCTGCTCCAGCTGGTCCTGCCCGCGCTACGGGCCGACTACCACGCCGTAGGGACCTACCGGCCCGTCCCCGGACCACCGCTCGGCTGCCCCCTCGTCGTCCTGACGGGCGACGCCGATCCGCGGGTGACCCCGGACGAGGCCCGGACCTGGGAAAAGGAGACCGACGGCCCCTTCGAGTTCCACGTCCACCCCGGAGGCCACTTCTACCTGGTCGCCGAGCAGCAGGCCGTCCTCGACCGCGTCCGGGCCGCGCTGCGGCGGTTCGGGCCCGGCACCGGCGCGGCGGTCTGAACCCGGGGACGGGAACCGCGGCACCGGCCGGGAACACGGCACGGGCGGCACCGGTCGAGACGGTGCCGCCCGGAAGGTGTCAGCCCAGGATCTTGGCGGACTCGATGACCACCTGCTCCTTGGGGACGTCCTGGTGGCCCTGGTAGTTGCCCGTCTTCACGGCCTTGATCGCGTCGACGACGTTCTGGCCCTCGACGACCCGCCCGAACACGGCGTAGCCCCAGCCGTTCGGGGTCTTCGAGGAGTAGTTGAGGAACGCGTTGTCCGAAACGTTGATGAAGAACTGGGCCGTCGCCGAGTGCGGGTCGTTCGTCCGCGCCATCGCCACGGTGTAGTTGTCGTTCTTCAGGCCGTTGTCGGCCTCGTTCTGGATCGGCGCCTGGGTGGGCTTCTGCCGCATGTCCGGCGTGAAACCGCCGCCCTGGACCATGAAGCCGTTGATCACCCGGTGGAAAATCGTGCCGTCGTAGTGGCCGCTGCGCACATACGCCAGGAAGTTCTCGACCGTCTTGGGCGCCTCGGCGTCGTTCAGCTCCAGCACGATCCGGCCGGCGCTGGTGTTCAGCTCGACTGTCGACATCAAAAATCTCCTCATTCCGGTGGGACTCGCCCACGCTACAGGTACGGCCCGGCCGGCCGTTCTCCGGTGCGACCGACGGGCACGCCGGTCCGACGGCCCGAGATCACCATGGAATATACGACCACAGGGCACGCGTACGACGCTGCGCCGCCCCGGGCCTCGAACGGCCATCCGGGTCATGGCGAGGCCCCGGCGTCAGGACGGCCGGGACCCGTCGCCGGGCGCCGGGGGCAGCGCGAGATGGGCCAGATCGCCCGGCGGCGGCGTGGTCACCGGCCACAGCGGGGCGGCCACGCCGTCGGCGAGCGCGGCCGGTGCGTCGGTCAGGTTCATCCGCTCGCGCAGCCGGCCGTAGAAGTCCGTCGGACCCAGCCGCACCGCCCGCAGCCGGCGCGGAGCGGCGTACACCCCGATCCAGTCCCCGGGGTCGAGCACCCCGCGCAGCTGGCCGTCGATGCTGACCGCGGCCCGTCCCGACCGCTGGAGCACCCGCAGCGCGATCGGCTCGTCCGGCGCGGCCACCACCGACCGGTTGAACACCATGTGCGGCGCGACCGGCGTGAACACCAGGCCCTCCGCGCGGGGCGAGACCACCGGGCCGCCGGCGGCGAAGCTGTACGCCGTCGATCCCGTGGGCGTGGCCACCAGCAGCGCGTCCGCCGAGTACGAGGCCAGCAGCCGGCCCGCCAGATACACCCCGACCGACACCTGCCGATCCCGGGACAGCTTCTCCAGCACCACGTCGTTCAGCGCGGTCACGTCCAGGGCCACCCCCCAGTCCCCGCCCGACTCGCACTCCGTGCGCACCGGGGGCGGCGGCAGCAGCGGGCCGCGCCCGTACGCCAGCAGCGCCTCCATCTGCGCCGGCACCTGAAGCCGGCAGGACGCGCGCAGCGTGAGCAGCATCCGGCTCTCCACGTGGATCCGGTCCTCCCGTACGGCGTCCAGCGCGGTCCGTACCGCCGGGGCGGGCACCTCCGTCAGGAAGCCGACCCGGCCCAGGTCGACACCGAGCACCAGGGCGTCGTTCTCGGCCGCGAGCCGGGCACCGCGCAGGAACGTGCCGTCACCGCCCAGGGTGACGACGAGGTCCGGATCGCCCGCGTCGGCCAGCTCCTCGCGGGCGCTGCGCCGCGCGCCGTCCCGCCACACGTCGATGTCCGCGCACCCCACCCCGTGCTCGGCGCACCACGCGCGCACCTCCCGCGCGGCGTCCACCGCCTCGGCGCGTCCGCCGTGCACGACCAGGCCGACACGGTTCACCGTCATACCCGCACACCCGCCTCCCAGCCGGTTTCCTGCCCGGCGTCATCCTCGCCGCGGACGGCACCGGCGACGTGCGCGCCACGCCGCCGCATCGCGTCCGCGTGGGCGGAACCCGTCATTCCCGGCCGGCGTCCGCCGCGAGGAACGGCTCCAGCAGGGCCAGCAGCGCGTCCGGCCGGTGCAGCGGGATGATGTGGCCGCAGTCCGGGATCACCCGGCCCGTCAACCGGTCGGCGTACGGCCGCAGTTGCCGTTCCAGCGAGCGGCCCACCGGGTGGGCGCCGATGGTGAGGACGGGCACGGTGAGGCGGGCGCCCGCCACCGCCTCCCGGATCTGCCGGGCACCGGCGGGCAGCGCCCGGTAGGGGCCGAACGCCGCGCGCAGCGCGCCGCCGCCGGTGTAGGCACGGACGAACGCGGCGCGCACGTCCGGCCGTACGCCCCGGCCCAGCGTGCCGCGCTCCAGGAACCAGTCGACGTACGCCTCCTCGTGTCCCGTCAGCACCGACTCCGCCAGCCCGGGCGCCGCGTGGAACCCGAACCACCACGGCGGCCCGGCCGCGAGGAACTCCTCGGCGCCCGGCAGATCGCCCAGCAGGGACTCCATCAGCACCAGCCGCCGTACCAGGCCGGGCCGCCGCATGGCCAGCAGGAACGCGGGCGGGGTGCCGAGGTCGATGCCGACCACGGCCGCCGGGCCCGCGTCCAGCGCCTCCAGCAGGCCCGCCGCGTCGGCGGCGAGCGTTCCGGCGTCGTACCCGTCCGCCGGCCGGTCGCTGTCGCCGAACCCGCGCAGATCCGGCGCGATCACCCGGTAGCGGCGGGCCAGCGGTGCGATGACCTCGCTCCACAGCCGCCAGGTGTGCGGGAAGCCGTGCAGCAGCAGCACCGCCGGGCCCGTGCCGGCCGTGGCGACGTTGAGTCCGGTCCCGTCGACGGTGACCCGGCGCAGCCGCACACCGGGCACGGAGGTGACAGTCATGAGCGATCCCTCGCCATCTTTGAGTAACCAATGGTGACAAGGGAACGCTAGGTAACTAGGGTCGGCGCCAACAGACCGCACTTTCCCGTCAGTTGGTGAGCTACAGGTGACTTCCCAGGCCAAGGACGCGTCCGCCGTGCGCGGCGACCTGTTCGACCCCGCGTGCCCGACCCGCCGGCTGCTGGACCGGATCGGCACCAAGTGGACGTCGATGGCGGTGAAGGTGCTGGCACAGGCCGCGCCGGGAGAGGTGCGCTTCGCCGAACTGCTGCGCCGGATGCCGGGCGTCTCGCAGAAGATGCTCTCGGTGACCCTGCGGAACCTGGTCCGCGACGGCCTGGCCGAGCGCCGGGTGGAGCCGTCCGTACCGCCCGGCGTGTACTACCGGCTCACCGCGCTCGGCCTGTCGCTCGACACCGTTCTCGCCGCCGTACGGGACTGGGCCGAGGAGCACATGGCCGAGGTCGACCGGGCCAACGAACGGAGCGACCGGCAGGCACAGCCGTGAGCGGCGACGCCCCGGGCCGCCCGGTGTGATCTCCCTCCTTGCGGCCGGCGCACCGCCTCTGTGAGCCTCCCTTCGAACGATTCTCCGAAGAACTGTCATCCGAAACTGTTATCGGCGCCGCACCGGACGGTCTCCCAGGTGACGCACATCGTTCGGCGCCGAGGACAGGAAAGCTCTGATGAGGACACAGCACACGGTGGACACGGCGGCACTGGTGGACGCCGCCCGAGCGGGAGATCCGGCGGCCCAGGACGCCTTGGTCGGCGCTTTCCTCCCGTTGGTGTACAACATCGTGGGGCGCGCCCTGAACGGGTCGGTCGACGTCGACGACGTGGTCCAGGAGACCATGCTCCGGGCCCTCGGCTCACTCGGCGACCTGCGCACCCCGGAGAACTTCCGCTCCTGGCTGGTGGCCATCGCGATGAACCGGGTCCGCGCGCACTGGCGGGACCGCCAACTCGCCCCGGGTGCCGTGGAGGAGGCCGCCGATGTCGCCGACCCGGGCGCCGACTTCGTCGACCTGACCATCGTCCGGCTCCAGTTGTCCGGCCAGCGCCAGGAGACCGCGCGCGCCACGCGCTGGCTGGAGCCGGACGACCGCGAGGTGCTCTCGCTGTGGTGGCTGGAGTGCGCCGGCGAACTGACCCGCGCCGAGGTCGCCTCCGCCCTCGGCGTGCCGCCGCAGCACACGGCGGTACGGGTGCAGCGGATGAAGGCGCGGCTGGAGTCGGCCCGCGTGGTGGTCCGCGCGCTCGACACCGGGCCGGCTTGCGTGGAACTGCGCGCGGTGCTGGCCTCCTGGGACGGCCTGCCCTCCGCCCTCTGGCGCAAGCGCATAGCCCGGCACGCCCGCGACTGCGCGCGCTGCGGCGGCCTGTGGAGCGGCCTGCTCCCGGCCGAGGGCCTGCTCGCCGGGCTCGCGCTCGTCGCGGCGTCCTCCACCCTGCTCGCCACGATCCGCTCCGCCGTGACACCCGGCCTCCACCTGACCGCCCACTCGGCCTCCGCGACATCGCACACGGGCTTCGCGACCCCGCACACGGGCTTCGCCGGGGCGGACGCGGGGCAGGCGGGGTTGCCTGGGCCGGACGTCGTGCATGCGGGTGTTGCCGGGTCCGATGCGGGCTTCGGCGGGCCGGACGCGGCGCATGCGGGTGTTGCCGGGCCGGGCGGGACGCAGGCGGGTTCTGCCGGGCCGGACGGTGGGCGTATGGGCTTCGCCGGGCCGGACGCGGAGCTTACGGGTCTCGCCGGGCCGGGCGCGGGGCAGGCGGGCTTCGCCGGGCCGGGTGGTGGTTCCCGCCCGGGAGCCGGCCGAGTCGGCGGCGAGCCGGCCGGCTCCGTCGGCGTACGGGCCTCCCGGCGGCGTGCGACCGCGCGCGACGAGGCACGGCGTCGGCGGCGCGGCCGGCGCCGGGCCGTCGGTGGCGCCGTGGTCGCGGTCTGCGTGGCGGGCGGCGGCCTGTGGTACCTCGGCACCGGCTCCGAACCCGAGCCCGAACGGACGGCCGCCGCGCCCACCGCCGACGCCCCCGTGGCGGACCTCTCCGCGTCCGGCCCCGTCCGGACCCCGGCGCCGCCCTCGGCCTCCCCGTCGCCGTCCCCCTCGCGGCCGGAGAAGCAGAAGACGAAGAAGCCGAGCCCCGCCAAAAGCCCCCGTCCCCCGCGCAGGACCGGCACCCCGAAGGCCCAGCCGCCCGCACCCCCGGCCCCCCGCGCCACCCCGACGACACCGCAGGCACGGCCGGCGCCCGCCGGCACCGTGGCGCAGGTGGTCGCGCTGGTGAACAAGGAGCGGGCCGCCGCCGGGTGCGGACCGGTCACCGAGGACCCGCAGCTGGAGCGCGCCGCCCAGGGACACTCCGACGACATGGCCGCGCGCGGCTTCTTCGACCACGCGAACCCGGACGGCGCCGGCCCCGGCGAGCGCGTCACCGCCGCCGGCTACCGCTGGTCCACCTACGGCGAGAACATAGCCCGCGGCCAGCAGAGTCCGCAGGCGGTGATGGACTCCTGGATGAACAGCCCCGGCCACCGCGCCAACATCCTCAACTGCTCGTTCAGGAACATCGGCGTAGGCGTCCACAACGGCTCGGGCGGCCCCTGGTGGACCCAGGACTTCGGCGCGAAGCTCTGAGCAGCCGGCCCGCCCCGGCCGTCACCCGTTCCCAGGCCGGGCCGCCGCAGGACCACTGCCCGGCGTGTGCCCGAAGGCGCGCCGGAAGACGTCGATGAACGCACTGGCCGAGGACCAGCCGCACCGGTGCGCCACCGCGGTCACCGGCGTCCCCTCGGCCAGCAGGACCAGCGCGTGGTGCAGCCGCAGCTGGGTGCGCCACTGCGGGAACGTCATGCCGAGGTCGCGGCGGAACAGCCGGGACAGGGTACGGTCGCTCGCTCCGACCTCGCGGCCCAGCTCCGCCAGCGTCCGGCGGTCGGCCGGATCGGCGCGCAGCAGGTCGCACAGCGCGCGCAGCACGGGTGACGCGGGCGCCGGCAGATGCAGCGGCCGTTGCGGCGAGGCACGCACCTGGTCCAGCAACACCGCCCGCAGCCGCGCCCGTTCGGGGCTGCCGTCCTGCGGGCCACGGGTGTAGGCGACGATCAGCTCGCGCAGCAGCGGGCCGACGGCGAGCACCGTCGGCGCGTCCAGACCGAGCGGGTTCTCGGCCGCGGGCAGCCCCAGCAGATGCAACTCCAGCGCGCCGTGCGCCTGATGGGCGTGCACGGTGCCGGCCGGTATCCACAGGGCGCGGGTGGCCGGCGCGATCCAGGACCCCGCGTCGGTGGTGACGGCCAGCACGCCCCGGCCCGCGTAGACGATCTGGTGGTCGTCGTGCCGGTGGGCGTCTATCGCCGCGCCGGAGTCCAGCCACTGGGTACGGGTGGGCGCCACCGGCTGATGGCGGATCTGCGTCATCACGTGGCAGTTTATCGAAAGCGCGACAGACGGCCGGGGCCGCAGCATGGCCGGGTGCGAAGCAAAGCATCGATCACCCTGCTGTCCGTGGGGCACGCCTGCGTCGACGTCTACCAGGGCGCCGTCGCGTCGCTGATCCCCTTCCTCGTCGCCGAGCGCGGCTACGGCTACGCCGCGGCCTCGGGCGTCGTCCTCGCCGCCGCCCTGCTGTCCTCGGTGGCGCAGCCGCTGTTCGGCGCGCTGACCGACCGCCGTCCCGTGCCCTGGCTGCTGCCCGCCAGCACCCTGCTGGCCGGCCTGGGCATCGCCCTGAGCGGCAGCGGCGGTTCGTACGCGCTGACGCTGGCGTGCGTGGCGGTCTCCGGACTCGGCGTCGCCGCCTACCACCCGGAGTCCGCCCGGGTCGCCCGGCTGGCAGGCGGAGGCGGACACAGCGCCATGGGCTGGTTCTCCCTGGGCGGCAATCTGGGCTTCGCCCTGGCCCCGCCGCTCGTCACGGTCGTCGTCGGCACCGGCGGACTGCGCTGGACCCCGCTGCTGGCACTGCCGGCGCTCGCCGGGGCCGCGCTGAGCCTGGCCGTACTGCGCGCCCCAGGGCGGCGCCGGCGCCTGTTCGCCCCGGCGCCGCCGGCCGGCCCCGACGACCGGACGTCCTTCCTGCGGCTGTCGCTGGCCGTGGTGTGCCGCTCGGTCGTGTTCACCGGCCTGAGCAGCTTCCTGGCCCTGTACGCGGCCCGGCGCCTGGGCGGCAGTGTGCCGGCCGGGACGGCCGCGCTGTTCGTCCTCTACCTCGGCGGCGCGGCCGGGTCCGTGCTGGGCGGCCGGCTGGCCGGGCGCTTCGACCGGGTGACGGTGTGCCGGTGGTCGTACCTGCTCTCGGCCGCCGCGGTCGCGGGCGTCGTGTTCGTCCCCGGCCCCGCGCTGTACCTGTGCGTGGCGCTGACCTCCGCCGGCCTGTACGTCCCCTTCTCGCTCCAGGTGACGCTCGGTCAGGACTACCTGCCCTCACGCGTCGGCACCGCGAGCGGCATCACGCTGGGGCTGACCGTCAGCGTCGGCGGACTGGTGAGCCCCCTCATCGGCCGGGCCGCCGACGCCACGTCGCTGCGGACCGCGCTGGCTCCGCTGATACTGATGCCGGTGCTGAGCTGGCTGCTGCTGCGCGGCCTCCCCGAGCCCGCGGGCCCCGGCCGGCGGGCGGACCCGCCGGCCGGCCCGGCTCAGCGGGCCGTGCCGAAGTCCTGGGTCCAGTAGCTGCCGGGCTGTGCCAGACCGACACCGATCTCCCGGAACCCGCAGTTGAGAATGTTGGCCCGGTGGCCGGGGCTGGCCATCCAGCCCGCCATGACCTGCTCCGCTGTGGCGTAGCCGTAGGCGACGTTCTCGCCGTAGCTGCTCCAGGTGTAGCCGGCGGCCGTGATGCGCAGGCCCGGGTCGGAGCCGTCGGACCCGGTGTGCGACATGTTCCGGTGCGCGGCCATGTCCTCGCTGTGCGCCTGCGCGGCCTTGGTCAGCGCCGGGTTCGGGGTCAGCGCAGGACAACCTACCTTGCCGCGCTCGGCGTTCACCAGCCGCAGGATCTCGGCGGAGACCCCGGACGCCGTGGCGGCGGGCTGCGGTGCGCTCGGCGCGGCGGTCGTGGTGGTGCCGGGCACGGAGGTGGCCGCGGGGGTGGCGGGGGACTGGGTCCGCCGGGCGGTGGGCCGGGCCGTCGCGGCCGGACGCGTCTTCGGCGCCGTCACGACCGGACGGGTCTTCGGCCGTGCGCTCCTGTGCGTGTGCGAAGGACTCGCGGCCGGTGGCGTGACCGGCGCGGAGGCGGACGGCGCGGTGGCCGGTGCCGTGGTGACCGGCGCCGCGGCCGGTGCCGTGGTGGCCGGCGCGGCGGTCCGTCCCGCGGCCGCGTCGACACCCTCGCGGTGGTGACGCCCGTGAAGGTGCTGCCCGCGCACCACGGGCGCGCCCGTCACATCGGCCCGGGGCCGCGGGTCCGGGCCGTACGGCCAGTCCGTGCAGGCCAGGGCGACGGATGGCACGCCCACGGCGGCGACGGCGACGGCGGTGACGGCTATGCGCCGGTAGTGCTTGGTCTTGCGGTGCTGTCCCATACGTCAACCTCACTCGGTGATCGCGGAGCGCCCATTCTCGGGACGGCCTCACACGAGACGCAAAGGGACCCTCTACTACCGCCTTACGTAGATCGTCCCGGCCCTTGCCAGCCGGACCGGGAGATGCAGATCTCCGCGAACGCGATGTTCGCCTTGTGCTGTCGGCTCCTCAGATGCCCCTTGCCGACGAGGGATAGGACGAGGCGCCCGCGGGCTGTCCAACCGTCAGGCGCACCACGGGCCACACCCACGGCAAGACGGACAAATCCCCTATGTCATGGGAGTGGCGTCTACTATCCGGCCCCCTTAGTCGTCGGCCGGCGTGTGACGGTTGTCACCTCCGGCCAAGGCATCGTGAACGTGTGCGCGGCGGCCGGAAACTCGCCGGCCGCCGCGCACCCGCGTCCCCGCCCCCTGTCAGTCGAGTGCCGTCACTCGTTCCGGAAGACGGCCTTGCTGACCTCGGCGGGGTTCTCGAACTTCTTCTTCCCGAGGTGGGAGATGCGCTCGGTGATCTCCTTGGGCGCGTGGTTCTTCTCGGCGACCTTCCGGAGCTGGTCGGTGTCGGCCGGGTAGTCCACGCCGGACAGGGCCTTCTGCAGATCAGGTGGGGTGATGCCCGCCATGGTTCCTCCAGGCAGTGCGTTGGTGATCGGACCGGCGCGGCAGGCCGCGCCGCGACTGCACAGGTACCCACACGACGAAAGCGGATTCCGACATTCCGGTAGGTGATGGGGCGCGCGGCGCACGGGTACCCGACGGCCTGACCGGCAGGGGACCGCGTAGGAGAGGACCCGATGAGCGAGAACACCCCATCGCAGGCCGAGGGCGAGCGGGACCCGGACGCCCTCGACGCCGAGCAGCCACCCCGCACCACTCCCTCCCAGGCGGAGGGAGAGGACACCGCCGAAGAGAACCCGGACCGGGAGGACGACGCCTAGGAGACTCATGAGCACGGAACACACCAGCGTCCCCGAGGTGCTGGACGCGCTGAGAGACGTGACCTATCCGGCCGGCAGGGAACGGCTGGTCTCGGCCGCCCGGCGGGCCGGAGCCTCCCAGGAGGTCGTCAAGGCCCTGCGCGGCCTGCCCGCCGAGGAGTACTCCGGCCGCGCCGAGGTCGCGAGGTCGGTCCGCGCGGACCCGGACTCCGGTCCCGGTATCGACGCCGGCCGGCGGGCGCGGCAGGCACGGCGCGGCGGCAGGCCGGGGCTCTCCCGGCATCTGTGGGAAGAGCCGAAGAACCCGATCCAGGAGGAGTTCGACCGCTGAACCCCGGCCATGGGCCGCCGGGCGGCAAACAGGCTGCCGGGCAGAACAGCGGCCGCCGGCCAGGGCGCGGCGCCGTCCGCCCCTGTCCGGCGGCGCGCCGTGTTCTCAGGCGACCGGCGCGGGACGGACCGTGGCGAGGAAATCCTCCAGGGCCCCGGCAACCGCCTCCGGAGCCTCCAGCGGCAGCAGGTGACCGGCGCCCGGAACGGTGGCCAGAGTCGCGTGCGGCACATGCGGCAGCAGGTGCTCGCGCAGCACGGCGGGCGGTTCCACCTTGTCGTGCTCGCCCGCCAGCACCGCCACCGGCACCCCGATACGACGGGCCTGCTCGGTGATGTCCCGGGCGATGCCGTGCAACGGCCACTGCGCACGGGCGTCCTCCCGGGCGGCCAGACTGTCCCGCACGACCGCCTCCCGCACCGGCCGGGGCAGGGGCACGGCCGTCAGGACGTGGTCCAGTGCCCGGCCGACGGACCCGGGCGAGTCGTAGGCGTGGGACAGGGCCTGCCGGTACTCCTCTGTCACCGTCGGCGGCGGCGACGGGGGAGCGGGCGCGACCAGGACGACACCGGCCAGCCCGGCGGGACGCCGGGCCGCCACCAGCTGACCGACCTTGCCGCCCATCGAATGGCCCACGAGGACGAAGGGGCCCGCGACGCATTCCTCGGCGACGCGCACGAGGTCGTCGGCGAGCCGGTCGAGGTGGTACGGCCCCGGCAGCCCGCGCGAGGTGCCCCAGCCCCGCTGATCGAACCGGACCGTCGCCCGCCCGGGCGGCAGGCGCCGGACGACCTCGTCCCATGTCCCGGCGGAACCGCCCCAGTAGTGCGCGAACACCAGCGCCGCCCCGCCGCGCCCGTCCCCGGCCCGGACCCGGGCCTGAAGAGATCCGCCCACGACGGTCACCGTCCTTGTACTCTCCGGCACTTCCACGTCTCCTCCAGATCACGGCGGGCGGCGGCGGCCCGTGACACACTCACCGGAACACGCCGTCCACCCGCCTCCTCGCACGGAAGAGACGCTAGGCCGGTGAAGCCCGACGCCCCGGTGGAAAGAGACCGACCTCTTGTGGAAAACGGACACGCCGCCGTGCGGCAGCTGCGCTACCTCCCTCCGGTCGGGGCCGCCTACGGAGTGGAGGTCCTGAGCTTCGCCGCGCTGCGCGAGAGCGACACCGAACGGCGCCGCACCCGGCTCCAGCGACCCGACTTCCACGTCCTCGCGCTGATCACCGGGGGAAGCGGCGCGCACGAAGCGGACTTCCACCACCACGAGCTGCGCGAAGGCGACGTCGTATGGATCAGGCCCGGCACGGTGCACCGCTGGAGCGACACCGAGCGCCTCGACGGCCCCCTCGTCCTCTTCCAGCCCGGCTTCCTGCCCGACCCCGGCCTCGAAACCCGGAACGCCACCGCATTCGCCTGCCGGCACCTGCCGCCCGAGGCCCTCCGGCTCGCGGCACTGGCCGCCGACCACCTCGGCCACGAGCACCGGGCGGCGGTCCGCTCCCCGCGCCTGGCCTCCTCCGCGCTGCTCGCCCACCTGCTCGCGGCCCTGCTCCTGCGCGTCCTGCACGGCACGTCCGCACCGCCCGTCCCCGGCGCGACCGGCAGCCCGCAGCCGGAGGTCTTCCACGCCTACCGCACCGAGGTCGAGGAACACTTCCGCCACCGGCACCGCGTGGCCGACTACGCGCGGGCACTCGGCTACGACGCACGGACCCTGACCCGCGCCACCCGCTCCGCCACCGGGCAGGGCGCCAAGACCTTCCTCGACCAGCGCATCCTGCTGGAGGCGAAACGGCTGCTCGGCCACGCCGGCCTGCCGGCCGGCACCTGCGCACACCGCCTCGGCTTCTCCGACGCCGCCAACTTCACCACCTTCTTCCGCCGCCTGACCGGCCTCACCCCCACCGCCTGGACGGCCGCGCTCCACCGGACTCCTTGACCGCCTCCCGGGCGCGACCTAGCGTGTCGCACACATCCGGACAGGCAGGCCAGGAGGCTCGGTGACGGCGGATCATCCGCACGGCGCTCCCGACGGGGCGTCCGCCGGCCGCCTCCCGCGGGTGGAGACACACGGCCTCGACGTCATCGAGGACGCCGAACGCAAGGGCACCCCGCGCACCCTGTTCTGGCCCTGGTTCGGCGCCAACGTCTCCGTCCTCGGACTCGGCTACGGCGCGTTCGCGTTCGGCTTCGGCATCTCCTTCCGGCAGGCCCTCGCCGCCGGTGTGCTCGGCATCGTCGCCTCCTTCCTGCTGTGCGGCTTCGTCGCGGTCGCCGGCAAGCGCGGCTCGGCACCGACCATGGTCCTCAGCCGCGCCGCGTACGGCGTGCGCGGCAACCGGCTGCCGTCCGCCGTCTCCTGGATGCTCACCGTCGGCTGGGAGACCGTCCTCACGGCGCTCGCCACGATGGCCACCGCGACCGTCTTCAGCAGCCTCGGCCGGGGCGGCGGCACCGGGACGAAGATCGTCGCCCTCGTCGTGGTGGCCGCGCTGACCGTCGTCGGCGGAGTCATGGGCTTCGAGACGATCATGCGGTTGCAGACCTGGATCACCCTGGTCACGGGCGTCCTCACGATCGTCTACGTCGCCCTCGTCGCCGACCGCATCCACTGGAGCACGGTCGACGCGCTCCCGGCCGGCTCCGCTCAGCGGTTCATCGGCGCGCTGGTGTTCATGATGACCGGCTTCGGCCTCGGCTGGGTCAACGCCGCCGCCGACTACTCCCGCTACCTGCCCAGGAACTCCTCCGGCCGGGGCGTCATCGGCTGGACCACGTTCGGCGCGTCCCTCGCCCCGCTGGTGCTGCTGGTCTTCGGTCTGCTGCTGGCCGGTTCCTCCGCCGAGCTGAGCCAGGCGATCGCCGCCGACCCGATCGGCGCGCTGGCCACGCTCCTGCCGGCCTGGTTCCTGGTGCCGTTCGCCGTGGTCGCGGTCCTCGGCCTGGTCGGCGGCGCCGTCCTCGACATCTACTCCTCCGGCCTGGCCCTGCTCTCGGCCGGCCTGCGAGCACCCCGCTATCTGGCCGCCCTCCTCGACGGCGTCCTGATGATCGCCGGCTCGGTCTACATCGTGTTCTTCGCCGACGACTTCCTCGGCCAGTTCACGGGCTTCCTCACCACACTCGGCGTGCCCGTCGCGGCCTGGGCCGGCGTCATGCTCGCCGACCTGGCGCTGCGCCGCCGCGACTACGACGAAGACGACCTGTACCGCCCGCACGGCCGCTACGGCGACGTCCCCCTCCTCCCGCTGTGCCTCACCCTCGCCGCCACCGCCGTCGGCTGGGGTCTGGTCACCAACACCGCCGCGCACTGGCTGACCTGGCAGGGCTATCTGCTGGCGCCGCTCGGCCTGGGCGGCCGGGCCGGGCCCTGGGCGTACGCCAACCTCGGCGTCCTCGTCGCCCTGGCGCTCGCCTTCCTCGGCACACTGCTGCCGGCCCGGGGCCGGGTACGGCGCCAGGAGGCGCGGGCACCCGGTCCGGGCCTCCACGAGGAGGCGGCGCGCCGCCGATGAGCCCAGGGCCGTGACCGGCGTCCACGCCCCGGGCACGCTCAGGATGTGTGTACGCGGGCCCCCGTGTGCTCCCGGCCCATGTGCTCTCGACCCATGTGTTTCGCACACGCATGCCCCGCACCCCACCGGGTACGCGAGGCGGGAGCACGCCCGGAGCGCCGAAGCCGTCCGGGCAGCCGTACTACCGCCGACCCTGGGGACCAGCCATGGAGACACCCGCACACGCCGACCCGCCCACGCCGGCCCAGCAGGCACTGGACGCGCTGACCGTCAACGCCGAGGACCAGGTCGCCCTGGACACCCTCGCCCACAGTGACGTACTCGTCCCGGTGCCGGACGACGCGTTGGACGGAGAGGGCGCCGACGCCACGACGGTGGCCCTGCCCGTCCTGGAACAGCCCGGCGGCGACACGGTCGTCCCGGTGTTCACCACGGAGGGCGAGATGACCGATCTGCTGCCCTTCGTGTCGCGCTACCGTCTGATACCGCTCGGCGCGCTCGCCGCGCAGTGGCCGGACGAGAACCTCTCCCTCGCCATCGACGGCAGCTCCTCCCACGCGCTGACCCTCACCTCGCAGGGAGTCCGCACGCTGCTGGCCCGCTGAAGCCGCACGGACCCGTCCCCGCGGGCGCCGCCGGAGCACGAGCCCCGAGCGGCGCCCGCGGCCGTCCCGTCCCGACGTCCCGCGGCCCGGCACCGCGCGGGCCGCGCCGGGCCGCGCGGGGCCCTCTGCCGGTCACCGGCGCGGACGGCTCCCTGGCCGCGCCGGCCCGCCATCCCGGAACCCGCCGGATCACACGCGTCCGGGCAACGCCTGCCGCTGCTCGACCCCGGCGCGCGCGCGTGAGCGAACACGGTGCCGAACTGCTGCGGACGGCGCGGAACCGGTGCCCTAGGACTCCTGCCCGGCCAGCAGGCGCCGCAGCACCGCCCGCTGGAGCGGCAGCACCTCGGCGTGCAGCGCACGGCCCTTGGCAGTGAGCGCCACCCACACCCCGCGCCGGTCCTCCGCGCACACCGAGCGCTCCACCAGGCCGTCCTTCTCCAGCCGGCCGATCAGCCGGGACAGCGCGCTCTGGCTGAGGTGGACCCGGCCGACCAGGTTCTGCACCCGGCACTGCTCGCCCTGCTCGGGCGGCTCCGTGGCCAGCAGATCCAGCACCTCGAAGTCGCTGGCGCCCAGCCCGTGCGGGTGCAGGACACGGTCGATCTCGCACATCGTGCGCGCGTGCACGGCGAGGATGTCCCGCCAGCGTTCCTCCAGCCGGGTCTCGGCCGTCTTGACTGCCATAACCGCACGGTAGCACCGAACCGGGCACTCGTTGAGTGTGCAACTAGTGCCGGGACGCGCGGTCGTCCCGGCCTCAGGCCGCCGGGTCCTGGAGCAGGCCCAGGTGGTTGCCGTCGGCGTCCTTCACGAAGGCGATCAGCCGCCCGCCGCCGACGTCCTGCGCGTCCTGCAGCAGCTCGGCGCCCGCCGCCAGCAGCGCCGCGAGCCGCTCCCGCAGATCCGTCACGTGCCAGTACGGCACCGGCCCGGTCATTCCCTTGGCGTGCCCGTTCGGGTCGAGGCCGACGTCCTGGCCGGCGGCCTTGTAGCCGACGTAGTACGCCTCGTCCGCGTACGGCTCGACGCCCAGCAGCGCGCCGAACACGGACTTGGCGCGCTCCAGGTCCTTCACCGGGTAGATGATCGTCTGCAGGCCGGCGGCCATGATGCTCACTCCTTCGCACAGCGGTGCCCGACAGCGCGGGCGGGGCACCGACGGCTTCCCGCCGGTGCCTCCACGCTAGGACCGGGCGGCCCGCGGCGGCTTCTCCGATCCTGACCGGTTGCCCGCCACCCGTCGCGCGGCACCCCGGCGAAGGTGAGCCGGGCCGCCCGGCGGGCCGGCACCAGCGCCCTCATGACGGCGATCACCACACCGGCGAGCGCCGGAAGATCCGGGAGCGGCGGATGCCGGCCGTCCACCACGGAACCGGCCGCCGGACCGACGCCCGGCGAGGCCACGGCGACAGGCCTTTCGAAGGGGCGCGGGAAACCGCGCGACCGGCCACGACGAAGCGGCAGCCGCCCGACGGCGGTTCCCGGCACCCACCGTCGGCGGCCCGCACCCACCGCTCACGCGGATTCGCGCCGCACCAGCTCCGTGGGCAGGATCACCGCCGCCGGCTCCTCACCGCCGAGCTGGGCGAGCAGCACCCGGACCATCTCGCTGCTGATCCGGTCCCACGGCTGCCGGATGGTGGTGAGCGCCGGGGCGGCGGCGGTCGCCGCCGGGGAGTCGTCGAAACCGCCGACGGCGATGTCCTGCGGCACCCGCTTCCCGGCCCGGCGCAGGGCCGCCAGCACACCTTGCGCCATCAGGTCGGAGGCGACGAACACGGCGTCCATGTCCGGCGCCCGCTCCAGCAGCCGCTCCGCGCCCGCCTCGCCGCTCGCGCGGCTGTAGTCACCGGAGACGACCAGCCGCTCGTCGGCCGCGAGGCCCGCCTCGGCCAGCACCTCCCGGTACCCGGCGAGCCGCTCCACGCCTCCGGGAGTGTCCAGCGGACCGGTGACCACGCCGATCCGGCGCCGCCCCAGCGACAGCAGATGCCGGACCATGTCCCGGGCGCCGTCCCGGTCGTCGGCGGCGACGTAACTCACCTTCGAGCCCAGGCCGATGGGCTTGCCGCAGGCGACCAGGGGCACCCCCGCCGCCCGCAGCTCCTCGGCGACCGGGTCGCCGGAGCGGCTGGAGACCAGCAGCACCCCGTCGACGTGCCCGGCGGTGATGTACCGCGTGATCCGGCGCCGTTCGTCCCGCGTACCCGCCAGCATCAGCAGCAACGGGATGTCGTGCGCGGCCAGCGCCTGGGTGCAGCCGCGCAGCAGGACGTTGAAGTTCGGGTCCTCGAAGAACCGCTCCTGCGGCTCGGTCAGCAGGAAGCCGACCGAGTCCGAGCGCCCCGTGATCAGCGAACGGGCGTGCCGGTTCACGACGTAACCGGTCCTGCGGATGGCGGCGTTGACCGCCTCCTGGGCCGCGGGGCTGACGTAGTGGCCGCCGTTGAGCACGCGCGAGACGGTGCCGCGCGAGACACCGGCCTCGCGCGCCACGTCGTGGATCGTCGGTGCCCTGCGCCGGCCCCCCGTGTTGCTCATGGTCATGACTTTACGGCCCCGGACAGCAGATCCAGGCTCCAGAACCGCTGGATGACCAGGAACAGGGCGATCAGCGGAAGCACCGCGAGGAACGCTCCGGTGATCACCAGGGTGTACAGCGCGGGCGTGTTCGCGCCCTGCTCCAGCAGCGTGTAAAGGCCCAGCGTCAGCGGGAACTTCTCGTCGTCGCTGAGCATGATGTACGGCAGCAGGAAGTTGTTCCAGACCGCGACGAACTGGAACAGGAACACCGTCACCATGCCGGGGATCATCATCGGCAGCGCGATCCGGGTGAAGATCCGCCACTCGCTGGCCCCGTCCATCCGCCCGGCCTCCACCACGTCGGCCGGCACGGCGGCGGACGCGTAGATCCGGGCCAGGTAGACCCCGTACGGCGAGAGGATCTGCGGCAGCAGCACGGACAGGTAGGAGTCGGTGAGGTCGGCCTTCGCCAGCAGCAGGTACTGCGGGATCGCGAGGATCACCGGCGGCATCAGCACGCCGGCGAGCAGCACGTTGAACATCGTCTCGCGGCCCTTGAAGCGGTACGTGGCGAGCGCGTAGCCGCTGAACGCCGACACGGCGGTGGACAGCAGGGCGCCGAGACCGGCGTACAGCGCGGAGTTGCCCATCCACTTCCAGTAGACCCCGCCCCGGTAGGCATTGAGGTCCCTGATGTTGTCGGTGAAGCCGGTGCCGGGCAGGAAGGTGAACGTGGAGAACAGCTCGTGCCCGGACTTGGTCGACGCGATCACCACCCAGGCCACCGGCAGCAGCGTGTAGACCGCGCCGAGCAGCAGGGTGACCGTCGGCACCAGCGCGATCCGGCGGCGCAGCGGCGGACGCCGCGCCGCACCGGGAGTGGTGCCGGCGGCCGGGGCCGCCTTGTGGACGGCGAGAGCACTCATCGCGCTGCCTCCTGCTTGTTGCGGCGGTTCGCGGCCCGCAGGAACCCGAACGACAGCAGCAGCGTGACGACGGCGATCAGCGTCGCCTCGGCCGCCGCCGAGTACATGTCGTTGCGGCCGAAGGCGTCCTGGTACACCTTCATCAGCGGACTCCAGGTCGTGTTGACCGAGTTGGTGAGCGGCTTCAGGGTGGTCGGCTCGTTGAACACCTGGAGCGTCGCGATGATCGAGAAGAAGAAGGTCAGCACCAGCGAGGGCGCCACCATCGGGATCTTGATCCGCAGCGCGATCTGCAGCGGGGTGGCGCCGTCCAGCCTCGCCGCCTCGTACACCTCGGCCGGGATCGACCGGAGCGAGGTGTAGATGACGATCATGTTGAAGCCGGTGCCGCCCCAGACCGCGATGTTCGACAGGGCGAGGTAGAGCGGGCCGCCGTCCAGCAGGTCCGGCTGCGGCAGGCCCAGCTTGTCGAGCACGAAGTAGAACGGGCTGACGTCCGGCAGGTACAGAAAGCCCCACAGCAGCGCGGCCACCACGCCGGGGATGGCGTACGGCAGGAAGATCGCGAGCCGGGTGAACGGGGCGAGCCGCACCTTCTCGGAGTCCAGCATCAGCGCGAACAGCAGCGCGAGGCCCAGCATCAGCGGGACGACGACGCAGCCGTAGCCGAGCACGCGCAGCGCGCCGTGCAGCAGCTCGCTGTCCTGGAAGGCCGCGCTGTAGTTCTCGAAGCCGGCCCAGACCTCGTGCCGCGCGCCCGAGCCCAGGCCGAGCCCGGAGACGCGCACCTTGCGGAAGCTGAGCCAGACCGCGTACCCGATGGGCAGCGCGAAGAAGAGGGCGAACAGAATCGTGGCGGGGAGGAGGAAGGTGTACGGGGCCGCCTTGACCCCGTACCCCCTCCGGCTGGTCGAGCTGCTCACTGAGAAACCTCGAAGCCCTGCTTCTTCATGTCGGCGACCGTGTCGGCCTGCATCTTCCGCAGGGCGGCGGCGAAGTCCGACTCGTTCTTGGCGGCGGCGCCGAAGGCGTCCTTGAAGGAGGTGTAGGCGACGTTCACGTTCGGGCCCCACGAGGCCGGCGCGGTGGTCTTCGCGATGTCGGCGGCCTTGGTGTAGAAGTCCGGCTGGTTGGAGAAGTACGCCGGCGGGTTGGAGAAGGCGCCGCTGAGCTGGGCGGAGGTGGACGCCGGGTAGATGCCCCCCTCCTTCGCCAGCGCGTTCAGGGCGTCGTGGTCGGTGTTCAGCCAGACCGCGAACTCGGCGGCGGCCTCCTGGTGCGCGGAGTCGGTGGTGACCGCCGTGGAGGAGCCGCCCCAGCTGCCGGTGACGTCCTGCTCCGCCGACCACTGGGGGAGCGGGGCCATGGCCCACTTGCCCTTGGTGTCCGGCGCGGCCGTGTTCAGCGTGCCGGGCGCCCACACCGCGCTCACCCAGGCGATCTGCTTGCCGGTGTCCAGCGCCTTGTTCCACGACGGGGTGTACATCGGCTGGTTGTCGATGACGCCCTCCTTGACCAGGCCGCCCCAGAACTCGGCGACCTTGCGGGTGGCCGCGTCGTCGATGCCGACCTTCCACTTGTCGCCGGAGGTGGTCCACCACTTGGCGCCGGCCTGCTGGGCGAGGCCCGCGAAGAGGCCGGAGTCGTTGGCGGAGAAGGTGGTCAGGTCCTTGTCCGGTGCCTTCTTCTTCAGCAGGCGGGCGGTCTCGGCGAACTGCTCCCAGGTGGTGGGGACCTTCAGGCCATACCTTTTGAACAGGTCCTCGCGGTAGTAGAACATCATCGGGCCGATGTCCTGCGGCACCGCGTAGACGGCGTCCGTGCCGAGCGTGGTCTGCTGCCAGACGCCCTCGGCGAACTTGTCCTTGACGCCGTCGACGTGCTCGGACACATCGGCCAGGGCGTCGTTGCTGACCAGCGTCGGCAGCGCCTGGTACTCGGCCTGCACCAGGTCGGGGGCCTTCTTCGCCTTGTGCGCGGTGAGGATCTTGGTGACCAGCGTGTCGCCGGACGCCTGCTTCTTCACCGTGACGGTGATCCGGTCCTTCTTCCCCGGCCCCTTGTTCCACAGGTCGACGACCTTGTCCATGCCGGGCGTCCAGGTCCAGTACGTCAGCGACACGGGACCCGACTCGGCCTTGCTGTCGTCCCCGGAGCCACAGGCGGCGAGGGCGGTGGCGCCGAGCGACACGGCGACGGCGGTTGTCACGAGGCGACGGCGCTTCGTGTGCGGCATGGTTTCTCCCCTGACCCGGGTCCCCGCCCGCTGCGGGGACCTGTGACGCAGTTGTGCACGCTCACATGACCCGGGCACTCGCCTGCCGGGAGCCCCTGCCATGCTTCTGTGAGCGTTCACAGTAGAGAAACATCCCGGACACTTGTCAATGGTTGTTGCTGTGCGGTTATGTTGGCCCCGCACCGCCGCCGTTGTGTGTGCACGTTCCCATCTGATCGATTTCCGGGAGAGATCCATGCCGGACACCGCCCCCAGGGGCCTCACGAGGCTCGCCTTCGGCGGGGACTACAACCCCGAGCAGTGGCCGGAATCCGTCTGGCGGGAAGACATCCGGCTGATGCGGGAGGCCGGTGTCACGATGGTGAGCGTCGGCATCTTCTCCTGGGCCCTGCTGGAACCGGCGCCCGGGGAGTACGACTTCGGCTGGCTCGACCGGGTCCTCGGCCTGCTGCACGAGGGCGGCATCCGCGTCGACCTCGGCACGCCCACCGTGGTGCCGCCCGTCTGGTTCTACCGGGCCCACCCCGAGGCCCTGCCGGTCACGGCCGACGGGGTGCGCTACGAATTCGGCTCGCGCGGCGCGATCTGCCATGGCAACGCCGACTACCGCGCCGCCGCCGCGAACATCACCACCCGGCTCGCCGAGCGCTACGGCGACCATCCCGCGCTCGCGATGTGGCACGTCCACAACGAGTACGGCGTCCCCGTCTCCGCCTGCTACTGCGACACCTGCGCGGCCCGCTTCCGCCACTGGCTCGCGGACACCTACGGCACGGTGGAAGGGGTCAACGAGGCCTGGGGGACGGCCTTCTGGGGCCAGCGGTACACGGATCTCGCGCAGATCAACCCGCCCCGCACCACGCCGACCGTGGGCAACCCCGGCCAGGCGCTGGACTACCGGCGGTTCACCGACGCCACCATCCGGGAGAACTTCCGCGCCGAACGCGACATCCTGCACCGCCTCTCACCCGGCGTCCCGGTCACCACCAACTTCATGACCGCCCTCAGCCAGTGCGACTCCATGGACTACTGGGCCTGGGGCCGCGAGGTCGACCTCGTCACCAACGACCACTACCTGATCACCGACGGCCGCCGCACCCACGTCAACCTCGCGATGGCCGCCGACCTGACCCGCTCGGTCGCCGGCGGCGCCCCCTGGCTGCTGCTGGAACACTCCACCTCCGGCGTCAACTGGCAGCCCCGCAACCCCGCGAAGACACCGGGCCAGATGGCCCGCAACTCCCTCGCGCACGTCGCCCGCGGCTCCGAGGGCGCGATGTTCTTCCAGTGGCGCCAGTCCCGGCGCGGCGCCGAGAAGTTCCACTCCGCGATGGTCCCGCACGGCGGCACCGACACCCGCGTCTGGCGCGAGGTGGTCGAACTGGGCTCCGCCGTCGAGGCGCTGAGCGAGATCCGGGGCACCCGCACCGAGGCCGACGCGGCCATGCTGTGGGACTGGCAGTCCTGGTGGGCGCAGAACCTCGACTGGCGCCCCAGCGAGGACCACGACCCGCGCGAGCGCGCCGACTCCTTCTACGAGGCCCTCTACGACCGCCACCTCACGGTCGACTTCGCCCACCCGGAAGCCGACCTGTCCGCCTATCCCCTGGTCGTCGTGCCGGCCCTGTACCTGATGACCGAGGCCGCCGGCCGCAACGTCCGACACTACGTCGAGAACGGCGGCACGCTCGTCGTGTCGTACTTCTCCGGGATCGTGGACGAGCACGACGCCGTCCACGAGGGCGCCTATCCGGGCGCGCTGCGCGACGTCCTCGGCCTGACCGTGGAGGAGTTCTCGCCGCTGCTGAAGGACCAGCGGGTGCGGCTGACCGGCCCGGACGGAACCGGGCCGGCCGGCGACGTGTGGACCGAGTTCGTCGTCCCGCGCGGCGCCGAGACCGTGTGGCGCTACGCCGACGGGCCGGCCGCCGGCCGCCCGGCCGTCACCCGGCACCGGTCCGGCCGAGGCACCGCCTGGTACGTCTCCACCCGCCTCGACGTCCAGGGCCTGGACGCGCTGCTCGCCCGGGCGGCCGACGACGCCGGGCTCGCCCCGCGCGCCGAACTGCCGCGCGACGTCGAGGTCGTGCGCCGCAGCGGTGAGACGGGCACCTTCCTCTTCGTCATCAACCACACCGCCGGCGACACCAAGGTGCCGCTGGCGGCGCCCGGCACCGAGCTGCTGACGGGCGAGCGCGCCGCGGGCCGCCTCGCGGTCCCGGCCGGGGCCGTCCGGGTCGTGCGACTCGACGGCTGAGCCGACTCCCCTCCGCCCGCGCGAGCCGTGCGAGCCGCGGGCGGAGGGGTCCTCCTGCGGCACCACCGCGGGAGCCTCTCCCCCCTTACGTCGAAGGGACGACGGACGATGAAGTTCCATCCCAGACGCACCATCACCGCCCTGCTGCCGCCGCTCGCGGCCGCTCTCGCCCTCACCGCCCTGCCCGCCCAGACCGCCCACGCCGCGAGCACGCTCGCCAACGGCGGCTTCGAGTCCGACGGCGCGGGCGTGGCCGCACCCGCCGGCTGGTCCGAGTACGGCGACACCGGGGCCTCCTACACCGAGGCCGGCGGCCACGGCGGCGGCTACCGACTCAGCCACTACTCGGCGTCCGCCTACAAGACGGAGACCTACCAGTACCTGTCCGGGCTGGCCAACGGGAACTACACGCTGACCGCGTGGGTGCGGTCCGGCGGCGGACAGAAGGCCGCGTACATAGCGCTCAAGAACTGCGGCGGTGCCGAACAGCGCACCGATCTGCCGGTCTCCTCCAGCGGATGGATCCGGATCGTCACGCCGGTCAACGTGACCAACAACCAGTGCACCATCAGCGTCAACAGCGACGCGAACGCGGGCAACTGGATCAACGTCGACGACCTGACCTTCACGTCCGGCACCACGGGCACCTCCATCCACGGCGCCGACATCTCCTCCCTCGCCAAGAGCGAGGCCAAGGGCGGCGTCTACAGGACGAGTTCCGGCACCACCGGCGACGCCCTGCCCATCCTCAAGTCGTACGGCATGAACTACGCGCGCCTGAAGGTCTGGGTGAACCCCGCCGACGGCTTCAACGACAAGGCGCACGTCCTGGCGACGGCCAAGCGCGTCAAGGCCCAGGGCATGAAGCTGCTGGTCGACTTCCACTACTCGGACACCTGGGCCGACCCGGGCGCCCAGACGAAGCCGGCCGCCTGGGCGGGACATACGTACAGTCAGCTCAAGACGGACGTGTACAACCACACGTACGACGTGCTGAACGCCTTGAAGGCGCAAGGCACCACCGCCGACATGGTCCAGGTGGGCAACGAGATCAACGGCGGCATGCTGTGGTCCGAGGGATCGACGGACAACTGGACCCAGCTCGCCGGACTGATCAACTCCGGCTACAGCGCCGTCAAGGCGGTCAACTCCGCCACCCCCGTCGCGCTGCACCTGGCCAAGGGCGGGGACAAGGCCGGCACCGAGTGGTGGTTCGACAACGCGGTCGCCAACGGAGTCAGGTTCGACGTGATCGGCCTGTCGTACTACGGCTACTGGCACGGCGCGCTCTCCGACTTCCAGACCACCCTGGACGACGCGGCCGCCCGCTACGGCAAGCCGGTGTTCGTCGCCGAGACGGCCTACCCCTTCCGTCTCGACAGCGACGACGCGCTCACCAACCAGATCGACACCACCGGCGAGCTGGTCTCCGGCTACCCGGCGACCGTGGCCGGCCAGACCAAGTGGATGAACGACGTGGCGAGCATCGTGGAGGCCGTCCCCAACGGCCGCGGCCTCGGCGTCTTCTACTGGGAGGCCACCTGGACCGCCGTCACCGGCAACGGCTGGGACCCCGCGGACGCCGGCTCCGGCAACGGCTGGGAGAACCAGGCCCTCTTCGGCTACGACGACAAGGCGCTCAACTCCCTGACGTGGTTCAGCCACCGCTGAACCACGGCGACGGAGCCCGGCCGCCACGCGGCGGCCGGGCGCCCGCCACGGGCCTGGGGCGTTACACGCCGCCCCGGGCCCGCGGCCGTCCGGTACCGGACAACGGCCGCGGAGTCCCGGACGCGGTGGCGTCGCCCGGGCCATTGTGGGAACACTGCGTACGAGGAGGCCGGGGACGGGAGGCGGACGGATGACGGTGACCTCGCCGGGGACTCCCACGGGCCGGATACGGCACACCGTCCTGGAGTGGCTCAAGGACCCGGCGGCCCACTTCCCCGCCGGACGCCACCGCGACCTCGCCGCCACCGGCGTCACCGCGCGCGCCGTCGCCGCCAAGCTGGACCTGCCCCCGCGCACCGTGCGCGCCCACCTCGACTTCCTCGCCCGCCTCGGCGTCCTGCGCACCCGCCGGATCCGCTGCCGCGTCCACTACCGGCGCGACGAGATCCGCATCGCCGAGGTGGCCAGGCTGTTCGAGAAGGGCTGGTGACGGAGGTGTACGCCCGTGACGACCGCGCGGCACGGTGAGAAGGTGGCGCCGATGGACGAACCCGCGGACCTCGTGCCGCTGCACTACGTCTCCCTGGGCGGCCGCGGTCCCGAGGACGTCGTCCCCGACCCGCACGGGCGCGTGCTGACCGGAGTGGCCGACGGGCGCATCCTCCGCGTCCACCACCTCGGCGATCCGCGCACGGCCCGCGCCGAGGTGGTGGCCCGCACCGGCGGCCGCCCCCTCGGCCTGGAACTCCTCCCGGACGGCGACCTGGTGGTGTGCGACGCCGAACGCGGCCTGTTGCGCGTACGCCCGGACGACGGCACGGTCCGCGTCCTCGCCGACTCGGTGGCGGGGGAGCGGCTCCGCTTCTGCAGCAACGCCGTCGCCCTCCCCGACGGCACCCTGTACTTCACCGTCTCCAGCCGCCGCTACCCGCACGAGCGGTGGATCGGCGACATCGTCGAGCACACCGGCACCGGACGCCTCCTGCGGCTGCCCCCGCAGGGCGGCGAGCCCGAGGTGCTGCTGGAGGGTCTCGCGTTCGCCAACGGCCTCGCCCTCGCGGCCGACGGCTCCTTCCTGATCGTCGCCGAGACCGGCGCCTGCCGGCTCCTGCGCTACCGGCTCACCGGCCCCCGCGCCGGCCACGCCGAACCCCTGGCCGACCTCCCCGGCATGCCGGACAACCTCTGGCGCGAGGGCCCCGACGGCCCCGTCTGGGCCGCCCTGGCCAGCCCCCGCGTCCCCGCGCTGCGCCTGCTGCACCGCACCGCGCCGGCCGTCCGCCGCGCCGCCGCCCGGGCCGCCGTGCACCTGCCGTACCGCCCGAGCGGGACCGCCGGTGTCGTCGCCGTGGACGACGAGGGCCGCGTCGTCCACCACCTCGCCCGCCGCCGCTCCGGCTTCCGCATGGTCACCAGCGTCTGCGCCACCGGCGACCACCTGGTGCTGGGCAGCTTCCTGGCGCCCGGGGTCGCGGTCTGCGCCCGGCCCGCCGCCCGCTGACCCGGCGGTAGGCTGGGTTGCGGCCTTGATCGCCCGACGGGGCACGGGCCGGCGAAGGAGACGCGAATCCATGACAGCCCCGGAGACGGAGACCCGCGGCGTCCGCCCCGCACCACCCCGGCGGCCCGAGTGGCGTACGCAGGCGCCCGTCGTCGCGGCCGTGGCGGCCGGCGGCGCGCTCGGCGCGACGGCCCGCTACGCGCTCACGCTCGCCTGGCCCACACCTTTCGGCCACTTCCCCTGGGCGACCTTCTGGACCAACGTCTCCGGCTGCGCCGCCATGGGCGTCCTCATGGTGCTCGTCACCGACGTGTGGGCCGCCCACCGCCTGCTGCGGCCGTTCCTCGGCACCGGTGTGCTCGGCGGCTACACCACCTTCTCCACCTACGCGGTCGACATCCGCCAGCTGACCGGCGCCGGCCGCCCGGGCCCGGCACTGGCCTATCTCGCCGCGACGCTGTGCGCGGCCCTCGCGGCGGTGTGGCTGGCCTCGGCCGCCACCCGCCGGGTCCTCGCCGGGAGGCAGCGATGATCCCATCGACCGGCCGCGCGCTGCGGCTGACCGTCTACGCCGGCGAGAACGCCACCTGGCACCACCGGCCCCTCTACGCCGAGATCGTGCACCGCGCGCACGCCGCCGGACTCGCCGGCGCCAGCGTCTTCCGCGGCATCGAGGGCTACGGCGCCTCCTTGCGCATCCACACCTGCCGCCTGCTCTCGCTGAGCGAGGACCTGCCGGTCGCGGTGGTCGTGGTGGACACCGAGGAGCGGATCCGGGCCTTCCTGCCCCGGCTCGGCGAACTGGTGGACGGCCGCCTGGTGACCCTGGACACGTGCGAGACCGTCCGGTGGACGGAGCCCTCCCGCAGCCCGGACGAAGCGGACCCGGAGGGTAAGAAGTCGTTGTGAACTGGCTGCTGGTCGTCGCGGGCGCCATGGTCGGCGCCCCCTTGCGCTATCTCACCGACCGCGCCGTGCAGGCCCGGCACGACTCGGTCTTCCCGTGGGGCACCTTCGTGGTGAACGTCGTCGGCTGCCTGGTCCTCGGCCTGGTCACGGGCGCCGCCTCCGCCGGCGCGGCCGGTCCCCACCTGCGGCTCCTGCTGGGCACCGGGCTGTGCGGCGCGCTGACGACGTACTCGACGTTCTCCTACGAGACCCTCAGGCTGACCGAGGCCGGCTCCGGGCTCTACGCTGCCGGGAACGTCGTGGCGAGTGTGGCGGCGGGGCTCGCCGCGGCTTTCACCGGAGTCTCACTCGCCGGGCTCCTGTGGGCCTAGGCGCTTGCCGCGCGGCCCGGAACAGTGAGTACTGTCTACAGCACTGTCGACCAACCCTTCCCCAGAACTGGATCCCATGAGCGCCATCTCCGTCGGTCAGGCCGTCGTCCTCGGAGTAGTCGAGGGGGTGACCGAGTTCCTCCCGGTGTCCTCCACCGGTCACCTCAAGATCGCCGAAGGGCTCATGGACATCCCCGTCGACGACAAGTCCGTCGTCGGATTCTCCGCCGTCATCCAGGTCGGCGCCATCGCCGCCGTGCTCGTGTACTTCCTCAAGGACATCCGGCGGATCGTCACCGCCTGGTTCCGCGGCCTGGCCCACCGCGAGGAGCGCTACCACCACGACTACAAGTTCGCCTGGTGGGTGATCGCCGCCACCATCCCCATCGTGGTGGTGGGCCTCGCCGCCAAGCCGCTGATCGACGGCCCGCTCGCCTCCCTGTGGGTGGTCGCCGGCTCCCTGATCATCGGTTCCGGCGTGATGTGGGCCGCCGACCAGATGGGCCGGCACAAGCGCGGCGAGGACGACACGTCGTTCAAGGACGCGATGTGGGTCGGCTGCTCGCAGATCCTCGCCCTGCTCTTCCCCGGCTTCTCCCGCTCCGGCGCCACCATGTCCACCGCGCTCATCCTGGACCTGGACCGCGTCGCCGCCACCCGGCTGTCCTTCTTCCTCGGCATCCCCGCCCTGACCGGCGCCGGCCTGTACGAGCTGAAGGACGCCCTCGGCGCGGGGGTCGGCGCCGCCCCGCTCGCCGTCGGCACGATCGTGTCGTTCCTCGTCGCCTACGCCTCCATCGCCTGGCTGCTGAAGTTCGTCGCCAAGCACTCCTTCAACGCCTTCGTGATCTACCGGATCGTCATCGGCGTGCTCCTGCTCGGCCTGCTCGGCACCGGCACGCTGGCCGGCTGAACCGACACCGCTGATCACGCACGGGGTGCGGATGCCCGTATTCAGGCGCCGCACCCCGTGAATCGTCTCTTGCCCGACGCCTTGACAGGGTCCGCCCGCACCCCGCAGGATCGCTCCCGTGAACCTGTCAGACAGCCAGACAGGTGGTCCCGTCCCCCGGCGTGTCAGCGCCATGGAAGCGGTGCTCGACCACCTCCGCCGCGCCATCGAGGGCGGCCGGTACGCCATCGGCGACAAGCTCCCCTCCGAAGCCGAGCTGTGCCGCACCCTGGAGGTGTCCCGGCCGGTGCTCCGCGAGGCGCTGCGCGCTCTGCAGACCATGGGGCTCACGGTCTCCCGCACCGGCAAGGGCACCTTCGTCGTGGCGAACACCGTGGAGGACCCCACCTTCGGCGACTACGCGGCCAGCGACCTGCTGGAGGTGCGCCGCCACATCGAGATCCCGGTCGCCGGCTACGCGGCGCTGCGCCGCACCCCGGAGAACCTGGACCACCTGGCCCATCTGCTCGACCGCATGGAGCGGGAGACGGACACCACCGCCTGGGTCGCGATGGACACCCTCTTCCACCTCGCCGTGGCCGAGGCCGCCCAGAACCCGGTCTTCCGCCGGGTCATCGAGGAGATCCGCGACGCACTGGCGCGTCAGTCGGCCTTCCTCAACGAGCTGGGCGGACGCCGCGAGCAGTCCAACCGGGAGCACCGGGCGATCGTCGAGGCGCTGGCCGACGGCAGCGAGCACGACGCGGTGGCGGCCATGAGCCACCACCTGGACCGCGTCGAGACGACCCTCACCGACATCGTGCGTCCCCAGCGGACGGACGACCCCCCGACGGAAGGCGGAGCCGAGGCGTGAGCGAACAGCATCTCGAGGACGACACGCGCCCCTCGTCCGGTCATGTCGACGCCGGAGACGCCGGCTACAGCAAGGGCCTGAAGCACCGGCACGTCAACATGATCGCCATCGGCGGGGCCATCGGCACCGGCCTGTTCCTCGGCGCCGGCGGCCGGCTCGCCGACGCCGGACCCTCCCTCTTCCTCGCCTACGCGGTCTGCGGCGTCTTCGCCTTCCTGGTCGTGCGCGCCCTCGGCGAACTCGTGCTGTACCGCCCGTCCTCCGGTGCCTTCGTGTCCTACGCCCGGGAGTTCCTGGGCGAGAAGGGCGCCTACACCGCGGGCTGGATGTACTTCCTCAACTGGGCGACGACCGGTATCGCCGACATCACGGCGGTCGCCACCTACACCCACTACTGGGGCATGTTCTCCGACATCCCGCAGTGGTTGATCGCGTTGATCGCCCTCGCGGTCGTGCTGACCGGCAACCTCATATCGGTCAAGATCTTCGGCGAACTGGAGTTCTGGTTCGCGATCGTCAAGGTCGGCGCGCTCCTCGTGTTCATGTGCATCGGCATCTACCTGCTCATCACCCGGCACCCGGTCGACGGCCACCATCCCGGCCCCGCCCTGATCACCGACAACGGCGGTCTCTTCCCGCACGGCCTGCTGCCCATGCTGCTGATCATCCAGGGCGTCGTCTTCGCCTACGCCTCCGTCGAACTGGTCGGCGTCGCCGCCGGCGAGACCGAGAACCCCGAGAAGATCATGCCGAAGGCGATCAACTCGATCATGTGGCGGGTGGGCCTGTTCTACGTCGGCTCGGTCGTCCTGCTGTCGATGCTGCTGCCGTGGAGCAAGTACTCCGCCGGCGAGAGCCCCTTCGTCACGGTCCTGTCGAACATCGGCGTCCCGGCGGCCGGCGGCGTGATGAACCTGGTCGTCCTCACCGCGGCCCTGTCGTCGCTGAACTCCGGCCTGTACTCCACCGGCCGCATCCTGCGCTCCATGGCGATGAGCGGCTCCGCCCCGGCGTTCACCGCCCGCATGAGCCGCAGCCAGGTCCCGTACGGCGGCATCCTGCTCACCAGCGGCATGTGCGTGCTCGGCGTCGGCCTGAACTACGTGGTCCCCGCCGACGCGTTCGAGATCGTGCTCAACTTCGCGGCGATCGCCATCCTCGCCACCTGGGCCATGATCATGGTCTGCCACCTGCTCTTCTGGCGGAAGACGCGAGCGGGCGACCTGTCCCGGCCGGCCTACCGGCTGCCGGGCTCCCCCTGGACCGAACTCGTGACGCTGGCGTTCCTCGCCTCCGTCGTGGTCCTCATGTACGCCGACGGCGGCGCCAGTCGCACCACCGTGCTCTGTCTGCCGCTGATCGTCGCGGCGCTGGTCGCGGGCTGGTACGCCGTCCGCCCCCGCGTGAACCGCACCTCCACCGGCGCCGGCGCGTGACCCGCGTCCGGCCGACCCCGACCCCATGATGCAGGCAAAGATGTACAGCAGTCCCCCCACCGAGGCACCCCTCGTCCGCGAACCCCTCCACGCCCCCGTCGCGCACCTCGTGCGCGGCGGGATCGTCGAGGGCGTCCACTACGGCTCCGTCGTCGTCCTCGGCCCCGACGGCCGGGTCCGGTTCCGGCTCGGCGACACCGAGGCGGCCTTCTACCCGCGCTCGGCCCTCAAGCCCCTCCAGGCCGTGGCCATGCTGCGGGCCGGGCTGCCGCTCGACGGCGAACTGCTGTCACTGGCCGCCGCCAGCCACTCCGGCGAGGAGCGGCACCTCGCCGGCACCCGGCGCCTGCTGGAACTCGCCGGCCTCGCCGAGGACGACCTGCGCAACGTGCCCGACATGCCGTTCGACCCGGTCGTCCGGGACGCCTGGGTGCGGGAGGGCCGCATGCCCTCGCGGCTCGCCCAGAACTGCTCCGGCAAGCACGCCGCCATGCTGTGGACGGCCAAGCTCAACGGCTGGTCCCTGGAGGACTACCTGGACCCGGCGCACCCGCTCCAGCGGAAGATCGCCGCCACCGTCGAGGAGCTGACCGGCCAGCGGATCGCCCGGGTCACCGTGGACGGCTGCGGCGCCCCGCTGTTCGCCGTCTCCCTGCACGGCCTCGCCCGCGCCCTCGCCCGGATCACCTCCGCCGCCCCCGGCACCCCCGAGGCCAAGGTCGCCGACGCCATGCGCGAGCACGCCGAGATGGCCTCCGGCTCCGGCCGGGACGTCGCCGCGCTCATGCGGGCCGTGCCCGGACTGCTCGCCAAGGACGGCTTCGAGGGCGTACAGGCCGCCGCGCTGCCCGACGGCACGGCCGTCGCCGTGAAGATCGCCGACGGGGCGAACCGGGCGCGGATACCGGTCGCCGCGGCCGCGCTCGCGCGCGCGGGCGTCGATGCCGGGCTGCTGACCGAGTTCGCCGGGGAGCCGCTGCTCGGCGGCGGGGAGCCGGTGGGGTGCGTGCGGCCGGTGCGGGCGCTGGACCCGGTTCCGGTCACCGCGTAGCGCTCCGTCCCGCCCGGCGCCCCGGCCAGGGGCGCCCTCACCTCCGTACCCCAGAAAGAGACCTCATGACCGCCGCCACCCGCAGCGAACACGACCTGCTCGGCGACCGCGACGTGCCCGCCGACGCGTACTGGGGCATCCACACCCTGCGCGCGACGGAGAACTTCCCCATCACCGGCACCCCGATCTCCGCCTACCCGCACCTCATCGACGCCTTGGCCGCCGTCAAGGAGGCCGCCGCCCTCGCCAACGAGGAACTCGGCCTGCTGGCGCCCGCGAAGGCCGCCGCGATCGTCGCCGCCTGCCGCGAGATCCGCGCCGGGAAGCTGCACGACCAGTTCGTCGTGGACGTCGTCCAGGGCGGCGCCGGCACCTCCACGAACATGAACGCCAACGAGGTCGTGGCCAACCGCGCGCTGGAGCTGATGGGCCACGCCAAGGGGCAGTACGCGTATCTGCATCCCAACGAGGACGTCAACCTGAGCCAGTCGACCAACGACGTCTACCCGACAGCCGTCAAGATCGCGACGGTCTTCGCGGTACACGGACTGCTCAAGTCGATGTCCGTACTGCAGGACGCCTTCGCCCGGAAGGCCGTCGAGTTCCGTGACGTGCTCAAGATGGGCCGCACACAGTTGCAGGACGCGGTCCCCATGACGCTCGGCCAGGAGTTCTCCGCGTTCGCCGTCATGATCGAGGAGGACCGCAGCCGTCTCGCCGAGGCCGTCGAGCTGATCCATGAGATCAACCTCGGCGCCACGGCCATCGGCACCGGCCTCAACGCACCGGCCGGCTACGCCGAGGCCGCCCGCCGCCACCTGTCCGCCCTCACCGGCCTGCCGCTGGTGACGGCCGCCAACCTGGTCGAGGCCACGCAGGACTGCGGCGCCTTCGTCCAGATGTCGGGCGTCCTGAAGCGGGTCGCGGTCAAGCTCTCCAAGAGCTGCAACGACCTGCGCCTGCTGTCCTCCGGTCCGCGCGCGGGCCTCGGCGAGATCAACCTGCCGCCGGTGCAGGCCGGCTCCTCGATCATGCCGGGCAAGGTCAACCCGGTCATCCCCGAGGTGGTCAACCAGGTCGCGTTCGAGGTGATCGGCAACGACGTCGCCATCACCATGGCCGCCGAGGCCGGGCAGCTCCAGCTCAACGCCTTCGAGCCGATCATCCTGCACTCCCTGTCGGAGTCCATCACCCACCTGCAGAGCGCCTGCCGCACGCTGGCCGAGCGCTGCGTGCAGGGCATCACCGCCAACACCGAGCGGCTGCGCGCGACCGTCGAGAACTCCATCGGCCTGGTCACCGCGCTCAACCCGCACATCGGCTACACGGCCGCCACCGACATCGCCAAGGAGGCCCTCGCCACCGGCCGCGGCGTGGCCGAACTGGTGCTGGAGAAGGGCCTGCTGCCGGCCGGCCGGCTGGCCGAGCTGCTGCGCCCGGAGGTCGTCGCGGGCAGCGGCGCACCGGCCGCCTGACCTGCGGCGAGGACACCACGACACGGCCCCGGGACCGGCCGGGAGGCACAATGGTGATCATGACAACGACGTCGTCCGCCACCTTCCTGCCGGTCCTGGAGCGCATCGCCGAGGAGATCAGCCACACGCCCGGGCGCGGCCGTCCCGCCGACTACATCCCGGCCCTCGCGGCCCGCGACCCGCGCAGCTTCGGCATGGCCGTCGCCGAGCCGGACGGCACGGTGTACGGGGTGGGGGACTGGCGGCAGCCGTTCTCCGCGCAGTCGATCACCAAGGTGTTCACGCTCGCCCTGGACCTGGCCCGGGAAGGCGACGAACTCTGGGAGCACGTGGGCCGCGAACCCTCCGGCAACCCGTTCAACTCCCTGGTCCAGCTCGAGTACGAGAACGGCATCCCGCGCAATCCCTTCATCAACGCGGGCGCCCTCGTCGTCACCGACCGCCTGCAGACCCGTACCGGGGACGCCGCCGGCGAGCTGCTCGCCTTCCTGCGCGCCGAGAGCGGCAACCCGGCGCTCGACTTCGACACCGAGGTCGCCGCCTCCGAGACCGCGCACGGCGACCGCAACGCCGCCCTCGCCCACTTCATGGCGTCCTACGGCAACATCGACAACGACGTCCCCGCTCTGCTCGACCAGTACTTCCGCCAGTGCTCCGTCGCCGCCTCCTGCGCCGACCTGGCCCTGGCCACCGGCTTCCTCGCCCGGCACGGCATCCGCGCCGACGGCAGCCGGCTGCTCAGCCGCAGCCAGGCCAAGCAGGTCAACGCGATCATGCTGACCTGCGGCACCTACGACGCGGCGGGAGACTTCGCCTACCGGGTGGGCCTGCCCGGCAAGAGCGGCGTCGGCGGCGGGATCATCGCCGTCGTACCGGGCCGGTGCACGCTGTGCGTGTGGAGCCCGGGCCTGGACGAACGCGGCAACTCGGTCGCCGGGGTCGCGGCCCTGGACCGCTTCACCACACTCACGGGCCTGTCGGTGTTCTGAACCCCGGGAAGGCATGCGCGGACCGCGCCCGGCCGGCAACGGTTTCCCTCCATCTCCTGCCGGTCGCTGACGACCGGCCGGTACCGCTGGGCGGGCGCCGCCGAGACCGGGCCGGCCGCCTCGACTGTGTGTCGAACCAGTCGCTGCAAGGGGTGCTGGCCCGGCTCGGCGAGCCCGGCCGCCCGCTGTGGGCGTCGGCGGTGCTGCCGACACCGTGCGTGGGGGCCTGGCGCGTCCGCCGGGCGGCCACCGGCACGGCGGCCTGCCCGGTCAGGCCGGTCTCCTGGGCGCACCACCTGGTGCGGCTGTGAGCCGGCGACGCCTCCGGCCCCGCCGGATTCGTCGGCGCCAACGCCTGCGTCCGGGTCTCGCCGGACCTGCTGTCCGGCCTGCCGGCGGGTCAGCCCCGGGCCGCCCTGCCGCCTTTGGCCCGCAACGCCAGCGCCACCGCTCCCGCGCCGAGCCCTGAGAGCCCCGCGACGACGGCGGCGGGGGACCACCCGGAGTCGTCGTCCGAGGCCGGTGGTCCCGCCGCCGCGACCGGCAGGGCCGGCGGCTCGGCACGGGAGGGCGGGCGCAGCCCGTCCAGCGAACCCACCGGGTCCACCTCGCCGGCGGCCGCGAAGCCCCAGTCGAGCAGCGCGCGGGCCTCCTCGTACACGGTGAGGCCGCCGTCGGCCTGCGGGTTCAGCACGCTCACCACGAGGGTGTGCCCGTCCCGGCGTGCCGCGGCGACCAGGGTGTTGCCCGCGTTGCTGGTGTAGCCGTTCTTGATCCCGATCAGCCCCGGGTACGGCGTCACGCCGTCCTCGCCGGTCAGCAGCCGGTTGGTGTTCTCGATGGGGTACGACGAGCCGTCACCGGGGAAGTCGGCCTCGGCGGTGGCGCAGTACCGGGCGAAGTCGGGGTTGCGCAGGCCCGCCCGGCCGAACACCGCCAGGTCGAAGGCGGAGGAGACCTGGCCGGGGGCGTCGTAGCCGTCCGGGGAGACCACATGGGTGTCCAGCGCGCCGAGCGAGCGGGCCTTGTCCTGCATGCGGGCGGCCGTGGCGGCCCAGCCGCCGCCGAGCCGCGCGAGGACGTGCACGGCGTCGTTGCCGGAGCTGAGGAACACGCCGCGCCACAGGTCGGCCACCCGGTAGGTGTGCCCCTCCTCGACTCCGACCAGGCTGCTGCCCTCGCCGACATCGGCCAGTTCGTCGTAGCGCACGGTGTGCCGGAGTCCGCCGGGCAGCACCGGCAGCACGGTGAGGGCGAACAGGGTCTTCAGGGTGCTGGCGGGAGGCAGTTCGCGGTGCGCGTCGTGGGCGGCCAGCACCTCGCCGCTGCTCGCGTCGGCGATGAGCCAGGAGAGCGCCGAGAGGCCGGGCGGTTCCGGTGCGTCCCGGTGCGGCCGGACCTGGGTGCCGGACCGGTACAGCAGGGACGGCCCGGGCATCGCCGCCGGCGGGCGGGGCGGCGCGGGCTCCCCGGCCGGGGGTCCGGCGGCGGCAGCGGCCGGTGTGAGCACCAGCAGGCCCGCCACACAGAGGGAGCAGGCCGACATTGCCGCACGATACGAGAATCCGGTGACCATACGATCAACCTACGAACAGGGTGGAGGTCCCTCACCCTGTCGGGGCCGTTCGGGGCGCCGGGCAACCCAGATGCCGCACCGGACCGTCCCGGCGCGGCCGTCAGCCGGCCGGGAGGGTGGGCCGGATCTGCCGCAGGAACGTGGCGTTGTCGGGGGTGGCGCGCAGCCGTTCGAGCAGGGTCTCCATGGCGGACGGACCGCTCTCGCGGGAGCGCAGGGCGCGGCGCAGTCCGCGGGTCGCGGCCAACTCGGCCGGTTCGAGCAGGAGTTCCTCGCGGCGGGTGCCGCTGGCGTCGAGGTCCACGGCGGGAAAGACGCGCCGGGCGGCCAGCTCCCGGTCCAGGCACAGTTCCATGTTGCCGGTACCCTTCAGCTCCTCGAAGAAGTAGCCGTCGGCGCGGGAACCGGTGTCCACCAGCGCCGTGGCGAGGATGGTGAGGGAGCCGCCCTCCTCGGCCTGGCGCGCGGCGCCGAAGAACCGCTTGGGACCGATCAGCGCGCCCGCGTCCACACCGCCGCTCAGGGTGCGGCCGCCGGCGGCGGAGGCGTTGTTGTACGCCCGGCACAGCCGGGTCAGCGAGTCCAGCAGCACGACGACGTCCTCGCCGGCCTCGACCAGCCGCTTGGCCCGCTCCACGACCAGTTCGGCGAGGGCGATGTGGTCCTTCGGCGAGCGGTCGAAGGTGGAGGCGAACACCTCCCCGCGCACCGAGCGGCGCATCTCGGTGACCTCCTCGGGCCGTTCGTCGAGCAGCAGGACCATCAGCCGGCACTCGGGGTGGTTGCCGGCCACGGCGGCGGCGAGCTGCTGGAGCAGCACGGTCTTGCCGCTCTTGGGCGGGGCCACGACCAGGCCGCGCTGGCCCTTGCCGACCGGTGCGAGCAGATCGGCGACGCGCCCGGTCAGTCCGGCGCCGGGGTGTTCCAGGCGCAGCCGCCGGTGCGGGTGGAGCGGGGTGAGGTCGTGGAAGTGGCGCCTGGCACGGGGCTCTCCGGGAGCGCGTCCGTTGACACGCGCGATCTCGGTCAGGGCCCGCTGGGCGCCCCGGACGCCTTCGACCAGGTCGCCCTTGCGCAGTCCGTGGCGGCGCACGAGCGCCGCCGTGAGCTGCGGATCGGCGGGGGAGGGCAGCAGGTTCGCGGCCCTCAGGTGCCCCTTCCCGTGCGCGTCGATGTCCAGGACGCCGGTGACGAGCGGGGCGGACGGCGCCTGCGAGGCCTCGGGGCGGGGTGCGAGTGCGGTGGTCATGCGGATGTCCTTTCGCGGACGGAACAGGAAGGAGAAGCGGGGGCGGGGCCGCGAGCGGGAGGCGTCTGCGACTGCCTCCGGGCGGCGGGAGGGACGCCCCGGGTACGGCGGAGAAGGCCGTCACGAGGCGGTACCGGGAAGCTGACGCGCCGGGGACCGGGGGATCCCGGGACGGCGGCGAACCGATCAGCTGAGAGAGACTGGCACCGGCGCCCACCTTGGGCGTGCACGAGTGCTGACAGCACGCTACCACTGCTTGGGGCGCGGTGTCCGTGATTCCGTCAACACAGCACCGGAACGTGGCATTCCCGCGGGACCGCACGTCCTCTCCGGACCTGCCGGCCGTGGCACGCGCAACGGCAAGGCGGCGCGGGAGAGTTGGTGGCGTCCGGCGCGGACGCCGGCCGGACCGCGGCGGAGGCGCGTCGTCCCGGCCGGTCGCTCGTGGGAGTGGTCGTCCGGCGTGGAGCGGGCCGCGGCACCCGGGGGTGCGGCACAGTGGGCGGGTGCCTCGCCGACTTCTTCCGCTGGTGGTGGCGGCGCTGGTGAGCGTCGCCGGCTGCACCACCGTCACTCCTGGTCCCGACCCCGCTCCCGCCGGCTCCCGGCGCACCCTCCCGCCGAACGCCCCGGCCGTACCGTCGGTCCTGCGGGCGCCGGCCGGCGATCCTGCCGACCGGGCCGCGCTCGTGCGCACCGGCAAGGGACACCCGGACCGTCCCGGCCCGGCGGCGCGGACCCGCGGCCCCGCGTCCGGCGCACCGGCCTCCGCCGCCCCGTCCCCGGCCACCGCCTCGCCGGCCCGCGCTCCGCGCGCGGAGCACCGGCCGTCCGGCCGGCACCCGGTTCCCCGTCCCCGTACGGTCTCCCGGCCGCCCGCCGCCGTGATGCGCGACCTGTGCCGCCGGGCGGACGGCGTGGCCGCCCCCGAGGTCGTCCGCCTCTGCCGCAAGACCTACGGCTGACGGGCGGGGCGGCGGCCCGCGGCGCCGTCGTAGGCTGCCGCCATGTTCGGTCCCGGAGGTCCCACGCTGCGCGAACTCGCCGTGCAGGCGCTGTCGTCCGTCGAGCACGGATACGACCTGCTCGCGCCGAAGTTCGACCACACCCCCTTCCGCACCCCCGACGACGTGCTGGACGCCGTGGCCGGGGCGCTCGCGCCGCTCGGGCCGTTCACGGACGGACTCGACCTGTGCTGCGGCACCGGCGCCGGGATCCGTCCGCTGGCCCGGCTGTGCCAAGGGAGCGTCACCGGGCTCGACTTCAGCGCCGGCATGCTCGACGTCGCCCGGCACCGGGTGCGCCCCGCCGCCCCGCCCCGGGTCGCCTGGGTACGCGGCGACGCCCGGGCCCTGCCGTTCACCGCCGCCTTCGATCTCGTCGTCTCCTTCGGGGCGTTCGGCCACTTCCTGCCGGCGGAACTGCCGGCGCTCTTCGCCGGGGTCCGCTCGGCGCTGCGGCCCGGCGGCCGCTTCGCCTTCCCGGTGTTCGCCCCGCCCCGCCCCACGCAACCCGGCTACTGGCTGCTGTGGGGCTTCGACACGGTGATGCGGGTGCGCAACGCGCTGTGGCGGCCACCGTTCGTCATGTACTACCGGGCGCTGCGGCCCGGCGCCGTCCTCGGGGAGCTGGAGCGGGCGGGGTTCGCGGTCGAGACGCGCGTCCTGCCCGGGTTCGGCCGGCTGGCCGGCGGCGGCCCGCGCGGCCGGCTGGTGGTGGCCCGGACCGCCGGCGCGCCGGGCCCGGCGGGTCACACCGCGGCGGGCAGGGTGAACTCGTAGACCAGCGCGTCCTGTTCGGCGTGCACCACCAGATCGGTGATCTCCAGCGGGCGCGCGTACTGGTCGTGCACGTGCCGGGTCACCCGGACCGAGGAGGCCTGTGACACGTGGGTGATGCAGTCCCGGTGGTGCAGGCACAGTCCGGCCTTGCGCATCCAGTCGTAGGCCCGTCCCAACTGCGCGGGCGTGGCGCCGTCGGCCCGGTCCCGGTACCGGGCCAGCTCCGCCACCTCGGCCAGGGCCACCGCCGAGAACGAGGTCACCGCCGTCCGCAGCGACCGGCCGTCCGGCGTGACCGACCGGTAGCGGTGCACCAGCGTCGGCCGGTGCGGCGCCAGGTCCAGTTCCCGCGCGTGCTCCGGCGGCGGCACCTCCCAGGTCACCGTCGCCCGGTCGACCGCGCACGGATCCGCCGGCCGGGCGCCCACCGGGAAGGCGAGCGAATCCGGCGACTCCACCGGCCGGCCGGGCAGCATGGCGTGGCTGCCCCGCCGGTCGGTGGCGACCACACCGCCGCGGCGCAGCACCTCCAGCGCCTGGCGGACGGTCTCCCGGCTGACCCCGAAGTGCGCGGCCAGGTGCCGTTCGCCCGGCAGCCGCTCGCCCGGCGGAATCGTGCCGTCGCGCAGCTCGCCGAGCAGCAGTGCCGCTATGCGTCCGTACAGGGGCCGGCCGTCGTCGGGCGGTGGATCGTGCGGGGTGGTGCGGGCCATGCCGCGCCCTCCTGTCGGTGACAAGACGTAGTCGTACGGGTTCGGTGCGCGACCACAATTAGCATTGGTCTAAACCACGAGGGAAGGGTGATCGGTGGTTTCGACCGAAATCCGCCCGCGTCCCACGGCGGTCACCGAGGCGCCGCGACGCGCGCTCACAAGGCGCGGTAGAGGGCGTCGACCAGCGCTGTCTTCCGCGGATCATCGGCCAAGCGGGACCCCATGCGGTTCATCACATAGCCCAGCGACACCCCGGCCTCCGGGTCGGCGAGCCCGCAGGAACCACCGAAGCCGTCATGGCCGAAAGCGCGCGGGTTCGGCCCGTACAGACCTCGGGGCCCGCTCAGCCACAGACCGAGCCCGATCTCGGTGTCCTCCTCCAAGGCCGCGCCCAGCACCAGGTCGCGGCCCGAGCCCTCGCTCTCGCGCACCCGCTCCGCGGCCCCGGCCGGCAGGAACCGCCGGCCGCCGAACGCGCCGCGCCCGGCGAGGACGCCGTACAGCGCCGCCACGGCCCGCGCGGTGCCGTGCCCGTTGGCCGCCGGTAGCTCCGCCGCCCGCCAGCCGGCGCTGTTCGCCTGCGCGGGACCGGCGGCCGGGTTGGTCAGTGCGGCCCGCGCGACCGGCGTCAACTTGCCGAAGAACGCGGCCTGTTCGGCCGGCGGCCGGGCCGGCGCGGGCACCAGCTCGGCCGCCCGGCCGGCCTGCCGGGCCGGCAGCCCCACCGTGAAGCCGCCCCCGAGCGGCCCGGTCAGCTCCCGCTCCAGGAAGGCCCCCAGGCGCAGCCCCGAGACCCGCCGCACCACCTCCCCGACCAGGAAGCCGTAGGTCAGCACGTGGTACCCCGACCGGGTGCCCGGCTCCCACCAGGGCGCCGTGGCGGCGAGCCGGCCGGTGGTCAGCTCCCAGTCGTACAGCTGCTCCAGGGTGTGCGGCCTGCGCAGCCCGGGCAGCCCTGCGCGGTGCGACAGCAGGTGCCGTACCAGCACCCGCTCCTTGCCCTCGGCGGCGAATTCCGGCCAGTACGCGGCCACCGGCGCGTCCAGGTCGAGCAATCCCCGGCCGGCCAGGAGGTGGGCGCACAGGGCCACGACGCCCTTGGTGGTCGACCACACGTTCACCACCGTGTCCCGCTCCCAGGGCCGGGTCCGCGCCGGGTCCGCCCAGCCGCCCCACAGGTCCACCACCGTCTTCCCGCCGACCGTGACCGCCACCGCGGCGCCCAGTTCCCCGCGTTCGCGGAAGTTGTCCTCGAAGGCCTGCCGTACCCCGGCGAACCGCGGGTCGCAGTGCCCGTGGACCGCCGCGGCCGTCCGCGCCGTCCGCCGTGTCTCCTGTGTGGACATGAGGCCTCCGTCGTCGCCGGTGGCCCCGGTCCGCGCCGGCCGCGGCCCGGGGGCGTTCCAGAACGTACGGACTGCCCCGTCCGGAGGGAAGGGCGGGCCCCGGCCCGTCGGCGGGGCTCAGGCGTACGAGCGCAGCCAGCGCACCTTCGCCGCCTCGTGGAACGGGCCGCCGCCCTCGTGGTCGTTGAAGTCGTACACCTCGATGGTCTTGTCCTCGTGGCCCCAGGCGTTGAACGCCGCGAACACGGTCGACGGCGGGCACGTCTGGTCCTCCAGGGCCGCCGAGAACAGCGCGGGCGCCCGGCCCCGGGCCGCGAAGTGCACCCCGTCGAAGTAGGACAGCGTGCGCCGCACCTCGGCGGTGCGCCCGCGGTACGTCTTGAGGAAGAGGCCGATCTCCCGGTACGGGTGGCGGTCGGTCAGGGTCACCGCGCGCGGGAAGTCGCACAGGAACGGCACGTCCGGCGCGACCGCGACCAGGTCGGGGACCAGGGCGCCGACCGCGATCGTGAGGCCGCCGCCCTGGCTGGCACCGAGGACCGCGGTCCGCGTCGCGTCGGCCAGCGGGTGCGAGCGGGCCGCCTCCACCGCGCGCACCGCGTCCGTGATCACCCGGCGGTAGTAGTAGTTCTCGGGCGCCTCGATGCCCCGCGTCATGTATCCGGGGTAGGCCGGTGCCGCGCCCACCGGGTCCGCGGTGGCGCCCCCGCCGCCCCAGGCACTGCCCTGTCCGCGGGTGTCCATCAGGAAGTGCGCCCGGCCCGTCGACGCCCAGAGCAGGCTCTCGTGCGGCAGGCCGCGCCCGCCGCCGTAGCCGAGGAACTCCACCACCACGGGCAGCGGTCCGGTGGCCCCGGCGGGCAGCCGCAGCCAGCCCTTGACGGGATGGCCGCCGAACCCGGCGAACGTCACGTCGTAGACCTCGACCGTGGTCAGACCGGTCTCCACCGGCTCGAAGCGCGCGTCCAGGTCGTGCTCACGGGCCTGTTCGAGCGTCTTCTCCCAGAAGGCGTCGAAGTCCTCCGGCTCGGTGGACTCGCTGCGGTACGCGCGGAGTTCGTCCAGGGGCAGATCGAACAGGGCCATCAACAACCGCCTTTGTGAAGGAAGACTGTGCGGTCTCACCGTACGTGGGTGGTCGGATCACTCGCCAGGGACATAACAGGTCCTGTCACCCCGCCGGAGATTCAACGCTCCAGGTCCGGGATTGAGCAAGCGTTTGCTCCCGGTGGGCGCGCACAGCGGCGGCAGACGCGCAGTGATCGGGTCACTCGCCGGTCACATCCGTGGCTGGGTCCACCGCGGCCCCGTCCGCTCCCACTCCCGCTCCCACTCGGCGAGCCGGTGCCGCAGGGCGATCCGGCGCTCGATCACCCGGGCCAGGAACACCGCCGCCGCCGTGCCGCCCGCCGCGCACAGGCCGACGGTCACCGCGTGCTGCCACACCGCCATGTCGTCCGGCGGCGCCGCCACATTGCGGCCCCGGGAGTCGAACCACACCGAGACCGGCTCCCCGGGGCGGGCCCCGGCGGGCACCCGGACCCACGCCGTCCGGACGACCTGGCCCGGCTCGGTCCAGCGCACCTGGGCGCGGTAGGGCTGCCGGCGCTCGCCCTGGGCCGCGGCGGGCCGCCCGGCCGGGTCGCTCACCACGACGGCCCGCACCTCGTGGCGCTCGGCCCGCTGCACCGCGGCCAGTGCCCGGGCCTGGTCATGGGCGTGCAGCCCGGTGAACACCCCCACCAGCGGCGCGGCCACGCACAGCAGGACGGTGACCACCAGCACCGTCCACGCCTCCACGACGTCCGACCGGCGCCGCAGCGGATTGCGCCGCCAGCGCCAGCCACGCACCCGGGTACGCATGACCACCTCCTCGTCACCGCCGGAGCCGGTGAGCCGGCCGGGCCTGACCGCCGTCCCGCCGCTCCCGCGCACGAGCCTCCACATCCGTCTCGTACCCCGTTCGGCGCACCTCGCGCATGCCGCGAACCGCGAGTTCCGGCCCAAATGGCGCACGGCGGCCACCACGCGCCCCACGATCGCGCGCCGGGCGCCGCCGCGCGACCCGGGCGCCGGTGCGGCCCGCGGGACGAACCGCCTGCGGCCCGAAGGGGTGACAGCGGGTCCCCGTCGGCCTCAGCCGAAGCGCTCGATGCGGATGCGATCCACCGGCTGGCCCGCCGCGACCAGCAGCCGGGAGACGTGCTCGGCGAAGGCGTTGGAACCGCACACATAGGCCTCCCACCCACCGGCCGGCTGCTCGGCCAGGAGCGGCGCCACATGTGCGGCCGTCATACGTCCCACCGGCACACCGGGCGGCGCGCTGCGGGTGAACACGGGGGTCGTCTCCGCGCCCAGTTCGGGCGCGTAGATCAGGTCCTCGGGGCCGCGCGCCGACACCAGCATCCGCAGCGGGACGGTCAGGCCGCGCGCCCGGTGGTGCCGCACCATCGACATCAGCGGAACGACTCCCGAACCGGCCCCGAGCAGCAGCGCGGGCCGGTCGCCCGGCCAGGCGAAGAAACCGCTGAGCGGGCCGCGCACCTCCACCGTGTCGCCGGGCCGGGCCACCGTGTGGAACCAGCCGGAGACCTCGCCGTCCGGCACCCGGTCCAGGGTCAGCTCGATGTGCCCGGACGCGTCCGGCGCCGACGCGATCGAATAGTGGCGCTGCGCCGCGTAACCGTCCGCCGCGGTCAGCCGCAGCATCAGGTGCTGGCCCGGCAGATGCCCCGCCCACGCCGGCACCGCCAGCCGGAACGTGCTCGCGCGCGGCGTCTCGCGGCGGATCTCCGTCAGCGTGGCCGTCTGCCAGCGTGACGCCGCCGGGCCGCTCACGGCGATCCGCCCGGGCACCGCGAACCGCGTCACGGGAGTCGTCGTCTCAGTCACCGGAGTACCGCTGCTCCTCCCACGGATTGCCGCGCGCGTGGTAGCCGTTGCGCTCCCAGAAGCCCGGCTCGTCGTGGTCGAGGAGCGTGATGCCCGCGATCCACTTGACGCTCTTCCAGAAGTACAGGTGCGGCACCACCAGCCGCGCCGGGCCGCCGTGCTCGGGCGGCAGCGGCGCCCCGTCGTACTCCCGGACGATCCAGGCCCGCCCGCCGGTGAGGTCGGCGAGCGGCAGGTTGGCGGTGTAACCGGTGTGGGAGTAGGCGAGGGCATGTGTGGCGGACCCCTGTGGCCGCACCACACCGAAGAAGGCGTCCAGCGAGACGCCGCCGAAGCGCACGCCGAACTTCGACCAGCCGGTCACACAGTGGATGTCGCCCTCGTACGCCGACGCCGGCAACGCGTGCGCCGCGTCCCAGTCCCAGGTGTGCGGGCGCTCGACCAGGCCGTCGACGCGGAAGGACCAGTCGGCGGGGGAGAGGTCCGGGGTGACCTCGGCGGACAGGACGGGCCAGTCCTCGCGCGCGTCGTACTGCCCGGGCGGCAGCCCCGGGTTCTCGACGCGCGGGCGGCCCGTGAAGCCTCGCGTGACGTTCATGGTTCAACCGTACGCTGTCGTTCCGGATGCTCCGCGCCCGGCCGGCGGCCCCATCGTTGCGGCCGTATGAACACTGCCGGGAGGCGGGAATACCGCCCCGGCGCCGCTCCTTGCCGATCGGTGCCGGCCCCGGTGGGCCGGTGACACAGCGAGCGAACGCCGAGAGAAGCGAGGAAACGAGGATGCCCCAGGCCCATGTGACCAGGACCGCGACCGAGGGGGCCGGATGAGCGCCGTGAGCGGCCCGGGCGGCCCCGGCCGGAGCGCCGCCGGCGTCCCGCACGTCCTCGACAACCCGGCCCTCGCCTCCCTGACCGGCCCGCACGCCCGCTTCGCCGAGCGGCGCGGCCGGGTGCTGCGCTACCCCGCCGACGTCTCGCCGTGGCTGGCGCTGCCGGACGACCCCGACGAGCGGGACTGGGCGGACCTCGCCGCGCTGGCCGGTCCCGGCGCCGAGGTCCCGCTGCCCGGCTTCCGCGGCCGGGTCCCGGACGGGTGGGAGATCACCTTCCGGGTCGAGGGCGTGCAGCTGGTGGACGACGGGCTGGCCGCCGCGCCGGACCCGGAGGCGGTGCGCCTCGGCCCGGCGGACGTGCCGGAGATGCTGGACCTGGTGGCGCGCACCCGGCCCGGACCGTTCCTGCCGCGCACCGTGGAACTCGGCACCTACCTCGGCATCCGCCGCGACGGCGCGCTGGTCGCCATGGCGGGGGAGCGGCTGCACCCGCCGGGCTGGACCGAGATCAGCGCGGTCTGCACCGATCCCGCCTTCCGCGGCCAGGGCCTGGCCACCCGGCTGGTCCTCGCGGTGGCGCACGGCATCCGGGAGCGCGGGGAGACACCTTTCCTGCACACCGGCGCCGGGAACACCGGCGCCATCCGGCTGTACGAGTCCCTCGGCTTCCGGCTGCGCCGCCGCACGACGTTCCTGGAGGCGCGGGCACCGCAGCGCCAGACCGACGACGACCGCGAGCCGGTGCCGGTGGCCTAAAGGGCGTTGCAGAACGGCGATCACGACAGGACCCGGCCACCCACGGCAAGATCAACTGCCCGATTGTGCGGCGGTTTCCACCGTCCCGGCGGCGCCTTCGGACCCCCTTTTGCAGGATCGGTCTGCCTTCTGCAACGCCCTTCAGGGTCCCTCGTTCACGGCCGGGACGCCCGCGCGGCCGGCGCCGGGCCGTCCCGGCCGGCGGCCGCGTGGGACGCCGGCGAGGCGGGCCGGGGCGCGCTTCCCGGCTCGGCCGGGCGCTCCGCCGGCGGGCGTCACGGTGTCCTCGGCCGGTGTCGGGGTGCTCCACGGCCGGCGTCCGTGCGTGCCTCGCGCGGTGTCCGGCTGCCGCTCACTCCGCGTCGGCGCCGGCCGGCCCGGCGTTGTAGCGCTCCAGGTACGCCGCGAACCGCACCAGGTCCTCCTGTGGCCACTCGGCGAGCCGTTCCCGGAAGGCCGCCCGGCGGCTGCGGGTGACCTGGGCCAGGATCTCCCGGCCCGCCTCCGTCAGGTGCAGCACCTGGACCCGGTGGTCCTCCGGGTCCAGCCGGCGCTCGATCAGCGCCGCCCGCTCCAGCGCCGCCACCTGCCGGCTCACCGTGGACTTGTCCAGGGCGTAATGGGCCGCCAGGTCCGTCGCCCGGCAGCCGTCGCGTTCCTCCAGGTGCCCGAGCAGGGTGTACGACACCAGCGACAGCTCGGGGTGCATGCGGCCCGCCGAGGCGCGGGCCCGGCGGGCGAAGATGGTCATCTCACGCTGGATCGTCTCGACGGCCGACTCCGCTGCGCTCACGGAAATACCTCCTCCGGGGTTCTAGTTGTATAGTACAACTTGAGATGACAGTTGTATAAGCCAACCTTTGGAGGTTCGCGCGCGATGAGGTCACCGGCACTGCGCCATGTGCTCACGCACCTGATCACCCCGCTGCTGATGTGCATAGGCATGGGGCTCGCCTACATGGGGGCGTTCGTCACGCCCGAGCCGCACCACCTGCCGGTCGCCGTCGTCGGCACCACCCCACAGGCCAAGGTCTTCGCGCAGACGGTCAAGGACACCGGCGGGGAGAAGCTCGACGTGCGCACGGTCGCCACCCGCGCCGACGCCGTCGGCCTGCTGGAGTCCCGCGAGGTCACCGGCGCCTACGTGCCGGACGCCAAGGCCCCCGAGCTGCTGGTGGCGAGCGCCGCGTCCGACATGGGCGCCACGGCCGTGGAGAAGGTCTTCACCCCGGTCGCCGCCCGGCAGGGCGTGCCGCTGAAGGTCACCGACGTGGCCCGGCCGGTCGCCGACGACCCCACCGGACAGGGCCTGTTCTTCCTGCTGATCGCGGTCAGCATCGGCTCCTACGCCTCGGTCGCCGCGCTCGGCGCCGCCGGCGCCGCACTCGCCATGCGGGTCCGCGCGCTGCTCGTCCTCGGTGTCTCCGCGGTGGTCGGCGGCATCGGCGCGCTGCTCGCCGGACCGGTGTTCCACCTCGCCCACCACGACCTCGCGGGCGTGTGGGGGATGGCCTGGGTGTACTCGGCGGGCATCCTGTTCATCGGCGTCGGCCTGCACACGTTCCTGAAGCGGTGGACCACGCTGACCATGATGGTGCTGTTCGTGATGCTGAACTTCACCAGTTCCGGCGGGCTGTTCCGGCCCGAGCTGCAGAACGGCTTCTTCGGCACCCTGCACGCCTTCTGGAACGGCGCCGGCTTCGTCGAGGGCGTCCGCAGCCTGCTGTACTTCGGCAACGACGGCCTCGCCCGCGACGTGTGGACCCTGGTGCTCTGGCTGCTGGCCGGCATCGTGGTGACCGCGGTCGCCGCCCTGTACGAGCGCACCGTCCGGGCCCGCCGGGAAGCCGCCGGTCCCGAGAGCGAGGCCGCGCACGCGGGAACCGGGACCGGACGCACGGGCCCGCGGCACGCCAAGGACGAGGCCGCGCGGGAAGCCGCGGAAGAGGCCGAGGAAGAGGCCGAGGAGTCGGTCGGCGTCTGACCAACTCCCCGTGGGCCACAGGCCGTCGCGGGCCGTGGGGTAAGGTGGCCGTCCGGCCGCGGGACCCGCGGCCCTCGAGGACGAGGAGGTGAGACCCATTACCGCTGTGTCGGCTGGGGTGCTCTCTCCTCGTGACGGCGCGGTACGCCGGTAGCGGTGACCGCGGGAGCGCCCTGAAGTCTCGCGCTCCCGAAAGGCTTTCGGCTTCCATGCCCGTCCCCGCTCCCTTCACCCCGCTCACCCCGTCCGCCGTCGTCTCCGCGCTGCGCGCCGCCGGATGCGTCTTCGCCGAGGACGAGGCCGAGTTGATCCTCGCCACCGCCCGTACCCCCGAGGAGGCGGCCCGCATGGTGGACCGGCGCGCCGCCGGGCTGCCGCTCGAACAGGTCCTCGGCTGGGCCGGGTTCCACGGGCTGCGGATCGCGGTGGAACCGGGGGTGTTCGTGCCCCGCCGCCGTACCGAGTTCCTGGCCGAACAGGCCCTGGCCGCCGCGCCGGACGCGACCGTCGTCGTGGACCTGTGCTGCGGTTCCGGCGCGCTCGGCGCCGCCCTCGCCCACGCCCTGGACGGCGCGGAGGTGCACGCCGCCGACATCGACCCCGCCGCCGTACGCTGCGCCCGCCGCAACCTCGCCCCCTTCGGCGGCCGGGCCCATCAAGGCGACCTCTACGACGCCCTGCCCGCCGGCCTGCGCGGCCGGGTGGGCCTGCTGACGGCCAACGTGCCCTACGTCCCCACCGCCGAGGTGGCCCTGCTTCCCGCGGAGGCCCGCGACCACGAACCGCCGGCCGCCCTGGACGGCGGAGCCGACGGACTCGACGTGCTGCGCCGGGTCGCCGCCGGGGCGTCCGAATGGCTCGCCCCCGGCGGCTGCCTGCTGACCGAGACCAGCGAACGCCAGGCACCGGCCGCCGTACGGGTCCTCACCGACGCGGGCCTGACCGCCCGTCTGGCGGTGGACGAGGACCGGCACGCGCACGTGGCCATCGGCATACGGCCTCCCGAGACCGCCCCGTAACGCCGTGAGCATCCCCTACAGGGCCGGGCACGGCCGGAGCCGGTCCGCACCTCCCCCGGCCGCACGGCCCCGGACGCCGCCGGCATCAAGGCCCGCGCCGCGTCCCGGCTCGTCCGGTCGAGGTCGCGCCCGCCGCTACGGCAGCTCCTGCGCCCGGGCGATGAGCAGGGCCACGTCGTCGTGGTTGTCCGGGTGGCGGAGGGTGCGCAGGAGGTGGTCGCAGGTCTCCTCCAGCGGGCGGGCGGGGTCGTCGAGCAGGGTGAGCAGCAGGGCCAGCCGTTCGTCCAGCGAGTGGGAGCGGGTCTCCACCAGCCCGTCGGTGTAGAACACCAGCTCGTCGCCGGGCTCGAAATCGACCGTGACGGTGCGGAAGCCGACCCCGCCCACCCCGAGCGGCACTCCGGTCGGCAGGTCGAGCAGCTCCGGCGGGCGTCCGGGCCGGACCCGGGCCGGCGGCAGATGGCCGGCGTTGGCGATCCGGCACTGGCGCAGACGCGGGTCGTGGACGGCGTAGACACAGGTCGCGATGGAGTGGTCCAGGGCCGAGGTCGTCTTGTCCAGGTGCTCCAGCAGCCGGGCCGGGTCGAGATCGAGCGCGGCCAGGGTGGTGGTCGCGGTGCGCAGCCGGCCCATCGTGGCGGCGGCGCTGACCCCGCTGCCCATCACGTCCCCCACGACCAGCGCGGTCTTGCCGCCCTCCAGCGGGATGACGTCGAACCAGTCGCCGCCCACCTCGCTGGTGGCGCCGGCCGGCTGGTAGCGGGAGGCCACCTCCAGTCCGGTGGTGACCGGTGGATGGCTGGGCAGCAGGCTGCGCTGGAGGGTGAGCGCGGTGTTGCGGGCGTTCTGGTACCAGCGCGCGTTGTCGATCTGCACGGCCGCGCGGGCCGCCAGCTCCCGCGCCAGCAGGACGTCGTCCTCGTCGAACGGCGCCGGATTGCGGGTCCGCTTCAGGTCCAGCGCGCCCAGCACCTCACCGCGCGCGATCAGCGGCACCGCGAGGTAGGAGTGCAGACCCGCCCGGCCGAGCAGCACGGCCGCCTCGGCGGAGCGGGCGATCAGCGGCAGGTCCTCGTCCTTCACCCGCGGCACCAGCACCGCCTCGCCGGTGCGCACGCACTCGGTGACCAGCCGGTCCGGCCCGTAGCGGGCGATCTGGCCCGGCGGGTCGGCGGCCCGGACCGCGTCGCTGCCCTCCGCGGGGCGCACGGCCAGCGCCCGGATCACCGCGGACTCCGAGGGCCCCAGCGCGCTGGGCCGGCCCTCGACCACCGCGTCCAGCAGGTCCACCGCCGCCACGTCCGCCAGCTCCGGCACCGCGACCTCGGCCAGCTCGCAGGCGGTGCGCTCCAGCTCCAGCGTGGTGCCGATCCGGGCGGAGGCGTCGGCGATGACCGCGAGCCGGCGCCGCGCGGTCTCCGCCTCCGCCTCGGCCCGGTGCTGCTCGGTGATGTCGACCAGCGAGACGGCCACCCCGAGCACATGGCCCAGGGTGTCCTCCAGCCGGTACAGCGAGTGCGACCAGGTGTGGTCCTCGTCCGGGTCGGCCGGGGTGCGGCCGACCAGCGTGTCGTCGATCAGCGGCACACCCGTCTCCAGCACCCGCCGGGCCACGGCCTCCAGCTCGCGGGCGTTCAGCAGCGGCAGCACCTCCGGCAGCGTCCGGCCCACGTGCTCGGCGGCCGGCATCCCGTTGATCCGCTCCAGGGCCGGGTTGACGGAGACGAACCGCAGGTCGGTGTCCAGCACGGCGTAGCCGATCGGGGACTGCTTCACCATCCGCTCGGACAGCGCCACGTCCTGCTCCAGTCGCCGTACGGTCGACTGGTCGGCGGCCAGCCCGAGCGCGTAGACGTCCCCGCGGTCGTCCAGCAGCCGCATGTTGCGGAACTCCACCAGACGGGTGCTGCCGTCCTTGTGCCGGACCGGGAAGCCGCCCGCCCAGCTCTGTCCGGTGCGCATCACGTCGGCGAACAACCGGCCGACCAGCCGGCTGTGCTCTTCGTGGACCATCAGCCGGGCGGCGTACTGGCCGAGGGCCTCCTCGGCGGAGTACCCGAACAGCTCCGCCGCCTGCGGGCTCCACAGCACGATCCGGCCGTCGGTGTCCAGCACCACCGACGCCACGCCCAGCACGTCCAGCAGGCCGCCCGGCGGGACCGGCCCGCGCGCGGGCTCGCCGCTCTGCGTCACCGGAGCCTCGGCTGCACTCATGCCACGCACCGCCTTCGCCCGTCCGCACGGCCCGCCGTGCCCCGTGCCGACTGCCCTCGTTCTACCGCGCTCACACCCGACTCTCCGCCGCCGATGCCGTTACTCCCTCCACCATCCCTCAACACGGCGGCGTACGTCCGCCGGAGCCGTCGCGCCGGTGGTGCGCGCGGCACGGAACACCCGACGGGACCGTACCGCGCGGGTCCCGCGGGCCGTGAGAGTTCACGCTCATGTTGCGTTGTTGGTCTGTACATGACTTTCGCGCCACGCCAGACTGTCCGCCGTCCGAGTGCCCCCGTCGCCCGTCCGAGGAGCCGGAAATGCCCGCGTCCGCCCGGCAACGTTGTCACGCAGTCCTCGCCGGACTCGTCACCCTCGCCACCGCCGCCGTCGTGTCCCTCGCCGCGCCCGCGCCCGCCTCCGCGGCCGGCGGCTGGACCGAGACCGGCTCCGACCGCGCCGACCCGCTGACCGAGAGCCAGGGCCTGACCTCGGTCGAGGTCCCGGCGAACAGCCCGAACCGCTACACCGGCGTCGGCACCGTCCCGCTCGACGTCGCCGGCCGCGGCTGGAACCACGTCGGCGACCCCGACGCCTCCTACGACGGCTTTTACATCGAGCCCTACCAGCGGGACGCCGGCAACTCGAAGATGTTCCGGGTGCAGGCGCCCGGCGGTGCCTGGTCGGAGTACGTCCACACGCTGGGCCCGGGCGAGGCGCCGAACAACTCCTGGGCCGCGATCTCGCCGGACGGCCGGTGGATGCTGTCCGGCGAGTGGGGCACCATGACCCGCCTGCTGGTCTTCCCGACTCCGGGCGTCAACCCGGCCACCTCGCCCTCGGCGGACCTTCCGCAGGTCTCCACCGTCCGCCTGGACCACGCCGTCCGCGACGTCCAGGGCTGCGACTTCACCGGCCCGACCACCTTGCTGTGCTCCTCCGACGACCCGGAGGGCAGCCTCTTCGGCCTCACCAAGCCGCTGCTGCGGATCGACCTGTCCGCCCCGCCGAGCGGGACCGCCGACGTCACCGGGCACGTCACGGCGGAGCGGCAGCTGCCGCTGCGCAGCTCCTGCCAGGGCTCCTTCGAGGCGGAGGGCATCGACTACGACCGCCGCAGCGGCATCCTGCGCGTGATCGTCGTCTCGCCCGGCTTCTGCGTGCTGACGGACAGCAAGACGTACAAGTTCACCCGCGGCTGACACGGCAGTCCCCCCGCGGCCGAGGTGTGCGCGACGGTCCGTGGTGTTTTTCTGGGGGTGGACGAGGTTTCGCGGGGTACCCCGTTCCACCGCAGCACGGCACGAGAGGAGCGGTCATGGCAGACACGGAGCGGTCGCATCCGGAAACCGTCACGGTGGAGATCAGCGGGTCCAAGGAGGACGCCCGCCTCGTCTTCGACGCGCTCGGGTCCTGCTTCGCCTCGGACCGGGGGCAGGACGAGGAGCCGCAGCAGCTCCACGAGACCCGGCCGATGGTGTGGCTCGGGACCTACGACGTCTCGGAGGCCCGGGGCGGCTGCCGGCCGGTCCACCTCGGGCAGCCCGTCCAGGCGGACGTCCAGGGCGGCTACTGGGCCGTCGACCGGTTCCGCACCACCCTGGACGCGATGTTCACCGTGCAGGAGACCTGCACGGCCTCCGGCGACCAGGAGCGGGATTTGCACCTGCGCCTGGAGAGCCGCTGAGTCAGCGCGGCGACGCCCCGGCCGGTCCTTCTCCGGCCGGGGCGTACTGCGCCAGGCCGTACCCGAAGGACCAGTCGGCGTCGCCGTTCTCGGTCAGGGTGACCAGCACGTTGCGCGGCTCGGTGCCGGTGCGCTCGTGCACCAGCTCGGCGATCCGCCGGTACATCGCGCGCTTGCGGTCCGCGTCCCGTCCGGCCCGCAGGGTGATCGCGACGAAGACGGCCGAGTCGTCCCGCGGGATGCCCGGGTAGTCGCCGTGGCGCAGGGTGCTGCCCGCTCCGTCGTGGCCGGTCAGCACCTGGAAGCGGTCCTCCGGCGGCACGCCGAGCGTCTCCACCAGGGCGTCCTGGACGGCCTGGCCGAGCGCGGCGAGGCGGGCGGGGTCGGTGCCGAGCGTGTCGATGCGGACGAAGGGCATGGCGGAGGTGTCCTTTCGGGCGGCGGATAGGTCGCACCTGATCGTACATACTAGTAGGTACACCAGTGCCGATTATGCAACTAGTTGCACAAAGCCTCGGGCTTCCTCTACAACAAGAGGCGACGACACCGCGTACGGAGGGCCCGATGAGCCGTTACCCGCACCTGATGACCCCGCTCGACCTGGGCTTCACCACGCTGCCCAACCGCGTGCTCATGGGTTCCATGCACGTAGGCCTGGAGGAGGCCGAGCGCGGCTTCGAGCGCATGGCGGCGTTCTACGCGGCCCGCGCGCGCGGCGGCGTGGGACTCATCGTCACCGGCGGCATCGCGCCCAACGAGGAAGGGCGGCCGTACGAGGGCGGGGCCAAGCTCACCACCGAGGAGGAGGCCGAGCGGCACCGGGTGGTCACCGAGGCCGTGCACCGCGAGGGCGGCAGGATCGCGATGCAGATCCTGCACTTCGGCCGCTACGCCTACCACCGCGACCTCGTCGCGCCCAGCCCCCTCCAGGCGCCGATCAGCCCCTTCCCGCCGCGCGAGCTGACCGACGCCGACGTCGAGCGCACCATCGACGACTACGCCCGCGCCGCCCGCCTCGCGCGGCGGGCCGGCTACGACGGCGTCGAGATCATGGGCTCCGAGGGCTACCTCGTCAACGAGTTCATCGCCGCGCGGACCAACCGGCGCACCGACCGCTGGGGCGGCTCGTACGAGAACCGGATGCGCTTCCCCGTCGAGATCGTCAAGCGGGTCCGCGAGGCCGTCGGCGAGGACTTCATCGTCATCTACCGGCTGTCCATGCTGGACCTGGTCCCGGACGGCTCCTCCCTGGAGGAGGTGATCACCCTCGGCAAGGCCGTCGAGGCCGCCGGAGCGACGATCATCAACACCGGCATCGGCTGGCACGAGGCCCGCATCCCCACCATCGCCACCTCCGTGCCGCGCGGCGCCTACACCTGGGTCACCAAGAAGCTCATGGGCGAGGTCTCCGTGCCGCTGGTGACCACCAACCGCATCAACACCCCGGAACTCGCCGAGGAACTGCTGGCCGGCGGCTGCGCGGACATGGTCTCCATGGCCCGCCCGATGCTCGCCGACCCCGACTTCGTCGCCAAGGCCGCCGCCGGCACCCCGGAGGCCATCAACACCTGCATCGGCTGCAACCAGGCCTGCCTCGACCACACCTTCAGCGGGCAGATCACCTCCTGCCTGGTCAACCCGCGCGCCTGCCACGAGACCGAGCTGGTCCTCGCGCCGACCCGGCTGAAGAAGCGCGTCGCCGTCGTCGGCGCCGGTCCGGCGGGCCTCGCCTGCGCGGTCTCCGCCGCCGAACGCGGCCACCACGTCACCCTGTTCGACGCGGCGAGCGAGATCGGCGGACAGCTCAACGTCGCCCGCAAGGTGCCCGGCAAGCAGGAGTTCGACGAGACGCTGCGCTACTTCCGCCACCAGCTCGACGCGCACGGCGTCGACGTCCGCCTGGACACCTGGGTGGAGGCCGCCGACCTGGACGGCTTCGACGAGGTCGTCGTCGCCACCGGCGTCACCCCGCGCACCCCGGACATCCCCGGCGCCGACCACCCCCGCGTCCTCGGCTACCTCGACGTGCTCCGCGACAACGCCCCCGTCGGCGACCGCGTCGCCGTCCTCGGCGCCGGCGGCATCGGCTTCGACGTCGCCGAGTACCTCACCGACGGCGGGGACAAGGCGAGCGAGGACCCGGAGACCTACTTCCGGCACTGGGGCGTCGACATGGACTACCAGGCGCCCGGCGGCCTCGCCGCCCCCGAGCGGCCCGCCCCGCCGCGCCAGGTCCACCTGCTCCAGCGCAAGACCACCAAGGTCGGCGCCGGCCTCGGCAAGACCACCGGCTGGATCCACCGCACCGAGCTGAAGCACCGGGGCGTGACCATGGTGCCGGGCGTGCGCTACGACCGGATCGACGACGCCGGCCTGCACATCACCGTCGGCGAGGAGAGCACGGTCCTGGAGGTCGACACGGTGGTGCTGTGCACCGGCCAGGAGCCGCGCCGCGACCTGTACGAGGCGCTCCTCGCCGCCGGCCGCAGCGCGCATCTGATCGGCGGCGCCGACGTGGCCGCCGAGCTGGACGCGAAGCGGGCGATCAAGCAGGGCACGGAGCTGGCGGCGGCCCTGTAGGGGCCGGGGCGTCCCTCCCTAGGATGAGCCCATGTCACTCCCGCACGCGATCCTCACCGCCCTGCTGGAAAAGCCGTCGTCGGGACTGGAACTGACCCGCCGGTTCGACAAGTCGATCGGCTACTTCTGGTCCGCGACGCACCAGCAGATCTATCGCGAGCTGGGAAAGCTGGAGGCCGACGGGCTCATCCGCACGCTGCCGGCCGAGCAGCCGGCCCGCGGCCAGAAGAAGCGCTACGAGGTGCTGCCCGCGGGCCGGGCCGAACTGGCCCGCTGGACCGCCGCCGCGCAGGAGCCGAAGCCGCAGCGGGACGTGCTGCTGCTGCGGCTGCGCGCGGCGGCCGTGGTCGGCACCGCGGGCCTGGAGGCCGATCTGCGCCGCCATCTGGAGCTGCACCGGCGGCAGCTGGAGGAGTACCGGGAGATCGAGAAGCGCGACTTCCCGCCGGACCGGGACACCCCGCAGGACCGGCTGCGCCACCTGGTCCTGCGGGCCGGGATCGACCTGGAGACCTTCTGGACCCAGTGGCTCGCCCACGCCCTGGCGGAGTTCGCGGAACTGCCGGGGGAGGGGCGCGAGGCCGACGGGGCACGGTGACGGTTCCGCGCGGCGCCGGGCCGCGAAGCCACCGGTACGGCGGTGCGCGAACGCCTCCCGGACGGCCGCCCGCTCAGAGCCGGTACGGCCCGGAGCGGCGGCGCAGGAACCAGCCGGTGGCGAGGAGCCCGGCGCCGACCAGGGCCGCGCCGACGCCGAGGGTCAGCGGGCCGTAGTCGCGGGCGGCGCCGCCGAGGCCGCCCATCACGCCCCGGGACGGGGCCGGGCTGGTGGTCGCCGAGATCGTCGGCCGGGTCGGGACGGCGGGCGCGGGCCGGGTCGGGACGGCCGACGCGGAGACGATCACCGACTGGCTGCCCGCGGTGGTGCCGCTGGAGCAGAGCACGACCACGGTGTAGGTGCCCGGGCTGACCCCCGTCCAGGCCGCGGACTGGCTGACGGACGTACCGGACAGGGCCACCTGCCGGCCCTGGGAGAAGTTCGCCTGGCGGCTGGTGAGCAGGGCCGCGGTGCCCCAGCCGCCGTTGATCTGGGTGCACGCGCTGGTGACCACCGAGACCGTGGAGCCGGTGGTGCTGACCGAGATGCCCGAGGCCGCGGCGGTCGGCCCGGCGAGCGCGGCCGGGAGCGCGGCGGCGGCCGCGAGGGTCAGGCCGGAGCGGAGCAGGAGTCGCGAGTTGTCCATGGACGGGCCTCCGGCGGCACGGTCGGCGGTACGTCCCATGCGCCGCCGGGGGTCGGGAAGCGCCCGTGCTGCCTCAACCGCAGCCAACGCCCCGCCGGGCACGCCCGCACCCGGGGCGGCCCGATCAGGTGACGGCCGGATGGCCGCGCCAGGTCCCTGGAGGACGCCGAGGACGACGCGGGGCGCGCGGAGCGGCGGCCGGCGTGCCCGTCAGGCGCCCGTGGTCACCGTCCGCTCCGGGGACCAGCCGCCCCAGGTGCCGTCCGGCAGCCGGCCCCGCAGCCGCACCCGGTGTTCCTCCCCGGCGGCGGTGCCCACGTAGAAGCTGTGGTGCGCCCGGCCGCGCGGCGGGGCGCCGCCCCAGACCAGCGAGGTGGCCGCGGTGCCGTCCAGCCGGATCTGGTACTCGGTGATCACCCCGTCCGCGTGCGGCGGGTCCCAGGCGAGGTCGACGTAGTAGGCGCCGTCCGCACGGTGGGTGGCGGCGGTGAAGGCGGTGGGCGCGGTGTCCCGGCCGTCGTCGCCGCCCGGCGTGGTCAGACGGACCGGCGTGCCGGCGGGGGAGAGGTTGTCGGCGGCGTCCCGGGCCCGCACCGTGAAGACGTAAGCGGTGCCGGGCCGCAGACCCGTGACGACGGCGGCGGTCTGGTTCCCGCCGACGCTGTGGATCTTCACACCGCTCTGGAACACGTCGTACGACGACACGCCCCGGTCGTCCCGGGACGCGCCCCAGGACAGCTGGACGGCCCGGCTGCCCACGGGCCGCCCGGCGGTCGTCCCCGGCCGGGTCGGAGCCGAGCGGTCCGCCGCCGTCACGGCCGGGGTCCGCGCCCGCACCGACCGGCTCGGCGGACCCAGCCGGCCCTCGGCGTCCCGGGCCCGCACGGTGAACGCGTACAGGGTGGACGGCCTGAGCCTGGTGACGTCCACCATGTGCTGTGCGCCAGGTACCTCGGCCACCTTTGTGGTGTCCCGGTACACCTCGTAGGTGCGGACCCCGGCGCCGGCGGGGGCCGCGTTCCACATCACGTGCACGCTCGTGGCGCTGCCCGCCGCCGCGGTGACCCCGACGGGAGCGCCCGGTATCCGGCCGTCGCCGTCGTCCGCCCGGTTCCAGCCGCAGGACGCGACCAGCAGCACGGCCCCGCAGACCACCGCAAGCGGAAAGGGAACGCGTCGCACGGCACTGCCCTCCCCCGGACGGCCCAGACATCACCTAAAGGTCCGGACCAATAGTGGCCCGGCCGGTGTGGCCGCAGCAAGGGGGCCGCGTTGGTGACCATCCGCCGCGATTACGTATGCTGAAGCTTCCTACGGCCGAACTGCCCTCAGAAGCAGGGGAGTTCACGCCTGTGGCGCGGACACGCTGTCGTCGCCGATCCCGCGCCGGCGCGGGCGGCCGGGAGATCCGGACCGTGCACCCGGTCCGGATCCCCGGCCCCTGTCGTCCCTCCCGCCTTTCCCGGCGCCGCAGCCCCTCCGTCCCCTGACAGAGTGTCAGCCGCGTGCTCCATCCGGCCCCTTCACGGCGCACCCCGTGGCCGGGCGCCCAAGATCACATCACAGTGGGGTCGGCGTCCAGGGCCACGGACAGTGGGCCGGACGTGCGCCTTTGTGTTCCCGGCGAAAGGTTCCCCCATCGTGCGTGTTCCGTCGCTGACCCTGGCCGCGGCCGGCGCCGCCCTGCTCGCCCCGGCGCTGCCCGCCCCGGCCACCGCCGTCGCCCGCCGAGCGGCCCGCGGCCCGCGACGAGGGCCCGGTCCCCGGCGTGGCCACGGTGCTCGACCGGGGCGCGGGCCGTGACGGCCGTGCGACCCGTGGCGGCGGTGTGGTCCGTGGCGGCGGTGTGACCCGCGACGACGACGCGGCTCCCGGCGCTGGCGCGGCCCGTGACCGGGCGACGGCCCACGACGCGGACGAGGTGACCGCCGCCCGGCTGCTGGCCCGGACCGGCCGGTGCGCCCGGGTCTCCCGGGACCGGTACCGCACCGACGCGGGCCGCCCCGCGACCGTGCCCGTCTGCGGCACCCGGGACGCCGTCTTCTGGAAGGCCGACCTGGACATCGACTGCGACGGCCGGCCCACCGCCCGCTGCAACCGCCGCACCGACCCGGTGTTCGCCGCCGCCACCGCGGTCCAGGGGTCCGACGGCCGCCGGCTGAACGCCGAGACCCTGCCCTACATCGTCGTCCCGGCGCCCAGCCGCCGCTGGGACCACCGCAGGTCCGGCGTGCGCGGCGGCTCGGTCGCCGCCGTCGTCTACCGCGACCGGGTGCGTTACGCCGTCGTCGGCGACACCGGCCCGCGCGACCTCATCGGCGAGGCCTCCTACGCCACCGCGCGCGCCCTCGGCATCCGGCCCGACCCGCGCTCCGGCGGGGTGTCCTCCGGGGTGACCTACATCGTCTTCCGCGACTCCCGGATCGGTGCCGCCGAGGACCGCGCGGCGGCGGTGGCGGAGGGGAAGCGGCTGGCCAGACGCTTCCTCGCCCGCCGCTGACCGGCCCCGACGAAAGCCCCCGCACCACCCACCCCTGCCGGGCCCCCGCCGCACCTGCCGGCCCCCGTCGACCCTCCGGTCCCGTCACTTCGCCTGGCGGCGGTCGCGCTTTCTGCTGTCACTTCGCCTGGCGGCGATCGCGCCTTCCGGTGCTGTCATTTCGCCCGGCGGCGGCCGTGCCTTCCGGTCCCGTCACCTCGCCCGGTGGTGACCGCGCCTTCCGGTGCCGTCACCTCGCCCGGTGGCGGTCACACCTTCCGATAGCTGTATGCCTCCGCCGCCGCGGCCTCCACCGCGTCCAGGCCGGCGCCCGCGGCGGCGGTGACCACCGCGGCCACCGCGCCCTCGACGAACGGCGCGTCCACCAGGCGGGTGCCGTCCGGCAGTTCGTCGCCCTCGGCGAGCAGCGCCTTCACCGTGAGCACCGCGCTGCCCAGGTCGGTCAGCACCGCCACGCCGGCCCCCCGGTCCACCGAGGCCGCCGCGGCGGAGATCAGCTCGGCGCTGGTGCCGAGCCCGCCGCCCTCGGTGCCGCCCGCCGCGGCCACCGGCACCCCGGCCGCCCCGCCCGCCAGGCCCTTCGCCAGTTCGGCGACGGCCGCGGCCACCTGCGCGCTGTGCGACACCAGCACGATCCCGACCGGATTGTCCTCACTCACCGTCCGCCTCCGCCGTCTCGGCCAGCGCCGCGATCAGCAGCGCCGACGAGGTCGCCCCCGGGTCCTGGTGACCGATGCTGCGCTCGCCCAGGTAACTCGCCCGGCCCTTGCGGGCCCGCAACGGCACGGTGGCCGCCGCGCCCTCCTCCGCGGCGGTCCGCGCGGCGGCGAAGCCCGTGCCGAGCGCGTCCACGGCCGGCACCAGGGCGTCGATCATGGTCTTGTCGCCGGGCGCCGCGCCGCCGAGCGCCATCACCGCCTCCACACCCGCGCGCAGCGCCTCGGCCAGCTGCTCCACGCCGACCTCTGCGGCGTCGCCGAGCGCCTTGCCGGTCCGGCGCAGCAGAGTGCCGTACAGCGGACCGGAGGCCCCGCCGACCGTCGATATCAACTGCCGTCCGGCGAGTATCAGGACACCGCCCGGGGTGTCCGGCGTCTCCTTCTCCAGGGCCGTGGCCACGGCGGTGAATCCGCGCCGCAGATTGCTGCCGTGGTCGGCGTCCCCGATGGCCGAGTCGAGGGCGGTGAGCCGCTCGGCCTCCCGGCCGACGGACGCGGTCGCCGTCGTCATCCAACGGCGGAAGAAATCGGCGTCGTGCACTGGAACTCCTAGCGTGACAGGGCCGTTGACCGTGCGGCCGGGGTGGTGGCGCGGGCGGTACGCACGGGCGTTCACATGCCCCAGCGCAGGGCCGGGGTCTTCACCGGTGCGTCCCACAACCGCAGCAGCTCCTCGTCCACCTGACACAGCGTCACCGAGACGCCCGCCATGTCCAGGGAGGTGACGTAATTGCCGACGAGGGTGCGGGCCACGGCGACACCGCGTTCGCGCAAGATGCGCTGCACCTCGGCGTTGAACCCGTACAGCTCCAGCAGCGGGGTCGCGCCCATGCCGTTGACCAGCACCAGGACGGGACCGCGCGGCGGCAGGTCCGTCAGGACGGCGTCGACCGCGAAGTCGGCGATCTCCCCGGAGGTCATCATCGGCCGCCGCTCCCGGCCCGGCTCGCCGTGGATGCCGATGCCCAACTCCAGTTCGCCGTCCGGCAGGTCGAAGGTGGGGCTGCCCTTCGCCGGGGTCGTACAGGCGCTGAGGGCCACGCCGAAGCTGCGGGAGTTGTCGTTGACCCGGCGGCCGATGGACTCCACCTGCTCCAGCGGCCGGCCCTCGGCCGCGGCGGCGCCCGCGATCTTCTCCACGAACAGCGTCGCGCCCGTACCCCGCCGGCCGGCCGTGTAGAGGCTGTCGGTGACCGCCACGTCGTCGTCGACGAGCACCTTGGCGACCTGGATGCCCTCGTCCTCGGCCAGCTCGGCCGCCATGTCGAAGTTCAGCACGTCACCGGTGTAGTTCTTCACGACGAACAGGACGCCCGCGCCGCTGTCCACGGCCGCGGCGGCGCGCGCCATCTGGTCCGGCACCGGGGAGGTGAAAACCTCTCCCGGACAGGCGGCGGAGAGCATTCCCGGGCCGACGAAGCCGCCGTGCAGCGGCTCGTGCCCGGAGCCGCCGCCCGACACCAGCGCGACCTGCCCGGCCACGGGGGCGTCGCGGCGGACGATCACCCGCTTCTCCACGTCCACGTTCAGATCGGGATGCGCGGCGGCCAGACCCCGCAGCGCGTCCGCCACGACCGTCTCCGGTACGTTGATGAGCATCCTCATGGGTGTCTCCTCGCGAACTCTCATGGTCGTGCGGTGGCGAGGTCAGTCGCCTGTCCTGTCTGTTGGAAGTATCGACCTTGCGGTGGTGCAGGTCACGTGCGGCCGTACGGCTTCACGGTGCGTGGCGACCCGCTCACCGAAGGTGCGCGCCGCGGACCGCCGTACCCGGGGCGGCTCGGTACGGCCGCCCCGGCCGAAGCGGAGGGCCGCGCGTTTCTAATGGGCTTGCGGGGGCGGGATCAGCTCGATCAGGAAATCCTGGTCGGCGGCGCCGGAGCAGCGGCCCTGGACGACTTCCGCGCCGTCGCCGGTGTCCTGGTCGCGCAGGCTCAGACACTGGCCGGTGACCACGGGACGGATGCGGAACCGCTCCGCGGCGGGCGGGCCGAACGGCTCGACGCGGAATCGCTGGGCCCGGTCGTCGTCGGCGCAGTCGTCACGGGGTTCGAGGAGGTCGCGGCCGGGCCCGTCCCGCAGGACGGTGAGGCAGCCGATGCCGAACCGCGGATGGTGCCACTGGATCTGCACGATGTCCTTGGCCAGCGGTTCGAGGAACACATGCGGCAGGGCGGCCTTCGCGCACGGGCGTTGGGCGGCGACGGCGGTCTTGTAGTGGCCGCGGCGATCCCTGCCCTCGGTGAGGCAGAGCCCGGGGGTGCGGGCGGGGTGGATGCGTGCCCAGCTGCCCACGGCCAGGATGCGCAGCCCGGACACCGGCATCGCGGGCGGGGCGGTCGGTGGTGCGGAGGTGTCGAACAGGCTGCCGGCACCGAGCGTGGCGGCGATCCCGAGAGCCGCGGCGACCACCGGGCCGGCCGCCCGGCGCACTCGCGGAGCGCGCGCCGGGAGGGGCCCGCCGGGTGTGGAGGCCCGGCTGCCGCCGCGGCCGGTCCTGCCGCTCGCCGGCGCGGGGGCGCCGGTGGCGATGCGGCGGCGGACCTCGAGCCACCGGTGTGCTTCCTCCTCGCCGAGGCCGCACGCGCGGGTGAAGGCGTCGACGAACCGTTCGCGCGGAAGTCCCGTACGGCCGAGGGTCGTTGCGATGGTGCTGGCCGGGAGCGCGTCCCCGCGGGCGGTGGCCTTGGCCTCCAGCTGACGGTAGGTCAGTCCCGACCACGTCCGTAGTGCCTTCAGCGCCGCGGTGAACTCGGCCGGGGTGCCGGCCTCCGCCGGCTGTGGTGCGTTCACCGGTCCGGCTGTGCCGCCTCCTGTCTGGCTCATTGCCTCAGCATGGCGCTGCCGGCGGCGACCGGGTGACAGCCAAACCGGCCTCGGGCGAGTGCGCGCGAAACGTGATGTGGTTCGTTCCGGCTCGCCCGCGGCGTGCCGAGGCGGCCGGTGGTGGCGACCGCTCGAATTCAGCCAAGATTCAACCGTTCAGGTCAACTCCGTTGCGTCCTCGTAGTGTTCAGGCGTCAACTTCCTTGTCATGTACCTGCGGCTCAGGGTGGGCCGCAGCCTCGTGGAGGTGTGGGATGCACCGAAGACTGTCCGTCGGCCTGTCCGCCTCGGCTCTCGCCGTGATCACCACCATCGGCGGCGCCACCGCCGCCGACGCCGCTCCTGCCGACAAGCCCCAGGTCCTCGCGAGCTGGACCCAGACCAGCGCGTCGAGCTACAACCTCTGGGTGGCCGCCCGGGCCAACCAGGCCGCCTGGTCCGCGTACGGCTTCGACTGGTCGACCGACTACTGCTCCTCCTCGCCGGACAACCCGTTCGGCTTCCCCTTCGCCACGTCCTGCGCCCGCCATGACTTCGGCTACCGCAACTACAAGGCCGCCGGCACCTTCAGCGCCAACAAGGCCCGGCTCGACAGCGCCCTGTACGAGGATCTCAAGCGCGTCTGCGTCAACTACTCCGGCGCCACGAAGACCGCGTGCGACAGCACGGCGTGGACCTACTACCAGGCGGTGAAGGCGCTCGGCTGAGCCGTGGGCGAGGACGCCGACACCTCGGGGCCCGCGGCGACGGACCGCGTCCCCGGGGATCGGCGGCGGCGCGTCGATGCCGTGGGCCCGCCGAGGCACGCCGTACGACGGAGAACCCGGCCTGGCTCGTCACCGACTCCACCGAGGCCCGTCAGGCACCGCGGGAGCGCCGGCCCGGCGCCGACTCCCGCAGGCCCGGCGCCCTCTCCCGCCGCCCACGCGGACCGGCATCCGCGACACCCGGCCCGCCGTCCCGCGCAGCAGCCCGTCCGGCCGCCCGCGCCCGAGTCCGCCATCGAGCGCGAGACAAGCCCCGCGCACCACGACCGGGTCCGAACGTCACCACGAAGCGGCGTCCCCCGGCCCCGTCCGCCCCGCTGCCTCCGCGACGCACACCGTCCCCGCGCGCCCGCGCCGGGAAGCGGACCACACCCTCCGCGCCGCCTCCCCGGCCCGCACCCGGCGGCCCCCGTCGATCGGCCGGGTCCCGCGGCCGGATGACCGTGTACGCCCCGACCGCGCCGCCCGTCGCCCCGTGGACCCGCTTCCCGCCGCGCCGAGCGCGCACGGCGCGGGACCGAGGCGAGGCCGTCCACGGGCGGCGTACCCGCCGCCGGGTCCGGACGGGGGCTGCCGCCCGGTACGGAACCGCTTCCGACGCGGGCCCGCCCGGTACCGCGCCCCGCAGGCCCGCCCGTCCCGTTCCGCATCTCCCCGGCCGGCCGGGGAACCCGGTAGCGCGGGGCCTGGGGCCGCCGACCGGCGGAGGAGGTGCCGTGGCCGTGGACGACTGGGAGAAGCGGGACATGCACGACGGGATACGGCTGACACCGCGCGAGCGGATCACACTGCTGCGGATCGAGGCGGGCCTCCGGCAGGACCGGCGGTTCGCGCGTCGTATGGGCGAGGCGGGGCACGGGGCGTCGCTGCCGGTCGCGGTGGTGCTGCTGGCGGTCGCGTCGGTGTTCGTCGCCGTCATGGGCATCCGCACCTCGGACCCCGCGCTGTTGTGGTGCTTCGCGCTGCTGTGGCCGCTCACCCTCGTCCAGGCGTTCCGGCTGCTGTGCCGGGGGACCCGGCCCCGTCCCCGCCGCCGCACCCGCGCCCGGGCCACCCCCTGGCTGTGAACGTCGCGGGGGGCCGGGCCCACGGGCCCGGCCCCCCGCGCTGCCGGCGAAACCCGAAGGTGCCCGTCAGCTCTCCTTCCCCCGCCCCGACAGCGCGTCCCGCAGCCGGTCGACCAGGCCGGCTCCCGGGGCCAGCAGCTTGTTGGCCGGAGGAGTGTCCGGCGCCGACGGGTGCGGGCGGGTCGGTGCCATCTGCTTGGCCCGGCGGACCTTGTCGCCCAGCTCCATCAGCGCGTCCGGGGGACAGGCCTGCTCCAGCCGCGGGAACAGGTTCTGTTCCTCGTCGGTCACATGGGACCGGATCTCGCTCATCAACCGCGTCATCAGCGTGTCGAGGCGCGGATCGTCCGCCCGGCAGCCCTCCAGGTCCTTCATGATCCGCTCGGCCTCGGCGTGATCTGCGATCTCCTTGTCCGCCAGCGCGTCACCGCCCGCCACGTGTTCGCGCACCGCCGGGTAGAGGTAGGCCTCCTCGGCGACCGAGTGCCGGACCAGCTCGATGGTGGCCTGGTCGCAGAGGTCCTTGCGCTGCGGCGAGCCGGGCGGCAGCGCCTCGAAACGGCCGAAGATCTCCTCGACCTCACGGTGGTCGGTGGTCAGCTCCTGGATGACGTTTCCGCCGTGGCCCATGTCGTTGCCTCCTGCGTGGAACGCGGCGGCCCGGGAGGGCCGGCCGTCGCCGTGCCGAGTGCCCTGGCCACCGTGCGTCACACGGAGCGCCACGCGCGGTCAGCTCATCGAGTGACGGGCGGCGGCCGTCCGGCCCGCCCCGGACAGCGCCCAGTCCCACCAGCGGTCCAGCACACCCGGGGCCGGCGCGTCCGCCGCCACCAGCGCCGGCCAGCCCACCGCCCGCGCCTGCGCGGTGACCTTGGCGCCGCCCGCCACCGGGTCCACCGCGATCACCGGGGTGCCGGTGCGCAGCGCCAGCACCAGACCGTGCAGCCGGGTGGTGACGACCAGGTCGCAGCGGGCGACGAGGGCGAGGAACTGCTCGGCGGTGGCGCACAGCCGCCAGTCGTCCACGGCCAGCCGGGTCTCGGCCGGCACCCGCGCGCAGTCCTTGCCGCCCAGCCAGCCGGTGATCGCCTCGTTCACCGCCGCGTGCCGCCGGCGCGCCCCGTACTCGCCCTGACCCGCGGAGAGCACCACCGCCACGACCGGCGGCAGCGGCCCCAGCGGGGCGCCGGCCGCCAGGTCCCGGCGGGCCGGGGCCCGGGTGCCGTCCCGGGCGATGATCGTGTGGAAACCGGTGGCCGCGGGATGCGCCGGGTCGACCACCGAGACCCCGGCCGCCAGTCGTGTGCAGGAACTGAACCTGACATGCAGGGCGGCGACTTGGGGGCCGTACACCGGACCGCACACGAACAGCAGCGTGCCGTAGGCGTCGGGGTCGGCCGTCTCCAGGGACAGCGCCCCGGGCCGGAAGCCCGGGCTCCACGCCGTGTCGTGCGGGATGCCGGCGCCGGTCAGTGCCGCCGACGTGTGCCGCTGCGCGAGCACGTCCCCGGCCGTCGCCTCCCCGTCCGGGAAGCTGAACCAGCCGGTGAGCAGCAGCCTCCTTCGGGGGCCGGCGGGCCCGCGCAGGCTGCGCAGTACGGCTGCCGGGACGTCGTCGTGCATGGCAGCCTCCTCCGTGGTGACCGAGCCGCCTGAGTCGCGCGAGTACCCCTGAGTCCGGAGAATAAGAATCCAACGCGTGAACCCAACTGGCAGGGGAACCCAGCTGCCAGTGCCGTCCAGCAAGCGGCGGCCGACCAGGGCGGCCCCGGACGTCTTCCGGGGCCCGGGCCCTGTCCTCTTCCTCTCCGACGGGCCGGTGCCGCCGGGCCGGTGGCCCGGCGCGCGCCGAAACCACCGCACACCTGCCCACAGCACGCGGACGGCGCGTTCGGCGGCGCCGCTTCAGGGGCGCGGACGACGTGGACGAAGGACGACGAAGGAGTAGCCCCCATGACTGGTGACACACCCTTCTCCTGGCGGCGCGCCCTCGTGACCGGCGGCGCCGGCTTCCTCGGCTCCCACCTGTGCGAGCGGCTGCTGGATTCAGGCGTCGAAGTCGACTGCGCCGACAACCTGGTCTGCGGGCGGCGCGAGAACATCGCGCACCTTCAGGCGCGGCCCGGCTTCCGGTACGTGCGCTGCGACGTCTGCGCGGCCGACTGCGCCGCACGCCTGCCGGGCCCCTACGACCTGGTCCTGCACTTCGCCTGCCCCGCCTCGCCCGCCGACTATCTGCGCCTGCCGCTGCAGACCCTGGAGGCCGGCAGCACCGGCACCCGCAACGCGCTGACGATCGCCGAACGCGACGGCGCCCGCTTCCTGCTCGCCTCCACCTCCGAGGTGTACGGCGATCCCCAGGTCCACCCGCAGCACGAGGGCTACTGGGGCAACGTCAACCCGGTCGGGCCGCGCAGCGTCTACGACGAGGCGAAACGGTTCGGCGAGGCGCTGGTCACCGCGCACGCCGGCACCCGGGGCACCGACGCGGGCATCGTGCGGCTGTTCAACACCTACGGGCCGCGGATGCGCGCCCACGACGGGCGGGCGGTGCCCACCTTCATCTGCCAGGCCCTGGCCGGCGAACCGCTCACCGTGACCGGCGACGGCAGCCAGACCCGCTCGCTGTGCTACGTCGACGACACCGTGGACGGCATCCTCCGGGTCGCCGCGAGCAGGTCCCTGCGGCCGGTGAACATCGGCGGCAGCGACGAGATCACCGTCGCCGACCTGGCCCGCCGGGTGGTCGCCCTCACCGGCTCCCGCTCCCCGATCGCGTTCGTCGACCGGCCCGTGGACGACCCCGGCCGGCGCCGCCCCGACACCACCCTCGCGCGCGAGCTGCTCGGCTGGTCGCCGCAAGTCCCCTGGGAGGAGGGCCTGAAGCAGACCATCGCCTACTTCGCCGCCCCGACCCCGCAACCGGTGCCGCGCGCGCAGGACCCGGCCCCGCAGTCCTGACCCCCGCCCCTTTCCGGCCCTGGAGACAGCGCATGCACGTCCTCGGAATCAACGCACTCTTCCACGACCCCGCCGCCGCCCTGATCACCGACGGCCAGGTCGTGGCGGCGGCGGAGGAGGAGCGGTTCTCCCGCCGCAAGCACGGCAAGCGGCCCGTACCCTTCTCCGCCTGGGAGCTGCCCGAGCGGTCGGCCCGCTGGTGCCTGGAGCAGGCCGGCCTCACCCCGTCCGACCTGGACGCCGTCGCCTACTCCTACGACCCCGTCCTCGCCCGCCCCGCCGAGGAGCTGGGCCTGCACGACCCCTGGGACCACCTGCGCCAGGAGTACGCCCGGCAGGCCCCCGGCTTCCTCGCCGAGGCACTGCCCGGACTCGACCCGGACAAGGTGCGGTTCGTCCCGCACCACGTGGCGCACGCCGCCTCCGCCGGGCCCGTCTCCCCGTACCCCGACTGCGCCGTGCTCGTCCTGGACGGCCGCGGCGAGTGCGGCTCCCACCTGGCCGGCCGGTACACCAACCGCGAGCTGACCGTCCTCACCGCCCAGCAACTGCCGCACTCCCTCGGCCTGTTCTACGAGGACCTCACCCAGCACCTCGGATTCCTGCGCAGCAGCGACGAGTTCAAGGTCATGGCGCTCGCCTCCTACGGCACCCCGCGCTTCGCCGACCGGCTGCGCGAGTACGTCCGCGCCGGCGACCAAGGCGGCTTCCTGGCCCGCCCGGTGCCCTGGGCCGATCTCGTCCCGCCCCGCCCGGCCGGCGGCGCCTGGCACCAGGACCACGCCGACCTCGCCGCCAGCGCCCAGCTCTGCCTGGAGGAGGTCACGCTGGCGCTCGCCCGCTGGCTGCGCGAACGCACCGGCGAGGACGCCCTCACCCTGGCCGGCGGTGTCGCCCTGAACTGCGTCGCCAACACCCGGCTGTGGCGCGAGAGCGGCTTCACCCACGTATGGGTGCAGCCCGCCGCGGGCGACGCCGGCACCGCGCTCGGCGCCGCCGCGCACATCGCCGGGCAGAAGGACACCCTGGAGCCGATGGAGACGGCCGCCCTGGGCCGCGGCTGGAGCGACGCCGAACTGCGGGCCTGGCTCGAACGGGCCGCCGTACCGTACGAGGAGCCCGCCGACATCGCCGAGACGGCCGCCGAGGCACTGGCCGCCGACGGGATCGTGGCCTGGTTCCAGGGACGCGGCGAGTACGGGCCGCGCGCGCTCGGCCACCGCTCCCTGCTCGCCCACCCCGGCAAGGCGGAGAACCTGGAGCGGCTCAACGCCGTCAAGGGACGCGAGGAGTTCCGGCCGGTCGCGCCGATGGTGCTCGCCGAACGCGCCGCGGAGATCTTCGACGGGCCGCTGCCCAGCCCGCACATGCTGTTCGTGCACGACGTGGCCGCCGGCTGGAAGTCCCGCATCCCGGCCGTGGTGCACGTCGACGGCACCGCCCGCATCCAGACCGTCGACCGCGCCCGAGAACCCCTGGTGGCCCGGATGATCGACGGCTTCGAACGGCGCACCGGACTGCCGGTGGTGGTCAACACCAGCCTGAACACCGCCGGACGGCCCATGGTCGACGACCCCCGGGACGCCCTGGAGTGCTTCGGCTCGGCCCCCGTGGACCTGCTGGTCCTCGGCCCGTTCGCGGTCCGCCGGGGAAAGGCGTTCGCATGAGCGACGCCCCCGCCTACACCGTCGTCGTCCCCACGATCGGCCGGCCCTGCCTCGCCGAGTGCCTGCGCGCGCTCGCCGAGGGCGCCGTCGCGCACACCCCGCACGAGGTGGTCGTCGTCGACGACCGGCCGGCGCCCGAGGGCGGCCTGCCGCTGGGGACCGCGGGGCAGCTGCTGGACCGGGTGCGCACCCTGCGCACCGGCGGCAAGGGACCGGCCGCCGCCCGCAACGCCGGCTGGCGCACCGTCCGCACCCCCTGGACGGTGTTCCTGGACGACGACGTCCAGGTGCTGCCGGACTGGTCCCGGCGGCTCGCCGAGGACCTGCGCGCGGCCGGCCCCGACGTCGGCGGCGTCCAGGGGCGGCTGCGCGTCCCGCTGCCCGAGGACCGCCGGCCCACCGACTGGGAACGCACCACCAAGGGCCTGGAGAACGCCGCCTGGGCCACCGCCGACATGGCCTACCGCACCGACGTCCTCAAGCGGACCGGCGGCTTCGACGAACGCTTCCCGCGCGCCTTCCGCGAGGACGCCGACCTCGCCCTGCGCGTCGAGCGGGCCGGCTGGAGCCTGACCCGGGGCACCCGCGTCACCCGGCACCCGGTCCGCCCCGCCCACTGGTGGGCCTCGCTGCCCGCCCAGCGCGGCAACGCCGACGACGCCCTGATGAACCGGCTGCACGGCCGCGACTGGTGGCACCGCGCCCAGGCGCCCCGCGGCCGGCTGCCCCGCCACCTGGTGGTCACCGGCGCGGCCCTCGCCGCCGCCGCGTGCGCGCTGGCCGGACGGCGCCGCACCGCGACCGCCTGCGCGGCCCTGTGGACCCTCGGCACCGCCGAGTTCGCCCTCGCCCGTATCCTGCCCGGCCCGCGCGACCCCCGGGAGATCGCCGGGATGCTCGGCACCAGCGTGCTCATCCCCCCGCTCGCCGTGCGGCACTGGATGCGCGGCGTCGTCCGTCACCGCAACGCCCGCCCGCTGGGAGGCGCCGGATGACCACCGTGTCCGCGATCCTGTTCGACCGCGACGGCACCCTCGTCGCCGACGTGCCGTACAACGGCGACCCGGACCGGGTCCGGCTGCTGCCCGGCGCCCGCGAGGCCGTCGCGCTCGCCCGGTCCCACGGCCTGGCCACCGCCGTGGTCAGCAACCAGTCCGGCATCGGCCGCGGGCTGCTCACCGCCGGGCAGGTCCGGCGGGTCAACGAGCGCGCCGACGCGCTGCTGGGCGGGCTGGACCTCTGGCTGTTCTGCCCGCACACCGCCGAGGACGGTTGCCCCTGCCGCAAGCCCCGGCCCGGCCTGGTCCGCGCCGCCGCCGTCCGGCTGGGCGTGCCGCCGGCCGCCTGCCTGGTCGTCGGCGACATCGCCGCCGACGTGCTGGCCGCCCGCGCCGCCGGAGCCCGGGGCGTGCTCGTGCCCAACGCGGCCACCGCACCGGAGGAGACCCGGCGGTTCGCCGGGCACAGCGCCCCCGACGTGCTCACCGCCGTACGAAGCGCCCTCGGCGCCGCCGCGGGGAGGGCACCGGCATGAGATCCCTCGTCGTCCGCCTCGACAGCTTCGGTGACGTGCTCCTCGCCGGGCCCGCCGTCCGCGCCGTCGCCGCCCACAGCACCCGTGTCACCCTGCTGTGCGGCCCGCGCGGCGCGGACGCCGCCCGGCTGCTGCCCGGCGTGGACGACGTCCTGGTCTGGGAGGCGCCCTGGGAAGGCTTCGACCCGCCCCCGGTCCGCCCGGCCGACATCGACGCCCTCCTCGGACGGCTGCGCGCCGGCGCCCACGACAGCGCGCTCGTCCTCACCTCCCACCACCAGAGCCCGCTGCCCGCCGCCCTGCTGCTGCGCCTCGCCGGCATCGGCCGGATCGGCGCCGACAGCACCGACCACCCCGGCCGCCTCCTCGACGTGCGCCACCGCCGGCTGCCCGGCCGGCACGAGGCCGAGGCCGCCCTCGACACCGCCGCCGCCATGGGCTTCACACCGCCCCCGGGCGACGACGGGCGGCTGCGCGTCCTGCCGCCCCCGGACACCGGCGGCCTGACCGGCAACGGCCCCTACGTCGTCCTGCACCCCGGCGCCAGCGCCCCCGCCCGCGCCTGGAGCCCGCACCGCTGCGCCGAGGCGGTCACCCTGCTCGCCGACGCCGGGCACCGGGTCGTCGTCACCGGCGGCCCCGACGAGCGGGACCTCACCCGGCGGGTCGGCGGCGACGCGGCCGTGGACCTCGGCGGCCGGACCTCCCCGCGCACCCTGGCCGGGGTGCTGCGCATGGCGGACGTCGTGATCAGCGCCAACACCGGACCCGCCCACCTCGCCGCCGCCGTCGGCACCCCGGTCGTCTCCCTCTTCGCGCCCGTCGTCCCGGCCGGACGCTGGGCGCCCTACGGCGTCCCCGTCATCCTGCTCGGCGACCAGTCGGCGCCGTGCGCGGACACCCGGGCCCTGACCTGCCCGGTGCCCGGCCACCCCTGCCTGGACGAGGTCACCGGCCAGGACGTGGTGCGCGCGGTGCACAAACTCATCCAGGAGCGGCCCTCATGAACATCCTCGTCTGGCATGTGCACGGGTCCTGGCTCACCGCCTTCGTGCAGGGCCCGCACACCTACCTGGTCCCGGTCACCGAGGACCGCGGCCCCGACGGCCTCGGCCGCGCGGTGACCTGGGACTGGCCCCCGTCCGTCCGGGAAGTCACCCCCGCCGCGCTGCGGGACGCCGACATCGACCTGATGGTGCTGCAACGCCCGCACGAGCCCGGCCTCGCCCTGCGCTGGACCGGCCGCCGGCCCGGCCTGGACGTGCCCGCCGTCTACGTCGAGCACAACAGCCCCGACGCCTCGCCCGAACGCCAACTCCACCCGCTCGCCGCCCAGTCGGCGATTCCCCTGGTGCACGTCACCCACTTCAACCGGCTGATGTGGGACAGCGGCCTGGCCCCCACCGAGGTCGTGGAGCACGGCATCGTCGACCCCGGCCCGCTGTGGACCGGCACCGAGCGGCGCGCGGCCGTCGTCGTCAACGAGCCGGTGCGCCGGGGCCGTACCACCGGCACCGACCTGCTGCCCCGGTTCGCCCGCTCGGTCCCGCTGGACGTCTTCGGCATGGGCACCGGCTCACTCGCCGGCCACCTCGGCCTGCCGCCCGGGCGCTGCCGCGCCCGGGACCTGCCGCAGCACGAGCTGCACCGGGAGATGGCCCGGTGCCGCCTGTATCTGCACCCCGTGCGCTGGACCTCGCTCGGCCTGTCCCTGCTGGAGGCCATGTTCCTCGGCATGCCCGTGGTCGCCCTGGACACCACCGAGGTCCGCGAGGCCGTACCCGAGGGCGCCGGGGTGGTGTCGAACCGACTCGACGTACTGGAGGACGCGGTACGGGCCTTCCTCGCCGATCCCGGGCACGCCCGCGCGACCGGCGCGGCGGCCCGGGCCGCCGCCCGCGCCCGCTACGGAGAGCGGCGCTTCCTGGACGACTGGGAGCGCCTGATCAAGGAGGTCACCCGATGAGCCGCATTCCGCACTCGGCCGGGCGCGTCGCCATGGTCTCCGAGCACGCCAGCCCGCTGGCCGCGCTCGGCGGACCGGACGCGGGCGGCCAGAACGTGTACGTGGCGCAGGTCGCCCGGCAGCTCGCCAGGAAGGGATACCGGGTCACCGTGTACACCCGGCGGGACTCGGCGGGCCTGCCGGACCGGGTGACCCTCATCGACGGCGTCCAGGTGGTCCACGTCCCCGCCGGGCCGCCCGCACCCGTCCCCAAGGACGAACTCCTGCCCCACATGAGCGAGTTCGGGAACTTCCTGGCCCGGCAGTGGGCACAGCGCCCGCCGCAGGTGGTGCACGCCCACTTCTGGATGTCCGGCCTGGCCGCCCTGGCCGGCGCCCGCGACCCGGACATCCCGGTCGTGCAGACCTACCACGCGCTGGGCACGGTCAAGAAGCGCTACCAGGGCACCGCCGACACCAGCCCTCCGCAGCGACTCGCCGTCGAGGAGGCCATCGGGCACGAGTGCGCCCGGATCATCGCCACGTGCAGCGACGAGGTGGCCGAACTGAAGGCCATGGGCCTGCCCGAGGACCGGATCAGCGTCGTGCCGTGCGGCGTCGACCCCGAACAGTTCACCCCGGTCGCCCGCAACCGCCCGCCCGGCGCCCGCAAGCGGCTGCTGGCCGTCGGCCGGCTCGTGCCCCGCAAGGGCTTCGACCGCGCCATCCGCGCCCTGGCCGGCGTCCCCGACGCCGAACTCCTCATCGCCGGCGGCCCCGAGGCCGACCTGCTGCGCACCGAACCCGAGGCCGCCCGCCTGTACGGCATCGCCCGCGAGTACGGCGTCCTGGACCGCGTCACCCTGCTCGGCGGCGTCGGCCGCGCCCGCATGCCCCGGCTGATGTCCAGCGCCGACCTGGTCCTGTCCCTGCCCCGCTACGAGCCCTTCGGCATCGTGCCGCTGGAGGCCATGGCCTGCGCCACACCCGTCGTCGCCACCGCCGTCGGCGGCCAGCTCGACACGGTCGTGGACGGCACCACCGGCCTGCTGGTCCCGGCCGACGACGACTACGACCTCGGCGCGGCCCTGCGCGCCCTGCTCGCCGACCCCGGCCGGCTCGCCCGGTACGGCACCGCCGGCCGCGCCCGGGTCCTCGCCCACTACACCTGGGACCGGGTGGCCGACGGCGTGGCCGGGGTGTACGGCGCCGTGTCCTCGATCCGCTCGCTCTCGGGAGTCGTCCGATGAACACCGCCACCGACACCACGCACTGCGACGACCTCGCCAAGGCCCTGGAGGCGTTCCGCGACCACGCCCCCCTCCTGGAGCGCTGGGGCACCGAACTCGCCCGGCGGCTCGGCTCGGGAGCGCGGCTGCTCGTCGCCGGCAACGGCGGCAGCGCCGCCCAGGCCCAGCACCTCACCGCCGAACTCGTCGGCCGCTACCGCGAGGACCGCCCGCCGTTCTCCGCCCTCGCCCTGCACGCCGACACCTCCTCCACCACCGCGATCGCCAACGACTACGGCGTCCAGGAGGTGTTCGCCCGCCAGGCCGCCGCCCACGGCCGCCCCGGCGACGTGCTCCTGCTGCTGTCCACCAGCGGCGCCAGCGCCAACCTGCTGTCCGCCGCCGACCGCGCGCACCGGCTCGGGATGACCGTGTGGGCGCTGACCGGACGCTCTCCCAACCCGCTGCAACTCGGCGCGGACGACGCGGTGTGCGTCGACGCCCCGGCCACCGCCACCGTCCAGGAACTCCACCTGGTCGCGGTGCACATGCTCTGCGAGACCTTCGACCGGGCGGTGACGCGCGAGGAGGCCGGACGCGCGGACGCGGGCGCCGACGGAGCACCGAGTGCCGACGGCAGACCGGGGGTCGTGGGGCGGCTCGTCGGCCGGGCCCGCACCGTCGGGCGGGCCGCGCCCGGCGGGCCCGTCGCCCCGCGGGAGGGGCAGGCATGAGCGACACACCGACCCCCCTGGTCGTCGTCGGCGACGCCCTGCTCGACCACGACCTGTGCGGCCGGGCCGAACGGCTGGCCCCGGACGCCCCGGTGCCCGTCGTGCACGGCACCCGCCGCAGCTCCCGCCCCGGCGGCGCCGCCCTCGCCGCCTGCCTCGCGGCGGCCGACGGACGCCCCGTCACGCTGGTCACCGCCCTCGGCGCCGACCCCGCCAGCGACACCCTGCGCGAACTGCTGGAGGGCCGGGTCCGCCTGGTCGAGGTGCCCCTGGAAGGCACCCTCGCCAGCAAGACCCGGGTCCTGGCCGGAGACCGGCCGCTGCTGCGCCTGGACGACGGCGAGGGCCGCGCCCGCGAGGCCACCGGGCAGGCGGTGGCCGCGGTCGCGGAGGCCGGGGGAGTCCTCGTCGCCGACTACGGCCGCGGCACCGCCGACGTCCTGCGGGACGCGTTGGCCCACACGGCGGCCCCCGTCGTCTGGGACCCCCATGTGCGCGGCCGGCCCCCCGTGCCCGGCGTCCGCCTCGCCACCCCCTCCGCCCAGGAGGCCCGCGCCTTCGCCCGGCGGGCCGCCGGGGACGAGGAGGCGGCCGGCGGGACGGCGGGGCTGCGCACCGCCGCCGGCGACGCCCGCGCCCTGGTCCGGGCCTGGCGGGCCCGGGCCGTCGCGGTGACCCTCGGCGAACGCGGCGCCCTGCTCTCGCACGGCGAGACCCCGCTGCTGGTGCCGACCCCGGCCGCCGCCACCGGCGACCCCTGCGGCGCCGGCGACCGGTTCGCCGCCGCCGCGGCCGGCCTGCTCGCCGACGGCGCCCTCACCGAGGCCGCCGTCCAGGCCGCCGTACACGCCGCCACCCGCTACGTCGCCGAGGGCGGCGCCCGCGCGCTCGCCACCCCGGACGGGACGGAGACGGCCGCGCGCCAGGCCCCGGCCGACGGCGACACCACCGCCGACGCCGTGCGCACCGCCGCCCGGGTCCGGGCCGCGGGCGGCACCGTCGTCGCCGCGGGCGGCTGCTTCGACCTGCTGCACGCCGGCCACGTCGCCCTGCTCCAGGCCGCCCGCCGGGCCGGCGACTGCCTGATCGTCTGCCTCAACTCCGACGACTCCGTCCGCCGCCGCAAGGGCGACGGCCGCCCTCTCGTGCCGGCCGCCGACCGGGTACGGGTGCTGCGCGCCCTGGAGTGCGTGGACGCCGTAGCCGTCTTCGACGAGGACACCCCCGAACGCGTCCTCGGCGAACTGCGCCCGCACATCTGGGCCAAGGGCGGCGACTACGCGCGGACCCGGCTGCCCGAACAGCCCCTGGTGGAGAGCTGGGGCGGGCAGGTCCTGCTGCTGCCCTACCTCGACGGCCGCTCCACCACCGTCCTCGCCCGCCGGGCCGCCCTGGCCCCCACGGCAGGAGAGGGCACGTGACCCCCGCGCCCACCGCCCGCACCCCGGGCCGCCCCACCACGCGTCCACGGCCGCCCCGTGCGCCCCACGGCCCCGCGGCGAGCGCGGCCACCGGGCGCATGCGGTCCGGGCTTCCCGGTTACCCGGGTGGAGACGAGCCGGCCCGGACCCTGCCGCCCGGCCCGGCACCGCCCCACCGTCCGCCCCCCGCTTCCCCGCCCACCCCCGGAGGACCACCCGGTGACCACTGAGCAGACTCCGCGTGTCCTGGTCCTGCGCGCGCTCGGACTGGGCGACCTGCTGGCCGGCGTGCCCGCGTTGCGCGGGATCCGGCGCGCCTTCCCCGGGCACCAGGTCGTCCTCGCCCAGCCGCCGGCCCTCACCGAACTCGCCCTGGCCACCGGGGCGGTCGACACCGTGTTCCCGGCCGAGGCGCCGGGCCGCGCGGTGCCCGACCTCCGCCACTGGCCGGGACCGCCCCCCGAGGTGGCCGTCGACCTGCACGGCAGCGGACCCGAGAGCCGCGACGCCCTGGCCGCCCTGCGCCCGCGCCGGCTGCTCGCCCACGCCTGCCCGGACGGCCCGCCCTGGCCCGCCCACGTCAACGAACGCGACCGCTGGTGCGCCTTCCTGCGCGGCTACGGCATCCCCGCCGACCCCCGCGACCTGCGGCTGCCCCCGCCCGGCACACCCTCCCCGGCCCCCGGCGCGGTCGTCGTGCACCCCGGCGCGGCCTCCGGCTCCCGCCGCTGGCCGCCGGAGCGGTTCGCCGCCGTCGTCCGGTGCCTGCGCGCGGCCGGCCACCGCGTCGTCCTCACCGGCGGCCCCGGCGAGGACTCCCTGGTCCGCGAGGTCGCCGAACGCAGCGGCCGGCCCGGCACCGACGTGCTCACCGGCGGCCTGCCGCCCGCAAGGCTGTCCGCCCTCGTCGCCGGGGCGTCCCTGCTGCTCAGCGGCGACACCGGCCTGGCCCACCTCGCGGTCGCCCACGGCACCCGCTCCGTCACCCTGTTCGGCCCCGTCTCCCCCCGTCTGTGGGGACCGCCCCCGGGCCCGGACCACCTGGCCCTGTGGAAGCCCGGCCCGCCCGGCGACCCGCACGGCCTCGCCCCCGACGCCCGCCTGCTGCGCATCGGCACCGGCGAGGTCGCCGCGGCCTGCCTGACCCTCCTGCGGGACGCCCGCGGCCGGCGCCGGCCCGCCGGAGCGGAGGTGGCGCATGTCCACTGAGCACGCTCCCGCCCGCCCCCGCCCGCCCACCGTCCCCGGCGACCCGCGGATCACCGTCGCCGTCATCACCCGCGACCGCGCCGCCAGCCTGCTGCGCACCCTGGACGCCCTGGCCGCGCTGCCCGAACGGCCGCCCGTCGTGGTCGTCGACAACTCCCGCGACGACACCACCCGCCGGGCCGTCGCCGGCCACCCGGCCATCGCCCGCCTGCTGCGCCCGGCCGGCAACACCGGCGCCCTCGGCCGCAACCTGGCCGCGCGCCACGCCCGCACGCCCTACGTCGCCTTCAGCGACGACGACTCCTGGTGGGAGCCCGGCAGCCTGGCCCGTGCCGCCGACCTCCTCGACGGGCACCCGCGGCTCGGCCTGCTCGCCGCCCGCACCCTGGTCGGCGACGAGGCCGCCGAGGACCCCCTCAACGCCGTCCTCGCCGCCTCACCCCTGCCGGCCGAGCCCGACCTGCCCGGCCGCCCGGTGCTCGGCTTCCTGGGCTGCGCCTGCGTGGTCCGCAAGGAGGCCTTCCTCGGCGTCGGCGGCTACCATCCGCTGCTCTTCTTCGGCGGCGAGGAGACCCTGCTCGCCTACGACCTGGCCGCCGCCGGCTGGGGCGTCGCCTACGAACCCGCCCTGCGCGCCCGCCACCACCCCGGCGACCACACCCGCGCCGGCCGCTCCGCCCTCGTCCGCCGCAACCACGTCCTCACCGCCTGCCTGCGCCGCCCCTGGCCCGTCGCCCTGCGCGCCGGCACCGGCCTCGCGGTGGCCGCCGCGACCGGCCGGCCCGGCGCCTCCCGCGCCCTGAAGGAGGCCGTCGCCCGGTTCCCGGCCGCGCTCGCCCGCCGCCGGCCCCTGCCCCCGCACGTCGAGCACGCCGCCCGGCTGCTCGACCGGGAGGCGGCCGGACCCGCCGCGGAAGGCGGCGCGCCATGACCGCCCGGCCCGGCCCCGACCACCGCACGACCGTCGTCGTGATCACCCACAACCGCCGCGAGGAACTGCTGCGCACCCTCGGCCTGCTGCGCCGGCTGCCCGAACGCCCGCCCGTGATCGTCACCGACAACGCCTCCACCGACGGCACCGCCGAAGCGGTCGCCCGGGACTTCCCCGGCATGACCCTGCTGCGCCCCGGCCGCAACCTCGGCGCCATCGGCCGCAACCTGGCCGTGCAGCGCGTGCGCACGCCCTACGTCGCCTTCTGCGACGACGACACCTGGTGGGAGCCCGGCAGCCTGCGCCGCGCCGCGGACCTGCTGGACCCCCGGCCCCGGCTGGCCGCCGTCACCGCCCGGATCCTCGTCGAACCCGAAGGCACCGAGGACCCGGTCGTCCCCGAACTGCGCGACTCCCCGCTGACCGGCCCCGACTGGCTGCCCGGACCCGCGCTCGGCTCCTTCCTCGCCGCCGCCACCGTGCTGCGCACCGAGGCCTTCCGGGCCGCCGGCGGCTTCCATCCCGGCCTGTGGCTCGGCGGCGAGGAGGAACTGCTCGCCTGCGACCTCCAGCGCCGCGGCTGGTGGCTCGCCTACGCCGGGGAACTCACCGTCCACCACCACGCCTCCACGCTGCGTGACAGCACGGCCCGCCGCGTCCTCGGCCTGCGCAACACCCTGTGGTTCACCTGGCTGCGCCGCCCCCTGCTGCCGGCCCTGCGCCGCACCGGCCACCTGATCCGCACCGTGCCCCGGGACGCCGCCTCCGCCCGCGCCTTCGTCCACGCCACCGCCGGACTGCCGTGGGTGCTGCGCCAGCGCGCCCCCGTGCCGCCGGACCTGGAGCACCGGATCGCCACGCTGGAACGCGCCCGCCGGGACTCACCCGCACGGCGGTACGTCGGCTGACCGGCCGGCGCCACGACACGCCCGGAGACGTCGTTGCGTCCGGCATCCGCGTGCGGGCACAGTGAACCCCCGGTCAAGAAGCGGCCGGCCGATCCTTCCTCCCCGCCCAGGAAGCGCGTCCCTCCATGGAAATCGGTCAGCCCTCCCCGGCCCGCGTCCGCCCCGGCGGCCCCGCCCCGCTGCGCCTGCGCACCGAACGCGAGCACCACGCCGGCCTCGGCCGGATCAGCGTCCTGAAGGCCCGCGGCACGGTCGACGCCGACAACGCCGGCCGCCTGTCCGCCGCGCTCGCCGAACACCTCGCCGACGCCGGACGCACCGGGGACCACCCCTTGCTGGACCTCACCGAGACCTACCTCGCCTGCCCCGCCGCCCTCGCCGCCCTGGACCGGGCCACCGGTGCCCTCGCCCGCGCCGGCCGCGCGCTGCACGTCGTCCAGCCCCGTCCCCACGTCCGGGAAACCCTCGCCGCGGCCGGCCTGCCGGGCATCCGGACATACGCCGCCCTGACGGCCGTCCTGCGCGCCCTGGAGACCGGCGAACCGGCGGACACGGAACCCGGCCCCGCGCGCACGCGACCCTGAAGGGACGCGCGGAACCAGCGCGGACGGCCCCGGAGCAGGGACCGGCCAGGACGGACCCCGGGCCCGTGCACGCGGCTCCCGTGACGCCGGGCGCCGCCGCCCGGGCCGCACACGCGGACCCCGGCGGCCTGCGCTGACGGCCGTCCGGCCCGCCGTCCCCCGCCCGGCGCGGTGGATGGCGGACCCGGCGGCCCGGGCCTACCGTGCGAGGTGATGCCGGGGCCGGGAAGACGGCCGGGCGAGACCTCTGTGACGTGCTGTCTGGGTGATGCGATGAAACCTTCCTCCGGCCGGCCGGCCGCACCGGCCCCCCTCGTCATCGAGTCGTCCGTGGTCGAGGGGCTCCCCGCCGAGGGCGCCCTGCTGCTGCGCATGTCGGGCAGCCTGGACGCGCAGGGCGCCGAGGTCTGGTCGGAGGAGCTGCGCGGCCACCTGGACCAGGCGGACCGCGCCGGACTGCGTCCCGTACTGGACATGGCCCACGTCCAGCTCGGCGGCGCCGCCGTGCTGCGCGCGCTCAGCGAGACGACCCGGACCCGCACCGGACGCCCCGACCTGATCATCGTCCGCGCCCGGCCCGGGGTGCGCGAGGCGGTGCACCTGGCCCGGCTGACCGGCGTACGGCTGTACGCCACCCTGGACGAGGCGCTGGGCGAGCTGGCCCGCGCCGCCTGCCGGGTGGAGGAGCCGCCCGCCTGGCGGTCGCAGCTGGCCGACCCGGTCCGGCCCTCCTACGAGGACCTGCACAAGGAGGTCCGCGCGCTGCGCGCCCGGGTGCGCAGCGCACCGGTGATCGGCATGGCGCAGGGCGTGCTCATGGTCCGCTACGGCCTGCCGGACTCGGGTGCCGCCTTCCGGGCGCTGCGGGAGGCCTCGCAGCGGTTCAACGTGCCGCTGCGGGTCCTGGTCTCCGCCGTGGTGGCGGCCCGCGCCCCGAACGGCGAGGTGTGGTTCCCCGGCCGCCGTCCCCTGCCCGTGCCGCAGCTGCGGATCCTGGCCCGCGGCGGCCGGGACCCCCGCTACCGCCGGCAGATGATCGACGCCGTCCTGTACGAGGCGCTGGCCATCGGCCGGGCACCCGCCGGACACGTACGGCTCGTGGACCCGGCGGTGAACGCGCTGGCGCTGGAGACCCACCACGGCTGCGCGGAGCCGGTCCTGGACCACCTGGCGCTCGGCCGGGGCGACGGCACCGCCGACGGGGCGGCCCGTACCCGGGGCCGCCAGGCGGGCGTCCCCGACGTCGCGACGGACGCGCTGCTCTCCGACGACTGCCGGTCCGCCCTGCTGGCCGGCGGCGTCCGGGCGCTGCACAGCGTCCCGGTGCTCTCCTCGGCCGGCTCCTGCACCGGCGTGATCGGCCTGCACTGGGCCGACGCCGGCCACCGGCCCACCGCCGCGCAGGCCGAGGCGCTCGCCGTGCTGGCCGCGGACACCTCGGCCTGGCTGAGCTGGTACCACCGCTCGGTCCTCCTGGACGCCCTGGAACACCTCCACCGGACGCTGACGCGCGGCGCGCCGTGAAGCCGGGCCGCCGCCGGGTGCGTCAGCCGTGCGGCGCCGGGAGGAGAGGGCGGCGGGGTGCCGCCGGCGCAGCAGCCGGACCACCCGTGACCGCACTCCTTCGACCCGGCCCGTCGAACGGCCCCGCAGCGGGGCCGTTCGTCATGTCCGGCCGGACACGGCACGGCCCGCGCCGGCCGCTTCGACGCCTCCGGACCCGTTCCGGGGGCGTCGGGCGGTCCGGCGCGGGCCGTGCCGACGGTGAGGGCCGGTGGCGGGGCCGGACGTTCAGTGGGCGCCGAGTCCGCCGCCGCCGAAGGAGCCGCTGGAGCCCTTGCTCCAGCGCGGACGGTCCTTCGACGCGCTCGGCCGGCTGTCCATGTTGGTCAGGTCGTACGGCGTGAGCGGGCGTTCGCCCTTGGCGATCCGCGGTATCTCCGCGGACTCCCGGTTCTGCCGGACCTCGTGCACCGGACCGCCCGGCGGCATCTTGGGCTGCTCCTCCGGGCGCGGGCGCGGGGACTCCTGGGAGCGGACGCGGGAGGTCATCCAGAAGCCGCCGCCGAGCAGCGCGAGGACCGCCACGGCCACGAGGAACAGTACGAGGCTCATCAGGCCGCTCGCCGCGGCCAGCTGCATCGATGCGGTGTTCATAGAACAGGAATACCCATACCATAAGCGTATGAATCCGGACATTGAGGGCGGCCGAGGGGTGGCGAGGGCGGCGCGGAGGGTGTATCCGGACCTCTCCCGCGTACGCCGGAGGCAGTGGTTTGTGGCCGCCCGCCCCGGCTACCCGCCCGGTGTGACAACGCCGACTTCTCAGCAGCAGCTCTACCGGTTCCTGGAGGACCGTTTCACCTGTGCCCAGGCGTGCACGGAGTGCGCCCGGGCCTGTGCGGTGCGGGCGAGTCTGGTCGACCCGGACGGCACCGAGCACCAGGAGCGCGTGCGCCGGCTGGGCATCATGTGCGCCGAGGCGTGCGACGCCACGTGCAGGGTGCTGGGCGAGGAGAACCAGCAGGACGAGGAGGGCATCCGGGCCCGGGTGGAGTGGTGCCGCTCGGTCTGCCTGGAGTGCGCCCGCGCCTTCGACGAGCACCCCGGCGCCGAGTCGGCCGCGGCCACCTGCCGGGCCTGCGCCGAGGCGTGCGCGCACTTCCTGGAACTGCTCGGCTGAGCGCCACGGCCGCCCGCCGCGACCGCGCACCCACCGGCTCGGCCACGCGCACGGCCTCATGGCCATCCGCGCCCCGCGCGACGTAGGGCACCGGGCGATCCGCACCGACCCCGCCGGCGGCCACCGGGCCGCCGGCCCGCCGCCGGACGGCCCGGCCCCGAGGGCGCGGCGTTAGCCTTCGTGCATGGCGGCGGACCCCGGGCTCTTCACGCCCGACTCGGTGACCTGGCAGCTGCACGGCGATCCCATGATGTGGGTCGCGGGAGTGCGGGCGCTGTACCTTCAGGCGCTGCATCCGCGGGCGGTGCGGGGGGTGACGCAGAACTCCGACTTCCGGCGGGACGCCTGGGGGCGGCTGCGGCGGACCGCGGACTTCGTGGGGACGGCGACGTACGGCACCACCGAGGCCGCCGAGCGGGCCGGGGCGCGGGTGCGCGGCATCCACGCCCGGCTGACGGCGACCGACCCGGACACCGGCGAACGCTACGGCCTCGACGAGCCCGCGCTGCTGCTGTGGGTGCACTGCGCGGAGATCGACTCCTACCTGCACGTCCTGCGCCGCTCCGGCTTCCCGCTCACCGACGCCCAGGCCGACCGGTACGTGGCCGAACACCGGGCGGATGCCCGGCTGGTGGGGCTCGACCCGGACACCGTACCGGCGAGCCGCGCGGAGCTGGCCGCCTACTTCGCCAAGGTCCGGCCGCAGCTCGCCGCCGGTCCCGAGGCCCGCGAGGTGGACGACTTCCTGCGCCGCCCGCCGGTCCACCCGCTGCTCATACCGGCGCGCGAGGTGCTGTGGCAGTGGGTGGCGCGCCTGGCGTACGCCTCCCTGCCCGCGTACGCCCACGAGCTGTACGGCAGGCCGGCCCCCGCGCCCGCCGCCGTCACCCGGCGACTGCGCGCCACCGGTGCCGTACTGCGCGCGATCCCCGCACGGCTGCGCTGGCAGCTCCCGCCGAAGCACATCCTGCGCGCCATGGGCCGCCTCGGTCCCGGCGCGCGTCCGGCGGCGCGCAGGCTCCGGCCGTGATCCGCGCCCGGCTCTGGCCGTCGTGGATCAGCGCGTGCTACGAAGGACCATGTCCGCGAACGAGCCGACCCGCGCGTACGACGCCGTGATCGTCGGCGGTGGCCACAACGGCCTGGTCGCCGCCGCCTACCTGGCCCGCGCCGGCCGCTCCGTGCTGGTGCTGGAACGGCTGGACCACACCGGCGGCGCCGCCGTCTCCACCCGCCCCTTCACCGGCGTCGACGCCCGCCTGTCCCGCTACTCCTACCTGGTCAGCCTGCTGCCGCAGAAGATCGTGCGCGACCTCGGACTGGACTTCCGGGTCCGCCCGCGCACCATCTCCTCGTACACCCCGGCGGAGCGGGCGGGCCGGCCCACGGGACTGCTGGTCGGCGGGGACGAGCGGCGCACCCGCGAGGCGTTCGCCCGGCTGACCGGCGGCGACCGCGAGTACACGGCCTGGCGGCGGTTCTACGGCATGACGGCCCACGTCGCCCGGCGCGTCTTCCCCACGCTCACCGAACCGCTGCCCACCCGCGACGACCTGCGCCGCCGCGTCGACGACGAGGCCGCCTGGCGCGCCCTGTTCGAGGAGCCGATCGGCGTCGCCATCGAGGAGGCGTTCGCCGACGACCTGGTGCGCGGCATCGTCCTCACCGACGCGCTCATCGGCACCTTCGCCGACGCCCACGACCCCACCCTGGTCCAGAACCGCTGTTTCCTCTACCACGTCATCGGCGGCGGCACCGGCGCCTGGGACGTGCCCGTCGGCGGCATGGGCGCGCTGACCGACGCGCTGGCCGCGGCGGCCCGCTCGGCGGGTGCGCGCATCGCCACCGGACACGAGGCGGTCCGCGTCGACACCGACGGACACACCGCCGAGGTCACCTACCGCACGGCCGACGGCGTCGGCACCGCCGCCGCCCGGCACGTCCTCGTGGGCGCCTCCCCGCACGAACTGGCCGCCCTCACCGGCGGCCCGGCGCCCGAGCCCGCCGAGGGCGCCCAGCTCAAGGTGAACATGCTCCTCACCCGTCTGCCCCGGCTGCGCGACCCCGGCACCGACCCCCGCGAGGCGTTCGCCGGCACCTTCCACATCGCCGAGGGCTACCGGCAACTGGCCACCGCCCACGCCGAGGCCGCCGCCGGCCGGCTCCCCGCCACCCCGCCGGCGGAGATCTACTGCCACTCCCTGACCGACCCCACCATCCTCGGCCCCGGCCTCGCCGAACGCGGCCACCACACGCTCACCCTGTTCGGCCTGCACGCCCCGGCCCGGCTCTTCGACCGGGACAACGACGCCGCACGCGAGGAACTGCTCACCGCCACCCTCGCCCAGCTCGACGCCCACCTCGCCGAACCGCTCGCCGACTGCCTGGCCACCGACGCCGACGGCCGCCCCTGCATCGAGGCGAAGACCCCGCTGGACCTGGAACGCGACCTGCGGCTGCCCGGCGGCCACATCTTCCACCGGGCCCTGTCCTGGCCCTACGCCGATCAGGGGGAGGGCCGCTGGGGAGTGGAGACCCGGCACCGCAACGTCCTGCTGTGCGGGGCGGGAGCGGTGCGCGGCGGCGGGGTGAGCGGGGTGCCGGGCCACAACGCGGCGATGGCGGTACTGGAAGCGGACCCGTCCCCGCGCCGCGGCCCGGTCAGTCGGCCGACTCCTCCCAGCCCACCGCCGTGATCCGTGCCGCGTCCGCCGGGCGCGCCCCGTCGAACAGCACCGTCCCGCCCGTCTCCACGCGCGGCGCGTCCACGTACGCGCCCCGGCCGACGTACCGCGGGCCGGTGGTGTACCGCCAGCGCAGGACCAGGCGCGGGCCGGCCGGCAGCGCGGCGGCCACCCGGTGCCAGACGCGGCCCGACCAGCCGGACACCGCGCCCTCCGGGTGGTCCTCGGGGCCGGCACCGGGCCGGATGGTGGTGAAGGGCACCGGCCGCCAGGTGGCGCCGCCGTCCGTGGTGGACTCCAGCACCACCTGATCGGCACCGGGTTCGGTGTCCCACCACAGGGCGCAGCGCAGCCGGGCCGTGCCGGAAGAGGTGTCCAGCGCGGGGAGCGTGAGCGTCGCGGCCGTGGCGTTCGCCATGCCCGCGAACCAGGCCGTACGGCCCCGCGCCGGGCGGAGGGGCACCGCGCGGGCGAGCCGGTCGCCGGCCGCGACCCGGGGAGCGGAGCCGGAGCGCCAGGTGCGCACCGGGTGCACGGAGTTGCCGAGCACGACGAGGAACGAGTCGGTCGAGGGGTCGAGCACCAGCGAGGTGCCGGTGAAGCCGGTGTGGCCGGCGGTGCGCGGGGTGGCCATCGCCCCCATGTACCAGTGCTGGTACAGCTCGAAGCCGAGGCCGTGCGCGTTGCCGGGAAAGGCGGTGTTGAAGTCGGTGAACATCAGCTCCACCGACTCCGGCCGCAGGATCCGCGTCCGGCCGTAGCGGCCGCCGTCGAGCAGCGTCCGGCCGAGGACCGCCAGGTCCCAGGCGCGGGAGAACACCCCGGCGTGGCCGGCGACACCGCCCAGGCTGTAGGCGTTCTCGTCGTGCACCTCGCCCCACACCAACCCGCGGTCCAGCCCGGACCAGGGCGGGCGGGCGTCCTCGGTGGCCGCGATCCGCGGCTTCCAGGAGGCGGGCGGGCGGTAGCGGGTGCCGTCCATGCCGAGCGGGCCGGTGATCTCCTCGCGCAGCAGCGCGTCCAGCGGGCGGCCGGTGACCGTCTCCAGGACGAGGCCCAGCGTGATCAGGTTCAGGTCCGAGTACAGGTAGGCGGTGCCCGGCGGGCTGACGGGGGCCTCTTCCCAGACGAGCCGGAGCTTCGCCTCGTGGGTCGGCGCCGTGTACAGCGGCAGCCACGCCCGCAGACCGGAGGTGTGCGTCAGCAGCTGACGGATCGTCACTTTCTCCTTGCCCGCCCGGCCGAAGTCCGGCAGGTACGAGGCGACCGTGCCCGCGAGGTCCAGGGCGCCCCGCTCGATCTGCTGCACGGCGAGGAGCGAGGTGAACAGCTTGGAGACCGAGGCCAGGTCGAATACGGTGTCCCGGGTCATCGGCAGCTGCCGGCCGGGCGGCAGCTCGACGCCCGTGTCGGTCTTCTCGTCGTAACCCGAGTAGCGCACCGCCATGCCGATCGGCTCGTGCAGGGCCACGATGTTGCCGCGCCCGGCGAGCAGGACGGCGCCCGCGTACCAGGGCCGGCGGGGGGAGGGGGCGAGGAACGCCTCGGCGTCCGCGACGAGGTGCCGCAGGTGCGCGGGCAGCAGCCCGGCGCGCTCGGGGGAGCCGTGCCGCAGGGTGGCGCGGCGGCCGGAGGAGGCGGGCGCGGTGGCGGCCGGCCCCGCCGGGAGCGCGCCGAGGGCCAGCGCGCCGCCTGCCGCCAGGGAGCCCGCGACCAGCCGCCGCCGGGTCGGCCCGCCCGGTGCTCCGCCTGCCAGGTCGTCCGTCATCGTCCGCGGCCTCCCGCCTGAAAATATCTTTCCGGACCCGCCCCGCACCGTGAAACTTTCCTGTCGGGCCGGAGGTGTGTCAACGGGGCGCGGCAGCCGCCGAGAAATCTGACGGTCCGTCAGTGACGGCTTCCCGTGACCGTCCTGTGGTCTCGCCACATGTGCGCCGGAACCATGTGCCGCAGACCGAGGTACTCCCGGGTGCTTGACCCGCCCCGGGTGACCTGCCGAGGATCCTGAGGCATGACGCACGGACAGGGCAGCACGGTGGACGCGATGCTGCGGCGCAGCGCCCGGCGCACCCCGGCACGCGTCGCCGTCGAGTACGGCGACCGGACGTGGACGTACGGGGAACTGGACGACGCCGTCTCCCGCGCGGCCTCGCTGCTGCTCGCCGAGGACACCGCACCCGGCGACCGGGTCGCCGCCTACGGCCACAACTCCGACGCCTATCTGATCGCCTTCCTCGCCTGCGCCCGCGCCGGCCTGGTCCATGTGCCGGTCAACCACCACCTCACCGGCGACGACCTCGCCTACCTCCTCGGCCAGTCCGGCAGCACCCTCGTCCTCGCCGACCCCGGCCTCGCCGGGCGGCTGCCGGCCGGGACGCGGACGCTGCCGCTGCGCGACACCGGCGACTCGCTGCTCTCCCGGCTCCCCGGCGCACCGCCGTACGACGGCCCCGAACCGCGCTCGGAGGACCTGGTGCAACTGCTGTACACCTCCGGGACGACCGCCCTGCCCAAGGGCGCGATGATGACCCACCGGGCCCTGGTGCACGCCTACCTGAGCGCCATCACCGCCCTCGACCTGCGTGCCGGCGACCGGCCCGCGCACGCGCTGCCGCTGTACCACTCGGCGCAGACACATGTGTTCCTGCTGCCGTACCTGGCGGTCGGCGCGACCAACCTCATCCTGGACGCGCCCGCCGGCGACCTGCTGTTCGACCTGGTCGAAGCGGGCCGCGTGGACAGCCTGTTCGCCCCGCCGACCGTCTGGATCGCCCTGGCGGGCCGCCCGGACTTCGCGACCCGGGACCTGTCCGGGCTGCGCAAGGCCTACTACGGCGCGTCGGTCATGCCGGTGCCGGTGCTGCGCCGCCTGCGCGAGCGCCTGCCCGGGCTCGCCTTCTACAACTGCTTCGGCCAGAGCGAGATCGGCCCGCTGGCCACGGTCCTCGGCCCGGACGAGCACGACGCGCGGCCGGAGTCCTGCGGGCGTGCCGTCCTGTTCGTCGAGGCCCGGGTGGTCGACGGGGACGGCACGGACGTTCCCGTCGGAGTGCCCGGCGAAGTCGTCTACCGCTCCCCGCAGTTGTGCGAGGGCTACTGGGAGCGGCCCGAGGAGACCGCCGAGGCGTTCCGCGGCGGCTGGTTCCACTCCGGGGACCTCGCGGTGCGGGACGCCGAGGGCTGCCTCACCATCGTGGACCGGGTGAAGGACGTCATCAACTCCGGTGGCGTACTGGTGGCCTCACGCCAGGTCGAGGACGCGCTCTACACCCACGAGGCGGTCGCCGAGGCCGCCGTGATCGGCCTGCCCGACGACCGGTGGATCGAGGCCGTCACCGCGGTCGTCGTGCCGCGCGCCGAGGTGACGGAGGATCAGCTCATCGCCCATGTGAAGGCCAGGATCGCCCCGTTCAAGGCCCCCAAACGCGTCCTGTTCGTCCCGGAGCTGCCGCGCAACGCCAGCGGAAAGATCCTCAAACGCGAACTGCGCGACCGCTTCGGGGGCTGACCGCCCCGGCGGCCGGTCGGAGCCTCACAAACTCTGCCCCAGCTTCGCGACGAGAGCGGCGATGTGGTGCTCGTCGCGCTGGTAGTGGGTCCACTTGCCCACGCGGGTCGCCCGGACCAGGCCTGCGCGCTGGAGTTCGGCCATATAGGCGGACACCGTGGACTGGGCCAGGCCCGCCTTGGCCTGTATGTGGCTCACGGACACCCCGGCCTGGGCCGGGCCGGCGGTGGCCGCGTTCCTCGGGAAGTGCCGCTCGGGGTCGCGCAGCCAGCGCAGCATCTGCAGCCGCATCGGGTTGGACAGCGCCCGCAGCGCGGTGACCAGATCAGGGTCCGGGGTGGCGGCGGTGTCCGTCATGAGGTCGGAGTATAGGGGGCCTCCGGCCTGCCGGGGCGCGCCGATACGTCCCTGGTCAGCCGCCGGACCGGCGGCGCAGCGCCGCCTTCTTCGCCCGGTTGCCGCAGGTGTCCATCGAGCACCAGCGCCGGGTGCCCGGCCGCGAGGTGTCCAGGAACAGCGCCCCGCACGCGGCCCCCGCGCAGTCCCGCACCCGGTCCACGGCCGGTGAGGCGACCAGGTCCAGCGCGTCCCGGGCGACGAGGGCGAGCGTGGCGCGCACCGGATCCCCGGCGTGCCAGGCCAGCCGGCCCGAGGCGGTGAGCGCGGGGACGGGCACGGGATGGGCGGCGGCCTCGTTGACGAGGGCCCGCGTCGCCGCGTCCGGTCTCCCGCCGGAGCGGGCGGCACCGATCAGCCGGTGGATCGCCTCGCGCAGCTCATGAGCCGTACGCACCAGGGCGGGCGTCGCGTCGCCGGCCCCGGCGGGACAGGGGCCGCACTGCCGCACCCAGGCGGCCAGGGCCTCGGCGTCGGGCAACTCCTCCACCGCCTCGGCCGTACCCCGGAAGCGCAGGGTCCGGGCGAAGTCCAGACACAGGCGTCCCGAGCCCTGGCGGAAGCGGATGGTCGTCGGCACCCTCTCACCCTACACAGGAGAACCGGTTTGACTGGTACCGTGCGGGAACCGTTCAAACCGGTTCCTGGAGAGGTGACCGCGTGTCCGCGTCCCCCGCACCGTCCGCCCCGCCCCGCCGGGTGATCCTCGCGCTGGCGCTCGCCTGCGGAGTGAGCGTCGCCACCATCTACTTCCCCCAGGCCATCAGCGCGCTGATCGCCGCCGACCTGCGCGTCTCGGCGGGCGAGGCGGCCCTCGTCGTGACCGCGGCCCAGTTCGGCTACGCGGCCGGCATCTTCCTGCTGGTCCCGCTCGGCGACCGGCTGCCGCACCGCCGGCTGATCGTCACGCTGCTCGCGCTGACCGCGGCGGGGCTGCTCGCCGCCGGCGCCGCGCCGACCCTGCCCGTCCTCGTCGCCGCGAGCGCCGCCACCGGCATCACCACCGTCGTCCCGCAGATCATCATCCCGATGACCGCCGGGCTCGTGCCCGCCGAACGGCGCGGCGCCGTCACCGGCACACTGCTCAGCGGACTCATCGGCGGCATCCTGCTGGCCCGGACCTTCGGCGGCACCCTCGGCGAGTGGCTGGGCTGGCGCGCCCCCTACCTCGTCGCCGCCGCCCTGATCCTCACCCTCGCGCTGCTGCTCGCCCGCGTGGTGCCGGACACCACACCCACCTCCCGCCAGCCGTATCCCGCGCTGATATCCGCCCCGCTGCGCCTGCTGCGCGAGGAACCCGACCTGCGGCGCTCCTGCCTCTACCAGGCGACCGTCTTCGCCGGCTTCAGCGCCGCCTGGACCGCGCTCACCCTCCTGGTGACCGGGCCGGCCTACGGCATGGGTGCCCAGACCGTGGGCGTGCTCGGGCTCGTGGGTGCCGCGAGCATGTTCTGCACCCCCGTCGCCGGGCGCGTGGCCGACCGCCGGGGACCGGACGCGGTGAGCCTGTGGTGTCTGCTCGGGGCGATCGGCTCGGCGGGAGTGCTGGTCCTCGGCGGCACGGGCGGCACCGCCGGGCTGGTGGTGCTGGCCGCCGGCATGCTGCTCCTCGACGTGGCCGTGCAGGGCGGCCAGGTCGCCAACCAGGCCCGCAACTTCGCCCTCCGCCCGGACGCCCGGGCCCGGATCAACACCGCCTACATGACGTGCGCGTTCCTCGGCGGCAGCGCCGGGTCCTGGCTCGGGGTGCGGGCGTACGACGGGCTGGGCTGGCCGGCGGTGACGGCACTGGTGGCCCTGCTGGCCGCGCTCGCGCTGACCCGGCACCTGACCAGGCCCCGGGTGCCGGCCGTACCGGCCGAGGACGCGGTGACACCGAGCAAGGTGCTGTGAGGCGGAGCCCGCAGCGCGCCGCCTCCGCCGCGCTCGTCCCTCTCGCCGGCCCGGCCCTATCCGTCGTCCCGGGGCCGCAGGTCCACGATCCGGCGGATCTTGCCCACCGACCGCTCCAGCGACTCCGGTTCCACGATCTCCACGTCCACCGACACCCCGATGCCGTCCTTGACCGCCGCGACGATGGCCCGGGCCGCCGCCTCCCGCACCTCCGCCGGGGCGTCCGGGCGGGCCTCGGCCCGGACCGTCAGGGCGTCGAGGCGGCCCTCCCGGGTCAGACGCAGCTGGAAGTGCGGTGCCACCCCGGGCGTGCGCAGCACGATCTCCTCGATCTGGGTCGGGAAGAGGTTCACCCCGCGCAGGATCACCATGTCGTCACTGCGCCCGGTGATCCGCTCCATCCGCCGGAACACCCGGGCCGTGCCCGGCAGCAGCCGGGTCAGGTCCCGCGTCCGGTACCGGACGATCGGCATGGCCTCCTTGGTCAGCGAGGTGAACACCAGCTCGCCCCGCTCGCCCTCCGGCAGCACCTCGCCGGTGACCGGGTCCACGATCTCCGGGTAGAAGTGGTCCTCCCACACATGCAAACCGTCCTTGGTCTCCGCGCACTCCTGCGCGACACCCGGACCGATCACCTCGGACAGCCCGTAGATGTCGACGGCGTCGATCGCGCACCGCTCCTCGATCTCCCGCCGCATCGGCTCGGTCCAGGGCTCGGCCCCGAAGACGCCCACCCGCAGCGAGGTGCTCCGCGGGTCCACGCCCTGCCGCTCGAACTCGTCCAGCAGGGTGAGCATGTAGGACGGGGTCACCATGATGACGGACGGTTCCAGGTCCAGGATCAGCCGCACCTGCCGGGCCGTCATGCCGCCGGACGCGGGGACGACCGTACAGCCCAGGCGCTCGGCGCCGTAGTGGGCGCCGAGCCCTCCGGTGAACAGCCCGTAGCCGTAGGCCACATGGACGACATCGCCGGGCCGGCCGCCGGCCGCCCGGATCGAGCGGGCCACCAGGTCGGCCCACAGGGAAAGGTCGCGGTCGGTGTAGCCGACCACCGTGGGTCGGCCCGTGGTGCCACTGGAGGCGTGCAGCCGGCGGATCCTCTCCCGGGGGACGGCGAACATGCCGTACGGGTAGTTCGCCCGGAGGTCGGCCTTGGTCGTGAAGGGAAACCGGGCCAGGTCGGCGAGCGTACGGCAGTCCTCCGGGCGGACACCGGCCCGGTCGAAGGACTCCCGGTAGAACGGCACGTGCTCGTACGCGTGCCGCAGCGAGGCACGCAGCCGCTCCAGCTGGAGTGCCCGCAGCTCCTCGGCCCCGAGCCGTTCGCCCGCGTCCAGCAGATCCGCCACATCCGTCATGGGACGTCTCCCTAGCCAGCCACACATTCCGGACGACCGATCATTCGGTCGTTGTTGCTGCGGCAAGTAATTCAGGCCACCCGGGCTCCGGGCAAGAGGCCGACGGAATTTTCCCGACACCGCACGCCGGAGAGCCGGCCCCGGCCCGGCCCGCACGCCACGGGCTCGGATGGCGCGTCCTGGCCGGCCCGTGCGCGCGGCGCGGGCTCCACACCGCCGCACCGCACGCCCCGTCCAGTTCCCAGGCGGTGATCCCGCGCCGCTCCCCGCGCCTCGGCGCCGTCGGCGGCTCCACCGCACGCGTCGCCGCGCACCCGAACGCCGCCCGCGTCCACCGCACGGTTCTCATCCTCGCCTTCGACAAACAGTCCGAGTCCCACCGCGATGTGCGGCCTGCGGCGCCACCGACACCATCGGCGCCGCGCGGGCCGCAAGCCCACCGGGGCCGGGACGACGGCACTCGACGGGACCTGGCCGCCGCCAGGCCCGGCGGCGTGCTCCGCGCCGACCCCATCGGTGCCTCCGGCCCGATCCGCTCCGCCGGGGCCGCCTTCCGGATGTCCGTCCACGCGGCTCCCGGGTTCCGAACCCCCGGCTCCTGACGGCCCGCCGCGAAGATCGCCCCCGTGTGCCCTGTCCGCCGTGGCGGCCGGTCGCTAGGCTGACCCGCGGACGACGAACCGGGAGGAGCACGGACGTGGCCGAGAGCACCACCCAGCACAAGCCGCTCGCGGGCTGGGACAAGCCGGAGCTGGACCTCAGCAAGGCCGAGTGGCAGTCCAGCAGCCGAGGGCTGGGCGATGTCCAGATCGCCTTCGTCGAGGGCTTCATCGCGATGCGCAACAGCGACCGGCCGGAGAGCCCGTCCCTGATCTTCACCCCCGCCGAATGGGGCGCCTTCGTCTCCGGCGCGCGCGAAGGCGAGTTCGATCTCACCTGAACCGGGGGTGTTCCGCGCGGATTTCCGGACACGCGGCCGGCAGCGCCCCACCGGGGACCGGACCTGAGCCAGGCTGGCCCCTGCACGGGGAAGGTCGCCTTCCGGAGGTGAGAAGGATGAACGCTGCGCCGGTCATCGCCGCGGTGGACGGTTCCGCGGACAGCCTGCGCGCCCTGGACTGGGCCCTGGACGCCGCCCGCCGCCGCGCGGCACCGCTGCGCGTGGTGCACGTACGGCAGTACGCCGCCTGGGGTCAGGCCGGCGTCCTGGTCGCCGGACCGCCCGGCGCCGAGGACGATCCGGTGCTGGACGAGGTGCGCGCCCGCCTCGGGGACCACGCCGGGCAACCGGCCGTGGAGTACGTGACCCTGGAGGGCGTGCCCGGCGCCGTCCTGCCCGAACTGGGCGACGACGCCCAGCTGTTGGTGCTCGGCTCCCGGGGCCGCGGCGGGTTCGCCAGCCTGCTGCTCGGCTCCAACGGCCTCGCCGCCGCCCGGGACGCCGGATGCCCCGTGGTCGTCGTCCCGCCGCCCGGCCGCGAGGTGCACGGAGAGGGTCCCGCCGAACCCGGACCCCGGGTCGTCGCCGGACTGCACGCCGACAGCCCCGACGACGGCGTCCTCGCCTTCGCCTTCGCCGAGGCCGCCCGGCGCCACGCACGGCTCCAGGTCGTCGCCGCCTACCCCTGGCCGGCGCAGACCTGGTCCGCGCCCGGCCAGCCGCTGCCGCCCCTGGTCGACGAGGAGGCCGTCGCGGACGAGACCCGCGCCCTCGCCGACGGCTTCCTCGCCCCGCACCGCGAGCGGCACCCCGAAGTGCGCGCGGACGCCGAGGCGTTGCCCGGCGACGCGGCCGGCCATCTGGTCGCCGCCTCCAGGGACGCCGAACTGGTCGTGGTCGGCCGGCACCGGCGGCGCCTGCTCGCCCCGGCCCGCATGATGGGCTCGGTCACCCAGGCCGTACTGCTGCACGCGGCGAGCCCCGTCGCGGTGGTACCGCCGGCCCCGCACCCGGAACCGGACCGGGAAACGGCGCCCTAGGTGTGCTGTCCCGGGACGTAGGGCCTGTCTGACAATGCCCGTCTGCCGCGCGACGCCCTTCGGGCGACGACGCGCATGGTCAGACAGGCCTTAGCAGGCCGCACCGCGCTCCGCAATCCCTCCGGCGCCGACTGACGCTCCGCCGGCTGTGGGGCGCGACGCCATGGTGCCCGGACACACCCGAACCTAAGGTTCCGCCACCCCGCCGCTCCCGGCGCCGCCCGCGCCCGGAACCGGCCGGGGCCCGTGTGTCCACCGAAGGAGCCGTCATGCCCCTGCCCCCGCGACCCGGAGCACCCGTGGCACCCGGAGCGCGACCCCGCGCCCGTCTGCTGCCCCGCCTGCTCGCCGTCCTCGCCGTCGTCCTCGGCACCGTCCTCGCCGGCCCCGCGCCCCGGGCCGACGCCGCCGTCACGCTCACCAGAGTGAACGACTTCGGATCCAACCCCGGAGCCCTCACCATGTACGTGTACCGGCCCGCGACCCTGCCGGTCCGCCCACCGGTCGTGGTGGCCCTGCACGGCTGCACCCAGAACGCCCAGGTCTACGCCGACAACTCCGGACTGCCCCGGCTCGCCGACCAGGACGGCTTCCTGCTGGTGTTCGCCGAGACCGGCACCGCCAACAACGCGAACAAGTGCTTCAACTGGTTCCAGTCCGGCGACAACCGGCGCGGCCAGGGCGAGGCGCTGTCCGTCCGCCAGATGGTGAGCCACGCCGTCACCGCCTACGGCGCCGACCCGGGCCGCGTCCACGTCACCGGCCTGTCCGCCGGCGGCGCCATGACCGCGGTCATGCTCGCCACCTACCCCGACGTCTTCGCCGCGGGCGCGATCGTCGCCGGCCTGCCCTACGACTGCACCAAGGACAACAGCCCCTACACCTGCATGAACCCCGGCGTCGACCGGAGCCCCGCCGACTGGGCCCGGCGAGTGCGCGACGCCCACCCCTCGTACACCGGGCCCTGGCCGCGCACGGCCATCTGGTACGGCGACCGGGACACCACCGTCGTACCGCGCAACGCCACCGAACTGCGCGACCAGTGGACGGCCCTGCACGGCCTGTCCCAGACGCCCACCCGCACCAGGGCCATCGGGCCGGACGCCACCCGGCAGGACCAGTACCTGGCCGCCGACGGCACCGTGGCCGTCGAGGTCGACCAGGTCCCCGGCATCGGCCACGGCACCCCGGTCGACCCCGGAACCGGCGGCGAACAGTGCGGCGGCACCGGCGCCCCCTACTTCCTCGACTCCATCTGCTCCAGCCGCTGGATCGCCCGCTTCTTCGGCCTGGACACCACCGACCCGGGCGACCCCGGCCCCGGCGACCCCGATCCCGGCGACCCCGGCACCGCCGCATGCTGGACGGCGAGCAACTACGCCCACGTCCAGGCGGGACGGGCCACCGTGGGCGGCGGCTACACCTACGCCGTCGGCTCCGGCCAGAACATGGGCCTGTACAACACGTTCGTCACCCACACCCTGAAGGAATCACCCACGGGCTACTACACCCTCGCCGACAGCGGCTGCCCCTGACCACCCGTCAGCGCCCGCACACCAGCGACCACCCCTCCACCGCCATGGTGACCGGCACCGGCGAACAGCCCGTCATCATGGCGGCCTCACACATGTCCGCAACCCCCACACCGCGCCTAACCTCCAGCGCGTCCCCAACCCGCCGGAGGAGCCGTATGTTTCCGCCCCGAACAGAACACCGCGCCCGGCGCACCCCGCTCGGCGCCCTGTCACTCGCCGCCGTCTGCGCACTCCTGGCCGGCCCGGTCACCCCGGCCGGCGCGCCGCCCGCCGGCCCCGGAAGCCCGGACGCCCACTGCGCCGGACGCGCCCTGGTGCGCGTCCCCGGCGCCGCCCGCCAGCGGACCGACTGCCTGGAGGAGCTGACCACCGCCGGAACCGCCGCCACCGGCCACACCGACCCCGCCGACTACGCGGGCCTCACCCCCAAGGACCTGCCCACGCCCACCGGCGTCCCCGGCCTCCAGATCGACGGCTACTTCCCGGACACCTCCACCACCAACACCAACCACGGCTGGCACCACGACTCCCAGTTCGTGATCCGGCTGCCCGACCACTGGAACGGCGGCCTGGTCGTCGCCGGCACTCCGGGCAACCGCGAGCAGTACGCGGGCGACCGGGCCATCGCCGACTGGGTCCTCGCCCGCGGCTACGCCTACGCCGCCACCGACAAGGGCAACACCGGCACCGCCTTCTACCGCGACGGCCGCCGGCCCGGCGACGCCATCGCCGAGTGGAACACCCGCCTCACCCAGCTCACCCGCGCCGCCCGCACCGTCGTCACCGAGCGCTACCACCGGCCCCCCGCCCGCACCCTGGCCACCGGCCTGTCCAACGGCGGCTACCTGGTGCGCTGGCAGCTGGAACACCACCCGGAGCTGTATGACGGCGGCGTCGACTGGGAAGGCACCCTCTGGCGCGCCGACGGCCCCCACCCGCTCACCTTCCTGCCGGCCGCCCTGCGCCACTACCCGGACTACGCCGCCGGCGGCCCCCGGGCCGCCGAGGCCGCGGCGGCCCTGCACCGGGCCGGCTACCCGGCCGGCTCCGAGTTCCTGTGGCCGTACCACCATCAGGTCTACTGGGACCTCACCCAGCGCCTCTACCGCGAGGAACTCGACCCCGGCTACGACGGTCCCACCGAGGCGGGCACCCCCTACTGCGCCTCCGGCACCCCCGCCTGCGACGCCGACTACGCCTACGCCGAACGGCCCGCCGCCGTCCACCGCGCGGTCGGCCGCATCGGCCTCACCGGCCGCATCGGCAAACCCCTGATCACCCTCCAGGGCACCCTCGACGTACTCCTGCCGATCAGCCAGGACTCCGACGTCTACGCCCGCATGGTCCACGAGGCCGGCCGCGGTGCCCTGCTGCGCTACTACCGCATCGAGGACGGCACCCACACCGACTCCCTCGCCGACGCCTTCCCCGGCCGGCTCCGCCCGATGGTGCCCTGCCACCGCGCCGCCTTCACCGCCCTGGAGCGCTGGCTCGCCGGAACGGGCCGCCCGCCCGCCGACCGCACGGTCGCCCGCCCGGCCGGAGCGGACCCCGCCACCCTGCTCACCAGCTGCCCCCTGCGCTAGCCGGCCTGCCCGGCGCCCGCAGGTCACCCACCGGAGCACGGGCACGTACCATGGCCGCATGTCGTTCCTCCGCCGCCGCAGCGCGACCCCTGCCGGACCCGACTTCGACGTGCTGGCCATGGACCCGGGCGACTGGCCGGGCAATCTCGGCGCGGGCCTGCTGCCCGCCCCCGACGGCACCTGCCAGGGCGTCTTCCTGCGCTACGACCTGTTCGGCGGACGCGGCCCCGCCATGATCATCGGCAATCTCCCGGAGGGCTCCCCGGCCCGCGACGTCGCCGAGGACGAGATCCCCTTCGAGGTGGGCCAGCTGCTGCTGGCGCTGGAGAACGACGAGGAGGTCACCGTCGTCGGCACCGAGGACACCCCGGTGCTCCAGGGCGACAACCTCCTCATCGTGCGGCGGCTGAAGCTCTCCGAGAGCCGGATCTCCTGCGTCCAGTTCGACCGCAGCGACGGCGTCCTCGTGACCATCGCCGCCTGGGACCGGCCCATCACCGACGACCTGTACGCCCTCCTGAAGCCGCTCCCGGCGGAACTGTTCCAGCAGGGCTGACACCCGTCGGCCGGCCTAGCGGGCCGCGGTCCCGTCCTCGACCGTCACGTCGGCGGCCCGGACGAAGGCGACCCGGTGGCCGTACTGGATCTCGTAGTACCGGTCCTCGCCCCTTACCACCCGGTGCGCGTCCGGGGTGAAGGTCACCGCGTAGTAGTACTCGCCCGGCATCTCGTCACCGACGACGTACCGCTGCCCGGCCGGGATCGTGTACGGCAGCGGCACCACCGACTGGGCGGGGACACCCGCCGGGTAGGCCGCCTTCTCCGGGTAGGCCCGGCCGTACACCGGCACGCTCGCCAGGCCCTCGCGCGGGGTCACCACCAGGCCCTTCGCGGGCACCGCCGTGCGCTGCCCGGCCGGGTCGCGGAACCAGGCCTTCTGCCCGAGGTACCAGACGGCCGTCCAGTCACCCCAGCGGCCGGCCACCGCGTACTGCTGGCCCGTGGAGACGCGCGAGGACAGGTCGTTCACCCCGTCGGTCGGGTCCGTCTTCACTCCGATGTCCCTGATGAGCGGCGCGTTCTCGTCGTGGTCCGTGTACAGCCGCACTTCACCGGAGCCGTGCGCCGGGCAGGGCTCGCCCTTGGCGGCGCAGCCGGTGTACACGGGCCGGTTCGCGTCGTAGTCCGGCAGCACCGTCAGCACACCCGAGTGCGGTCCGGCCGTGCGCCGCAGCGGCCGGCCCAGCAGCCGGAAGTAGTGCCGCCAGTCCCAGTACGGTCCCGGGTCCGTGTGCATCCCCGGAATGGTGGAGGCGGTCGGCCCGGGCACGTTGTCGTGGCCGAGGACGTGCTGCCGGTCCAGCGGGATGCCGTACGTCCTGGCCAGGTACCGCACCAGCCGCGCCGAGGAGCGGTACATCTCCTCCGTGTACCAGGCGTCCGGAGCGGCGAGGAACCCCTCGTGCTCGATGCCGATGGACCGGGCGTTGACATCCCAGTTGCCGGCGTGCCAGGCCACGTCCTTCGCCTTCACATGCTGGGCTATCAACCCATCGGTCGAGCGAATCGTGTAGTGCCACGACACATAGGTGGGGTCCTGGATCAGGTTCATCACCCCTTCCCAGGAACCCTCCGTGTCATGGATGACGATGTACTTGATCCGCTGGGACGCCGGGCGGTCGCCGAGGTCGTGGTTGCCGTAGTCGTTGTCCCCGAACTCCTCGTAGGGCGCCGGGACCGAGGTGCACGAGACCGACCGGGGGCACTCGGTGCCGTCCGCCGGCAGTGTGCGCAGGCCCGCCGCCCGCAGCCGCCCGGTGCCGGGGTTCACCCGGGGCCGGGCGGCCAGGCTCACCAGCTGGCCGTCGTCCGTGATCCGCTCCTCGCCGGTGCGCAGCACGTCGTACACATCGTCGGCGTACGCGGCGGCGGTCGCCGTGTCGTCGGCACCCGAGAACCGGGCCACCGCGCCGTACCAGTCGGCCGGGTCGGCGCTCGCCGGCCCGCCCAGCTCCCGCTGCGCGGCGGCGAGCAGCGCGGCACCGCCGGCCACGTTCGCCGCCGGGTCCGACCGCAGTCGCGCGGCCGGGATGCCGGTCAGCTCCGCTGCCTTCGGCAGCGTCCGCAGCCGGGCCGGGACCGCCGAGGACGCCGGCGCCCCGGCCGTGGGATGCGGCGCGGGACGTGCGGTGTCGCCGCGGGCGTCCTCCGTGCCGTGGGCGAAGTGCTCCGCGGTGGCGAGCGCGGTGCGGGCGTCGGTGAGGTGCATCGGGCCGTAGCCGCCGGTCACGCTGGGCGCGCCGCCGTGCCGGTCCCAGCGGGACTGGAGATAGGAGACGGCCAGCAGCACGCTCTGCGGCACGTGGTAGTCGGCCGCCGCGGCGGCGAACGCCTGTTGCAGACGGTGCGCGGAGGGGTCCGGGGCGGGGTGGGCGGGGGCCGCGCCGAGCAGCGACAGCAGCAGGGCCGCGGAGGCGAGCGGGACGACGGTCCGCAGCGGGCGTCCGGGGCCGTCCGGGGCCGGGGGAGCGGTGGCGGGTCCTCGCAAGGCGGCCTCCAGTGAAGGGCGGGGCGTGCGGCGCCGGGCTGGGTCAGTGGTACCGGCTGGCCGACGTCCCGTCAATGAGGCCGACAGGAAGGCGACTTCCCACGTCACGGAGGGTTCACGGCGAGTTTCGCGAGAGCGCGGCCCGGGCCTGCGGAGCGTCACTGGCGTACACCACTGGCCGCCGCCCCGGCCCGCGCGAAAGGTCCGCGGTGCGCCGCCGCTCGGGGCGCACCGCGGACCGTCCCCCCGTCAGCGGGTGCCGACCGCCGCGCGCACCGCCCTGCGGGCCAGCTGGCAGTCGTCGTGCAACCGCCGCAGCAGCAGCCGCTGTTCCTCGCCGGACGGCACGGCACCCGGCTGCGCCGCGCCCGGGACCGGCGGAGCCGCCTCCCGCATGGAACGCTGCACGGCCGTCTCCACGGTGCGGATCTCCCGGGTCACCAGCAGCATCAGGTTCACCAGGAAGGCGTCCCTGGAAGCCGGGCCCGCCGACTGGGCGAGCTGGCTGATGTTCCGCCGGGCCACCGGAGCGGCCTCCCCGAGGGCCAGCCACAGCGTCGCCAGGTCGTAACCCGGCAGGTACCAGCCCGCGTGCTCCCAGTCCACCAGCACCGGACCGGCCGGTGACAGCAGGATGTTGGACAGCAGGGCGTCGCCGTGGCAGAACTGGAGCATGCCGTGCCGGCCCACCTCGTGCGCGATGCCGTGCAGCAGTTTCTGCAGGTCGCCGAGGTCCCGGTCGGTGAGCAGGCCCAGCTCGTGGTACCGGGAGATCCGGGCCGCGTAGTCCAGCGGCATGTCGAAGGTGCCCGCCGGGGGCCGCCAGGCGTTCACCCGGCAGATCGCGCCGAGCGCGGCCCGGATGTCCGCGCGCGGCGGCGCCTCCATCGGATGCCGCCGCAACGCCACCGGGCGGCCCGGCAGCCGCTCGATCACCAGCGTGCAGTTGTCCGGATCCGCCGCGATCAGCCTCGGCACCCGCACCGGCGGCCGGTGCCGGACGAACGAGCGGTATGCGGCTATTTCCTGACGACTCCGCTCCACCCAGACGGGCGAGTGGTCCAGGAGACACTTCGCGACCGCCGTCCCCCGTCCCGTCGTCCCGACCAGGAGCACCGACCGTCCACCCTGCCGCAGCACCTGCACCGGGGCGAACTCCGGGCAGATCCGGTGCACCGAGGCGAGCGCGGTCCGCAGCTGCGCGCCCTGCGGGCCGGACAGGTCCAGCCGTCCGCTGAGCGGCTGGGCTCCGGGCCGGCCCGGGACCCGCCGGGGCCGGACCACCCCCGGCACGGGGACGCCCGGACGCGCCACCGGGTCCAGGTACGGTCCGCCGCCCGCAGGACGGGAGCGCAGCGGCCGGGCCGGGGCGGACACGGAGGACGATGCTGCGTACATGGGAAAGACAGATCCCTTCGTGTGCCTGCTGTGCCTGCCTGTACGTCCGCACTCCGAACCCGTGCTCGCGGGGGCGTGCCCCGTGAGCGTGGTTTCGGGAGCGTGCGCCCACCCGACCCGGCCCTCCGGACACACCCTGGGGAATGTGCCCGGCATGTGCGACCGGACGGCCGTCACCGGGAGGTGGCGGACCGGGTCGGGGTGGCGCTTTCCTACCTGACACCCGATGGCCGGTGGCACACCATCTGGCGGACCCTGGCGAACCGTGGCGAATAGTCGCCCGGCAACCCGCACCCGGCTACTGTCAACTCAGCCGAGAACCTGGGGGCTTGACGTGAGCGGACGACCCAACACCCGCCTCGCCGACCTGTTCGGCCTGGCCGGCTGGTCGAAGGGCGAACTCGCGAGGCTGGTCAACCGGCAGGCGGCGGCCATGGGCCACCCCCAGCTGGCGACCGACACCTCCCGGGTACGGCGGTGGATCGACATGGGAGAGATCCCGCGCGATCCCGTACCGCGGGTGCTGGCGGCCCTGTTCACCGAGCGTCTCGGCCGTGTCGTGACCATCGAGGACCTCGGTCTGGTACGGCAGGGGCGTGCGGGGAAACGGCAGGGCGACGGGATCGAGGAACATCCCGACGGCCTGCCCTGGCCGCCCGGGCGGACCGCCGCGGTCCTCACCGAATTCACGGGAATGGACCTCATGCTCAACCGACGCGGCTTGGTGGGCGCGGGTGCCGCGCTCGCCACGGGATCCACACTCAGCGGTGCCATGCACGACTGGCTGCACACCGATCCGGCCCTCAGGGCCGATGCCCCTGTCCTCGACGACCCTCTGCACGCCGACCCGGCCGGTTTCGACCGGTACGAGGCCGCTCCCGTCGGATCCCAGGAGATCGAGGCGCTGGAGCGCTCGGTCGAGGTGTTCCGCGCCTGGGACGCGGCCCGCGGCGGCGGCCTCCAGCGCAAGGCGGTGGTGGGCCAGCTCAACGAGGTGGGCGGCATGCTCGCCTACCACCATCCGCCCCACCTCCAGCGGCGTTTGTGGGGCGTCGCCGCCAACCTCGCCGTCCTGGCGGGCTGGATGTCGCACGACGTCGGCCTGGAGCCCACGGCGCAGAAGTACTTCGTGATCGCCGCGCACGCCGCCCGGGAGGGCGGTGACCGGCCGCGCGCCGGGGAGGCGCTGTCCCGCGCGGCGCGGCAGATGGTGCACCTCGGCCGCCCGGACGAGGCCCTGGACCTGATGAAGCTCGCCCAGTCCGGCGCCGGGGACGGCCTCCAGCCGCGTACGAAGGCGATGTTCCACACCATCGAGGCCTGGGCGCAGGCGTCGATGGGCAAGGGGCAGGCGATGCGCCGCACGCTCGGGCACGCGGAGGACCTGTTCGTCGTCGACCGGCAGGACGCGGCGACGCCGGACTGGATGCAGACCTTCAAGGACGCCGACCTGTACGGCATGCAGGCGCTCGCCTACCGCACCCTGGCGGAGTTCGACCCGGGAGCGGCCGAACACGCCCAGCACTACGCGCAGAAGGCCCTCGCCCTGCGGGTGGACGGACGGGAACGCTCGAAGATCTTCGACCATCTGTCCATGGCGTCCGCCTGTTTCATCGCCGACGACCCCGAACAGGCCGACCGTTACGCGCGGCTGGCGCTGATGGCGATGGGCTCGAACTCCTCGCGTCGCACCTGGGACCGGCTGCGGCAGATGTACCAGCTGACCGCGCAGTACGCCGGCTGCCCGAGAATCCAGGAGCTGCGGGAGGAGATCAGGATCTCCCTGCCCAAGCAGCGGGCCAGGACGGATGGCGCCGGAGCGCAGGCGTAGGGCCGGCGCACCGTCCGGCCCGGCGGGCCGGTTGCCGTCACACGGTGATCATCGTCGGGTGGTGGCCGTCGTCAGGCGGTGACCTTCGCGGCGAGCACGCACGCGTCGTCCTCGCGTCCGGGTCCGCCGAACTCCTCGACGACCGTGCGGACACAGTCCCGCGCGGTGTGCGCGGGGCCGAACCGGGAGGCGAGGCCGAGCAGCCGGTCCACGGCCGCCGTCCCGCCGTGCTCCGGCAGCAGCGCGCCGGTGTGCAGCAGGAGCAGGTCGCCCGGTCGCAGGGTGACGGCGGACTCTTCGTAGACGGTGCCGGAGGAGGCGCCGAGGGGGGTGCCGTCCGGCGCGTCCAGCAGGCGCCCCGTCCCGCCGCGGTACAGCAGCGGGGCGGGGTGTCCGGCCCGTGCCCAGACCAGGGTGCGGGTCGTGGGCCGGTAGCGGCAGCAGACGGCGCTGCCGAGGGCGGGCTGCGCGGCGGTGCCGAGCAACCGGTTCAGCAGGGTGAGCAGCCGTCCGGGCAGGGTCCCGGCCATCGCCATGCCGCGTACGGCGCCGAGCAGCATCGCCATGCCGGAGGCGGCGGCCTGCCCGGTGAGACCGCCCACGGTGAGCAGGGTCTGGCCGTCGGCCAGGTCCAGCGCGTCGTACCAGTCGGCGCCGATCAGGGTGGCGGTCGCGGCCGGAATGCGGTGGGCGGCCAGGTCCAGGGCCACCGGGCCCTGGTGCGAAAGCCGCAGGGAGCCGTGCCAGGGCGGCAGCACGGCCTCCTGTAACTCCGCCGCGATCCGGTGCTCGGTCCGCTCCCGCCGGCGGCGCCGGTGCAGCGTGTCCCGGGTCTCGCTCACCGTCCGCTGGCTGCGGCGCAGTTCGCTGACGTCGCGGAGCACGGCCCACATGGAGGTCGTGCCGCCGTCGGCGCCGAGCACGGGTTCGCCCATCATGTGTACGGTCCGTACGACACCGTCGGGACGTACGACGCGGAACTCGCCGTCGATGGGCCTGGCGTCGACCAGGCAGGCCGTCACCATCTCGGTGAGTCTCGGCCGGTCCTCCGCCGGCACCAGGCCGGGCAGTTCGTCCAGGGTGAGAGCGGGACCGGCCGGGTCGAGGCCGAGGATCCGGTACAGCTCCGCGGACCAGGTGACCTCGTCCGTCAGCAGGTTCCACTCGGCGCTGCCGACGCGGCTGAGCAGCGAACCGCCCGGAGCGGCCGGCGCCGGTCGGGGCGGCGGGCCGTCCCGCAGCTGGGCCAGGTGCGCGTCGACGTCGTTCAGCTGGTGCAGGGCGAGGTCGTACAGGGCGCGCTGCCAGCGTTCCTCGGGGTCCGCGCCGTCGCCCCGGGTGTCACGCCGTACGGCGTCCACGTCGCCCTTGAGCCGCCGCGTCTGCGTGATCAGCGCCTCGACCGAGCCGCGGCCGGGCGGCTGGGCGGCTGGGCGGTCCGCGGAGACTGGGGACGGCATGAGCACTCCGGAAATGGGGGGACGGTACGGCGGGCGGCGGCGGGGGACCGTTACGACTCTCGCACAGCCCGCGACGGCCTGTAAGGGATTTGGCAACACACGATGCGGTGGTGCCTCAGGCATATGCCAGAGTCCTCTCGGGGGGAGGGAAGGGGACGAACGGCGCACTTGTCACGTCGGTCAAGTCGTAGTGCCCGTACGTGAGTTGGATGAGACGGACGGTCCGGGCACGTTGTTCGCGCGGGTGTTCGGAGGCATTGCGTTCCAGGAAGCGGCCGAAGGCCGGTACCTGCCGAATTCTGACCGGAATTGACGCCATGCGAGCCGCCCGCGCGGACTCCTTAAAAGCATGGAGACCACCGTCGCACAGCTCGCCCACGCCCGCCTCGTCGCCGCCGGGGACCAGGAGGTCCCGGTGCCCGCCACGCTCCGCTACACCGCGGACGACCCGCTCGCGGTGTACCTCGACTTCCCCGCCGAGGCCGCCCTGCACGGCGAGGAGGTCACCTGGACCTTCGCCCGCTCCCTGCTCGACGAGGGGCTCGGGGCCCCGGCCGGCCACGGGGACGTACGGATATGGCCCTGCGGCCGCACCGGAACCGTCCTGGAACTGCACTCGCCGCACGGCATGGCCCTGCTGCTCTTCCGGGCCTCGGTGCTGCGCGGCTTCCTCGGGCGCACGTACCAGGTGGTGGCGAGCGGCGAGGAGGATGTGTCCGAGGTGGTGGAACGGGGGCTGAGCGCGCTGTTCGGAGGCGTGTGAGCCGGTCCGGCGGCACTTTGGTGCCCTGGTCGCGCGGCCGCGGGCGTCAGTGTCCGGGCCGGGCGTACAGATCCGGGCGGGGAGCCGGTTCGACGGGCACCCGGGTGCCCGTCTCCAGGGACCGCACGCCCGCCTCGGCGACCAAGGACGCGGCGTACCCGTCCCAGGCGCCCGGACCGGTGACCTCGCCGCGCCGGGTGGCGTCGACCCAGGCCCGCACCTCGCGGTCGTAGGCGTCGGCGAACCGGACGAGATAGTCCCGCGCCACCTCCTCGCGGGCGCCGTCCGCGGTGGTGACCACCATGGTGTGCGCCTCGCCGATCCGCGCGCTGCCCGCCTCGCACACGGCCTCGCAGCGCACCTGGTAGCCGAAGCCGCAGTTGACGAAGACCTCGACGTCCACCAGGGCCCCCGACTCGGTCTCGAACAGCACGAACTGCGGATCGAGCAGGCCCTCGGGCGCGCGCGAGGACGGCGTGGGCCGCAGCACGGTGACCGCCGTCAGCTCCTGCCGGAGCAGCCACCGGGCCGCGTCGATCTCGTGCGACACCGAGCTGTTGATCAGCATCGCGCTGGTGAAGCCGCCGGGCGAGGAGACGTTGCGGTGCGTGCAGTGCAGCATCAGGGGCCGGCCCAGACCGCCGCCGTCCAGCAGCGCCTTCAGCCGCAGGTACTCGGCGTCGTAGCGGCGCATGAAACCGATCTGCGCCAGCCGGCGGCCGAGTGCCGCCTCGGCCTCCACGACGCGCAGGGCACCGGCGGAGTCCGGCACCATGGGCTTCTCGCACAGGACCGGCAGCCGGCGGGCGAAGGCGCCGAGCAGGGCCTCCTCGTGCGCGGGACCCGGGGACGCGATCAGGACCGCCGCCACGCCGGGCGCGTCGAGCGCGGCCAGCGGATCGGTGTGCACGGTGACGCCGGCCAGCCCGGCCGCCGCAGCCTCGGCCCGGGCGAGGTCGGGATCGGCCACCGCCGCCACCCTGGCGCCGCTGACCACCCGGTCGAGGCGCCGTATGTGGTCCGCTCCCATGTGTCCGGCACCCAGTACCGCCACACCCAGCAGCTCACCCATGCGCGCGCTCCCTTACGCCGACGATCACGCCGTAGCGTACGCGGCGCGCGGGGAGCGCTTGCCGGAAGCGGCCGGGCGCGGCGGCGCTTGCGGCTTCGCGCCGCCGGCGGCCGGCGGAGTGCCTCAGTACCGCAGCACCCCGGCGATGCCGTTCGCGTCGCCCAGTGTGCCGTCCGGGACGAAGCGCACGTCGGCGCCGGTCTCCAGGCACCGCTCGACGATCTCGTCCACGATGTCGTCGCGGGCGTCCAGGTCCCCGGACTCGGCCGGCTCCAGGTGGTCGCCGATCTCGCGGACGGTCGCGCGGTAGTCCTCCTCGACGGCGAGCAGCCGGACGCGGCCGTCCCGGGCGCTTTGCCACAGCTCGTCCACCCCGGCCGCGTAGGTCCTGCGCCCGCGGGCCGCGGTGAGTTCCCGTGCGACGGCCGCGGCGTCGCGGCGCGACTCCTCCTCCAGGACCGGCCGGACGGCCTGCCACACCGCCTCCGGACCGGCGTGGGCGAGCCCGCCGTGCGGCACCGGCACGCCGCACCGCGCGACGCCGCCGGCCTCCTCCATCAGGGACAGCGCCGCCTGCTCGCCGGTGAGGTACAGCGGCCGGGGCCAGGCCCGCAGGATCCTGCTCATGGCGGTGTCCGCGTCGCGCAGGAACCGGCGCGTGTCCTCGTCGCGGAAGGTGCTCGGCTGGTCGCCGATCCGCATCAGCCGCTCGGCGTCGAAGTTCTCCCGGGCGCGGATCAGCGGGAAGCCGCCCGTGTGCTCCTCGACGACCCGGCCGGCGCCGCCGTTCCACAGCGTGACGCGGTCGGCGGAGAGCGTCAGCACCCAGAAGGGCCGTTCGGCGGCATGGGCCGACACCAGGTTGCGGGTGAGGAAGGTGTCCGACAGCACCACCCGCTCGGGCACGGGCCGGGCGAGGGACCACACCTGGTGCTCACCCGGCGCGGCGAAGATCACCAGACCGTCCTCGGGGTGTGTCAGGTCCACCTCCGCGAGGGCGCGGTCGAGTTGTGCCTCGACGTCGGCACGCCGTTCGCGGGTGACGGCCGGGTCGGACTCCAGGCGCCGGCGCGCCTCGGTCAGCGCGTTGCGCAGCCGGACCTGGTCCTGGCCGTCGCCGCGTTGCCGGCGGTGCGTCGGCGTCAGCACGGAGACCGCCGGATAGGGGCGCGGGCGGCGCAGTTCGGCGAGGGTCGCGGGACTCAGTGCGTGCTCCATGACAGAACGATAGGGCGGAATCACCTTTACGGCATTCGGGGTAATCCGGGCCTTCGCGTACACCCCTGTCCGCTCCCGGGCGCCTCCGCCGCGAGCCCCCGTGCCGACGCCGTCCTCCTGTCGGAACTTCCTCGCCGGGTTTCTGATCGCGAAGACGTAACACGTCGTTTACTTGAGGAAGTTTTTGCCTGTGGCCGGTTCTTGTCGGCCGAGGTGCGGCAATGTACGGATCCGTGGATTTTGCTGAGGCAAAACGCGGCCGAAACCGTGACGCGGATACCCGTCCGGTGTTTCCGGCGCGTTGACTCGGCCGGACGTCCGATGGACTCTCGATATAGATGCTCGATACAACTGGTTTGCCCGGCCGGCCCTCCGTACCCGAGGAAAACGCAGGTGAGCGGTGGTCTGCCGGCGGCCGGAGGCAGGAGGTAGCGCATGTGCGGCATCACCGGATGGGTCTCCTTCGACCGTGATCTGACCACGGAGACCGCCGCTGTCGACGCGATGACCGAGACGATGGCCTGCCGGGGCCCGGACGACCGCGGCACCTGGAGTGAGGGCCCCGCCGCCCTGGGACACCGCCGGCTCGCCATCATCGACCTGCCCGGCGGCCGCCAGCCGATGTCCGTGCCCACCCCCGAAGGCACCGTCGCCCTGGTCTACTCCGGCGAGGCGTACAACTTCACCGAACTGCGCCGGGAACTCACCGACCGCGGCCACCGGTTCACCACCGACTCCGACACCGAGGTGGTGCTGCACGGCTATCTGGAGTGGGGCGACGCGGTCGCCGAACGGCTCAACGGCATGTACGCGTTCGCCGTGTGGGACGGCCGGCGGGACAAGCTGGTCATGATCCGCGACCGCATGGGCATCAAGCCCTTCTACTACTACCGCACGCCCGACGGCGTCCTGTTCGGCTCCGAGCCCAAGGCGATCCTCGCCAACCCGCTGGCCCGGGCCCGCGTCACCCTGGACGGCCTGCGCGAGCTGTTCGTCATGATCAAGACGCCGGGGCACGCGGTCTGGGACGGCATGGCCGAGGTGGAACCCGGCACCGTCGTCACCGTCGACCGCTCCGGCCTGTCCACCCGCGTGTACTGGAGCCTGGAGACCCGCCCGCACACCGACGACCGCGACACCACCATCGCCACCGTGCGCTCGCTCCTCGACGACATCGTGCGCCGCCAGCTGGTCGCCGACGTGCCGCGCTGCACCCTGCTCTCCGGCGGGCTCGACTCCTCGGCCATGACCGCGCTCGCCGCCCGGCAGCTCGCCGTCCACGGCGAGAAGGTGCGCAGCTTCGCCGTCGACTTCGCGGGCCAGGCCGACAACTTCGTCGCCGACGAACTGCGCGGCACGCCCGACACGCCCTTCGTGCACGACGTGGCCCGGCTCGCCGGCACCGAGCACCAGGACATCGTGCTCGACACCGACGCCCTCTCCGACCCCGGTGTCCGCGAGCGGGTGATCCGGGCCCGCGACCTGCCGTCCGGCCTCGGCGACATGGACAGTTCGCTGCTGCTGCTCTTCCGCGCGATCCGCGAGAAGTCCACCGTCGCCCTGTCCGGCGAGTCCGCCGACGAGGTGTTCGGCGGCTATCTGCAGTTCTTCGACGAGGAGGCGCGCCACGCCGACACCTTCCCGTGGCTGACCACCATGGGCCGCCACTTCGGCGAGGACGCCGACGTGGTGCGCAGTGACATAGCCAAGGCCCTCGACCTCGAAAGCTATGTGGCCGACGGCTACCGCACCGCCGTCGCCGGCATCGACCGGCTGGACGGCGAGAGCGACTTCGAGTACCGGATGCGGCGGATGAGCCATCTGCACCTCACCCGCTTCGTGCGCATGCTGCTCGACCGCAAGGACCGCATGAGCATGGCCGTCGGCCTGGAGGTGCGGGTGCCGTTCTGCGACCACCGGCTGGTCGAGTACGTCTACAACACGCCGTGGGCCCTGAAGTCCTTCGACGGCCGGGAGAAGAGCCTGCTCCGGGAGGCGACGGCGGACCTCCTGCCGAAGTCGGTGTACGACCGGGTGAAGAGTCCCTATCCGTCCACCCAGGACCCCGGGTACGCCCGCGCGCTCCAGGAGCAGGTCAAGGAGCTGCTGGCCCGGCCCTCCCACCCCGTGTTCGACCTGCTCGACCGGGACCGGGTACGGGAGGCCTCCGAACGCGACACGCCGGTCAGCACCCAGGCGGCCCGGCGCGGCCTGGAACGCGCCCTGGACCTCGCCGGGTGGCTGGACCTGTACGCGCCCGAGCTGGTGCTCGGCTGAGCCGGGTGCTCAGTCCAGCCCGATGATCCGGTCCGCGGCCCGCGCCGTCGGCTGCCACCAGGTGGTCACCGGCTCCCAGACGAGCACCTGCCGTCCGGTGCCGAGCCGGCCGGGGCCGAAGGAGCGGCCCCAGTGCGCGGCCGAGGCCGCCACCGTGACCGAGTCCGCCCGGCGGGCCTGCGGGTCCGCCGGGTCGGCGATGGTCCGCACGGCGGCGTAGGCGGTCCCGCCCGCCGCCAGCCGGTGGTCGCCGGTGCCGCCCTCGGGCAGCGGCAGCGCGGCCCCGTCCAGGTCGCCGAAGGTCACCGTGGGCACGCGGTCGACGAGGCAGGCGCGGGCGGTGTGGTTGGTGACGCTGACCCGCAGCACGGCCGGGTGGCCGGTGACGGCCTTCGCCTGTACCGTCAGCGCCCGCTCGGTGCAGCGGACGGTCCGCTCGTGGCCGGCGGCGGCCTGGCTCTGCGGCGCGGTCAGCAGCAGGGCCGCCGCGGCGGCCGAGACGGCGGCGGGTGCGGCGATGGCGGCGCGGATGCGCATGGGATGTCCCCTGTCGTGGTCGGAAGCGGGTTTGCGGCGCGGCCCCCGCCTGCCCTGTCTGACGGCCGGCATGCCCGGGAGGTTGCCCCGGTCCGCGATGGTCGTCCGCGGCGTCGACGCCGGCACCGGGCCGCGGCGGGCACGCGGCGGTCAGCCGGTGCCCTCGGGGCCGGCGGCCGGGGCAGCGTCCGCGGGACAGGAGCCGCCGCCGGCCGGCAGCGTGCCGTAGAGCAGGAAGTCATTGACCTTGTGGTGCACGCACATGGAGGAGGAATACCCGGTGTGGCCCTCGCCCTTGTTGTCCAGCACCACCGCCGAGGGACCCAGCCGGCGGGCGGTCTCCACGGTCCACCGGTACGGCGTCGCCGGGTCACCGCGTGTGCCCACGAGCAGCATCTTCGCCGTGTGCACGTCCTTCACCCGCTCGCGGATGAAATCGGTGCCCGCGGGCCGGCCGTAGCACAGCAGCAGCTGGGTGAGCCGGTAGCGGCCGAAGACCGGCGAGGCGTGGTCGTACGCGGCCCGCAGCGTGCGCATCTCCTCGGTGAGCCGGGCCGCGGCGGGCCGGTCGGGGTCGTCCGCGCAGTTGATCGCCATCAGGGCGGCCGGCAGGTTGTCCGCCGGGACGTCGGCGGCGTCGACCAGTCCGCCGTCCGCCGGTCCGCCGTCCGCGCGGTGCCGGTCGCGGGGCGCCGGGCCGGTGCGGTCCGCGGCGTACCGGTCGCGGGGCAGGCCGATGCCGCCCGTGGCGAAGCCGAGGACCCGGCGGGTGTCGCCGTCCTCCACCAGCGAGGCCAGCGCGCGTTCCAGCGAAGGCCACGACTGCCTGCTGTACAGGCCCTGTCCGAGGGCGCCCACCAGGTCCTGGCCGCTGAACGAACCGCCGAAGCCCGTCGGCACCGGGTCCCGGTCGAGCGCGCGCACCAGCCGGATCACCTCGTCCCCGGCCCGGCGCCGGTCCTGCCCGAACGGACAGCCGACATCCGCCGTACACCAGTCCAGGAAGTCGTCGAGTGCCGTCTGCTGGCCCTCGGCGCCCGCCAGCCCCTGCTCGGCCGGCGACTCGGTCAGTGTGTCCACGCCGTCCAGGACGAGCCGGCCGGTCCGGTCCGGGAACTGCGCCGCGTACACCGCGCCGAGCCGCGTGCCGTAGGAGAAGCCGAGGTAGTTGAGCTTGCCGTCGCCGAGCGCCTGGCGGATCACGTCCAGGTCGCGGGAGGCGTTCACGGTGCCGATGTGGGGCAGCACCGGGCCGGAGTTGCGGGCGCATTCCTCGGCCACCTGCCGCAGCTGCCGGAACAGTTCCCGCGACCGGCCGGCCTCCGAGTCCTGCCTCGGCACCGCGGGAACCGCGACGCCGCCCTCGCCGCAGCTGACGGGGGAGGAGCGGCCGACGCCGCGCGGGTCGAAGGTGACCACGTCATAGCCGTTGGTCAGATCCATGAACTGCCGTCCCTGGGAGGCCAGTTCCGGAATACCGGCGCCGCCCGGGCCGCCGAAGTTGAGCACCACCGAACCGTGTGACGTGCCCGTCGCGCGGTAGCGGGCCAGCGCCACGTCCAGCGTCCCCGCGTCCGGCCGGGCGTAGTCGAGCGGGACGGTGACCTTCGCGCACTGCAGGTCCTCGGGCATGTCCGGACCCTGGCAGGCGGCCCACACCGGGTGCTGCCGGTAGAAGCGGGTGAGGTCCGGCTGCGGCCGGTCGGCGGCGGTCGCGGGCAGCGCCGCTCCGAGCAGCGCCAGGGCGAGCGCCGAGGCGCCCGCGCAGCGCCGCACGCCGGGCCGTGTGGACAGCATGGCCAGCATCGATCGCCTCCCGGGGCGCGCCCGCCACGGACCGGGGACGGCGCCCTCGGATCACCATAAGCGGACCCCTCCGGGCCCGCCTCCCGGCGGGCGGCCCGGCGCCGGCCGTCGTATCCTGCGCACCCTGCGTGCCCGATCGTGATCATTCGGGCGGCTTCACGGCAGTTCGATAACAGTGCCGCTCGATGGGGTGAAAGACCGATAAGCCACAACTCGGATGGTTCAACTGCGTTTTAGGTGGTGCGGGTGAGTGCTCGCGCGATGTCTGGAAGGCAGGGAACCTATGAGACGGGCCACCCGAAACGGTGTGATCGCGGTCGCCGCCGCGTCCGGCGCGATGGCCGTGGCGCTCCCGGTGTCCGCCGCCTTCGCGGCCGACGGGGCCGGCGCCCGGGGCGCGGCAGCAGGCTCACCCGGGCTGCTCTCCGGCAACGGCGTCCAGCTCCCGGTGGACGTGCCGGTGAACGTCTGCGGCAACACGGTCGACCTCGTGGGACTGCTCAACCCGGCCGCCGGCAACGCCTGCGCGAACACCGGCAAGAAGCGGTCCGACGGCACGGGACCGGGCGCGTCCGCCCACGGCGGCGCGGCGGGCTCGCCCGGCGCGGTCTCGGGCAACGGCGTCCAGCTCCCCGTCGACCTGCCGGTGAACATCACCGGCAACAGCGTCGACGGGGTCGGCGTGGGCAACCCGGTGTTCGGCAACCAGTCGGTCAACGGCCCCGGCGACACTTCCCGCCCCGCCCCGCGTCCCCCCGTCCGGCACACTCCCGCGCCGAAGCCCCGGGCCCCGAAGCCGCAGGCCCCCGCCCCGTCCCGGCCCGCCCCGCGCCCGACCGTGTCCACGCTGGCCCACACCGGAGCGGACGCCGCCGCCCCCGCCGCGGCCGCCGGCGCCCTGCTCGTCGCAGCGGGCACCATCCTCTACCGCCGCTTCCGCCCGGCCCGCGACGCCTAGGGCACGAACGCGGGGCCCGGGGAGCCGCCTCCCGCGACGGTGACCGTGAGGTGGACGGCCTCCGGGCGTACCGTCTCGCGCGCCGGGTCCGCTGCCCGCGGCCGTGACGGCGAGGCGAGCACGCTCCGGGCCGCCGGCTCAGATGACGATGCCGCTGCCGGCGAGTCGCTGCGAGGCGGACGGACGTCCCTGCCGCCGCTACCTGTGACGGTGACCGTGGGGTGGACGTGCTCCGGGCCGCCGGCTCAGGTCGTGAGCTGGACCGGCGTGCCTGCCGCCGTTGCCCGCGACGGTGACCACAAGACGGAGACGGGCGCTCCCGGCCCCGCACCCCTCGCCGACGCTGCCGGCGTCGTCCCCCGGGCCGATGGCCCCCGCGCCGCCTCCCGCGAGCCGTACGGAGTCCGAGCCGCCCCCCCACATGACGGCGGACCGTCGTACGCGTACGCCCCGTCTCCCCGTGGCGTCACCCCCGTTGATCCGGAAGGATGCTGCCGGCGGCCGGCCGGCGGCCGTGCCGTACGACAGCCCGACCCCGACGGAAACGGAGCGCACCGATGACCCCTGCGGCCCCCCAGGACCTCGTCGTCACCCAGGCCACCCTCGCCGACTGGCCGGTGATCAGCGGGTGGGCGGCGGCGGAGGGCTGGGACCCCGGACTGTCCGACGGGCCCGCGTTCTTCGCCCAGGACCCCGACGGGTTCTTCCTCGGCCGGATCGACGGGGAACCGGTCTCCGCCGTCTCCGTGGTGAACCACGGAGACGGCTTCGCCTTCCTCGGCTGCTACCTGGTCCGCCCCGGCCTGCGCGGCCAGGGGCACGGTCTGACCACCTGGAAGACCGCGCTGGCACACGCCGGGAGCCGGACCGTCGGCCTGGACGGAGTCGTCGCCCAGCAGGACAACTACCGCCAGTCCGGTTTCCGCTTCGCCCACCGCACCATCCGGTTCACCGGCCCCGCCCCCGCGGCCGAGCCGCCCGCCGGCGTCCGCCCGGCCGGCCCCGCGGACCTCGCCGCGATCACCGCCTACGACAGCGCCTGCCACCCCGCCGACCGTCCCCGGTTCCTCGCCGCATGGCTCACCACACCCGGCCACCAGGCCGTCGTCCGCGAGAACGACGGCCGCCTGACCGGCTACGGCGTGCTCCGCCCCGGCCACGACACCCTGCGCATCGGCCCCCTCTTCGCGGACACCGCCGCCGACGCCCGCGCCCTGTTCGCCGCCCTCACCGCCGACGTGACCGGCCGGGAGGTCGCGATCGACGTGCCCGAGCCGAACACGGCCGGCACCGCCCTCGCCGAACAGGCCGGACTGCGGCCCTCGTTCGAGACCGCCCGCATGTACACCGGCCCGGTGCGCGCCTACGCCCAAGAGCGGGTGTTCGGCGTCACCACGCTCGAACTCGGCTGACCCTCAGCCGAGCCGGGACCGACCGGAGTGGAAGCGGCGGTGCAGCTCCCGCACCTCGTCCACCAGCTCCGGCACCGGCCCCGCCACGGCCACCCCGGGCGCGACGTCCCGCACCGGAAGAGTCCGCACGGGCGGTGCGGGCACGCCCAACTCGGCCAGCAGTCCGGACAGTTGCGCGGAGGAGAGGACGTACACGATCCGGCCGAGCCCCACCCAGGCGTGCGCCGCCGCGCACATCGGGCAGTGCTCGCCGGAGGTGTAGACGGTCGCCGCCGCCCGCTCCTCGGGCGTCAGACGCGCCGCCGACCAGCGGGCCAGCTCGAACTCGGGGTGCCGGGTGTGGTCCCCGCCCGCCACCCGGTTGCGGTCCTCCGCCAGCACGGTGCCGTCACCGGCCACGAGCACCGACCCGAAGGGCTGGTCACCGGCCTCCAGCGCCTCCTCGGCCAGCTCCACACAGCGGCGCAGATACCGCAGTTCACCATCGCGCACCATCGGCTCACCTCCGTACCCCATGATCCCCGGCCGGGCGCGTTGCGGCCACCGCGTTCGGTTCGGCCGGCGCTTCCGCCACCGGGGCGCCGGCGCGCCGCACGGCCGGGAAGGCGCGCCGGAGCGCGCCGGAGCGCCACCGGAACCCCCTGTTCACCCGCCCTCTCCGCCATGTACATTTCAGCCAACCGACGCGTGGACGACACCCCAAGCCGGTTCTACGCGCGCAGACTTGGCGCCCGCACCGCCTCTCCCCACCCTTCATGGAGGTTCGACGGATGCTCGGATCGAGACGATCCCGCCGCAGCGGCACCACCGCCCTGGCCGGTGCGGCGCTGCTGCTCACCTCGGTCGCCGTACAGGTCGGCACCGGCACTCCCGCGCACGCGGCTACCACCCACCGCATCCTGTTCGACAACGCCCACGCCGAGACCGCCGGCAACGCCGACTGGATCATCTCCACCAGCCAGCCCGACCCGCTCGGCCAGGACTCCTCCCCGTCCGCCGAGACCGACTGGACCGGAGCCCTGTCCTCCTGGGGCGTCGCGCTGCAGAAGACCGGGAACTACAGCCTGAAGACGCTGCCGTCCGGCTCCAGCCTCGGCTACGGCTCCACCTCCGCCACCGACCTGTCGAACTTCGACACGCTCGTCCTGCCCGAGCCCAACACGCTCTTCACCAGCGCCGAGAAGACGGCGATCATGAACTTCGTCAAGAACGGCGGCGGACTGTTCATGATCTCCGACCACACCGGGGCCGACCGCAACAACGACGGCTACGACGCGGTCGAGATCTTCAACGACCTGATGACGAACAACGGCGTCGACTCCACCGACCCGTTCGGCTTCTCCGTCGACTCGCTGAGCATCGGCTCCGACCACCCCTCCGCGATCGGCGACAGCACCGACCCGGTGCTGCACGGCTCCTTCGGCACCGTCACCAAGAGCCTGATCGCCAGCGGTACGACCGCCACCCTCAAGCCCGCCGACAACCCCGGCGTCAAGGGCCTGCTCTACCGCACCGGTTACTCCCAGAACACCGGCGCCTTCTTCGCCACCAGCACCTTCGGCAGCGGCCGGGTGGCCTTCTGGGGCGACAGCTCCCCGGTCGACGACGGCACCGGCCAGTCCGGCAACACCCTCTACGACGGCTGGAACGACTCCACCGCCACCAACGCGGCCCTCGCGCTCAACGCCACCGAGTGGCTGTCCGGCGCGAGCGGCACCGGCACCGGCGGCGGCTCGACGAGCTGCGCCGCCGCCCAGCTCCTCGGCAACAACGGCTTCGAGTCCGGCAGCACCGTCTGGACCACCACCAGCGGTGTCATCACCGACTCCACCAGCCGCGCCGCCCGTTCGGGCTCCTACTACGCCTGGCTCGACGGCAACGGCACCGCCGGCACCGACACCCTCGCCCAGTCGGTGACCCTGCCGTCCGGCTGCTCGGCCAGGCTCGGCTTCCAACTCCACGTGGACACCGCCGAGACCACCACCAGCACGGCCTACGACACCCTCAAGGTCCAGGTCCTGAACGCGTCCGGCACGGTGCTGCGCACCCTGGCGACGTACTCCAACCTCGACGCCGCCTCCGGCTACACCCAGCGCGCCTTCGACCTCGGCGGCTTCGCCGGGCAGACCGTGACCCTGAAGTTCACCGGCACCGAGGGCTCCAAGTACCAGACGTCGTTCGTCGTGGACGACACCGCGCTCGACGTGAGCTGAGCCGGTGAAACGGAGGCGGCCCGTGCGCCGGGGCCGCCTCCGCTCGCATCAGGACGCCGGTACCGTCGTCGGCGGCGTGTTCCAGCCGGAGACCCGCACGCGCGGCGCCGAGCCGCGCAGATCGGCCGTCCGGTAGGTGGCGGTCAGCGTCACCGACTCACCCGGCCACAGGCTCACCTGGTTGTCCGACCAGCGCACCGGCAGCACCGGCTTGCCCTCCGCGCCCACCATGTCGACGTCCGTCAGCAGCGCCGGGGCCGTGCCGCGCCCGTGGCGCCGCAGGGTCACCGTGGTGGTCGACACGCCCTCCGACGCCCGGGTGACCGCCGTCGCCGACACCGGCACCCGGGCCATCGAGGCCAGCCCGGTGAGGTCGGCGTACTCCGTCGTCGGGGTGTAGTACCAGGTGGTGTCGTCCCAGTCGAGGGTGTCGGGCCGGGTGGAGAGCCAGTACACGTTCCGGCTCACCTCCTTGCCGTGCGCGTCCGTCAGCACCAGCCGCAGCAGATGGGTGCGCGACTCCCCGTCCACCGAGGCCGGCAGGGTCAGCGCGGTGGCGCGCGCCCCGCCGCCGTCCACCGTCACGCCTGCGGCGCTCTCGTCGTACCTGCGCGTGCCGTCGGGGTCGAACAGCGTGGCCCGCGCGGTGAGGCCCCGGGCCGCGGCGGTGCGGTTGTTCACCACCACGACGGAGCGGTCGTCGTAGGAGAACTGCACGTGCAGCGGCTCGTTCGCCTTCTTCGCGCCGAAGTAGGCGCCGTTCTGGTCCAGGTAACGGTCCGTCAGCTGCCAGTGCAGGGACGGCCAGCCGCTGTTGAACATCCAGTGGACGACCCCGGTGGCGGGCCGCTCGGCGTCGGTCGCGTTGCGCCGGTACGCCTCGAACTGGGCGCGCACGGTCTCGTACTGGGCCAGCTGGGCCTTGCGCACATAGTCGGCGAGACTCGTCGGAGCGCCGTAGCGGCCGGCGAGCGCCTCGTCGTAGATCTTGAGCGTGCCGAAGGTGAGGGACGGCGAACGGTGGTACTGGCGGGCCTCCGGATCCTTCCACAGGGTGTCGAGTTCGGCCGGTGTCATCATCCGGCGCAGGGTGTCGAGGGTCGGGATGCTCGGGCCCGCGCTGGTCTCGGAGTTGAAGCCGGTGGCTCCGCCCTCCTGCTTGGCGTACCAGTAGCCGGGCGGCACCCAGTCGTAGGGGCCCGTCATCTTCATGCCCGAGTCGCCGAGCCGTGGGGAGGACGTGTCGGAGGCGGCGGGGACCACGGGGACGGGCCAGTCGGCCGCTTCCAGGGCGTCCAGGTAGCTGCGCTCGATCGTCGCGTCCGGCGCGGCGTCGCTGCCGATCAGGAACGACAGCATGCTCGGGTGGTCGCGCAGCCGGGCGGCCTCGGCGGCCATGGAGGCCTTCGCCACGGCGTGGTCGGTGGCGGACCACGGCTCGCCGGACCCGTTGGGGTTGACGTCGCCCTCCCACTTGTCGCAGCACTCCCAGCCCGGCAGCGCGAGCACGCCGTAGCGGTCGGCGAGGTCGAAGAACTCGTCCGGCTCCAGGTGGCCCTCCAGGCGGAGGGTGTTCAGGCCCAGGTCGAGGGCGTACTTCAGACGGTCCTCGGTGTAGGCGCGGTCCCAGCGCAGGAACTCGTCCGGGGACCAGCCGCCGCCCTTGATGAGCAGCGCGCGGCCGTTGACGCGGTACTGGCGGTCGCCGTCGGAGTTCAGCGGGGCCCGCACGTCGCGGATGCCGAAGGTCTCGTGCGCGGTGTCCGAGGGCCTGCCGGCCACGGTGGCGGTGAGGTCCAGGTCGTACAGCGGCTGCTTGCCCATCCCGGCCGGCCACCACACCCTGGGGCGGGTGAGACGCAGGCCGGGGACGTCGGCGGGGGAGAAGGAGAGCGTCTTCGACTCGTGCGCGCCGAGCGTCACCGTCCGGGCGAACCGGGTCCCGGCGGCGCTGCCGGTGACCTCCGTGGTGACCGCGCTGCCCGTGTCGTTGCGGACCAGGGCCCGCACCGTCAGTTCGGCGGTGGCGAGCGAGGGCACCGCCAGCCTGGTGACGACGTGCGCGTCGCGCAGCGCGACCGGCCCGCCCCGGCGCACCAGCACGTCCCGCACCAGGCCCATGTTCCGGTCGGGCGGCGGCTGGAGCCAGTCGAGCCAGCCCATGGTCAGGTCCCGGTTCGGATCGTTGGGCCGCACCCGGAAGGCGACCGTGTTCGTGCCCGGCCTGACCGCCGAGGTGATGTCCAGCTCATGGCGGGTGTAGGCGCCGGTGACCCGCGAGGCAGGTGCCACCAGGCGGCCGTTCACATACACGTCGGCCGCCGAGACGACGCCGCTGAAGTCCAGGAAGGTGCGCCGCGTGGTGTCCTCGACCGCGAAGTCCGAGCGGTACCACCACGGCACCTCGAAGTCGGCCCGCGGGATCTGCCGCTGGTGGGTGGAGCGGAACGGGTCGGCGTACACGCCGTTCGCCAGCAGCGCGGCCAGCACGGTGGAGCGCGGGCCCGCCGGATACCAGTTCCGCGCCGGATAGCCGGGGGACGACACGGCCGCCGCCGAGTCGGTCACCTTCGCGGCCGACTGGATGACATAGCCGGACAGCGCGGTGGTGGCGCCCGCGGCGGCGGGCACGGGAGTGATCCGGCCGGGCCGGTGCGGCTCGGTCGCCTCTCCGCGCCCGGCCCAGGCGCCGGTGGTCAGGGCGCCGCCCAGGGCGAGAAGCGCCGCGGCGGCCAGGGGGAGCCGGCGGGTGGGGCGAGCGAACACGGCGGTCTCCAGCCTCGTAAAGTTAGGAAACTTTACTAACCTAAGTCACGCTAGGTCGCGTCCCGGACACTGTCAACGAGCCTCGCGGAGACCGGCACGGGACGCCGCCGGCTTGGGCAGGATCGTTTCACCGTCGCGGGTCTGACGGATGGTCAGTCACCGCCGGGCGCCTCGGCCCCCCGTCGTGTCAGGAGTCCCCATTGTCCGGTAGCCCGCCACCCACCGGTGGCTTCGTCCGCCGTGTCGGCCTGTTCCAGGCCACGGCGATCAACATGAGCCAGATGTGCGGCATCGGCCCGTTCGTGACGATCCCGCTGATGGTCACCGCGTTCGGCGGCCCGCAGGCGGTCATCGGCTTCGCCGCGGGCGCGGTCCTGGCCCTGTGCGACGGGCTGGTCTGGGCCGAGCTGGGCGCCTGCCTGCCCGGCTCCGGCGGCAGTTACGTCTATCTGCGCGAGGCCTTCCGGCACCGCACCGGCCGCCTGATGCCCTTTCTGTTCGTGTGGACGGCGATGCTGTTCATCCCGCTGATCATGTCCACGGGTGTGGTCGGCCTCGTCCAGTACCTCGGCTACCTCGCCCCCGGCCTCGGACGGACGGCCGGCGACCTCACCGGCCTCGGCGTCATCGCCCTGGCGGTGCTCCTGCTCTGGCGCGGCGTCGAGCACATCGCCCGGATCACGGCCGTGATGTGGGCCGTGATGCTCACCTCTGTGCTGCTGGTGATCATCGCCGCGGCCACCCACTTCAGCCCGCACATGGCCTTCACCTACCCGGCGGGCGCATTCCATGTGACGAGCACCCACTACTGGCCCGGTTTCGCCGCGGGCCTCACCATCGGCATCTACGACTACCTCGGCTACAACACCACCGCCTACATGGGCGCCGAGATCAAGGACCCCGGCCGGACCCTGCCGCGCTCCGTGCTCTTCTCGATCCTCGGCATCATGGCGATCTACCTGCTGCTCCAGATCGGCACGCTCGGCGTGGTCGACTGGCACCGGATGACCGACCCGCAGGACATCGCCTCCACCTCGGTGGCCTCCGCGGTGCTGGAGGACACCTGGGGCGCGGGAGCGGCGGACACGGTGACGGCGCTGATCCTCGTGACCGCGTTCGCCTCCGTCTTCACCGGCCTGCTCGGCGGCTCCCGCGTGCCCTGTGACGCCGCCCGCGACCGCGTCTTCTTCCGCCCCTACGCGAAGCTCCACCCCAGGCACCGATTCCCGGTGTACGGCCTGGCCACCATGGGCGTGATCACCGCCGTCGGCTTCCTGGTCGGCCGGCACACCGACCTCGCCACCCTGATCCAGCTGCTCACGACGGTGATGGTGATCGTGCAGGCGCTGGCCCAGATCGTCGCGCTGACGGTGCTGCGCCGGCGCCGGCCGGACCTGCCCCGGCCGTACCGGATGTGGCTGTATCCCGTGCCGAGCGTCGTCGCCTTCGCCGGCTGGTGCGTGATCTACGGCTACGCCGACCACAACGCCCCGGGCCGCCGTCCCGTCGAGTGGTCCCTGGCCTGGCTGGCCCTCGGCTGCGTGGCCTTCCTGGTGTGGGCGCGACGCGAGAGGGTCTGGCCGTTCGGCCCGAAGGAGACCGGCGAAGAGGCCGGCGAGCGGCACAACGCCCTTGAGATGAGCTAGAGTTGCGGACACCACCTCCCCGGCCGGACCGCGATCCGCCGGGGACGCTGTCGTTCATGACCGACAACACGACCGCGGACCTCGCAGTCCGCCCCGCGACCCCCGAAGACCGGCCCGCCGTGGAACGGCTGTGGCTGATGTTCCGTCACGACCTCTCCGAGTTCCGGGGCGGCCTGCCCGCCGCCGACGGCACGTTCCGCAGCGAGTGGGTGACGTCCGCCTTCACCGGGCCCGGCTGGGCACCGTACCTGCTGACCTGTGACGGCCACCCGGCCGGGCTGGCCTTCGTCCGCGGGCTCGACGGGCCGGTACGCATACTGAACAGCTTCTTCGTGGTGCGCGGCGCCCGGCGCCGGGGCATCGGGCTGCGGGCCGCGCGCGAGGTGCTCACCCGGCACCCCGGGCGGTGGGAGGTCGCCTTCCAGGACGACAACCCGGCAGCCGCGCGCTTCTGGCCGCGGGTCGCCGCGGACCTCGCCGGCGAGGCCTGGACCCGCGAGCCGCGCCCGGTGCCGGGCCGGCCCGACCTGCCGCCGGACGTGTGGATCTCCTTCACCGTGCCGGCCGCCGGACCCGGCGCGGGCCTTTGACACGCAGCTGATCGCCTCGCGAACCCGAGCGGCACGGTACGGCGGGGCCGGAAGGGAGGCACCACCTCGTGTCCCGCGCGGCGACGAGCCGAGGAAGCCATGACCGGCACACCGGTTTCGAGTACGCCGTCCATGTCGCCGGCACACCCGAGCGGGTCCGGGAGGCGCCCACCGGCGCCGACGTGACGGCCGTCTGCCGGGGCACCGGAACGTCTCCGACCGGCGGCCCGGTTGCCGCCGGGAGCAGGTGCGCACCGACGGCGCCGGCGTCGCCGACGCGGCCGGCCGGGTGGTGGCGGGCGAGCCGCCGGTCCGGCTGGCGACCACCCGGGCCGCGCCCGGCGAGAAGGACCGGTCCTCCCGGGCCGCCTCCGCGCTCCGCCCGTAGGGGGACATCGTCCGGCCGGCCCTCACCCACGAGGGACTCGGCGGCGAGGACGAACGGCCGGCCGTCGCGTCCGGCCGGCCGTGCTGTCCCGCCTCAAGTCGCCGCCGGAGACCGGGGCGGCAGCCGCCACAGGAGCCCTGGCGGGTGCCGGCCGGCCGACGGCGGCGCACGGAGGCCGGTGTCGGGCGGGGCTCGGCGGAGTGCCGCCGCGGTGGCATGTCCTCGCCGATCGTGGGCAAGCGGATCAGCACAACACGTACATTCCGTCCGGGCCGGTGCAGCAGGAGGTGGCCGCCGTCATGAGTGCGAGGGTGCTGGAGCGTTTTCCCGCCGGAGCTCCGCGTGGTTCATGGCCCGCAGAGGAGTTCGCCGCCGCCCGACGCGCCGAGGGTGAACCGGCGACCGTGGTGATGGACCTGAAGTCGGACGCCTTCCTCGTGGTGGTCGAGGGGCAGGAGGAGGACGGCGGGTCCTGAGGCCCGGCCCGTCCGGGCCCTGGGACCCCGCCGGCGGGCGACCGCCGTGGACCGCGCGGGTCCGCGATGCGAGAACGACCGGGATCTCCTTGACGGTTGTCGCGGGCTGCTGCCACGATCGATGGCATGACCATGCGACTGGACCTCACGCGGCGACGCCATGTCGATCTCGCGCGCGTCTCCAGCGCCTGCTGTCGCGCCGCGGTCTGATCCGCCACCCCTTCCTTCCCCTCCGGGCCTCGGCACACCCGGGATCCCCGTCGCCGTCCGACGGGTGAGGTGTGCCGTCGTCCCGTCGAGTGGTTGGCGCACCAGGGGTTCCGCGTGCCCGGTCCGGCTCGGGAGGCGGCGCTCCCGACCGACTTCCCTCCGGGCGTCCGGCTCGCGTACGGCCGTCCGGCGCACCCCAGAAACGAGACACCCATGGCCACCGTCCTGTCCGTCTCCGGCAGCCCCTCCGCCTCCTCCCGCACCAGTCTCCTGCTGCGCCACCTGGACCGGCGGCTCGTCACCCAGGGGCACGAGGTGATCCCGCTCGACGTCCGCGCCGTCCCGGCCGAGGCCCTGCTCGGTGCGGACTTCCGGCACCCCGCCATCGTCGAGGCCACCGAGCTGTTCGCCCGCGCCGACGGCGTCGTGGTCGGCACCCCCGTCTACAAGGCGTCGTACTCCGGTGTGCTCAAGGCGCTGCTGGACCTGCTCCCGCAGTACGCGCTCACCGGCAAGACCGTGCTGCCGCTGGCCACCGGCGGCTCCCGGGCACATGTCCTCGCCATCGACTACGCCCTGCGGCCGGTGCTGAACTCCATGGGTGCCGCGCACATAGTCCAGGGCTGGTTCACCCTCGACAAAGACATCACCGTGCGGGAGGACGGCTCTCTGACCGTCGCACCGGCCACCGCCGAGGCCCTGGCACAGGTGGTGGACCAGTTCGCCGCCGCCCTGGACCGCACGCCGGTGCTGGCCGCGACGGCGAGCTGAGCGGACCGGCCGCGGCCGGCGGCGGGGGGTGCGTGCCGGGGCCGGCGGCTGCCGGGCCGGGGCCTGCCGCGTTCCGTGCCGCTCGCCGGCCCGTCGTGTGCCGAAGACACCGCGTTCCGCGCCGGTGGCCGCCCGGTCCGCCGGTGCCGGCCTCACGGGACACCCGCGCCCCGAGCCCGCGGGTACGCGCCCATCCACCCCACGGACCCCAGCGATCATGGAGACCCCTCGTGTCCCTCACCTTCCACTGGTTCCTGCCCACCAACGGCGACAGCCGCCATGTGGTCGGCGGCGGCCACGGCACCCCGGCGACCGCCTCCGGCCGGGACCGGCCCCCGACCGTCGCCTATCTGAGCCAGATCGCGCGGGCCGCCGAGGAACTGGGCTTCGCGGCCGCGCTCACCCCGACCGGCGCCTGGTGCGAGGACGCGTGGCTGACCACCGCCATGGTCAGTCAGCACACCGAACGGCTGAAGTTCCTCGTCGCCTTCCGGCCCGGTTTCGTCTCGCCGACGCTCGCCGCGCAGATGGCGACCACCTTCCAGCGGCAGACCGGGGGACGGCTGCTGCTCAACGTCGTCACCGGCGGCGAGAGCCGGGAGCAGCGGGCCTACGGCGACTTCCTCGACAAGGACGCCAGGTACCGCCGTACCGGTGAATTCCTGCATGTCGTACGGGAATTGTGGGAGGGCAAGGGCGTCGATCTGCACGGGGAGCACCTGCGGGTCGAGGACGCGCGGCTGAGCCGGGTGCCCGATCCGGTGCCCGAGGTGTACTTCGGCGGCTCCTCGCCGGCCGCGGGGGAGGTCGCGGCCCGGTACGCCGACGTCTACCTCACCTGGGGCGAGCCGCCCGCGCAGGTCGCCGGGAAGATCGCCTGGATCCGCCGGCTCGCCGCCGCGCGCGGCCGTACCCCGCGCTTCGGGATCCGGCTGCACGTGATCACCCGGGACACGGCGGAACAGGCCTGGGCGGAGGCGGACCGGCTGCTCGCCGGGTTCGACCCGGAGACGGTCCGGGCCGTGCAGGAGGGACTGGCCCGCAGCGAGTCGGAGGGGCAGCGGCGCATGCTCGCGCTGCACGGCGGTGGCCGGGACGGGCTGGAGATCCACCCCAACCTGTGGGCCGGCATCGGGCTGGTGCGCGGCGGCGCGGGAACGGCGCTGGTCGGCAGTCATGAGGAGGTGGCCGAGCGGATCAAGGAGTACCACGCCCTCGGCATCGACGAGTTCGTCCTCTCCGGCTATCCGCATCTGGAGGAGGCCTACTGGTTCGGCGAGGGCGTCCTGCCCCGGCTCGCCGCGCAGGGCTTGTGGGCCCACCCCCACGGGCCGGCGTCCGCCGCACCCGCGGAGGTACCGCTCGCGATCTGACCGACGGCGCGCGTTCCCGCTCAGCCGCTCCGCCCCCCGGCGTCGCCCGGCGCCCCGCCCAGCGCCCGCAGATGGGCCTCGCGCGACTCGGCGGTCTGGCCCTGCACCAGGAGGAACAACGCCTCCCGGGCGAGGCGCTGGGCGCGGCTCGTCAGGGCCATGGCGCGGCCGCCGCCGGCCACCACCGCCGCCGTGGTCGCCGTACGCAGCAGCTCGTAGGCCCGCGCGCGCACCGCCAGCCGCTCCCGCACCCAGGCGTCCACCGCTCCGGGCCCCGTCCCGGCTTCCGGTCCGGTCCCGTTCCCGCGCGGACCCGTCCATCCCTCGGGCACCGGACCGTCCGCCAGTTCGTACGCCCTGCCGCGGATCCCGGCGAGGCGGGCGCGGAGCGGGGCGGCCGTGTCCGCGTCCAGGAGGGAGAGCGCGGCCCGCGTCACGCCGAAGACCGCGGGGCTGGTGTGCAGGGTCCTGGCCCGGTCGCCGGCGGCCCAGCGGTCGTACGGCGTGCGCAGCGCCACCGACTCCGCGGGCAGCCACAGGCCGTCCAGTTCCAGGGACACCGTGCGCGCGGCGGTGAGGGCCGCCAGCCGCATCGGTGCCGAGGCCCGCAGCCCCGGCCGCTCGCGGGCCTCGGTGAAGGCGGACAGCACCTCGCCGGAGTCGGTCACCCCGGCCAGCAGCATCACGTCGTTCAGGCCCCAGCCGGTGTACCAGGGCACCGTCCCGTCGAACCGCCAGCCGCCGCGCTCCGGCCGGACCCGCACCGGACGGTGCGGAGCCGACCGCACATGCGCGTACGCCACGCCCGACAGCAACTCCCCTCGGGACAGCGGGCCGAGCAGCCGCTCCCGCACCGGGTGACCGCTGTGCGCCAGGATCTGCACCGGCGTGTGGTGCTGGGTCTGCACGAACCAGGTCGCACAGCACGCCCCGGACAGGATCTCCGCGACCTCCCGCGCCACGGCGGCCGGCGCTCCCGCACCCCCGTGCTCCACCGGCGCGCTCACCCCGAGCAGACCCGACCGCTTCACCGCCCCGACATGCCCCGGTGGCACCCCCTCCTGGTCGACCCGCTCGGCCTCGGGGAGGAGCAGGTCCGCGGCGAGCCGGCGGGCGCTGACGACGAGGGGATGCCGAGTGAGATCCATACCGGAGATTCTTCCGGTTCCGCGGACGGTGTATCCGCACGGTGTACCCGCGCGGCACGGGCCGTCCCGGGCCCGGCGTGACCCTCGTCACCCCGGGGGTGCCGCCGGAATGAACTTGAGGACATGAAAGGTTGCCAAATGCATCCGACTGTCCGTACGTGATCCATCGAGGCACCGTGAACCACTCCCTGCCCGAGCAGCCCGCCGAGATCGTGGCCCGGCTGCGCGCCACCTTCGCCACCGGCCGCACGAAGTCCGTCGACTGGCGTACCGGCCAGCTGCGCCGGCTGCGCGCCCTGCTCACGGAACGCGGCGCCGACCTCGCCGCCGCCCTCCGCGCCGACCTCGGCAAGAGCGGCACCGAGGCCCGTCGCACCGAGATCGACTTCACCGTCCGCGAGATCGACCACACGCTGGAGCACCTGGCCGACTGGCTGCGCCCCGAGCCCGCGCCCGTCCCGGCGCACCTGGGTGCCGACGCCACGGCCTGGACGCAGTACGACCCGCTGGGCGTCGTCCTCGTGATCGCGCCCTGGAACTACCCGGCGCAGCTGCTGCTCGCCCCCATGGTCGGCGCGCTGGCCTCCGGCAACGCGGTGGTCGCCAAGCCGAGCGAGCTGGCCCCGGCCACCTCCGCCGCGCTGGCCGAACTGATCCCGGCCTATCTGGACCGGGACGCCGTCGCCGTCGTCGAGGGCGGTGTGCCCGAGACCACGGCCCTGCTGGCCGAGCGCTTCGACCACATCTTCTACACGGGCAACGGCGCCGTCGGCCGTATCGTCATGCGGGCCGCCGCCGAGCACCTCACCCCGGTCACCCTCGAACTCGGCGGCAAGTCACCGGTGTTCGTGGACCGCGGCACCGACCCGGAGGTGGTCGCGGACCGGCTCGTCCGCGGCAAGTTCCTCAACGCGGGCCAGACCTGCGTCGCCCCCGACTACGTCCTGACCGACCCGGAGACCGCGCCCGCCCTGGAAGCCGCGCTGGTCCGCGCGGTCGAGAACCTGTTCGGCGCCGACCCGGCCCGCTCGCCGGAGTACGGCCGGATCGTCAACGAGCGGCACTTCGACCGGCTGTCCGGCCTGCTCGGCTCCGGCCGGGTCGTCGTCGGCGGCGTGGGCGACCGGGCGGCGAAGTACCTCGCGCCGACCGTCCTCGCCGACGTCGACCCCGACTCGCCCGTCATGCGGGAGGAGATCTTCGGCCCCATCCTGCCGATCGTCACCGTGTCCGGGCCGGACGAGGCCATCGCGTTCGTCAACGACCGCGACAAGCCCCTTGCCCTGTACGTCTTCAGCGAGTCGGACGAGATCCGCGCGCGCTTCGCAGCCGAGACCTCCTCGGGCGGCCTCGGCCACGGCCTGCCGGTCGCCCATCTCACCGTCTCCGACCTGCCGTTCGGCGGCGTGGGGGAGAGCGGCATGGGCAACTACCACGGCCGCTACTCCATCGAGACCTTCAGCCACCGCAAGGCGGTCCTGGCGAAGCCGCTGCACTGACCGTACCGGCCCCGACTCCGGTACCTGTCAGGGGACTTCGCTCGCCCGTCGGAGGAGTCCGTCCCCGCGGGCGCGCGGTGAACGGCCGGTCCGCACCCTTGACTGGTACATACCAAAGCGGTTGAGTGGGCCCACCCCCCACCACGGCCGCCCCCGACTCCGGCGGGTGCGGCCGTGCCGGACAAAGGAGTTGGTCCGTGTCGAGGCACCGCATCGCCGCAGCCCTTACCTCCCTCGCCGTCGCCGGTTGCGCCCTGGCGTCCCAGGCGGCGCCGGCCTCCGCCGCCGGTTTCGTGGTGAGCGAGGCGCAGTTCGACCAGATGTTCCCGAACCGGAACGCGTTCTACACCTACAGCGGTCTGACCGCCGCGCTCGGCGCCTACCCCGCCTTCGCGAACACCGGCAGCGACACCGTGAAGAAGCAGGAGGCCGCCGCCTTCCTCGCCAATGTCGGCCACGAGACCGGCGGACTGGTGTACGTCGTCGAGCAGAACACCGCCAACTACCCTCACTACTGCGACTGGAGCCGCCCCTACGGATGTCCGGCGGGCCAGGCCGCCTACTACGGACGCGGCCCCATCCAGCTCTCCTGGAACTTCAACTACAAGGCCGCCGGCGACGCGCTCGGCATCGACCTGCTCAACAACCCCGACCTGGTGCGCAACAACGCCTCCGTCGCCTGGAAGACCGGCCTGTGGTACTGGAACACGCAGTCCGGGCCCGGCACCATGACCCCGCACAACGCGATGGTGAACGGCGCCGGCTTCGGCCAGACCATCCGCAGCATCAACGGCTCGCTGGAGTGCGACGGCAAGAACCCGGCCCAGGTGCAGAGCCGGGTCTCCGCGTACCAGCGCTTCAGCCAGATCCTCGGAGTCTCGCCGGGCGCCAACCTGTACTGCTGAGGACCGGCCGGGTGCCGTGTGCGAGACTCCGCCGATGACCACGCAGAAGATCACCGCGGACGCCTCCGGCACCTTCGCGCTGGGCGACCTGCCCGTCCACCGCATCGGGCTCGGCACCATGCGGCTGACGGGCAGCGCCGCCTTCCACCACGGCACCCCCGGCGACCGCGAACGGTCCCTGACCGTGCTGCGCGAGGCCGTCGCACTCGGCGTGAACCACATCGACACGGCGGCCTTCTACTTCTCCTCGCTGCGCTCCGCCAACGAACTCGTCAACACCGCGCTGTCCCCCTACCCCGACGACCTGGTCATCGCCGCCAAGGTCGGTCCCTACCGCGACTACCACGGCGAGTGGGGCGCCTCCGCCCGGCCCGGCGAGCTGCGCGGCCATGTCGAGGAGAATCTGCGCCAGCTCGGCCGGGACCACCTCGACGTCGTCTACCTCCGCCGGATGAGTCAGGACTCCATCGCCGAACACTTCGGCGCCCTCGCCGAGTTGCGCACGGCCGGCCTCGTCCGGCACCTCGGGATCTCCGGCGTGGAACCCCGGCACCTCGCCGAGGCGCTCGAGATCGCCCCGGTGGTCTGCGTCCAGAACCGGTACGCCCTGGACCGCCCCGACCCCGCCGGCGACGAGCTGCTGCGGCTGTGCGGGGAGCACGGCATCGCCTTCGTCCCCTTCTACACCGTGGCCGGCGAGGCGGGCGAGCACGGCGCCACGGCCGCCCACGACGACGCGGTGCTGTCCGTCGCCCGCGCCCACGGCGTGAGCCCCGCGCAGGTCCGCATCGCCTGGACCCTGCACCAGGGCCCGCACGTCCTCGCCATCCCCGGCACCGGCGACCCCGGCCACCTGGCCGACAACGTCGCCGCCGGGGCGCTGCGGTTCACCGACGGGGAACTGGCCCGGCTCGCCGAGGCCCGCGCCCAGGCCGGCTGACCGGCCGGACACGGCCGCGAGGCCCGTACCCGGACCGGCCGTTCGCCGCGGGCCCGGCCGGGCGGTGCCCGCCGGCCGGTGTCACGCCACCCAGGCGCCGTCCCGCATCAGATGCCGGCCGCGCAGCTCGCGCACCCCGTGCCACGCCTGCACCGCGACCGGCCGCACCTGGAAGAAGACGTACGCCGCACCGTCCGTGCGCGGGTCCCAGCCGGTCTTCGCCGCGAACGCCCCGGCCGCCGCCACCGGCACCTCCGCGGGGCCGAAGACCCGCACCTCCCCGTCGACCAGCACGACGTCCCGGGTGTCGCCGAGGGCGAGCCGGGTGCGGCCGCCGTCGCGCAGATTGCGGCCCGTCGGGTTGGTGCCGCGCGTGCACAGCCAGAACGACTCCGCGTGCCAGACGAACCACAGCGGCACCAGGCAGGGCACGCCGTGCGCGTCCGCCGAGGCCACCCAGATGTCGCTCTCCCGCTCCAGCCGGGCCAGTACGTCGCTCTTGCGCCTGGCCGGGCCGCGGACCGCTTCGTCGATCGTCATGTCCGGGGACGCTACCGGGACGCGCCCCGCCGGCACCTCCGCCCCGAGCCGCCCCGCACCCGCGACCCCGGACGTAGGTCCCCGGCCCCATGCGCCCGCGCACGCCGGAGCCCGCCCCGCGCCCGGCAGGCCACGCCACCCCCCTGACTACGATGGCGTGGACGGCCGTGAGAACCGCACTACGAAGACGGGGTGAGGAACCTCCCCATGACCGACGCCAAGGGTGAACGCCGGCCGGCCGGCGAACTCGAAGCGAGCGTCCTGGCCGCGCTCTGGGCCGCCGCCGCACCCCAGACACCCGGCGAGGTCCAGTCGAGCCTCGGCGCCGGCCTCGCCCGTACGACGGTGACGACGATCCTCACCCGGCTGCACGACAAGGGCGTGGTCGACCGGCGGCGCCAGGGCCGGGGCTATGCCTACTTCCCCGTCCGGGACGCCCAGGACGCCCACGGCCTCACCGCCCGCCGGATGCACGGCGAACTGGACCGGGACAGCGATCGCGAGACGGTGCTCGCCCGCTTCGTCGCCCAGCTCAGCCCGGACGACGAACGCATCCTGCGCGAGCTGCTCGACTCCGACGGCCGATGACCGTCCTGCTCCTGCTCCCGCTCCCGCTGCTGCTCCCGTTCGCCCTGCCGTCCCTGGCCCGCCGGGCGCTGGACCGGCTGACCCCGGCGGCCGCGCTGTGGTCCGTGGCGGGCTGCGCGCTGCTGCTCGCCGGCTGTACGGCGGTGACGCTCGGCGTGCTGCTCCTGCCCGGGCTGCTGAAGCTGCCGTTCCTCGCCGCGCCCGGCGAGCTGGTCCATCCGCTGCGCACCGCTCCCGCCGCCCTCGTGGTCCCGGCCGCCGCCGCCTCGGCCGGCGCGCTCGCCCGGTGCGGCCGGACCCTCGGCCGCTCGGTACGGGAGCAGGCCCGCGCCTTCCGGGCGGCCCGCGCCGAGGCCGGCCGCCGGCCCGCCGCCGGCGATCTGTGCGTGGTGGACTCGTCCAGGCCCGACGCCTACGCCCTGCCCGGCCGCCCGCACCGGGTCGTCGTCACCACGGCCATGCTGCGCGCCCTGGACGGCCCCGAGCGGGAGGCGCTGCTCGCCCATGAGCGGGCGCACAACGCGGGCGGCCACCACTACGCGCTGGCCGCCGCCGAAGTCGCGGCGCACTGCCACCCGGCGCTGCGGCGGGTCCGGGACATTGTCCGGCTCGCGGCCGAGCGCGCCGCGGACGAGGCCGCCGCCGCCTCGGTCGGCGACCGCCGGCTGACCGCCCGGGCCATCGCCCGCGCGGCCCTCGCCGCCCGGCCCGACGGCCCCGCGCGCCCCGGTTTCGCCGCCGGCGCCGCCACCGGCCCCGTCCCGCGGCGCGTCCAGGCCCTGCTGGCGGCCCCGCGCCCGCCCGGGGCCCACCGCACGGCCGCCGTGCTCCTCGCCGCCTGCGCCACCCTGTCCTGCCTGGCCTCGGCCGCCACGGCGGCCGACGTCCACCACCGCGTGGAGGTAGCCCAGGGCGAGGAGAGGCCCTGATCCCGACGCCGTGACGGACCGCTCCGCACGACCGGACCGCACAGCCGCTTCCCCAGGGCGCCCACCCTCGCCACCCAGGACTCCGCCCTCGCGTGACGCGCGTAGAAAGCGGACTGGCGCCCGCAACGTTTTACGTATAACCTCACCGGCTAACCACCCCCCTCCGGAAGGCAGCCATGCGTCGCGTCGCCCTGGTCACCCTCGTCGTCCACGACTACGACGAGGCGATCCGCTTCTACACCGAGGCCCTGGGATTCCGTCTCGCCGAGGACGCCCCGCGCCCCGACGGCTCCCGCTGGGTCGTCGTCGAGCCCGGTGGCGACGGAAGCGGCACCGGGCTGCTCCTGGCCCGCGCCAAGGACACCTGCCAGCGCGCCCGGGTCGGCGACCAGACCGGCGGACGCGTGGGCTTCTTCCTGCACACCGACGACTTCGCCCGCGACCACGCCCGGATGACCGCCGCCGGCGTGACCTTCCTGGAGGAGCCGCGCCACGAGCCGTACGGCACGGTCGCCGTCTTCCAGGACCTCTACGGCAACCGCTGGGACCTGCTCCAGCCCGCCGCCCACTGACCGCACCGCATCACCAGCCGAGGAACGACACACCATGACCGCGTCCCGTATCGACACCGAGACCCTCCGCCGGCTCCCCAAGGCCGTCCTGCACGACCACCTGGACGGCGGCCTGCGCCCCGCCACCGTCGTCGAACTCGCCGACGCGGCCGGCCACACCCTGCCCACCACCGACCCCGGCGAGCTGGCCGCCTGGTACGTCGAGGCCGCCAACTCCGGCGACCTGGTCCGCTACATCGCCACCTTCGAGCACACCCTCGCCGTCATGCAGACCCGCGAGGGCCTGCTGCGCACCGCCGAGGAGTACGTCCTCGACCTCGCCGCCGACGGCGTCGTCTACGCGGAGGTGCGCTACGCCCCCGAGCTGATGCTCAAGGGCGGACTCACCCTGCCCGAGGTCGTCGAGGCCGTACAGGAGGGTCTGGCCGCCGGCATGGCCAAGGCGGCGGCGGCCGGCACCCCCGTCCGGGTCGGCACCCTGCTGTGCGGGATGCGCATGTTCGACCGCGTCCGCGAGGCCGCCGAGCTGGCCGTCGCCTACCGGGACGCCGGTGTCGTCGGCTTCGACATCGCCGGCGCCGAGGACGGCTTCCCGCCCGCCGACCACCTCGACGCCTTCGCGTACCTGCGCGCCGAGAGCATGCCCTTCACCATCCACGCGGGCGAGGCGTACGGCCTGCCCAGCATCCACCAGGCCCTCCAGGTGTGCGGCGCCCAGCGCATCGGCCACGGAGTGCGCCTGACCGAGGACATCGTGGACGGCAAGCTCGGCCGCCTCGCCTCCTGGGTACGCGACCGCCGCATCGCCCTGGAGATGTGCCCCACCTCCAACCTCCAGACCGGCTGCGCCACCTCCGTCAAGGAGCACCCGATCACGGCGCTGAAGGACCTCGGCTTCCGCGTCACCCTGAACACCGACAACCGCCTGGTGTCGGGGACGACGATGACCCGCGAGATGTCCCTGCTGGTGGAGCAGGCCGGCTGGACGGCGGAGGACCTGCGCACGGTCACCGTCAACGCCCTGAAGAGCGCGTTCATCCCGTTCGACCAGCGCACGGCCCTCATCGAGGACGTGGTCCTGCCGGGCTACGCCGCCGCGCTCTGAACCAGCCCCCTGAGATAGGCGGCCTGCCCGACGTGCTGGAGATCGTCGGACAGGACGCTCACCAGGCGCACGCCCAGGCTGACCGGTGGATCCCAGCGCTCGTCCACGACGCGCTCCAGATCCTTGGCGGCCAGCGTGCGCAGGACCCCGAGGGTCTGCTCGTGGACGGCGTCGTAGTACCCGGTCAGCAGCCCGGCCGAGGCCACCCGCACCTTCGCGACCTCGGCCGGGCTGTGCCCGTAGCCCGTGTCGTGCCGGGGCAGGCCGAGCCCGAACCGCTTCTGCCAGTCCTGGGCGAGCCACACCTGGTCCAGGCCGAAGGCGTCGGCGATGTGGTCGTCCTGCACCCGGGTGAGGTGCCAGACCAGCCACGCGAGGGTGTTGGCGTCAGGGGCCGGGCGGTGGTGCAGCTCCTCGGGGCCGAGGCCGTCGAGGGCGGCATGGACTTCTTCCCGGACGCGGCCGTAGCCGTCGATGAGGATGTCCTTGGCATGCATACCGTCCACCTTCGCAAACCACCGCCGCTCCCGCGTCCGCAAGAGGGCGGCCGGCGCGTCACGTCCCCGTTTCGAGCAGCGTGATCAGCGCCCGGGCGGCCGGGCTCGCGGCCCGCTCCGGCGGCAGCAGGGCCACCGTCTCGTACCGCGCCTCGCCCATGCCCTCCAGCGGCAGCGCCGCGAGCGCCGGCCGCTTGTGCCGGAAGTGCCGGGGCACGACCGCGACGCCCAGGTTCTCGTCCACCAGGTCCAGCAGACTGTGCACGTCGTTGACCTCCAGCGCGACCGTGCGCCGGACCCCGGCCGCGGCGAACGCGGCGTCGGTGGTGCGGCGCGGACCCCAGTCCGGGTGGAAGTCCACGAACACCTCACCGGTGAGGTCGTCCGGGCCGAGGGCGGCCGGCGCGGCGGCGAGCCGGTGGCTGGGGTGGCACAGTACGGTCATCGGCTCGCAGGCCAGCGAGACCGACCGCAACTGGTCGGTGTCGGCCTGGGTGCGGTAGGCGAAGGCCAGGTCGAGCCGCCCGGCCGCGACCTCCTCCGCCAGCGCCACCGAACCGGTCTGCCGCAGCCGGATCTCCACATCCGGGTGCCGGCCCCGGAAGGCCGCCAGCAGCGGGGCCACCCGCACGCCGGCGATGCACTGCTCGGTGCCGAGCGCGAGCGTGCCGCGCAGCACGCCCTGCACCGCAGCCACCGCGTCGTGCGCCGCCCGCACCTGGGCGAGGATCCGCTCGGCCTCCGCCAGCAGCGCCCGCCCCGCCTCCGTCAGGGTCACCCGGCGCGTGGTCCGCACGAACAGCGGCGCCCGCAGCTCCCGCTCCAGCGCCCGGATCGACGCCGACAGACCCGACTGGGACACCATCAGACGCTCGGCGGCCCGGGTGAAGTGCCGGTCCTCGGCGACCGCGACGAAGTGCTGGAGATGGCGCAGTTCCATGATTGAGAAGCCTATCCGCACAATTCCATCGGATTCTTCTGTTGGACCGCTGCCCGCCGCCCGGGGAAGAGTGGAGGCGGTAGATCCTGTGCCCACCCCTCATGGAGTCGCGTTGTACACCGCACACCCCGACCGCTACGCCGACATGCCCTACCGGCGCACCGGACGCAGCGGCCTGAAGCTCCCCGCCCTGTCGCTCGGCCTGTGGCACAACTTCGGACCCGACCGGCCGGTGGAGACCCAGCGGGCCATCCTCCGCCGCGCCTTCGACCTCGGCGTGACCCACTTCGACCTGGCGAACAACTACGGCCCGCCGCCCGGCGCCGCCGAGTCCGCCTTCGGCGCGGCCCTGAAGGACGACTTCGCCCGCTACCGCGACGAGCTGGTCGTCTCCACCAAGGCCGGCTATCTGATGTGGCCCGGCCCGTACGGCGAGTGGGGCTCGCGCAAGTACCTGCTCGGCTCGCTCGACCAGAGCCTGAAGCGGATGGGCCTGGACTACGTCGACATCTTCTACTCGCACCGCCCGGACCCGGACACTCCGCTGGAGGAGACGATGGGCGCCCTGCACAGCGCGGTGCAGCAGGGCAAGGCCCTCTACGTCGGCGTCTCCAACTACTCCGCCGAGCAGACCCGCGAGGCCGCCCGCATCCTCGGCGAGCTGGGCACCCCGCTCCTCATCCACCAGCCGCGCTACTCGATGCTCGACCGGCGCCCCGAGGACGAGGGCCTGCTCGACACCCTGGACGAACTCCAGGTCGGCTCGATCGTCTACTCCCCGCTGGAGCAGGGCCTGCTCACCGGCCGCTACCTCGACGGCATCCCGGAGGACTCCCGGGCCGCGAGCGACAGCCCGTTCCTGAACTCGGACGCGGTCACCGAGGACCTGGTCGCCCGGCTGCGCGCGCTGGACGAGGTGGCCGCCTCCCGCGGCCAGACGCTGGCCCAGCTGGCGCTGGCCTGGGTGCTGCGCGGCGGCCGGGTGACGTCCGCGCTGGTCGGCGCGAGCAGCGTCCGCCAGATCGAGGACAGCGTGGCCGCCGTCCGCAACCTCGGGTTCGACGCCGGGGAACTGGCCCGGATCGACGCCATCGTCAAGCCGTGACGTCCTGACCCACCGCGGTCGTACGAGCCCGGCCGCCCGCCCCGGCGGCCGGGCTCCTCGCGTACGCCCGCTCCTCACGCGCCGGCGGGCACCCGGTCGAGGAAGCCGAGCACGGAGCGGATACGGCCGTCCGCGTCCAGCGTGATCACGTCGGAACCGGCGACCGGCGCGGACTCCTCTCCCGAGGACGTGTCCCCGGCCTCGTTCACCAGCTCCCAGGAGAAGCGCGCCGTGTCGTGGTGGCCGTCCACCGGGCCGAGGGGCCGGAAGACGTGCCCGGGGAACTGCTCGTGGGCGGCGGCGATGACGGCCGTGATCCCGTCGTGCCCGCCGACGTCGGCGAGAGGGTCGGTGTAACGGCCGTCCTCGGTCCAGGCGGCGGCCACGGCCTCCGCCCGCCGTTCCGGCCCGGTGGCGTTCCAGGCGTCGAAGTAACGGGACACGGCCATCTGGTAGCGGTCGTTGGTCGCGGACATGGGCGATCAGCCTCCATCGAGGATCGTCACTGGTCAGGGCCCGGATCTCCGCTGCGGTGACCCGGTACGGCAACCATGCCCGGAGCGGCCCGGGACCGTCGATTACCCCCGGGGTCATGGCCGGGCGCCTCGGACGCGCGAAGGACCTCACCGGACCGTGTCGTTTCGGCCAGGACCTGCGCGGAATATGCCAAGAGACTGGCCTAAAAGACATGGTGACAGTGATTCAGCAGTGAACATACTCGACTGTGCGGGCTTCACTTCCAGCGAGGCCCCGATCACGCACCGCACACGAGCCGCAGCGAAAGCGAGGCCGGCCCGCAGGCGAACGACGCGACGGGGGAGTGCGCATGCACGACGAGTTCCTGTGCCATGTCACCGCGTACGGCATCTGCGGCGGACAGCGCATCGGAGTACCGCTCGGCACCTACCGGGCCCCCACGCTCGCGCTCGCCCTGTGGTGGCTGCGCGACCGGGCGAGCTGGATCGCCGACCGCCTCGACCCGAGTCCGCAGGCCGCGCACTTCCCGCCCCGTGCGCTGGTCCCGGTCGCCGACACCGTGCCCGACGTGCCGGCCGTCCTGCGCGCCTGGTGCGGCGACCCGGCCCGGCAGGAACTGGTCGCCGACGAGCTGGCCGCGGGCAGGCTGGTGCGGATCGCGACCGGCGACGAGACCACCGAGTACGAGCTGCTCGCGGAGTCCGTCGACGCGCTGCGCATGCAGCGGACCATACCGGCCCTGGTCATACCGGTAGCCTGACCCTCCGCCGCGCCGCCGCAAGGCCGGGCGCCGGCGGTCCGGACCCGACCGTGACCGGCGGCTCCCTGTGCGCGGTCGGCGAACGCGTCCGAGGGACTGCCGGGCCGGGCTCGGGGTACGAGGACGGGAGCGACAGCCACCGGCCGCACCGGGCCTTTCCGAGAGAGAACAGCATGACCGAGCACCTGGGCGGGGCAGTGATACCGACTGGTTTCGACGTACCCGTGGAGCCGCTGCGGCGCGCGGCGCACTACACCGGCGCACCCGGCTGTATCGCCGAGGCACGTGCCTTCGCCGCCCGGTTCCTCCAGCGGCTGCGCACCGAGTGGTGCGCCAGCGTCGGCGACCGCGCCGACGGCGAGCTGCTGCTGATGGTGAGCGAACTGGTCACCAACGCCGACCGGCACAGCAACGGCCCGTACATCCTGGAGCTGGAGGGCACGGACAGCTCGGTCGTGGTGTCCGTGTACGACAGCAGTACGGCCCTGCCGCGCCGGTTCCCGAAGAACCCCGAGCGCGTCGGGCGGCACGGGCTGGAGATCGTGCACGCGCTGGCCGCCGAGGTCACCGTCGAGCGTGTCCCCGTGGGCAAGCGGGTGCGGGCCGTCTTTTCCCTGCGGCGGGGCTGAACCTCTCCGGCAGGATCTCTCCCGCGCGGCCGGGCCGAGCCCGCTGCCCAGGCACTCGGCCTGCGGCGGGACGCGGCCCGTCGGCGTCGTGACCCCCGGACGTCAGGCGCAGCCCAGTTCCCCGAGCATTCCCTGGCGCAGCCGGGTGATGATCCGCTTGATCAGCCGGGAGACGTGCATCTGGGAGCAGCCCAGCCGCTCACCGATCTCGGCCTGCGTGGCCTCCTCCACGAACCGCAGGTGGATGATCTGCCGGTCGCGTTCGCTCAGCTCCGCCATCAGCGGGGCGAGCGCGTGGAAGTCCTCCACGAGCCGCAGGCCCTCCTCCTCCACACCGATGAAGTCGGCGAGCACGGCCTCGCCGTCCTCGGGGCCGTCCCCGGTGAGCGCGGCGTCCAGGGAGGCGGAGTTGTAGCCGTTCGAAGCGAGCTGGGCCTCGACCACCTCCTTCTCGGAGATGTTCATCAGCGTGGCCAGCTCCGCCACCGTCGGGTCCCGGTCCAGCCGGCTGGACAGCTCCTCGCGCGCCTTGGCCAGCTCCACCCGCAGCTCCTGGAGCCGGCGCGGCACATGGACGGCCCAGGTGGTGTCGCGGAAGAACCGCTTGATCTCGCCGACGATGTACGGCAGCGCGAACGACGTGAACTCCACCTCGCGCGCCAGCTCGAACCGGTCGATGGCCTTGATCAGGCCGATCATGCCGGTCTGGACGACGTCCTCCATGTCGTCCCCGCGGCCCCGGAAGCGTCCGGCCGCGAACCGCACGAGCGACATGTTCATCTCGATGAGTGTGTTGCGCGCGTACTGGTACTCGTGCGTTCCCTCTTCCAGCTCGGCCAGCCGGCGGAAGAACTGACGGGACAGCTCGCGCGCGTCGCGCGGCGCGACGGACGCCGGGTCCGTGATGCCGGGCAGTGACCCCTCGTCCGCTCTGTCCTGCTCGGTCTCCTCGACGGTCTGTGCTTCCGACCGGGTCCCGGCGGCGGTGTTCATTACCTCTCCCACGAAAGTCACGGTTCGACGTCTTCCTGTGCGGCCTCCGGTCCGGCACCCGGTGGAGCCGGTTCCAGTGTCCGGACAGCGTCTCCGGCGGGTACCCGTTGTACAACGGATCATGCCTTCCCGCGAAGCCGCTCACGGCGCGGGTACCCCTGGTGACGCGCTGCATGCCCCCGCCATCGCGCACTGGCGGAAAACGGCCGGTCCAAGGCCGGCCCGGGCGAGGATTTCCCTCAGGGCGAACGCCCGGTCCTTGCTCCCGACGGTACCGCTCCTAGGCTGACGGGATGACCAACCCGGTGAGCGACAAAGCCCGAGTGATCCCCCTGCGACCGGCACCGGCCCGCCCCGAGGCCCCGGAGAACGAGCCCGCCCCCAGGGAGCCGCTGTGGCGGGATCTGGTCGGCGAGGTGCTGCGCCGCGAGCGGCGGGCACAGCGGCGCACCCTCAAGGACGTGGCCGACGCGGCCCGGATCTCGCTGCCCTATCTGTCGGAGATCGAGCGCGGCCGCAAGGAGGCGTCGTCGGAGGTCCTCGCCGCCGCCGCGCACGCCCTCGGCCTCGGCCTCGGCGACCTGCTGTCGCGGGCGCACGGCGACCTGTCCCGCCGTACGGCCGGCCGGCCCGGCGCCGCGGCCCCGCAGCACCGCTCGTACCGCGGCCTCTGCCTCGCCGCCTGACCCCGGCGCGCCGGGCCGTGCCACGCGGCCCGGCCCGGCGTCCGGGCCTCTCTCACCCGTCCGGATGACCCGGTGGCCGGGCCGGCGATTTTCGCGGCGTGCGGCCGATGAGTTCCGCGGCGTGCGGCGGTCTCCTTCCACGACCGTGTTCCCCGACCCGTTCCACGCCCCGGGAGGCGCTCATGACCACCGACGGATTCCTCACCTGCCTCTGGTTCGACGGCCGGGCGGAGGAGGCCGCGCACCACTACGTGTCCGTCTTCAAGGACTCCCGCGTCGAGCGTGTCGTCCGGTGGCCCGAGTCCGGTCCCGGGCCGGCCGGCGCCGTGCTGACCGTGGAGTTCACGGCCAACGGCCAGCGGTTCGTCGCGCTCGACGGCGGACCGCAGTACACGTTCAACGAGGCGGTCTCCTTCCAGGTCCTCTGCGCGGACCAGCAGGAGATCGACCACTACTGGACGAAGCTGACCGAGAACGGCGGCGAGGGCGGCCCCTGCGGCTGGCTCAAGGACCGGTACGGCGTGTCCTGGCAGGTGGTCTACGCCCCGCTGCTCGACATGATCGCCGACCCGGACCCGGAGAAGGCCGGCCGCGCCCTGCGGTCGATGATGGGCATGGGCAGGCTGGACGCGGCCGAGCTGGAACGGGCGTACGCGGGCGAGTAGCGCACACGGCAGCCCACGGGCCGCCGCCGCACACCTCCTCACCGCATGGATCGCGGGTCGGCCGGGACCACCGCTGCCGACCGGATCTCCGGGGCCCGGCTCACCGCGCGGGCCGGACCCCGGATGACTAGCGTGAACAAGCGGGACACACCACATCAGGAGGGTCGCCAGCATGGCCGTGCAACCCGAAGGAACGCCCTGTTGGGCCGACGCGATGTTCAGCGACGTCGAGGGAGCCAAGCGGTTCTACGGCGACGTCCTCGGCTGGACCTTCGGCGAGTCGTCGTCGGAGTACGGCCACTACACCCAGGCCTACGCGGACGGCAGGGCCGTCGCGGCCGTCGTCCCGCCCATGCCCGGCCAGGAGGGCCAGTCGCGGTGGTGCCTGTACCTCGCCTCGCCGGACGCCGCGGCCGCCGCCCGCAGGATCCGGGACAGCGGCGGGGAGGTACTGCTGGAGCCGATGCGGGTCGGCGATTTCGGCACGATGTGCCTGGCCAGGGAGCCCGGCGGCGCCGTGTTCGGCGTGTGGCAGGCGGATACGCACGAGGGCTTCGAGGCGACGGCCGTGCCCGGCGCCTACTGCTGGGCCGAGGTCTTCACCAGGGAGCCGGAGCAGACGGACGCCTTCCTCACCGCCGTCTTCCCCTACCGGATGAAGGAGATCGAGGACGACGCGGTGGACTTCCGGATGTTCGACGTCGGCGAGGACACCGTCCTCGGCCGGATGCGGATGACCGACGACTTCCCGCCCGAGGTGCCCGCGTACATCAACGTCTACTTCACCACCGCCGACTGCGACGCGGCCGTCGACCGGGCCGTCGAACTCGGCGGGGTGCTCCGCTTCGGGCCGATGAGCAGCCCCTTCGGCCGGTTCGCGGCGCTCAGCGACCCGCAGGGAGCCGACTTCTCGGTGATCGACATCACGACCACCGAGGGGCGCATGCCGCAGATCAGGGACGTCTGACCGGCCCCGGCACGGCCCCGTCCGCGGCCATGGCATCATCGAGCGCATGCGTGAACGTGTGGTGGCCGCGTGCGACGGGGCTTCGAAGGGAAACCCCGGACCGGCCGGATGGGCGTGGGTGGTCTCGGACGACGACGAGCGGACCCCCGCCCGCTGGGCGGCGGGCCCGCTCGGCCGGGCCACCAACAACGTCGCCGAACTGACGGCCCTGGAGCGGCTGCTCACGGCCGTCGACCCGGAGGTGCCGCTGGAGATCCGGATGGACTCCCAGTACGCCATGAAGGCCGTCACCACCTGGCTGCCCGGCTGGAAGCGGAACGGCTGGAAGACCGCCGCCGGCAAGCCCGTCGCCAACCAGGACCTGGTGGTCCGCATCGACGAACTCCTCGGCGGCCGGTCCGTCGAGTTCCGCTACGTACCCGCCCACCAGGTCGACGGCGACCCGCTGAACGACTTCGCCGACCGCGCGGCCAGCCAGGCGGCCTCCGTCCAGGAGCCCGCCGGCAGCGAACTCGGCTCCCCGCAGCCCCCGCCGTCGCCCGACACCCCGGCGGCGGCCGGGGCGCCGCGCCGGAAGGCACCCCGCCGCGCCGGCGCCGGGGCGTCCCCGTCCTCCCGGACCATCAAGGCGAAGTTCCCCGGCCGCTGCCCGTGCGGCCGGTCCTACGCGGCCGGCGAGAAGATCGCCAAGAACGCGCAGGGCTGGGGTCACCCGGAGTGCCGTACCGCCGACGCCTGATCAGGCGTCGAACGTGTAGTACTTCGTGTGGTCCAGCAGGTCCGCCGGGCGCACGGTGTTCCACGGCTTCATGGTCTCGTTCAGGTCCACCACGTCCGGCGTGCCGCCCGCCGGCACATAGGCGGCGTCCGGGTGCCGCCGCTGCCACTCGGCCCACAGCTTGTCGACGTAGGCGTGGTGCAGCCAGAACACCGGGTCGTTGGGGGAGACGCCGGTGGCCATCTGCCCGCCCACCCAGACGTGCACCCGGTTGTGCAGGTTCACCCCGCGCCAGCCCTCCAGGTGGTTGCGGAAGCCGTCCGAGGCGCTGTTGTACGGCGGCAGGTCGTACGCGGCCATCGCCAGCACCGACTCCACCTCGGCGCGCGTCGGCAGCTCGGCCACGCTCGTGCCGAGCGAGCGGCGCAGGAACGTCCGGCCGTCGACGCGCACGTTGACCGGCCAGTTGCCGGTGGACGCGGCGAACGGCCCGTCCATCACCCGGCCGTCGGTGCTGCGCCCGGTGCCGCCGAGGAAGTCCGGCGCCCACAGCGAGGCCCGCACGGTCCGGTCGGTGCTCCAGTCCCAGTACGGCAGCGTGACGGAGGAGTCCACGGCCCGCAGCGCCTCTTCGAAGTCGAGCAGGAATCTGCGGTGCCAGGGCAGGAAGGAGGGGGAGCGGTGGCCGGTCCGCTCACCGCTGTCGGTGTCCGACATGATGAACTCGTTGTGCGTGCGGACGAAATCGTCGTAGCGCCCGCTGCGCTTGAGTTCGAGGACGGCGGCGACGAACCGGCGCTTCTCGTCGGCGGTCAGGGTGGCCTGGTTCTTGCGTACGGTCATGGTGCGCGGTGCTCCGAAATCCTTGCGGGGGCGGTCAGTTGGCGGGGAACGGCAGCAGCGGGGCGCCTTGCAGCTCGTCCACCGCGGCACGGGCGGCGGCGCGCGGGGTGGGCACCGGGTCGTAGTGGCTGACGACACTGATCCAGCTGCCGTCGGCGTTGCGCATCACGTGCAGCCGCACGCCGTCGATGAACACCGCGTATCCGCCGCCGTGTTCGTGGTGGTGCTCGGTGCCGTCCGCCGGACGGCCCTGTATCCGGCGGCCCTTGTAGACCTCGTCGAAGGAATCGGGCGCGGCGGGGTCGTGGTGGCCGGTGGCGGGCGCGGCGGTCGCGGCGGGGGCGGTGAGGGCGACGGCCGCCGTGGCGGTCGCGGCGACGGCGGCCGCCGCGGTGAGCGCGCGACGCCGGGTGATCTCGGGCATGCGGGTCCTCCGGAAGAGTGATCTTTTTGGTGACGACGCATGCCTATCGGCAGGTCCCGGAGCGGAAGAAATCTCCCGGAACCGGTTGGCTGTGATCCGGACAATTAACCACATGTCATACAGAGTTGAACAAAGATGATCTTGCTGTGGCGGTGGTCCGATCCGCACCGGAACGGGGAATTCCTTGCCGGACCGCCCCGGTTTTCCTTGATCCTTTCCGGGTGCGGTCCGTCCGAGTGGCGCGGCTCACCACGCGAGACTGACGCGATCGGGCGGCCTGCCGCCCCTGCTACCCTCCGGTTCCGTTCGGACACGTCGGGTGACTGTCAGGGGTGTGTGCGTGAAGGTCGTCTGCGTCGGAGGCGGGCCCGCCGGCCTCTGCCTCGCCCTCCTGCTCAAGCGGCAGGACCCGGCCCACGACATCACCGTCCACGAACGCGACCCCGAGGGCTCCACCTACGGCTGGGGCGTGACGTACTGGCGCGGATTGCTCGACAGACTGCGGGAGTACGACCCCGAGACCGCCCGCGCGGTGGAGGGGCACTCGGTGCGGTGGACGGACGGTGTCGCCCACGTCGGCGACCTGACCACCCGGCACCGCGGCGACGAGGGCTTCGGCATCGGCCGGCACCGGCTGCTCGGCCTGCTCGCCGCCCGGGCCCGATCCCTCGGCGTCCGCCTGGAGTACGAGAGCGCGCCGGCCCGGCCGCCCGCCGGCGCGGACCTCGTCGTCGCGGCCGACGGCGTCCACAGCATCCTGCGCACCCGCCGCGCCGACCACTTCGGCACCCGCGTCACCCCGGGCCGCAACCCCTACCTCTGGCTCGGCACCACCAAGGTCTTCGACGCCTTCACCTTCGCCTTCACCGAGACCCGGCACGGCTGGATCTGGGCCTACGGCTACGGCTACAGCGGCGACCACAGCACCTGTGTCGTCGAGTGCTCACCGGAGACCTTCACCGGACTCGGGCTGGACCGGGCCGATCCCGGCGAGAGCCTCGCACTGCTGGAGGAACTCTTCGCCCGCGTCCTCGACGGCCACCCCCTCGCCGTCCGCCCCGGCGCCTCCTGGGGAACCTTCCGCACCCTCACCAACCGCACCTGGCACGACGGCCGCATGGTCCTGCTCGGCGACGCCGCCCACACCACCCACTACTCCATCGGCGCCGGCACCACCCTCGCCCTGGAGGACGCCATGTGCCTGGCCGACGCCCTGCGCGCGCACCCTCTGCCCGAGGCCCTCGCCGCCTACGAACGCCGGCGCCGGAGCGAGCTGCTGTCCGCGCAGAGCGCCGCCCGCTACAGCGCCCGGTGGTACGAGAACCTGCCCCGCTACATCCACCTGCCCCCGCACCGGATGTTCGCCCTGCTCGGCCAGCGCCACTCACCGCTGCTGCCGTACGTCCCGCCGCAGCTGTACTACGGCCTGGACAAGGCGGCCGGACAGCTGGAGCCCCTGCGCAGGCTCAAGCGCTGGCTCGGCCCCCGCGCCGCCCGCGCCCTGCACGCCCGCGCCGAACGCCCCCGCTGACCGAACCCACACCTCGGCCGGCCACAGCCTCCAGCGCGCCTACTGGCTGGCCCGTGCCGCCGAGCTGGCCTACCGGAACGAGGCCGCCATCGGGGAACAGGCCGCCCAGTGGGGCTTCGGGGAGGTCCGCCACCACCACACCCGCTTCACCCCGCCCTTCCCGCTCCAGGACACCCAGGCGTACACCCTGGCGAGCGACCGGATGATCGCCACCGCGTCCCGCGGCACCGAACCCGCGCAGATCAAGGACTGGCTCTCCGACGCCACCACTGCGCCACTGCCCGGCCCCGGCGGCACCGGCTACGTCCACCACGGCTTCGCCCAGGCCCTGGACTCCGTCTGTCCGGCCGTCCACGACACGCTCGCCGAGCTGCGCACCGACGGCCAGGCCGTCTACTTCACCGGGCACAGCCTCGGCGGAGCCCTCGCGATGCTGGCCGGCGCCCGGCTGTACCTCCAGGAGCCGTACCTGGCCGCCGACGGCGTCTACACCCACGGCCGGCCCCGCACCTGCGACCGGCTGCTGGCGGAGGCCTTCCACGAGGGTTTCGGCGGCCGGATGTACCGCTTCGTCAACAACAACGACATCCCCCCAGCTCCCGCCGGAGCCGGTCTACACCCACGTCAGGGCGCTGCGCCACTTCGACTCCACGGGCCGGCTGCACGAGTCCGTGCCGCTGCTGTCGGCACTCGGCGACCGGGCCAAAGGCCTGACCTCGGACCCGTTCGCCCCGGCCTCCGACGGCGTCCGCGACCACCTCGTCCGCCACTACCTCGCCGCCCTGGAACGGAACCTGGCCTGAGCCGCGGGGCCGTCGCCCGGCGGCGGCCCGGCGCGGTGACCGGGCGGGAGGCGGCGACACTACCGGGATGGATCTGCTGTCACTGCGCTATTTCCAGGCCGTCGCCCGGCACCAGCACATCAGCCGGGCCGCCGAGGAACTACGGGTCGCCCAGCCGTCGGTGAGCCGGACCATCCGCCGGCTCGAAACCGACCTCGGCGTCCCGCTGTTCGACCGCCAGGGCCGCCGCATACGGCTCAACGACCACGGCGCCGCCTTCCTGGCCCGGGTCGACCGGGTGCTGGCGGAACTCGACGACGCCCGGCGGGAGATGGCCGACGCCGCCGGGCCCGGCCCCGGACGCGTCGCCGTGGCCGCCGAGACCCTGCTCCAGCTGTCCGGTGTGCTGTCCGCCTTCCGCGCGCTGCGGCCCGGGGTGCGGGTGCGTCTGTTCCAGGCCCCGGTGGACGCCATGCACCGGCATCTGCGCTCCGCCGAGGTGGACTTCGCCATCGCCTCCCAGCCGATCGCCGGGCCCGGCCTGCGCACGCTGGAACTGGTCCGCGAGGAGGTGCTGCTGGCCGTGCCGACCGGACACCCGCTGGCCGGCCGGGCGAGCGTCACGGTGGCCGAGCTGGCCGGCGAGGACTTCGTCAGCACCCGCACCGGCCACTGGCAACGGGCACTGCTGGAGCGGCTGTTCGCCCGCGAGGGACTGACCCCGCGGGTGGTCTGCGAGGGCGACGAGGCCGCCGCCACTCCCGAACTGGCCGGCGCCGGGCTCGGCCTGTGCCTGCTGCCGGCCGTCGCCCGGCGGGCCATCGGAGAGAACGGGCCGGTGGCGTGGCTGCGCCTGGACGCTCCCGGCTGTCACCGCACGCTCACCCTGGTGTGGCGGCGGAACGCCTATCTCTCGCCCGCCGCCCGCGACTTCCGCAAGGTGGCCGGAGAGCGGCTCATGCCTCACGCGTCATGAACACATGGCCGAACCGGTTGTGGAAGGCATGGACCTTCCGGCACTAGCGTCGGCCGTGCCCACCACCGCCCCGGACGAGGGAGAACAGCGATGACCGAGCAACAGGTCCCTGACCGGGCCGGGTTCCGCAGTTACGCGGAGGCCGTCCTCGACGTGCTGGCCGCCGAACCGGCCCGGGCCGCGGCCACCACCGCCGAGGGGCGCGTGGTCGGCGCCGGAGAGTTCCGGGACCAGGTTCACCGGCTCGCCCGGGAGCTGGCCGCCCGCGGTACGGGCCGCGGGGCCACGGTCACCCTGCTCACCGGCAACACCGTGGAGGCCCTGGTGGCCCGTTACGCCGCCAACCTGGCCGGCGCCCGGGTCGTCGTCCTCTACGAGGGCATGAGCCCGCCGGTCATGGCCCGGGTGATGGAGAGCGTGGACTGCTCCCTGCTGCTGGCGGACGACCGGCAGCGGGAGGCGGCACGGCGGCTGTCGCGGCTCCCCGGCACCCCGCAGACCCTCTGGCTGGGACCGGGCGGCGAGGCCGAGGACGTGCTCGCCGCGGCGGCACGGCGGCCGGCCCGGCCGATGGACGGCCGGGCCGGACCCGACGACGACTGGTGCGTCCGGCACACCGGCGGCACCACCGGCATCCCCAAGGGCATCCGCATGACCCACGGCGCCTACCGGCTGAGCATGGACCAGGGTTTCGCCGCCGCCGGCGACCCGCCCCGCTTCCTGGCCTGCACCGCCCTCGCCCACCTCGCCGGCATCTTCGCCGACCTGGCGCTCTACCAGGGCGGCTCGGTGGTCCTGCGGCACGGCTTCGAGCCCGGCGACGTCCTGGCCACCATCCAGCGCGAACGCGTCACCCACACCTGGCTGCTGCCGCCCCTGCTCTACCAGCTCCTGGACCACCCCGACCTGCCCCGCACCGACCTGTCGGCCCTCAGCCGCGTCAGCTACGGCGGCACCCCCGCCTCACCGGCCCGGATGCGGCAGGCCGCCCGGGTTCTCGGACCGGTGCTGCACGGCATGTACGGGCAGGCCGAGACGCAGCTCATCACCCAGACCGGCCCCACGGAGCAGGAGGTGACCGGACGCGGCGGCCAGCTGACGGTCGGCCGGGCGCTGCCGGGCGTGGAGATCGCCGTCCGGGACGCCGACGGCACCAGCCTGCCGCCCGGGGAGTGGGGCGAGGTGCGGGTGCGCTCGCCCTATGTGATGGGCGGCTACTGGAAGCAGCCGGAGCTGACCGCCGAGGTGCTGCAAGACGGCTGGGTGCACACCGGTGACGTCGGCTACCTCGACGAGGACGGCTACCTCTACCTGGTGGACCGGATCAAGGAGAAGATCGTGGTCGTCGGAGGCCATGTCTATCCGGCGGAGCTGGAGGAACTGCTGCTGGACCATCCCGCCGTGGGCCGGTGCGCGGTGTTCGGCAGCCGGGACGAGGACGCGGTGGAGCACGTGCACGCCGCCGTGGTGCCCGCCGCGGGGCAGCAGCCCACGCTTCGGGAGATCCGGGACTTCGTCACCGCCCGCAAGGGACGCCTCTACGCCCCCGAGGCCCTGCACCTGGTGCCGGACATCCCGCTGACGGCGGCGGGCAAACCGGACAAGCGGCAGCTGCGCGCCCGGCTGACCGGCTGATCCGGCCCGTCCGGCGCACGCGATGCCGTCACGGATGACAGACTGGCGCCATGGACGAACGTGTGATCGGCAGGTCGGGTCAGTGGGCATCGGTGGTCGGGCTCGGCACATGGCAGCTGGGCGCCGACTGGGGAGACGTGGACGACAAGGTGGCCCTGTCCGTCCTGGAGGCGGCGGCCGAGGCCGGGGTGACCTTCTTCGACACGGCTGACGTGTACGGCGACGGGCGCAGCGAGGAGACCATCGCCTCCTTCCTGCGCGGCCGTCCCGACCTGCACGTCCTCGTGGCCACCAAGATGGGCCGCCGGGTGGAGCAGATCCCGGAGAACTACGTCCTGGACAACTTCCGCGCCTGGAACGACCGCTCGCGCCGCAACCTCGGCGTCGACCGTGTCGACCTGGTGCAGCTGCACTGCCCGCCCACCGCCGTCTACTCCTCCGACGAGGTGTTCGACGCCCTGGACACCCTGGTCGAGGAGGAGCGCGTCGCCGCCTACGGCGTGAGCGTGGAGACCTGCGAGCAGGCGCTCACCGCGATCGCCCGGCCGGGCGTGGCCAGTGTGCAGATCATCCTCAACCCGTTCCGCATGAAGCCGCTGCACGAGGTGGTGCCCGCCGCCCGCGAGGCCGGCGTCGGCATCATCGCGCGGGTCCCGCTCGCCTCCGGGCTGCTGTCCGGGAAGTACACCAAGGACACGGTGTTCGCGGCCGACGACCACCGCACCTTCAACCGGCACGGCGAGGCCTTCGACCAGGGCGAGACCTTCTCCGGGGTCGACTACGCCACCGGCGTGGAGGCCGCCGCCGAGTTCGCCGCGCTCGCTCCCGAGGGCTACAGCCCGGCCCAGCTCGCGCTGCGCTGGATCATCGAGCAGGAGGGGGTCACCACCGTGATCCCCGGCGCCCGCACCCCGGAGCAGGCCCGCGCCAACGCCGCCGCGGCCAAGCTGCCGCCGCTGCCGGCTCGGACCCTCACCGCGATCCGGGAACTGTACGACCGCCGGATCAAGGACCAGGTCGAACACCGCTGGTAGCCGCTCGGCCCGTTTGAACGAACGGACGGACGGTTACACGGCACCGCATGATACGGGAAGGGCGGCGCAGAGGGCGCGACGAGACCGAGGAGGAGCGGGCCGACCGGATGTGGGGTGAACTCATCCAGGAGGTCCGCGTCGCACAGACGGGCGTACAGATCCTGTTCGGCTTCCTGCTGACAGTCGTCTTCCAGGCGAAGTACGCCCGCCTGGCCGACACCGACCAGACGATCTACATCGTGACCGTCGTCATGGGCGCCTGTGCCACCGGCGCCCTCATCGGGCCGGTGTCCCTGCACCGCCTGGTCTCCGGCCACCGGGTCAAACCGCGGGCGGTACGGCTGGCCTCCCGGATGACACTGGTCGGCCTGGCCCTGCTGCTCGCCACGATGACCTCGTCCCTGCTGCTGATCCTCCGGGTGGCCACGCACAACGGCTATGTGCCCTACCTGGTGTCGGCCGTCGTCGCCTGGTACGTCCTGTGCTGGTACGTCCTCCCCCTGTGGGCCCGCCGCCGGAACCCGGCGGACCCGGAGGACTAGCCGCAAGGGTCCGCAGATTTCCGGAACCGGCCGGCGGTCGGCACAAAGCCCTGCTTCGGGTATCCGAAGCAGGGCTTGCGGTTGCTCAGCCCGCGGAGAGGATCTCCGCCAGCAACTCGTCCATGTCGAGCCGCTCCTGACCGGGCGGCACGACCTGGTACGTCTCGCGCAGGAACGCCGCCACTCCCGGCGCCCACGCCAGCACCACCGCCCGGTGCCGGCTGCCGTCCGGGCGGGTGTCGCCGAGGAACTCCATGCGCAACTCGTGCCACGGGCCGGTGGCCTGCGGCCGCAGCCGTACGTCGCCGATGCCGACCGGACCGGCCAGGCCCTCGGCGAGCATCGCCCGGTCCAGCCGCCACGAGGCCAGCACCCGGCCGTCGTGGGCGAAGACGGCGGTGACGGCGAACGGGTCGTCGGCGGCGTAGCCGAGATGGGCCAGCACCGGACACCGTCCGGTGCCGGTCGCGAGGAGCTGCACCACCAGGGTCTTGTGCACGAACGGATTCACGCGGGGCCTCCGGCAGACAATCGTCGTAGAGACCCCTAGTACCCCGGCAGTGCCCAGGATGCTCACTCGCGCGGCTGATTCCCGTACCGCACCGCCAAAAAAGATCCTCAGCCGAACGCCTCCCGCAGCGCCGGCAGCAGGGTCTTGGACGACCAGTCCAGGAACTCCCGCTGCGCGTCGCCGCCGATCTGCACCAGCGCGACCTCTCCGAACCCGGCCTCCACGTACGGCCGTACGGCCTCGACGAAGGCGTCCGGGTCGTCGCCGCACGGAATGGCGGAGGCGACATCGTCCTCGGTGACGAACTGCGTCGCGGCCTCGAACGCGTCCGGGTGCGGCAGTTCGGCGTTCACCTTCCAGCCCAGGCCGAACCAGCGGAACTGGGAGTGGGCGCGCTTGACCGCCGTGTCCCGGTCGGGGTCGTAGCTCACCGGCAGCTGGCCCACCCGGGGCTTGCCCTGGCCGCCGTGCCGGTCGAAGGCCTCCAGCAGGCCCGCCTTCGGCTCGGTAGCGATCACCAGGTCGGCGAGGTGCCCCGCGAGTTGGCAGGACTGCTCGCCGGAGACGGCCAGGCCGATCGGCGGCGCCTGGTCCGGCAGATCCCACAGCCGGGCCGACTCCACGTCGTAGTGCTGTCCGTGGTGGGTGACATGGCCGCCCTCGAACAGCGCGCGGATGATCTCCATCGCCTCCTCCAGCATCTCGTGCCGGACGTCCACCGGAGGCCAGCCGCCGCCCACGACGTGCTCGTTCAGGTTCTCGCCGGCGCCGAGGCCGAGCCGGAACCGGCCCTCCGACAGCAGCTGCACGGTCGCCGCCTTCTGCGCCACGACCGCCGGGTGGTAGCGCAGGATGGGACAGGTGACGTAGGTCATCAGCGGGATCCGCGAGGTGGCCTGGGCGGCGGCGCCCAGCACGCTCCACGCGTAGGAGGCATGACCCTGCGCGCGCAGCCACGGGAAGTAGTGGTCCGAGATCACCGAGAAGTCGAACCCCACCTCCTCGGCGCCCACCACGTGGTCCACCAGGTCCCGGGGACCAGCCTGCTCGGTCATCATCGTGTATCCGATTTGCACCATATCCGGCGAGTCCCCGGCTGAGCCCCGGGAAAACGGCCGATTGCGCGGGTCACTCCTCCGGTACCCGGAGCGTCCGCGGGAATGTCGTCGGCGCGATCCGGTCCGCCGCGTCGTCCCCGCTCGCGTTCCGGGCGGTGGAGCGCGGCGAGAAGCCGCGTCGGCCGCCCGGCAGCAGGCCGCGCCCGAGGGGGGCGCGCCCGTGCCGCCCCGGACCCGGCAGTGGTGGCCCGTACGCCACCGGTCCGCGCGGCCCGGCAGCCTCGCCGGGCCGGGCTTCACGTTCTCGCGCCACACGGCGACCGGGCCGGGGCCGACGCGCTCGCCGCCGGTGACGGCGGAGGCGGGCCCGTCGCGGTCCCGGCGCGAGGTGACGCGGTGGGCGGAGAGCGGTCGTCGGTCCCCGGCCGGTGTCACCGTCGTCGACGCGTGACCATGACGCGGTGGTCGGCCGCCACGACAGCGACGACCTGGCCCGCGCGGGACCTGGCCGGGAGGCGGCGCGCGGTGTCCCCGGCGGGCCGGGGATCAGTGCTGCTGGTTCTTCTGCGGCGTCAGCTCGCTCGGCCGCACCACGACGAACCCCTCGCCCTGGAACATCAGCTGCACGGCCTCCCCGGACCCGCCGCGCAGCATCGAGCCGAGGGACTGCGAGCGGTGCAGCGAGGTCTGCAGATGGGTGGTCCAGCCCACCACCGCGTCCGTGTCGACGTACACCGGCGCCTGCGCGGACACGGGGATGACCAGCGGGTTGCCCTCGCAGACCAGGCCGAGCCGGCCCTGCCCGGTGAACACGCTGTTGAACAGGCCGCCGCCGGCGATGCCCGACCCCTTCACCGTCTTGATCTCGTACGACAGCGAGGCGTCGAAACACAGGACGTTGCGGCCGTTGACGGTGAACTGGTCGCCGGGCTCGACGTCGACGATGAAGCAGTTCTGCGCCTCGTGCGCGAACCAGGCCTCGCCCCGTCCGCGCACCGCCATCAGGGGCAGCCCCTCACCGGTGACCGCACGCTTGAGCATGCCGCCGACGCCCTGTCCCTTGCGCTCGAACCTCAAGTCGCCGCGGTAGGCGACCATCGCGCCCTGCCGGGCGTACATCTCGCCGTCCACCGCGTACTTGACGCACTTGGCGTTCTCGACGCTCATTCCCGGCGCCACGGCCGGCTGCACCACGTGCTGACTGGAAAACAGATCACCCTTCATGCGGGCATGGTGTCCCGGACGGCGCCGTTCCGCCAAGATCACGGCATGCGCCGGTCCGGTCACCGTCCGGTCACTTCCCGCAGAACGCCGACTCCAGTGTCCCGGCCAGCGTGTTGAGCACCTTGGCGTTGTTGGAGGTGTTGGCCATGGCGGTGAGGGTCCGCGCGCCGTCCTTCGTGCCGAACGCGTAGGTGTAGTAGCCCTGCACCGCCCCCGTGTGCCCGTACACCGACACCCCGCAGGACAGAGTGCGCCGCCGCAGCCCGAGCCCGTACGCCGTCGTGCCGTTCACCTTGGTGAACCGCTCCATGTCGGCGAGGCGCGCGGCGGACATCAGCCTGCCCTTCAGCAGCGCGCCGTAGAAGACGTCGAGATCGCGGGCGCTGGAGATGACCGCCCCCGCGCTCTGCGCCCAGGACACGGTCTGCGCGGTCGCGTCGACCAGCGGGGCGCCCGCGGCGTCCGGCGTCAGATATCCGCGGGTGTGCCGGCCGGGGATCGCGGTCCGCGGATGGACGTAGAAGGTGTCGGTCAGCTTCAGCGGCTTGATGAGACGGTTTTGGTAGGCGGTCGCCACCGGCTGTCCGGTGAGCTTCTCCACGAGCATCCCGGCGACGACGAAGTTGGTGTTGGAGTAGGCGTAGGCGGCGCCGGGCGCGTTGGTGCGGGGCTTCTTCAGGGAGAGGGCGACCAACTGCCGGTAGGTGAACACCTTGTTGCGGACCGCCTCGAAGCCCGGGACGCTGGCGGCGAACATGTCGTCGGTGTAGTCGTACAGGCCGCTGCGGTGGCCGAGCACATGGCGGACGGTGATCCGGTCGTCCGGCAGCAGGCCCGGCAGGTAGCGGTTGACCGGCGCGTCCAGCCGGAGCCGGTGTTCGTCGGCCAGTTGGAGCAGCACCACGGTCGTGAAGGTCTTGGTGACACTGCCGATCCGGAACCGGTCGGCGGTGCCGATGGCCCGCCCGGTGGCCCGGTCGGCCACGCCGCGGGTGACCCGGTAGGTCCGGCCGTGGTCGTCGATCCGGGCCAGCGCCCCCGGCGCGCCCTGGGCCACCACCGACCTCAGCACCGCCGCCAGACCCGCGGTGTCCGGGGCCGGCAGCGCCGCCGGGGCCGGACTGCCCGGTGCCTGCCGTGCCGCCGGGGCCGGACTGCCCGGTGCCTGCCGTGCTCCCGCGGCGGCGGCCGTCCGCGTTCCGGCCGCCGCGTGCGCGGGGACCGCGAGCAGCGACAGCCCGACCGCGCCGAGAACCGCTGCCCGCCCCACCGTTGCCAAGACCATGTCGCGATTCTCTCCCACCGGTCCGGTTCCTGATGCGATATCGGTCACATTCCGCCCTGGGAACCTAGGGGATGGAAGTGACGTCCTCCCAGCCGACACACGATGAGCCATGCTGTGATCACTCTGTGGTTCTCGTATGTAAAGGATTGCCATAGAAGTTCACGAAATGGATCATTCCGGCTTTACGTGCCCATGACTGATCCGTAAGGGTTACCCCCTGGGGCCGGACCAGCCCCCGTGGCGCCCAACCGCGCCATGTCTCAAGGCGGTTGACGACCTCGACCGCCTTCGAACGAAGGAACCCTGATCAGATTGCGTAGACCGCACATACGCACCGTGGCGGTCGCCGTCGCGGTGACGACGGCAGCCACGGGCCTGGCCGGTACGGCCTTCGCGGCTCCCGCCACGGGGACGCAGCGCTCCGCCGCCTCCGCCGCCGCCTCCGACGCCGCGGTGGTGGTGGAGGCGGCGCGCACCGCGGCCTTCGCGCACGCCTCGGCGACCGGCGTCTCCAAGGGCGACGAACTGCACGCCCAGGACGTCATGATCGACCCCGAGGGCGCCCGGCACGTCCGCTTCGTCCGCACCCACGCGGGCCTGCAGGTGCTCGGTGGCGACCTCGTCGTCCACCTCGACGGCAAGCTCGGCTACACCGGCGTGACCCGCGCGGCCGACCACGCCGTCAAGCCCGCCGCCCAGGCCAGGCTGACCGCCGCCCAGGCCGCCGCGAAGGCCGCCAAGGCGGCCAAGGGCGACGCGGGCGGAGCCCAGCTCGTGGTGGACGCCCGCGCCGGCGCCTCCGCGCTCGCCTACCAGGTCACCGTCACCGCCCAGGACACCTCCCGCACGGTCGTCGTCGACGCGGTCACCGGCAAGGTGCGCAGCAACACGCCGACCCGGGACGAGTTCCTGTCGCCGAAGCTGCTCGACACCCTGCGCGACCGCGGCGAGAGCCTCGACCCGGCCACCGGCACCGGCTCCGCCGCGGCCGCCTCCGGCCTGGCCGGCTCCGGCGCCACCGGTGCCACGCGCTACCCGTCGGCCGCCAAGGGCACCGGCAAGACCCTCTTCGTGGGCAACGTCGGTCTCACCACCACGCAGACCTCGCGCGGCCACTACCAGCTCAAGGACCCGAACCGGTACGGCACCGAGACCCGGGACGCCAAGGGCTCGTACACCGAGAAGTTCAGCGCCGGCGCCAAGTTCACCAACACGAACAACGTGTGGGGCAACGGCAAGACCACCAGCCGGGTCACGGTCGCCGCCGACGCCCAGTACGGCGTGACCAAGACGCTGGACTTCTACAAGTCCACGTTCAAGCGCAAGGGCATCCGCAACAACAGCAAGGCCGCCCAGGCGATGGTCCACTGGGGCAAGAAGGTCGCCAACGCCTTCTGGGACCCCACCTGCAACTGCATGCTGTACGGCGACGGCGACGGCCAGATGTTCAAGAAGCCGCTCGTCGTCCTCGACGTCACCGGTCACGAGCTGACCCACGGCGTGGTGGAGGCGACCGCCAACCTCCAGCCGACCTTCGTCGACTCCGACGGCAACCAGTACGGCGAGCCCGGCTCGCTGAACGAGTCGCTCGCGGACATCTTCGGCTCGAACGTCGAGTTCTACGCCAAGAACGCGAAGGACACCCCGGACTACCTGGTCGGCGAGAAGCTGGGCCTCGCGCAGAAGTTCCTGCGCCGCCTGGACCACCCGTCGCTGGACAAGCTCGAGGGCACCATCGACTACTGGTCGCCGAAGGTCTACGACACCGAGGTGCACGCCGGCTCCGGTGTCTCCTCGCACGCCTACTACCTCCTCGCCGAGGGCAGCGGCAAGAAGAAGATCGGCAGCGTCACCTACAACTCGCCGACCTACCACAGCATCAAGGTCAAGGGCATCGGCCGGGCCAAGGCGACCGCCATCTACTACCGGGCGCTCACCCGCTACATGGTCTCCACCACCGACTTCCACCAGGCGCGCACCGCGACCCTGAAGGCGGCCAAGGACCTGTACGGCGCGAACAGCACCGAGTACAAGACGGTCAACACCTCGTGGTCCGCGGTCAACGTGACCGCCGCCAACACCCCGCGCGCCCGCCACTGACGGACGCCGTACCACCCAGCACCACCGGATGCCCCGCCCCGCGCGGGGCATCCGCCTGTCGGCTCCCGGGTCAGTGCAGGGTCCGCGCCCAGTCGTCGGGCACCCGCCCCGCCGGGCCCGGGACCGGCTGGCCGGCGGGACGGCTCGTCGGAGGAGCCAGCTCGGGTCCGCCGGCGCACAGCTCCTCGGTGGCGTAGTTCCAGAACCAGTCCTCGCCCGGCTCGAAACTGCGGACCACCGGGTGACCGGTCGCCCGGAAGTGGGCGGTGGCGTGCCGCGACGGGGAGTCGTCGCAGCAGCCGATGTGCCCGCACAGCGCGCAGCGGCGCAGATGGAACCACCAGCCGCCCGTCTCCTCGCACTCCACGCAGCCCGGCCCGCTCGGCGGCACGTCCGGGTCGATGCCCCCGGTTCCCACGGCGTCGTTCATCGCGGTTCCTCCCCGGACGGTCCGGCGGTCAGCGGCAGCAGCACCTGGAAGCGGGTGTCGCCGGGCACCGAGTCCACCCGCAGGGTGCCGTGGTGCTTGTCGACGACGATGCGCCAGGAGATGTCCAGGCCGAGCCCGGTGCCCTCGCCGACCGGCTTGGTGGTGAAGAACGGGTCGAAGATCCGGTCCTTGATCTCCGGCGGGATACCGGGACCGGTGTCCCGGAACTCCACGAGCAGCCGCTCGTGGTCGCGTGCCGTCCGCACGGTCAGGGTGCCTTGCCCGCCCGCGTCGTTCATCGCGGACACGGCGTTGTCCACGAGGTTGGTCCACACCTGGTTCAGTTCCGCCGGGTAGGCGGGCACCGGCGGCAGCGCGCGGTCGTAGTCCTTGACGACCTCGATGCCCGGCCCCCGCTTCCCGGACAGCATCAGCAGGGTGCTGTCGAGGAGTTCGTGCACGTCCACCACCCGGTACGACGCCCGGTCCAGCTGCGCGTACTGCTTGGCCGCGTCGACCAGGTGCGAGATGCGGGAGGTGGAGTCCTCGATCTCGTTCATCAGCAACTCGGTCTCGATCGTGTAGTTGAGCCAGCCGACCGCGTTCGGCAGGATCTCCTCGCCGACCGCCGCCGCGACCTGCTCCAGCCAGTCCGTGTCGAGTCCGGCCTGCACGAAGGCGGGCGCGAGCTGCCAGCCGTGGCCGATGCCGTGCTCCTGGAGCCAGTCGGTGAGCGCGTCCTCCCGGTCGGACGCCTCCAGCGGGCTGAGCACCGGCGCCTTCGCCACCCGCTCCGCGGTCCGCTCCTGGATCTCCACCAGTCTCGCCAGCACCTCCCGGGAGAACGGGCCCTCGGCGATCAGGCCGAGCTTGTGCCGCATCTTCGCGACCCGCTCGCGCAGCGTGGCCGTCGCCCGGACCGCTGCCGCCGCCGGGTTGTTCAGCTCGTGCGTGAGCCCCGCCGACAACGAGCCGAGCGCCAGCAGCCGTTCCCGCTGCCCGATCATCGCCTGGGTGTTCTTCGACCCGAAGAACAGGCCGTCCAGCAGGTGCACGGCCATCGGGAACCACTCGCGCATCACGTCCGCGAAGACGTCGGCCGGCAGCACGAAGAACCGCGTCGGCTCCGTGACCCGCATCGAGTTGCGGTACACCTGCCGCACCCGGTCGCCGAGGTAGGCCTGCATCGCGCCCGCGTACACCCCGCGCTGCGAGGTCCGGCTGACCTCCACGTCGTCGGCGCCGACCCGCCGGGACAGCACCACCGTGCCCTCGATCATCACGAAGAGGCAGGTGGCGGGGTCGCCCTCGGTGTACACCGGGCCGGGCTCGAACAGCTCCACCCGGCCCGCCGCGCACAGCCGGCCCAGCTGTTCGGGACGGAGCTTCTCGAACAGGAACAGCGAGCCGATCTCCCAGGGGCTGCACGGCACGATCCGCCCGCTCACGACTGCTCCAGGTACCGGTGGACGAGCATCACGGCCATGGCTCCCTCTCCGACGGCGGACGCGACCCGCTTGGCGGACTCGGCGCGCGCGTCCCCGGCGACGAACACGCCGGGGACGCTGGTCTCCAGGTGGTACGGCGGCCGGTCCAGCTCCCAGCCGGCCGGCGGCCGTCCGTCGGCGGTCAGGTCGGGCCCGGCCAGGATGAACCCGCGCTCGTCGCGCAGCACCGTCCCGTCCAGCCAGTCGGTCAGCGGGGCGGCGCCGATGAACACGAACACCCACCGGGCGTCGACCTGTTCGCGCTCGCCGGTCACCGCGTGCCGCAGCGTCAGCCGCTCCAGCCGCCCGGTGCCGTGCGCCTCGTCGACCACCGTGCGGCAGCGCACCGAGATGTTCGGGGCGTCCTCGATCTGCTGGATCAGGTAGTGCGACATCGACGCCGACAGGTCGGGACCGCGCACCAGCAGCGTCACCGACTTGGCGAACCGGGACAGGTACATCGCCGCCTGGCCGGCCGAGTTGGCGCCGCCGACGACGTATATGTCCTCTCCCTCGCAGGAGGCGGCCTCGGTCAGCGCCGAGCCGTAGAACACGCCGCAGCCCGTCAGGCCGTCGCAGCCCGCGGCCGGAAGCTGCCGGTACTGCACGCCGGTCGCGAGGATCACGCTGTGCGCGGCGATCGCCGAGCCGTCCGCGAACCGTACGATCCGGGCCGCGCCGCCGGCCTCGAGTCCCGTCACCTCGCGGGCGGTCAGGATCTCGGCGCCGAACTTGGCAGCCTGCCGCCGCGCCCGGTCGGTGAGCTGGGCGCCGGAGACGCCGTCGGGGAAGCCGAGGTAGTTCTCGATGCGGGAGCTCTGCCCGGCCTGCCCGCCGGTCGCCGACCGCTCCACCAGCACCGTCCTGAGGCCCTCGGAGGCGCCGTACACGGCCGCGCCGAGCCCGGCCGGGCCGCCGCCGATCACCACCAGGTCGTAGAAGTCGGCCGCCGGAGTCGTCGCGAGCCCCACCCGCGCCGCCAGCTCCGGCGGCTCGGGCTCGACCAGGGCCGTGCCGTCCGGGGTGACCACCAGCGGCAGCCGCTGTCCGTCCTGTCCGGCGGCGGCCAGCAGCCGTCGGCCCTCGGGTTCCCCGACCGAGTACCAGCGGTAGGGCACCTGGTTGCGGGCCAGGAACTCCCGCACCGCCGAGGACCGCGCCGACCAGCGGTGCCCGACGACCTTGGTGCTGGTCACCGGCTTGCAGGCGCTGCCGTGCCAGGCCTGGAGGAGATCGTCGAGGACCGGATAGAGCTTCTCCTCGGGCGGGTCCCAGGGCTTGAGCAGATAGTGGTCCAGGTCGACGACGTTGATGGCGTCGATCGCCGCGTGCGTGTCCGCGTACGCGGTCAGCAGCACCCGGCGCGCGCCCGGATACACGTCCAGGGCCTGTTCCAGGAACTCGATGCCGTTCATCCGGGGCATGCGGTAGTCGGCCAGGATCACCGCCACCAGGTCCCCGCGCAGCTTCAGTTCGCGCAGCGCGGCGAGCGCGGACTCGCCGGACTCCGCCCGGACGATGCGGTACGCCCCGCCGTAGCGCCGCCTGAGGTCGCGGGCGACGGCACGGGAGACCCCCGGGTCGTCGTCCACGGTCAGGATGACGGTCCGCGCGGTCTCGGCGGCCTGTGCCATACGACTCCCCACCCATGTCACCGGTACCAGGCCATCGTATGTTCGATCGCCCGGACCCGCTCCGGACACCGAGGTGCCGGGGGCCGGGAGCGGGCACCATGATCGTGGGCACACGACGACACGCTCGTGCGCACATCACGACGAGGAGGCCCACGGATGACACGCCCGATCACGGCAGGGGTGGACGGTACGGAGGAGAGCCTGGCCGCGCTGGACTGGGCGGCCAGGGAGGCCGTGCGCCGGGACCTGCCGCTGCGCGTGGTGCACGCCTGGCGGTACGCCGAGGCGCTGGCCACGGCCGACCGGGACACCCAGCACGGGTGGGTCTCGCAGGGCGTGGAGCGCGCCGTGCGCTCGGTCGCGGAGCGGCACCCGGGACTGACGGTCACCACGGACCTGGTGGAGAGCGGCGCCGGGCACGCGCTGGCACAGGCCGCGGCCGCGGCCGAGATGCTGGTGCTCGGCTCGCGCGGGCACGGACCCGTCGTCGGGTTCCTGCTGGGCTCGGTGGGGCAGCAGGTGATCGCCGAGGCGGCCCGGCCCGTGGTGCTGGTGCGCGCCGGCGACGAACCGGCGGCGGAGGCGGCCGGCCGGGACGTCGTGGTCGGGCAGCAGGGCGGCCCCGAGGACAGCGCGGCGGCGCTGCGGTTCGCGTTCGAGGCGGCGGCGGCCCGGCGCGCGGCCGTCCGCGTGGTGCGGGCGTGGACCCTGCCGCCGGTGTTCGCCTACAGCCCCGGTTCGCTCCGGCTGCTGGACGAGGCGGGCGGCCTCGAACCGTACGAGAAGCAGGCGCTGGCCGACGCCGTGCGGCCCTGGCGGGAGCGGTTCCCCGAGGTGTCCGTCGCCGAGCACGTCGAGATGGGCAGCGCCGGTCAGGTGCTGCTGTCGACGGCCGCCCGGGCCCAGTTGATGGTCGTCGGGCGCCGGGCGCGCCGTACGGCCGTCGGCGCCCGGATCGGCTCGGTGGCGCACGGTGTGCTGCACCACGCCGGCTGCCCGGTGGCCGTGGTCCCGCACGACTGACCGACCGGCCTACTCGGGCTCGGCCGGCTCCAGCGTGGCGCGGGCCCGAGGCAGGACGTTCTCGATGTAGTCCTTGACGGCCGTGTCCAGCCCGATGTCGTGCTGGGCGCGCTCGGACAGGTACCAGCGGTGTTCGAGCAGCTGGTGGTAGATCTCCGCCGGGTCCATCGTGCCGCGCAGCTCCGGGGGCACGGCGCGCACGGTGGGCCGGAACACGTCCCGCACCCAGCGGTGGGCGAGCACCTCGGGGCGGGCGGCAAGCGGGTCTCCGCTGCCCGAACGGAGCCGAGAGCCGGGGGGCGGGTCGTCGGGGGCGTAGTCGTCCTGGGTGGCCATCCAGCTCTCCAGGTCGCTCAGCAGCCGCCGCGCCTGGTTCTCCTCGGCGTCCAGGCCGGTCAGCCGCAGCAACTGCCGCTGGTGATGGCCGGCGTCCACGACCTTCGGCACGAAGGTGACCGTGTCGCCGTTGGAGGAGTGCTCGATCTGCATCTCGGCCACGTCGAAACCGAGGTCGTTCAGCCGGCGGATGCGGCGCTCGATGTAGTGGTACTTGCCCGCCGGGTACACCGAGGTGCGGGTCAGCTCCCGCCACAGCCCCTCGTAGCGGGTGCAGATCTCGTGGCCGAACGCCACCGGGTCCACCGCCGGGTGCAGCGCGCCGGACGCCTCCAGGTCCAGCAGCTCGCCGCTGATGTTGACCCGGGCCAGGTCCAGGTCGTAGTCGCGCTGCCCGGGGCTGAGCCGCGGATGCAGCTCGCCGGTCTCGGCGTCGACCAGATAGGCCGCGTAGGCGCCGGCGTCCCGCCGGAACAGCGTGTTGGACAGCGAGCAGTCGCCCCAGGCGAACCCGGTCAGGTGGAGGCGGACCAGCAGGACGGCGAGGGCGTCCATGAGCCGGTGCATGGTCGCCGGGCGCATGGTCGTCTCGAACATCGACCGGTACGGCATCGAGCCGCGCAGGTGCCGGGTGATCAGCACCGGCTCCAGCGGGGCGCCCGAGGGACCGGTGCGGCCGGTGACCACGGCGAGCGGGTCGACGGCCGGGATGCCGAGCCGGTCCAGGTCGCGCAGCAGCTCGTACTCGCGCAGCGCGGGCCGCTCGGCCAGCTCCTTGACGGCGATCACCTCGTCGCCGGCGTGCGCGTAGCGCACCACGTGCCGGGAGATGCCGCGGGGGAGCGGGACGAGGTACTCCTCGGGCCACTCCTCCAGCGGGGTGTCCCACGGCAGGGCGAGCAGGAGCGCGGGGTGCTCGGGGTTCGTGGCGCTGATCTGCAAGGACATGACACGAACCCTAAGGCCCCGGCCGGGTGTTCTAGGAGGCCCTCTCCCGGGCCAGTTCGGCCGCCGCGCGCACCGGACCCCGGTGCACCGGTCCGTGTCCCGGCAGCAGGACGTCCCCGTCGAGCGCGCCGATCAGCTCCAGCGAGGCCACGACCCGATCGCGTTCGTGGTGGAAGAAGCCGGGCAGGATCTGCGGGCCCTCGATCCGCGAGATGGCGTGCCCGCTGACGAGCGCGTCCCCGGAGATGACGATGCCCGACCCGGGCAGGTGGTAGACGCAGTGGCCGTCGGTGTGACCCGGAGTGTGCACGGGCACGGGGCGGCCGGGCAGGTCGAGGGGGCCCTCGGCCGGGAACGGCTCGGGCGCGGTGACCGGGTTGTGCTCGGTGCCGCCGGCCTTGATCACATGCCGGGCCCAGGGCAGGACGCCGGGCCGCCAGGCGTTGCGTATGACGTCGCCGATGGTGGCCTGCTGGAGGAAGTCCCGCCGCGCGTGCGGCACTTCGGCCGGGTGCAGATACACCGGCGTGCCGTGCGCCGCGCGCAGGTACTCGGCCGAGCCCAGGTGGTCGTTGTGCGCGTGGGTGATCAGTACGGCGGCGACCGCCTCCGGGGAGGCGCCCACCTCGGCGAGCGATTCCAGCAGCGCCGGGCGGTCTCCCGGATAACCGGTGTCCACCAGGGTGACGGCGTCGCCCTCCTTGAGGATGACCCAGTTGACGTGGTGGCCGTGCACCAGATAGATGCCGTCGGCGACTTGGCGTACCTCTGCCCGCATGATCTCCCCGAGCCCTGTGTGATCGTTGGTGGAAGGACAGCCAATCAGACCGGCCGCCGGCGCGGGCAAGGGCGGGGCCGGCCGGTCACCGGACGCCGTGCGGCCGGAACTGGACGCTGATGCGCGCTCCGGCGGCCCGGCCGGTCTTGGGCACGCAGTGCTCCCAGGTGCGCTGGCAGGATCCGCCCATCACGATCAGGTCGCCGTGCCCGAGCGGCCGGCGCACCGCGGAGCCGCCGCCCACGGGGCGCAGCAGCAGGTCCCGGGGCGCGCCGACGGAGAGGATCGCGACCATGGTGTCCTCGTGGGCGCCCCGCCCGATGCGGTCCCCGTGCCAGGCCACGCTGTCCCGGCCGTCCCGGTAGAAGCACAGCCCGGCCGTGGTGAACGGCTCGCCCAGCTCCTCGGCGTAGTGCCGGGACAGCGCGGCGCGGGCCTCGTCCAGCACCGGGTGGGGGAGCGGGTCCCGCTCGCCGTAGTGGGCCAGCAGCCGGGGTACGGCGACCACGCTGTCGTACATCTTCCGGCGCTCCGCCCGCCACGGCACCCCGGCCGCGAGCCGTTCGAAGAGCGCGTCGGCGCCGCTCAGCCAGCCCGGCAGCACGTCGATCCAGGCCCCCGCGCCCAGCACGGTCCGGCGCAGCCCGTCCAGCGGACCGAGCCGCAGCTCGTCGGTCTGGTCGAACAGGGAGCCCTGGAGGTGCGTGGCCATGGGACCAGCGTACTCCGTGAATCGAAAATGCGTTCCAATTGATCACCGGGGCGCGAGCGCCTCCCACCGCGGCGTTCACCCTCTTTCGATACACCGGTGTATCCGATACATTCACGCATCGAACGAGAGGACGGTCGGATGGAACCGGCACACGAGCCGCCCGCGCGCGTCACGCGGCGCCGGGTCCGCACGCGGGCCCGGCTGCTCGACGCCGCGTTCGCCGTGTTCGCGGCGAAGGGGTTCGGCCGGGCCACCATCGAGGAGGTGTGCGAGGCGGCCGGATTCAGCCGCGGCGCCTTCTACTCGAACTTCGCCACCCTGGACGAACTCTTCTTCGCCCTGTACCGGGAGCGCGCCGGCCTGATCGCCGGCCAGGTGGCCGACGCGCTCGCCCAGGACGGCCCGGACCTGGACGTGACCGCCTCCGTGGACCGGGTCACCGAGGTGCTGCTGCTCGACGTGGACTGGCTGCTGGTGAAGACCGACTTCCTGGTGCGCGCCGCCCGGGACCCGGCCGTCGCCCGCGCCCTGCTCGACCACCGCGCCCGGCTCCGCGCGGCCGTCGCCGACCGGCTCGCCCGGGCCCGGGGCCGCACCGCGCTGCCCGCCGTCCTCGGCGACGCGGACGGCGCCGCGCGCGCCGTGGTCGCCGCGTACGACGGCGTCACCACCCAGCTGCTGCTGGACCGGGACGTGGAGGCCGCCCGGGCCTGGCTGAAGCAGCTGCTCACCGCGCTGCTGACGGACGGCGGCCGCATCCCGTCGTAGCCCCGCGACGGCCCCCGACGCACCCTCCGAGGAAGGACACACACATGGACGCGGACGCCATCGTCGTCGGAGCGGGCCTCGCCGGGCTCGTCGCCGCGCACGAACTCACCAGCCTGGGCCGCCGGGTGGCCCTGGTCGACCAGGAGAACGCCGCCAACCTCGGCGGCCAGGCGTTCTGGTCCTTCGGCGGGCTCTTCCTCGTCGACTCGCCCGAGCAGCGCCGCCTCGGCATCAAGGACTCCTTCGGCCTCGCCTGGACCGACTGGCAGGGCAGCGCGCGTTTCGACCGGCAGGCCGACGAGGACTCCTGGGCGGTGCGCTGGGCCCGCGCGTACGTCGAGTGGGCGGCGGGGGAGAAGCGGGCCTGGCTCGCCGGGCACGGCATCGAGCTGCTGCCCACCGTCGGCTGGGCCGAGCGCGGCGACCTGCGGGCCGACGGGCACGGCAACTCCGTGCCCCGCTTCCACATCGCCTGGGGCACCGGCACCGGCGTGGTCGAGCCCTTCGTCCGCTACGCCCGGCAGGCCGCCCGGGACGGACTGCTGACCTTCCATCACCGCCACCGGGTGGACGAACTGATCGTGGAGGGCGGCACGGCACGCGGGGTGCGCGGCACGGTCCTCGCTCCCGACGACTCCCCGCGCGGCGCCCCCTCCGGCCGCGACCGCGCCGGGGACTTCGAACTGACCGCGCAGGCCGTCGTCCTGACCACCGGCGGCATCGGCGCCGACCACGACATCGTCCGCCGCCACTGGCCCGAGCGGCTCGGCACGCCCCCCGCCCGGATGGTCACCGGCGTCCCGGCCTACGTCGACGGCCGCATGCTCGACATCAGTGCCGAGGCCGGCGTACGGCTCGTCAACCGCGACCGCATGTGGCACTACACCGAGGGCCTGCGCAACTGGGACCCGATCTGGCCCGGCCACGGCATCCGCATCCTGCCCGGCCCGTCCTCCATCTGGCTCGACGCCCTCGGCCGCCGCCTGCCCGACCCCTGCCTGCCCGGCTACGACACCCTCGGCACCCTGAAGTACCTGCGCACCACCGAGGACGTCGCCGGCTACGACCACTCCTGGTTCATCCTCACCCGGAAGATCATCGAGAAGGAGTTCGCGCTCTCCGGCTCCGAGCAGAACCCCGACATCACCGCCAGGGACCGCAAGGCCGTGCTGCGCGACCGGCTGCTCGGCAAGGGCGCACCGGCACCCGTGCGGGCCTTCCTGGAGAAGGGCGAGGACTTCGTCGTCGCGGACGGCCTGGAACGGCTGGTGGAGAAGATGAACGGCCTGGCCGGCGAGCCGCTGCTCGACGCCGCCGGGGTGCGCCGCCAGATCGAGGCCCGCGACGCGCAGATCGCCAATCCCTACAGCAAGGACGCGCAGGTCCAGGGCATCCGCAACGCCCGCCGCTACATCGGCGACCGGCTCGGCCGGGTCGCCGCCCCGCACCGCATCCTCGATCCGGCCGCGGGCCCCCTCATCGGCGTCCGGCTGCACGTGCTGACCCGCAAGACCCTCGGCGGCATCCAGACCGACCTGGACTCCCGGGCCCTCGGCACCGACGGCACGCCCGTCGAGGGGCTGTACGCGGCCGGCGAGGTGGCCGGGTTCGGCGGCGGCGGGGTGCACGGCTACAACGCCCTGGAGGGCACCTTCCTCGGCGGCTGCCTGTTCTCGGGCCGGGCGGCGGGCCGGCACGCGGCCCGGCACACGGGCTGAACCCCGGCCGGCGGCAGGCGGCGGACGGTGGCCCCGGACAAGGGCGGGCCTCAGCCCCGTACCAGCTCCAGCAGCACCCGCGCGTGGCTCTCCTCCGGCCGCTTCGACGCCGTCAGGAGCGTCACGTGCCCCTCCCGGGCCGACCGGCGCAGGCCGTCGAGCAGCCCGGCGGCCTCCGGCGCGTCCAGCTCCGCCTCGTAGCGCCGGCGGAACTCCTCGTAGGAACCCTCGCCCGCGTGGTACCACTTGCGCAGTTCGGCCGACGGCGTCAGGCCCTTGGGCCACTCGTCCACGTGGGCGTCCTCCTTGGCCAGGCCGCGCGGCCACAGCCGGTCCACCAGCACGCGCAGACCGTCGTCGGGCTCGGGCGGTTCGTAGATCCGGCGCAGGCGCACGCTCACGGCACGGGGCTCCTTCCGGGGCGGGGGACGGTGCCGCGAGCGTACTGCGCGCCGCCTCGCGCGCCCGGCGGCGACGCGACGCGACTTGACCGGAAGAAGGGGGATTCCGGGACGCCGGTCCGCCTACGCTGACGGCCAGTCGATCACCGGCCACGCCCCGAGGAGCGCATGTGACACCACCGCGCCAGCCCGCCCGCCGCCGTACCGCCGTCCTCGCCACCGTCCCCGTGGCCCTGGCCGCGCTCCTCGCCACCACCGGGGCCGCGGCGCCGGACGCCACCGGACCCGCGGCACCCGAGGCCGGCGGACGCGCCGCGCCGGGCACCGCCGGAGCACCCGGCGCGGGCGACGCGTACTTCCCGCTCAGCGGCAACGGCGGCTACGACGTGCGCCACTACGACCTGACGCTCCGTTACCGGCCCGCCGACCGGCGCCTCGACGGCACCGCCGTCCTCACCGCCCGTGCCACCCAGCGCCTGACCCGCTTCGACCTCGACCTGTCCGGGCTGACCGTCACACGGGTCACGGTCGACGGCCGTCCCGCCCGCTTCGCCCGGGACGGCCGCGAACTCGTCGTCACCCCGCGCACCGCGCGGGCCAAGGGCCGCGACTTCCGGGTCACCGTCGCCTACCACGGCACCCCCGGGCCGGTCACCGACCCCGACGGCTCGGCGGACGGCTGGATCCCCACCGACGACGGCGCGTTCGTCGCGGGCGAACCACAGGGCGCCATGACCTGGTTCCCGGCGAACGGCCATCCCCGGGACAAGGCGTCGTACGACTTCACGCTCACCGTCCCGCGCGGACGCACCGCCGTCGCCAACGGCGTCCTGCTCGGACAGCACACCGCCCACGGCGAGACCACCTTCCGCTGGCGCCAGGCCGAGCCCATGGCCGCCTACCTGGCGACCGCCACCGTCGGCACGTTCCGTACCGAGCGGTACACGACCCGTGACGGCATCCAGGTGTACAACGCCGTGGACCCCCGTGAGGCGCGCGCCGCCGCACCCGTGCTGAAGAAGCTGCCGTCCGTGCTGGAGTGGGAGAGCCGGCTCTTCGGGCCGTACCCGTTCCGGGCCGCCGGCTCCCTCGTCGACCACGCCCCGGACGTCGGCTACGCCCTGGAGACCCAGACCCGCCCGGTCTACGACTCCGCGCCCGACCTCGGCACCCTCGTCCACGAGAGCGCCCACCAGTGGTTCGGCGACTCCGTGTCCCTCACGGCCTGGAAGGACATCTGGCTCAACGAGGGCTTCGCCACCTACGCCGAGTGGCTCTACTCCGAGCAGCACGGCGGCCCCAGCGCCCAGAAGACCTTCGACGCCCTCTACTCCCGCCCCGCCCGCGACGGCCTGTGGGCCTACCCGCCCGGCGACCCGGGCGGCGGCGAGCGCCTGTTCGGCACGCCCGTCTACGAGCGCGGCGCCATGGCCCTGCACGCACTGCGGCGGGCCGTCGGCGACCGGGACTTCTTCCGCGTCCTGCGCGCCTGGGCGGACGGACACCGCGGCGGGCACGGCACGACCGCCGGGTTCGTCGGGCTCGCCGAGCGGACGTCGGGCAAACGGCTCAAAGGACTGTTCGACACCTGGCTGTACACCCGGGGCAAGCCGGACCGCGCCTGAGGCCGCCGCGCGGCCGTCCGCCGCGGGCCCCGGCGGACCGGAGCGGAGTGCCGCCGTCCGATTTCCGGTGCGCGGCGGGGGTACTCCGGTCGCGTCGCGTACGCGCAGGTACAGGGAGGTCAAGCCATGAGCGCACCGGACGACCTGCCGGTCGTGAGCACCCTCGCCGACGCGGCCGCTCTGGTGCGGCGGCGCCAGGGGCTGTACGTGCGGTGGTCCAAGGGGCCCGGCGCCGATCTCCACAAGGCGTCCAGTACGGACGAGCTGACCGGCGTGGCCATGCCCGGGCTGTCCGCCAACCCGCTCGACGTGGAGGAGTGGTGGCGGGGCCGATCGGTCGAACTGTGGGTGGCGCGCCGGCTCTACGACTACGCGCACCTGCCGCACGACAAGGGCCCCGGCGTACGGCCCTGGTTCCTGACGGGCCGGGAGAGGGGCCGGGGTCCCGACAACGAGCCGCTCGTGGCCGACGTCGAGCCGCTGTGCTGGATCGCCGACGAGGTGATCGAGGAGGCCCGTCAGGAGGTGGCCCGCCAGGAGCGGGAGTGGGGGACGCTGCGCCGCGGGAGCGGCTGAGCCGCGCGCCGGGGGCCTTGGCGCCGGGAGGGCCGCCGGCGCGGCGCGCGGGCGTCCGCCGGGTCCCGGCGGTCAGCCGGAGCGGTACCGGGAGCGGGCCCGGCGCTTGAGCGCCCGGCGTTCCAGCTCCGTGGTGCCGCCCCAGACACCGATGCTCTGTCCGGTGTCCAGCGCCCAGTCCAGGCACTGCTCCCGGACCGGGCAGTGTCCGCACACCGCCTTCGCCCGCTCGGTCTGTCCCTGCGCCGGGCCGGTGGTCCCGATGGGGAAGAACAGATCGGGATCCTCGTGACGGCACGCGGCATGGTCACGCCAGTTGTCCATCGGAAATCTCCTGGATCGGTGGAAGTCGTCGTGCCCTGTCGTCAGTGTTCTCGCCTCCGGGTGACCGGCCGGGAGCACGTGAAACGGCTCAACCGCCGCACGTTCCGGTGACGGTGCGACGACGGCGGGCCCGGGCGCCGCCCGCCGCCTCGGTCGTGGCCGGTCAACAGGCCTGGCACCGGGGCCCGATGAGCGCCGGGCCACCGGACCGACCGCCGTTGCGGGCGAGTTGGGCTCAGCGGCGCAACGCCTGCGCCGCCGTGGCCGTGACCGCGTCGGCCAGGGCCGCCAGCGCGGGGGAGTCGAGCTTCCACTGCTGCCAGTACAGCGCCACGTCCATGAACTCGTCCGGGACCAGCACGGCCAGCCGTCCCCGCTCCAGCAGGGGGCCGGCCTGGGCCTCCGGGACCATGCCCCAGCCCAGCCCCGCAGCGACCGCCTCCAGGAACCCCTCGGAGGTGGGCACATGGTGCCGGAACGGGCCGGCCGAACCGCGGCCGAGCCGGCGGGCGAAGCCGTCCTGGAAGTCGTCCTTGCGGTCGAAGACCACCACGGGCGCCCGGGACAGCGCCTCCGCCGCCGGCCGCCCCGCCAGCCGGTCCGCGACGAACTCCGGCGCCGCGACCGGCAGATAGCGCATCCGGCCGAGCGGGCGCACGGTGCAGCCGGGGACCGGGTCGGGCGAGGAGGTCACCGCCGCCATCACCAGGCCCTCGCGCAGCAGTGCCGCCGTGTGGTCCTCGTCCTCCCGGCGCAGCTCGAAGCAGAGGTCCGCGACCCGGGTCAGGGCGGGCAGGAACCAGGTCGCCAGCGAATCCGCGTTCACCGCGACCGACACCCGGGTCGGCTCCCCGGTGCCGTTCAGCCCCAGCTCGCCCCAGGCGTCCCGCTCCAGCCGGGCGAGCTGCCGGGCGAACCGCACCAGCACCGCGCCGGACTCCGTGGGCCGTACCGGCTTGGTGCGCTGGAGCAGCACCCGGCCGGTGCGCTGCTCCAGGGCCTTGACCCGCTGGCTGACCGCCGACGGAGTCACGTGCAGCGCGGCTGCGGCCGCGTCGAAGGTGCCCTCGTCGACCACGGCCATCAAGGTCCGCACCTGCTCCAGGGGAAGTTCCGACATCACGAATGCTAAGGGTACGTAAAAATCATTAGCTGTACTTGAGGCGGTGCTTTCTCTAGCGTCCTCCGCATGAACCACGCCCTGACCGCCACCGCCGCCGGATTCGGCACCGGCCTCTCCCTGATCGTCGCCATCGGTGCCCAGAACGCCTTCGTCCTGCGGCAGGGGGTGCGGCGCGACGCCGTGCTCACCGTGGTCGGCATCTGCGCCCTGTCCGACGCGGTGCTGATCGCGCTCGGCGTCGGCGGGGTCGGCGCGGTGGTGGTGGCCTGGCCGGGCGCGCTCCGCGCGGTCGGCGTCGTCGGCGGCGTCTTCCTGCTCTGCTACGGCGTGCTGGCCGGCCGCCGGGTGCTCAGGCCGGGCGCCGGGCTGCACGCGGAGGGCGAGGCGGCCGGCTCCCGGCGCCGGGCGGTGCTCACCTGCCTGGCGATGACCTGGCTGAACCCGCACGTCTATCTGGACACCGTGTTCCTGCTGGGCTCGCTCGCCGCCGACCGGGGCCCGCTGCGCTGGACCTTCGGGCTCGGCGCCGCGCTCGCCAGCGTGTGCTGGTTCACCGCCCTCGGCTTCGGCGCCCGGCTGCTCGGCCGGTATCTGGCCCGGCCGGGCGCCTGGCGGGTGCTGGACGGCCTGGTCGCCGTCACCATGCTGGTCCTGGGCGTCAGCCTGATCGCCGGGTCCTGACCGCGCCCTGCTCGATGCCAACCGGTTGCTGCTGAGATAGTCGGGCTTTCGAACCGGAAAGCTGTAACGAGCAACCAGGACAGCCGTGGACACGAGCGAGAGCAGCACCACCGAGACCACCACCGGACCTCCGGCGGCCGGGGACCCGCCGCGGCGCGGCTGGCGCCGCTGGGGGATGGACACCCGTCCGCTGCGCATCCCCGCCTACCGGCGGCTGTGGTCGTCGACCATCGTCACCTCCGTGGGCAGCCAGCTCACCGCCGTCGCCGTACCCAAGCAGATCTACGACATCACCCACTCCTCGGCCTGGGTCGGCTACGCGAGCTTCGCGGGCCTGGTGCCGATGGTGGCCTTCGCGCTGTGGGGCGGGGCGATCGCCGACACCGTCGACCGGCGCAAGCTGCTGCTGGTCACCAACAGCGGCATCGCGGTGACCTCGCTGCTGTTCTGGGCGCAGGCGGTCAGCGGCCTGGACTCCGTGGTCGTCCTCATGGTCCTGCTCGCGCTGCAACAGGCGTTCTTCGGGCTCAACGCGCCCGCCCGCAGCGCCTCGATAGCCCGGCTGGTGCCGGCCGAGCAGCTGCCGGCCGCGAACGCGCTGGGCTCGACGGTGATGCAGACCGGCCTGGTGGCCGGCCCGCTGCTCGCCGGTGCGCTGATCCCGGTCGTCGGGCTGCCGGAGCTGTACCTGATCGACGCGGTGGCGCTGTGCGCGACCGTGTGGGCCGTCGCGCGGCTGCCCGCCCTGCCGCCGCTCGGCGGGACCGGCCGCCGCCGGGCCGGGCTGCGCGAGATAGCGGACGGGTTCCGGTACATCTCCCGGCACAAGGTGCTGCTGCTGTCCTTCCTCGCCGACATCGTCGCCATGGTGTTCGGCATGCCCCGCGCCCTGTTCCCGCAGCTGGCCGCGGAGAGCTACGGCTCCTACGGCGAGGGCCTGGCGCTCGGTGTGCTGTTCGCCGGCATCCCGGTCGGCGCGGTGCTCGGCGGCCTGTTCTCCGGGGTGTTCTCGCGGGCCCGCCGGCACGGCTGGATGGTCGTCGGGGCGGTCGTCGGCTGGGGCGTGGCCATCGCCGGGTTCGGGCTGAGCGGCAACCTCTGGGTCGCCGTGGTCTTCCTCGCCGCGGCCGGGGTCGCCGACATGGTCTCCATGGTGTTTCGCGGCGCGATCCTGCTGTCGGCCGCGACCGACGAGATGCGCGGCCGGATGCAGGGGGTCTTCACGGTGGTCGTGGCGGGCGGGCCGCGGCTGGCCGACGTCCTGCACGGCACCGCCGGCGCCGCGTTCGGCCCCCGGGCCGCCGTCGCGGGCGGCGGCGCCCTGGTCGTCGTGGCGATGCTGGCCCTGGCCGGCGCCGTCCCGGCCCTGCGCCGGTACCGCGTCTGACGGGCCGGTACCGCGGCTGACGGAGCGGCCCTAGAGCGGGCCGGCCTGCCGCCGTATCGTGTACTGCTCCATCAGCTTGCCGCGGGTCGTCTCCAGCCGGTGGGCGAGGATCTCGGCCACCGTCCGCACCACCGAGAGACCGAGCAGCGGGTCCTCCACGCACAGGCCGAGCACCGACGGCCCGTCGAACTGGTAGGCGCGTACGTCGGTGAAGGCCACGGCGCCGAAGTCCCACTCGTACGGCGGGAACAGCCAGGACCAGCCGAGCAGGTCGCCCGCGCCGAGCATGGCCACGGTCACCCGCTGCCGGGAGGTGACCTCGGTGTCCAGGTGGACCGCGCCCGAGCGGATCACCCAGAACCGGTCGGCGGTGCCGCCCGCCTCGAAGATGCGGCTGTCCTCGGGGAAGGAGACCTCCTGGGCCACCTCCATCAGGCGCTCGCGCTGTGCCTGCGGCAGGGCGGTGAGCAGTTTGATCGCTTTGGTCATGCGCGGGGCTCCTCGCCGGCGGCGGATGCGGTCGGGGTGCTGTGCCTAAGCCCATTTCAGCCGCTGCCGCCGTCCCGGGCACCTCGAACCCGGGGTGCCCGCCGCCTCCCGGCCGTTTCCGGGCAGCGAAAAGCCCTGGCTGGACGGGGGAAACCAGCCAGGGCCGTATGCGGTGACGCGTGGCGGGGGGAAGGACGGTTCCGCGCCGCGCCCGCATCACGTATGGATGAATAGTAAACCAATTATCAGGCCTTTCCGCGGCCTGAACCGGGTCAGGTGACCTGTTTCACTCCGTCGGCCCGCGCGCGAGCTTTGCCCGGATCGACGATCTCCTCCAGCACCCGCAGCACCGCCTCGAACGCCCGCGCCCGGTCCGCCGCCTCGGCGGCGCCCTCCGGATCCGTCGCCGCGAGGCTCCGGGCCCGCTCCCGCCATGTCTCCTCCTGCTCCTGCGCGTGCTCCCGACCGCGCCGGATACGGCGCAACAACTCGTCCGCGTCCACGACATCCTTCATATCCGGCGGGTACCCGGGAGCGGCCGGGTGATGGCACCCCTACCGGGCGTGCCGGGCCGCGAGCGCGGCCCGGTCCCTCGTTCCGCTTGTGCCAGAGGCCGGTACCGGAGTGGTGGAGCGAAGTTCCGTTCATCGGGGGTGTTTGACCGCCGGGGCAGGGGGCAGGCGGAATCTCGTGCTTCGGACCGGAGGCGCGCGCCCAGCGGGGAAGAGACCCGCTGCCTGGGCCCCTCCCGCCGGGCCCGGTGGCTCACCCGCGGCGAAACCCTGACACCACCGTTCGGGCCAGAACCCGGAACCCCTGTTTCCGGAGGTGCCCTGAAACCACGTTCAGGAGCGATTCCGCATGCTGACCGACATGTCGACAAGCCGTCCCGGCACGACCGCCCCCGCCGGGGCGTCCGCCCGCCGCAACCACGACGACGCCCCCGACACCGCGGCGCTGTTCGCCCGGCTGGCGGAGCTGGAGGACGGCCCCGAGCGGGACGCCGTACGCGATGAACTCGTCACCGCCTGGCTGCCCATGGCCCACCGGATCGCCGGCCGGTTCCGCGACCGCGGCGAGTCCGTGGAGGACCTGCGCCAGGTGGCCGCACTGGGACTGGTCAAGGCCATCGACCGCTTCGACCCCTCCCGCGGTGCCTTCGAGAGCTACGCCGTGCCCACGATCACCGGAGAGGTCAAGCGGCACTTCCGCGACCGTATGTGGGCCCTCCGGGTGCCCCGCCGGGTGCAGGAACTGCGCAACCGGGTCCGGGTGGCCCGGCGGGAACTCACCCAGAACCCGGGCAGCCCCGAGCCCACCGTCGCCGACATCGCCGCCCACACCGGGCTCACCGAGGAGGAGGTGAACGCCGGCATGGAGGCGCTGGAGAGCTTCAGCACCCTCTCCCTGGACGCCGAGCTGTCCGCCGGCGACGACGGCTACAGCCTCGCCGACACCCTCGGCGCCACGGACACCTCCTTCGACGTCGTCGTCGACCGGGAGGCCGCCAAGGAGGGCCTGCGCCGGCTGCCCGAGCGCGAGCGGGCCATCCTCTACATGCGCTTCTTCGAGGACATGACCCAGAGCCGCATCGCCGACCGGCTCGGCATCTCGCAGATGCACGTCTCCCGGCTGATCAGCCGCAGCTGCGCCCGCATCCGCGACGAGGCGCTCGGCACGCGCAGGCCCGGCTCCGCCGGGTCGCGCTGAAAGCTCACCGGGCCGGGCCGCCGGCCACGCCGAGCGGGCGCGCCAGACCGGAGACCGCCTCGTCCAGCCGCTGCAGATGGCGCAGCACCCGGTCGGTCACCCGGCCGTAGCGCGGGGTGCGCAGGGTTCCCGGCTCCAGCATCGACGCGATGCTGGAGCCGCTCTCGATCTCCTCGGCGGAGCGCGGATCGGCCACGTGCGCCGCGATCGCCTCGATGTTGTGCACGATCCGCCGGCAGGCCCCGCGCAGCCGGGGATCGGCCGCGATCGAGGGGTGCGTGGGCAGCAGCTCGGCCGTGGCCGCGAGGGACCGCCCGTGGTACGCGCACGTCTCCAGCAGCGCCACCACGTACCGCACCGAGTCCCGGCGCGAGCGCAGCGGCGTGATCGGATGGGTCAGCGGCTGGGTGGCCGCGCGCAGGTCGGCCAGCGCCTGGTCCAGCTCCCGTGCCCGCTCCACCAGATCGCCGCCCGGCCCGCCGCTGAGCTGGTCGACGGCGCCCCGCGTGACCTCGGCCAGCCGCTCCAGGACCGCCACCAGCAGCTCGTTGGTACGGCGGTCGGTGTGCACCGGCAGCACCACCGCCGCCGCGAACACCCCGCAGGCCGCGCCGAGCGCCGTCTCCTCGATCCGCAGCACCAGCACCGCCGCGCTGTAGGTGTTCAGCAGCGTGTAGAGCAGCCCCAGCATCGCCGTGACGAAGAACGACATCAGCGTGTACGACAGCGGCGCGGTGTAGAACATCGCGAAGATGAACACCAGCACCAGGCCGAACGCCATCCAGGTGTGGTGCCCGACCAGCCCGGCGAGCCCGATGCCCGCCACCACGCCGAGCACCGTGCCCAGCAGCCGCCGGTAGCCCTTCACCAGGATCTCGCCCGTGGAGGCGGTGTTCAGGAACACGATCCAGCACGTCAGCACCGCCCAGTACCAGCGCTGGCTGGACAGCAGCTCGCCGCCGGCGATGGCCAGCGAGGAACCGACGGCCACCTGGACCGCGGCCCGCGTGGTGGGCCGGCGCAGCCCGGACGGCTCCGCCTGCGGCGCCCGCTCCTCGCTGATCTCGATCGCGGTGTCCTCCGCGTCCAGCTCCTCGCGCGAGCGGGTGGTCGCCGGGGTGTCGGCGGACTCGTCCTGCGGCCCGTCCAGGGCCAGCCGGAGACCGAGCGCGGCGCGGGCCGCCTCGCCGAGCCCGCGGAAGACGTCCTGCACGGCCGGGGAGGCGTCCGGCAGGTTCTCCTCCTCGCGGTAGCCCAGCAGCCGGTTGCGCACCTGGGCGAGCGCGGCCCCGGGCGCCTCGCCGGCCGGCCGCAGCATCAGCACCCGCAGCGCCCGCAGGTCCCGGCGCAGCGCGGCCGCCGCCCCGTCCCGCACCGGCAGCTCGACTCCCGAGGGCACCGGGGCGCCCGGCAGATGCAGGGTGAGGGTGTCGGTCCGCTCGGCGCTGCGCGCGGTGAGCAGCAGCAGTCCCAGCCGCTCGGCCGCGATCTCCGCGTCCGCGATCCGGCGTTGCAGCAGCCGGGCCACCGCGGGGTCGGAGGTGCCGTCCTCCAGCCGGCCCTGGATCAGCAGCGCCGTCTCGTGCAGCCGGGCGGTGCGGGTGCGCAGCTCCTCCAGCACCTTCTCCACCTCCTCGGGCCCGGCGTCCGGCAGTTTGGCCTGGCTGGCGAGCAACTGGGCGAGGCGGGCGCGGAAGGCCCGGCGCAGCCGGTCCAGGGTGCCCGCCGGGGTCTGCGGCAGCAGCACGAACCGGGCGGTGGCGCTGCACGCGAACGCCACCGCGATGACGGCGTACAGCGCGGGCAGCGCGGCCGTCGTGGCCTGCACGAACAGCGACAGGAAGTAGACCTGGAACCCGATCAGCCCGAGCGCCGTGCCGCGGTCGCCGAACCGGCGGCCGTAGACGGCACCGAAGATCAGCGCGACGAAGAACAGGTCGCCGACGACGACACGCTGGTTGAGCAGCGCGCCCAGCGACACCGAGGCCAGCGCCACCGGCAGGCCCAGCGCGAGCGTGACGGCCTGCCGGGCGGGCTGCTTCTCGCGGATGGCGAAGGTGGCGACCATCGCGGCCATGGCGCCGGCGACCAGACGCGGGACCGGGACGCCCGCAGCGGCCAGGACGGCGAGGGTCAGGGCGATGGCGGTGACCGTGCGCAGTCCCGCCGTCAGGCGGAGCAGCCCGGGGTCCGACGCCGCCAGCCGGTCCCACATCCGTACCCGTCCCGACCGTCCCCGTGCCGTCACCTGGTCGCGCTCTCTCCCGTACCGGACATCGATCCGCGACCCAGCATCGCACGCCCGCTCCGGCTACCTGCCCTCGGCCAGGGTGGCGGCCACCAGGGCGTTCGCGTGCCCGTGGCCGAGCCCGTGCGCCGACTTCAGCCAGCCGACCAGCTCCGCGTGCCGGGTCAGCGGCGAGGAGCGGATCAGCTCCTGCCACTCGGCGGCCGGGCGGCCGTACTTCTTCTCGATCGAGGGGAAGTAACTCGCCGGGCCCTTGACGGTCTTCTCGGTCATGGTGCGTCCCTCCGCGTGGTGTTCCGTGATCACCTGGTACGACGGCCGGCCCGGGCCGGACTCATCGGCGGCCGACGGTGATCACGGTCACATCAGGACGGGCCGACGGCCGCGCCCTCCACCCGGGCCCGCACCTGTTCCGGTGTCAGATAGGAGTCGGTGAACTCGAAGTCCTTCAGCCGGGCGGGCTTGCGGGCCTGGAAGCCGGTGCGCACGAAATCGTCGCCCGCGACCGCGTTCAGCATCCAGTTGGTCATCACCCGGGTCTTGGCGACGTTGGTGCGCAGCGCCGACCAGTGGTAGCCGCGGGCCACCGCCTGCGCGGGCACCCCGCGCAGCTCCACGCCGAGCGGCTTGGACACCGCGTCCTTGCCGCCGAGGTCGACGACCAGTCCCAGGTCCTTGTGCTCGTAGGGCCGCATCGGCTGTCCGCGCAGCGTGGCGATGACGTTGTCGGCGACCACCTTGCCCTGCCGCATGGCGTGCTGCGCGGTGGGCGGGCAGACCGCGCCCTCGTCGCCCTTGGCCAGGTCCGGCACGGCCGCCGAGTCGCCGAGCGCGAACACCCCGTCGTGGCCCGGCAGGCACATCTGCTCGGTCACCGCCAGCCGGCCCTTGACCGTCTCCGCGCCGAGCGTGGCGATCAGCGGGCTGGCGACCACTCCGGCCGTCCAGATCAGGGTGTGCGTCGGTACCACCCGGCCGTCGGTGAAGGTGACCTCCTCCGCGCCGGCCTTGTCGATCGACACGCCCAGCGAGACCTCGATACCGCGCCGCCCGAGGATCTCCTGCGCGCTGCGGCCCAGCTTGTCGCCCAGCTCCGGCATCAGCTTGGGCGCGATGTCGATCAGGTGCCAGCGGATCAGGCCCGGGTCCAGGCGCGGATAGCGCTGCACGGCGGCGTGGGTCAGGCGTTGCAGGCAGGCCGCGGTCTCCGTGCCCGCGTAGCCGCCGCCGACCACCACGAACTGCAGCCGCGCGGCCCGTTCGGCCGGGTCGTCGCTGGCGTCCGCCAGGTCCAGCTGCGAGATGACGTGGTCGCGGATGTAGGCGGCCTCGGCGAGCGTCTTCATCCCGAAGGCGTGGTCGGTCAGCCCGGGGATGTCGAAGGTGCGGGTCACACTGCCCGGGGCCAGCACGATGTAGTCGTACGGCTCGTTGACGATCTTGTCGGTGATGGTGCGGACGACACACACCTTGGACCTCAGGTCCACCCCGATCGCACCGCCCGGGATGATCCGGGTGCGGTACTTCTTGCTGCGGCGCAGCGACAGGGCGATCGACTGCGGCGTGAGCACGCCGGAGGCGACCTGGGGCAGCAGAGGCAGGTAGAGCTGGTAGGAGGACGGCGTCACCAGCGTGACGTCGGCCTCGTCGGGGGCGAGTTTCCGCTCCAGGCGGCGGACGCACTCGACTCCGGCGAAGCCTGCGCCCACCACCAGGATCCTGGGTCGTGTCACGGTGTTCATCCCTTTCTGCGGCTCCGGGCGGCCCGGCTCGACGCCGCCGTCCTGCCCCGGTTCGCTGTGCGCCGAATCCGATCCCACCGCGCCCGCGGCCACCCCGCCAGCCGGGCGTGGCAGCCAGCCGAACGCGTGGGGGGCACCACGCCCCCGCTGCCGGGTGGAGTAACCGGTGCGCGCCCGCCTACACGTCGTACGGCCCGCCGTCCGGCGTCCCACGCGTCACCAGGGCAGGAACGCGTGGATGTCCTTGCCGGTGTCGTGCACGACGACGCTGACCTGGCTGCACAGGGTGTGCACCAGATGCCAGCCGATCCCGCCGCCTCCGGTGCGCGGGTGGAAGGGCCGCGGCTCCGGCCGCTCCGGGCTGGTGTCCCGCATCATCACGTGCACCCCGTCGAAGGTGCGGCGCAACCGCAGGTCGAAGGGGCCCGGCGCGTACTGGATGGCGTTCGCGGCCAGTTCGGTCACCACCAGCAGGATGTCGTCCCAGTACTCCTGGGCGCACGGTGGTGCGTCCCGGGAGAGCGCGCGGAGGAATTCCTCCGCCGCGAGCCGCGCTCCCGTGACGTTGCGCAGCTCACCAGGGAAGGAGAACGTGCGCTCGTACTTCTCCTCCGACGGTGGTGTGTCGTCCCAACGCGGCTCCGTCGCCATCTCGCTTCCCCGGCCCCGTCCGGCCTCGACGGCCGGACGGTCCTCGTCGCTGATCTGTTCGCTGCGCTGCGGGTTCCCCAGCTGGCGCGGACTATCCTTCCGCCCTTCCCGCCCCGCGGTTCCCCCCGGCGGGCACCGCCTTCTCAGCGGAACACGTCGTCCGTCTCGTCCCGGTCGGCCGGCTCCCGCACGACCGGCCGCGGCCGGGACCGGGCCGCGTACATCGCCTCGATCTCGGCGGAGTGGTGCCGCACCACGGCGTCCCGGCGCAGCTTCAGGGACGGTGTGAGCAACCCGTCGTCCGCCGCGAACGGTTCCGGAAGGACACGGTAGACCCTGATGGACTCCGCGCGGGACACCGCGCTGTTGGCGGAGGCCACCGCCCGCGTGATCTCCTCCCGCAGCGCGTTCTCCTCCCGGGCCTCCCGGGCCGGGGCGTCGCCCGGCAGCGAGAGCGCGGCCCGCCAGTGCGCGAGGAAGTCCGGGTCCAGGGCGATCAGGGCGCCGACACAGGGCCGGCCGTCGCCGATCACCACCGCCTGGTGGACCAGCGGATGAGCGCGCAGCCGCTCCTCCAGCGGGCCCGGCGCCACGGTCTTGCCCGAGCTGGTGACGATGACGTCCTTCTTGCGTCCGGTGATCGTCAGATAGCCGTCGGCGTCCAGCCGCCCGAGGTCCCCGGTGGCCAGCCAGCCACCGCGCAGCGCGGCCCGGGTCGCCTGCTCGTCACCGGCGTAGCCCTGGAACACCGAGGGCCCGCGGACCAGGATCTCGCCGTCGTCGGCCACCCGGATCGCGGTGCCCGGCAGCGCCGTCCCCACCGTCCCGGACTTCTCCCGGCCCAGCGGCTGCATGGTGATCCCGCCGGAGGTCTCGGTGAGTCCGTAGCCGTCGTGCACGAACATGCCGATGCCCTCGTAGAACAGGCCCAGTTCGCGGCCGAGCGCGGAGCCGCCGGAGGTGCCGCGGACCACCCGGCCGCCGAGCGCGGCCCGCAGCCCGCGGTACACCGTCCGCTCGTACAGGGCGTGTTGCAGCCGCAGCTCCAGCCCGGGGCCCGGCCCGGCGCCCAGCCGCCGGCGCTCCTCGGCCGCGGCGAAGTCCCGCGCCGTGCGCGCGGCCCGCTCGAACAGCGCGCCCCGGCCCGCCTGTCGCGCGGTGCGCAGAAAGGTCTTGTGGAGCCGCTCGTACACCGACGGCACCCCGTGGAGATACGTCGGCCGGAAGGTGCCGAGGGCCGATGTCAGCGCCGCCTCGGTCACCTCCGGCTCGTGCCCCAGCAGGACGCCGCCGCGCACACACATCACCATGATCATCAGGCCGTACACATGGGAGAACGGCAGGAAGGCCAGGACGGACGGCCGCTGCCCCGGTCGCGCCGCGGTGTGCGCCCAGCCGGCCAGCAGGGTGTCGCACGGGTAGGCCAGGCCGCGGTGGCTGAGCGCGCAGCCCAGCGGACGCCCCGAGGTGCCGGAGGTGTGGACGACGGCCGCCGTGGCGTCCGGCGGGACGAGCCGGCGCAGCGACTCCACGGTGGTGTACGGCACCGCCGCGCCGTCCGCGGCGAGATCGGCGAGGGCGCCCGTGTCCAGCTGCCAGACGTGCCGCAGCCGGGGCAGCCGGGCGCACACCGTGCCGACGGTCATGACGCCGTGCTCGTCCTCCACGAGCACGGCGACGCAGCCGGTCTCCCGCAGCATCCACTCGACCTGCTCGCGCGCGGAGGCCGGGTGGACGGGCACCAGCTCGGCGCCGACGGCCCACACGGCGTGGGCGAACACCGTCCACTCGTGGCGGGTCCGGGACATCAGGGCCACCCGGTGGCCGGGCGAGATCCCGGCGGCCACCAGGCCCCGGGCCACGTCCGCCACCCGGTCCCGCAGTTCCCCGGCCGTCACCGTCCGCCAGACCGGGGCGGCGGGTCCGGCGCGGTGCGCCAGCACCGGCAGCGCGGGCTCGCGCTCCGCCCTGGCGAAGACGCTGTCGGCGAGACCGCCGGTGAGCGGCGGGACGGCGGCCGGAGCGGAGGCGACGTTCCGCATGCGCTGCTCCTGGGGTACGCGGGGTCACACCGTCGAGCGGCTCGCTGCCGGCGGTGCTCGAATGTAGCTCAGGGGCCGGCGTTCGGTGACCGGAACCGGGAAGTCGTGATCGGCTGATGATGTGGGCCCGTCCTGGGGACTCGGGGGACATGAGTCATGTGAACCCCGATCCGGAGCCCGAGCGCAGCACCGGCCTGGAGCCCGGTGGCGGTGTCCCGCCCGGCGAGACGCCGCCCGCCGAGAGCAGCATGCCCGAGGCCGGGCCCCGGGAGACGCACAATCCGACGAAGGGCTGGGCGAAGGCGCCGCTGACCGCGATCCTGGTCCTGGTGGTCATGGTCGCGGCGTTCTTCCTGGTCTACGCGCTGATCATGATCCTGTGAGCGAGCGGGACGCTCACCCCTGTGTGTGCCGCACGCACTCGGTGACCACGTCCCGCAGGCTGCCGGTGCGCTCCAGCAGGCGGCGCTGTTCCCGTGCGCCGTTGCCCCGGCGCAGCAGCTCCGCGACGCCCTGCGCGGCGCGGTCGGCGTCGCCGCTGCCGGCGAGCGCGTCCCCGGTGTACTCCAGCAGGGAGTCCAGCACCCGCGCGGCGGGCCGGGGCCGCAGGGTGACCGGGTCGAGCAGGTCCTCCTCCAGGCCGAACCGGGCGGCCTGCCAGTCGGCCATCCTGAGCAGGCTCACTCCGGTGCCGGGCGTCGGCCGGCCCGCCCGCCAGTCGGCCGCGGCCGTCTCCACGAGGGCGCGGACCAGCGTGGCGAGCAGGACGGCGGTCTCCGCGTACAGGCACACGTCCGCCACCCGTATCTCCACCGTCGGATAACGGGCGGACAGCCGCGCGTCGAAGTAGACCATGCCCTCGTCCAGCACGACGCCCGTGGCCACCATGTCGGCCACCCGCCGGTGATAGTCCTCGGCGGTGCCGAACGGCTCGGCCGGCCCGGCCGACGGCCAGCGGTTCCACACCCGGCTGCGATAGCTGGCGTAGTCGGTGTTGCGGCCCTGCCAGAACGGCGAGTTGGCGCTGATCGCGCGGAGCACCGGCAGCCACGGGCGCAGCCGGTCGAGGACGGCGACCCCCTCCTCGTCCGACTCCACGGAAACATGCACATGGCAGCCGCACACGAGCTGGTCCCAGGTCGGGATGCCGAACCGCTCGGCCAGCCACTGATAGCGCTCGTTGACGCTGAGCGAGGGGCTGACCGGCAGCGGCGAGGTGGCCAGCGCGGCGACGGCGCAGCCGATCTCCCCGGCGTGCCGGGCCGCCTCCTTGCGGCAGCGGACGATCTCGTCCCCGAGTCGCGCCATGTCCGACTGCGGATGCGTGGCGAACTCCAGCATCTGCCCGAACAGCTCCTTTTCGAAGACCTGCTGTCCGGGGTCGTCCTGGGCGGCGCGGGCGAGGACGGCCGTCGCCAGCGCCTTCGGGTCGCCGCTGTCCGGATCGACCAGGAGGAGTTCCTCCTCCACTCCTACGGTGCGCAATGGTGCCGCCCTTCTGTGTCGTGCCGCGGGGGGCAGTCGAGGCTCTGTACGACCTCGACTGCCCCCCGGACGGCCGCCGACACCTGCGGCGTCTCAGCCCTCCGGTACCAGCCAGAGCGTGGCGAGCGGCGGCAGCGTCAGCGTGAGGGCCCCGTCCTCGGCCTTGACCGGCCCGCCGGCACCGACACCGCCGCCGCCGTAGCGCACCTCGTCGGTGTTCAGCTCCTCCCGCCAGGCGGCGACGCCCTCGGGCACCCACAGGCGGTAGCCGTGCCGGACGACCGGGGAGAAGTTCGACACCGCCAGCAGCGGGCCGCCGTCCGCGGCGAACCGCAGGAACGCCAGCACGTTGTCGTCCGCCGCGTCGCACAGCACCCACCGGAAGCCGCCCGGATCGGTGTCCCGCTGCCACAGCGCCGGCGTCGCCCGGTACACCCCGTTCAGATCGCGGACCAGTGACTGCACGCCCCGGTGGTCGCCCGCCGAGTGGTAGTCGTCGCCGAGCAGCCACCACTCCGGGCCGTGCGCCTCGGACCACTCCGCTCCCTGCGCGAACTCCTGCCCCATGAACAACAGCTGTTTGCCCGGATGGGCCCACATGAAGCCGAGATACGCGCGGTGGTTGGCGCGCCGCTGCCACCAGTCGCCGGGCATCTTCGACACCAGCGCCCGCTTGCCGTGCACCACCTCGTCGTGGGAGATCGGCAGGACGTAGTTCTCGCTGTAGGCGTACACCATCGAGAAGGTCATCTCGTCGTGGTGGTACTTGCGGTGCACCGGCTCCTTCTGGATGTACTCCAGCGAGTCGTGCATCCAGCCCATGTTCCACTTCAGCCCGAAGCCCAGCCCGCCGCCGTCGGTCGGCCGGGTCACCCCGTCCCAGGCGGTGGACTCCTCGGCGATGGTGACCACGCCCGGGCAGCGCCGGTAGACGGTGGCGTTCATCTCCTGGAGGAAGGCGACCGCGTCCAGGTCCTCCCGGCCGCCGAACACGTTCGGCTCCCACTGCCCGGAGTCGCGCGAGTAGTCCAGGTAGAGCATCGAGGCGACCGCGTCCACCCGCAGCCCGTCGATGTGGAACTCCTCGCACCAGTAGACGGCGTTGGCGACGAGGAAGTTGCGCACCTCGGTGCGGCCGTAGTCGAACTCGTACGTCCCCCAGTCCGGGTGCTCGGCACGGGCGGCGTTCCCGGGCTCGTACAGCGGGTCCCCGTCGAACCGGGCCAGTGCCCAGTCGTCCTTCGGGAAGTGTGCCGGCACCCAGTCCATGATCACTCCGAGGCCGGCCCGGTGACAGGCGTCCACGAAGTACCGGAAGTCGTCCGGGGAGCCGAGCCGGGGCGTCGGCGCGTAGTAGGAGGTGACCTGATATCCCCACGAACCGCTGAACGGATGGCCCGCCACCGGCATCAGTTCGAGATGGGTGAAGCCCATCTCCCGTGCGTAGGCCGGGAGTTCCTCGGCGAGCTGCCGGTAGGTCGCGCCGGGCCGCCAGGACGGCAGATGCACCTCGTACACCGAGAACGGCGCCTGGTGCACGGGGGTGTCACCGCGGTGCGCCATCCACTCCGCGTCGTCCCAGGCGTAGTGCGAGGCCGTCACCACCGACGCGGTGTCCGGCGGGACCTCCGTGCACCGCGCCATCGGGTCGGCCTTCAGGAACCGGTGGCCGTGCCGGGAGGTGATCTCGAACTTGTACCGGGTGCCCTCGCCGATCCCGGGCAGGAACAGCTCCCACACCCCGGACGCGCCGAGCGAGCGCATCGGGTACTGCGTGCCGTCCCAGTAGGTGAAGTCCCCGGCCACCCGCACCCCCCGGGCGTTCGGTGCCCACACCGTGAACCGGGTGCCGGCCACGCCCTGGTGGACCATCGGCTCCGCGCCGAGCGCCCGCCACAGCTGCTCGTGCCGGCCCTCCCGGATCAGATGCAGGTCCAGCTCACCGAGGGCGGGCAGGAAGCGGTACGGGTCGTGCACCTCCTGCTCGCCGTCGTCGTACGCCACCAGCAGGGTGTACGACGGGATGTCCGGGCCCGGCAGCACGCCGGCGAACAGCCCGTCGCCCTCCGGGCGCAGCTCGGTGCGGGTGCCGTCGGCCACGACGCTCACCGCGCGGGCGTTCGGGCGCAGCGCCCGCAGCAGCGTGCCGCCCGGCACCGGGTGGGCGCCCAGCAGCGCGTGCGGATCGTGGTGCGCCCCGGCCAGCAGCCGGCCGCGCTCGGCGGCGTCCAGCGGCTCGGCCACGGGGGGCACGGGGCCCGCGGCCTCCGGGCGGGTGGTGTCGCGCAGTGCCATGCGTCAGCCTCCCCACACGGCGAGCCGTTTGATCGCCGCCATCGGAACCGGCAGCCAGTCCGGTCGGTGTCTCGCCTCGTACAGCACCTCGTAGACCGCCCTGTCCGTCTCGTGCGCGCGCAGCAGCGCGTGCTTCTTGCGTGGATCCCAGCCAGCCCGGGCCGCGTAGCCCGCGCAGAACGCCTCCCGGCAGCGGCGCGCCCACTCGGGTCGCCAGGGGCGGCGCTGCCGGGCCGCGTAGTCGAAGGAGCGCAGCATCCCGGCGACGTCCCGCACCGGGGACTGCGGGGTGCGCCGCTCGGCGAGCGGCCGGGACGGCTCGCCCTCGAAGTCGATGACGAACCAGTCGCGGCCGGCCCGCAGCACCTGCCCCAGGTGCAGGTCGCCGTGGACCCGCTGGGCGGGCGGACCGGTGTCGCAGGTGGCCAGCGCCGCGAACGCGGCCCGGAGGCCGGGCACGAAGGGCAGCAGCCCGGGTACGGCGTGCGCGGCGGCGTCCAGCCGGGCGCGCATCGCCTCCGCCGTACGGCAGTTCTCGCCCGGCCCGGCCGGCGGGAAGGCCTCGGCCAGCGCCAGGTGCACCTCGGCCATGGCCCGGCCCAGCGCCCGGGCCTCGGCGGTGAAGTCGTCGCCCGCGGCGAGCGCGCCGAGGGCCAGCGACCAGCCGTCGGCGGCGTCCGGCAGGAACGGCTGGAGCACTCCGAGGGTGGCCGGGCGGGGACCGGCCGTGGTGAACCAGGCCACCGGCGCCGGCACCCGGGAGCAGCCGAGGGCGGCCAGCGCCGCCGGCACCTCCAGGTCCGGGTTGACGCCGGGCTGGATCCGCCGGAACAGCTTCAGGATGTACGCGTCGCCGTAGACGATCGAGGAGTTGGACTGCTCGGCGTCCAGCAGCCGCGGCGGCAGGCCGCCGGGCACCCGGGCGGCCGGATCCGCCTCGAAGCGCAGCGGGCCCGCCGCGCCGGGCCGGCGCAGCCGCTCCAGCAGCAGATGGGCCGAGCGCGGGTCGTGCAGCGCGTCGTACACCGCCAGTCCGGCCAGCGGTCCCGTCGTGGCCCGTCCGATGAACGCCCGTTCCAGGCGCGGCGCGAGGTGCCGGCGCAGGCTCAGCAGCAGCTGGTAGCAGTCCCCGGGCGGGGGCGTGCCGCCGGGGGTGGGCACCGGCACGTGCGAGGCGTGCACCAGCAGGTGCAGGCAGCCCGGGAACAGTTCGGTCACGGACAGCACCGACAGATCGGTGACGGGCCGGTCCTTGCCCGCGAACCAGCGTTGCCCGGGCAGCCATTCGCGCAACAGTCCGCCGAGCGAGTCCAGGGGCCCGTCGAGCGCGGTCGCGGCGCGCGGTCGTGAGGTGATGGTGTTCGGCATGGTGACGCGTCCTTTCCTCGGCGCCGGACGGGTCAGCGGCGGCGGCCGATGCGGGATGCGACTCGGGTGAGCCGGAACCAGTAGAAACCGTGGCCTTGCAGGGTCAGCAGGTAGGGCAGTTCGCCGATGGCGGGGAAGCGCACTCCGCCGATCAGCTCGACGGGGTGCCGTCCGTCGTAGGCCCGCAGGTCGAGTTCGGTGGGCTGGGCGAAGCGGGAGAAGTTGTTGACGCACAGCACCAGGTCGTCGCCGTGTTCGCGCAGGAACGCCAGCACCGCCGGGTTGGAGGACGTCAGTTCCGTGAACGACCCCAGGCCGAAGGCGGGGTTCTGCTTGCGGATCTCGATCATGCGGTGGGTCCAGTGCAGCAGGCTGGACGGGGAGGACATGGAGGCTTCCACGTTGGTGACCTGGTAGCCGTAGACCGGGTCCATGATCGTCGGCAGGAACAGGCGTCCCGGGTCGCAGGAGGAGAAGCCGGCGTTGCGGTCCGGGGTCCACTGCATGGGGGTGCGGACGGCGTCGCGGTCGCCGAGCCAGATGTTGTCGCCCATGCCGATCTCGTCGCCGTAGTAGAGGATCGGTGAGCCGGGCAGGGACAGCAGCAGGGCGGTGAACAGCTCGATCTGGTTGCGGTCGTTGTCGAGGAGCGGGGCCAGGCGGCGGCGGATGCCGATGTTGGCGCGCATGCGGGGGTCTTTGGCGTACTCGGCCCACATGTAGTCGCGTTCCTCGTCGGTGACCATTTCCAGGGTCAGCTCGTCGTGGTTGCGCAGGAAGATGCCCCACTGGCAGGTGGAGGGGATCGCGGGGGTCTTGGCGAGGATCTCGGAGACCGGGTAGCGCGATTCGCGGCGTACGGCCATGAAGATGCGGGGCATGACGGGGAAGTGGAAGGCCATGTGGCACTCGTCGCCGCCGGCGGAGTAGTCGCCGAAGTAGTCGACCACGTCCTCCGGCCACTGGTTGGCCTCCGCCAGCAGCACGGTGTCCGGGTAGAGCGCGTCGATCTCGCGGCGCACCCGCTTCAGGAACTGGTGGGTCGCCGGCAGGTTCTCGCAGTTGGTGCCCTCCTCCGCGTAGAGGTAGGGCACCGCGTCCAGGCGGTAGCCGTCGATGCCGAGGTCCAGCCAGAAGCGCAGGGCGGCCAGGATCTCCTCCTGGACGGCCGGGTTCTCGTAGTTCAGGTCCGGCTGGTGCGAGAAGAAGCGGTGGAAGTAGTACTGGCCGCGTACCGGGTCGAAGGTCCAGTTGGAGGCCTCGGTGTCGACGAAGATGATCCGGGCGTCCTGGTACTGCTTGTCGTCGTCGGCCCACATGTAGTAGTCGCCGTAGGGGCCGTCGGGGTTCTTGCGGGACTCCTGGAACCACGGGTGCTGGTCGCTGGTGTGGTTCATGACGAAGTCGATGATCACGCGCATGCCGCGCTGGTGGGCGGCGTCCACGAACTCCACGAAGTCGGCGAGGTCGCCGAACTCCGGCAGGACGGCGGTGTAGTCGGAGACGTCGTAACCGCCGTCGCGCAGCGGTGACTTGAAGAACGGCGGCAGCCACAGGCAGTCCACGCCGAGCCATTGCAGGTAGTCCAGCTTGGCGGTCAGGCCCTTCAGGTCGCCGACGCCGTCGCCGTTGCTGTCCTGGAAGGAGCGGACCAGGACCTCGTAGAAGACGGCGCGTTTGAACCACTCGGGGTCCCGGTCCTTGGCGGGAGTGTCCTCGAAGGTGTCCGGAACGGGCTCGTTGACGGTCATGACGCTGCGGGCCCTCCGGTCCGGGGCGCCGAGCGCCCGACGTGGAGCACGTGCGCCGGCGCCCGGCCGGGCGTGAGCCGCACGTAGGCGGTGCCGCTCCAGTGGTATGTCTCGCCGGTCAGTTCGTCGTGCACCGGCACGGACTCGTGCGGGTCCAGGCCGAGTCGCGGCATGTCCAGTGAGACCGTGGCCTCCTGGGTGTGGTGCGGGTCGAGGTTGACGACCACGACGACCGTGTCCGTCCCGGTGCGCTTGCTGTACGCCAGCACGGCGTCGTTGTCGGTGTGGTGGAAGTGGAGGTTGCGCAGGTACCGGAGTGCCGGGTGGCGGCGGCGGATGGTGTTGAGGCGGGTGACGAGCGGCGCGATGCTGCGGCCCTCGCGTTCGGCGGCTTCCCAGTCACGGGACCTGAGCTGGTACTTCTCCGAGTCCAGGTACTCCTCGCCGCCCTCGCGCAGCGGAGTGTTCTCGCACAGTTCGTAGCCGGAGTAGATGCCCCAGGCGGGGGAGAGGGTCGCGGCGAGCACGGCCCGGACCTCGAACGCGGGCCGTCCGCCGTGCTGGAGGTAGGCGTGCAGGATGTCGGGGGTGTTGGGGAAGAGGTTCGGCCGCATGTAGGCCGCCGCCTCGCCCGACAGCTCGGTCAGGTACTCCGTCAGCTCCTGCTTGCTGTTGCGCCAGGTGAAGTACGTGTAGGACTGCTGGAAGCCGATCTGGGCCAGGGTGTGCATCATCGCCGGGCGGGTGAAGGCCTCCGCCAGGAAGATCACGTCCGGGTCGCGGCGGTTGATCTCGGCGATGACCCGCTCCCAGAAGACGACCGGTTTGGTGTGCGGGTTGTCGACGCGGAAGATGCGCACGCCGTGGTCCATCCAGTGCCGCAGGATCCGCACGCTCTCGGCGACCAGGCCGTCCATGTCGGCGTCGAAGGCCAGGGGGTAGATGTCCTGGTACTTCTTCGGCGGGTTCTCGGCGTAGGCGATCGAGCCGTCGGGGCGGTGGTGGAACCAGTCGGGGTGCTTCTCCACCCACGGGTGGTCCGGTGAGCACTGGAGCGCGAAGTCCAGGGCCACTTCCAGGCCGAGCCTGCCGGCCTCGGCGACGAAGAAGTCGAAGTCCTCCAGGGTGCCCAGGTCCGGGTGGACGGCGTCGTGGCCGCCCTCGGGGGAGCCGATCGCCCAGGGCACGCCGACGTCGTCGGGGCCGGCGGTCAGGGAGTTGTTGGGGCCTTTGCGGTGGGTGGTGCCGATGGGGTGGACGGGCGGGAGGTAGACGACGTCGAAGCCCATCCGGGCGATCGGGCCCAGCCGGCGGGCGGCGGTGCGGAAGGTGCCGTGCGGGCGTTCGGCGGTGCCCTCGGAGCGCGGGAAGAACTCGTACCAGGAGCCGTACAGCGCGCGTTCGCGCTCCACCAGCAGCGGCATCGCGTCGGAGGCGGTGACCAGCTCCCGCAGCGGATACCGGGCGAGCACCTCCTCCACCTCCGGGGACAGCGCGGCCTTCAGCCGGTGGTGGACCGAGAGGGTGTCGTCGCCGAGGGCCCGGGCGGCGGCCAGCACGAGGTCCCGCTCCGGGCCCTTGGGCACCCCTGCGGCGGCCCGCTCGTACAGCTCCGCGCCCTCCTCCAGCACCAGCCCGGTATCGATCCCGGCCGGCACCTTCACCGACGCGGTGTGCCGCCAGGCGGCCAGCGGATGGCTCCACGCCTCCACGCGGAAGGTCCAGCGTCCCGTCACGTCCGGGGTGATCTCCGCTCCCCAGCGGTCGCTGCCCGGCGCCAGTTCCCGCATCGGCGTCCAGGGGCCGCGCCGGCCCTTCGGATCGCGCAGGACCACATTCGCGCCCACGGCGTCCTGCCCTTCGCGGAACACGGTGGCCGTGACCTCGAACGTCTCCCCGGCCACCGCTTTCGCCGGGCGCCTGCCGCACTCCACGGCCGGCCGGACATCACGTACCGGTACACGGCCGATGGCCGGGGTCCTGCGCATGTTTCTCACCTCCGCCGTGCGCGGAGCCGGGCGCCCGGCCCGGCTCCGCGATCCGATAGCCGGAACCGGCCGCTCGCCGGTCCCGCGGGGAACGCCTTGTACGGTGCCAGGTCAGGGGCTTGGCGCCGTGGAACGCCGCTCCGACGGCGGCGCTCTTCTCGCCGTCCGGCGCGGCTGCGGCCGCCCGTCCTGCTCCCGCAGATAGGTGACCAGGTTCGTGCGCAGATAGCGCTCGGCGGCGTCCGCGGCCTCGCGGGCACAGCGCTTGCCCATCAGCACGCACAGGGTGTACCCCGAGTCCTCGAAGGTGGCCCGGACCGTGCGGTCGTGCGGCGAGGCGAGCATCACGCGCTCCCACGCCCGGTATCGCCGCAGCTGCCGGGCCACTTCGGCCTTGGCGGGTAGCAGCATGGCCCTGTTCACCTTCCACGCTCTCGACTGGGCGCGTTCCCGACGGTCGGGTGGTGTCCGCGCAGGGGAGGGCGCGGCACCGTTACGGCGATCGAGGCTTTCACTCATGGTGCACGCGCGGCGACGCAGCGTCTTGTTGGAACTTCAACGAGAGGGGGGTGATCGTGGCTCGTGTTGCACGAATGGCGTAGTGAGCGCACCGTGGAGATGACTCTGAAGCGATCAACGCTCACGCTGTGTGCCCGGGAGACCGTCCGGGCGGGCGAGGGGAGCGAGAGCTTCGCCGGTGAGGAGCAAGCGACGATGAAGACCGCAGTGCCCTGCTACTACCACCTCGACGTGGAGGTCGGTCCGGAACGGGTGGGACAGGTCGGCCGCATCCTGGCCGCCCATCTGCGCTACTGGGATCTGGACAACCTCGTGGACCCCGTCTGCCGCGGCGCCGAGCTGCTGCTGCGGGCGATCGACGCGCACGCGAGGAACAAGCGCACCTCCATCGAGCTGTGGTGGAACGGCCAGCACCTCATCACCGCCTTCGGCGGCGACGACCCGGATCTGCGCCCGGACCCGGACCTGCGGTCCTGCCTGGCGGACATCGCCGCCATGAGCGACGGCTGGGGCTGCTGCGCCTCGGACACCGGCATCACCATCATCTGGTTCTCGCAGCGGGCCCGGGCCGGCCAGCGCGTCCCGCTGGTGCCGCTCGCCCCCGCGCCCACGCTGCGCACGGACCTGGAGGTGCCCCGCGACGAGCCGGTGACCGTGCTGGCCGGCCGGGCGTCCGCCGGTGACGCCGCCCTGGAGGGCAGCCGGTGACCGCCCGCACGTCACGCGCAGGGGTGCCCGTCTGGAGCGGGCACCCCTACCCGCTGGGCGCCGCCTTCGACGGACAGGGCACCAACTTCGCCCTGTTCAGCGAGGTCGCCGAGCGCGTGGAGCTGATCCTCGTCGACGACGCCGGTGCCGAGACCCCGATCCGGCTGCACGAGGTCGACGGGTTCGTCTGGCACGCCCGTCTGCCCGGCGTCGGCCCCGGGCAGCGCTACGGCTACCGGGTGCACGGCCCCTGGCAGCCCGCGCTCGGCCACCGCTGCAACCCCGCGAAGCTGCTGCTCGACCCGTACGCCCGCGCCGTGGACGGCCAGATCGACAACCACCCCTCGCTGTACGAGCGTGCCCAGGACGGCCCCGCCCCCGCCGACAGCGCCGGCCACTCCATGCTGGGCGTGGTCACCGACCCGTTCTTCGACTGGGGCGACGACCGGCCGCCGCGGACGCCGTACGCGGACTCGGTGATCTACGAGGCCCATGTCCGCGGCCTGACCCGCACCCACCCGGACATCCCCGAGCGGCTGCGCGGCACCTACGCCGGCCTCGCGCACCCGGCCGTGACCGAGCACCTCACCTCGCTCGGCGTCACGGCGGTGGAGCTGATGCCGGTGCACCAGTTCGTCCAGGACGGCATCCTCCAGGACCGCGGGCTGTCCAACTACTGGGGCTACAACACCATCGGCTTCTTCGCCCCGCACAACGCCTACGCCGCCTTCGGCACCCGCGGCCAGCAGGTCAACGAGTTCAAGGCCATGGTGAAGGCGCTGCACGCGGCCGGCCTCGAAGTCATCCTCGACGTGGTCTACAACCACACCGCCGAGGGCAACGAACAGGGCCCCACGCTGTCCTTCCGGGGCATCGACAACGCCTCCTACTACCGCCTGGTCGACGGCGACTGGGGGCACTACTACGACACCACCGGCACCGGCAACAGCCTGCTGATGCGGCACCCCTTCGTGCTCCAGCTGATCATGGACTCGCTGCGGTACTGGGTCACCGAGATGCATGTCGACGGCTTCCGCTTCGACCTCGCCGCCACCCTCGCCCGGCAGTTCCACGAGGTGGACCGGCTCTCGGCGTTCTTCGACCTGATCCAGCAGGACCCGGTGATCAGCCGCGTGAAGCTGATCGCCGAGCCGTGGGACCTGGGCGAGGGCGGCTACCAGGTGGGCAACTTCCCGCCGCTGTGGTCGGAGTGGAACGGCAAGTACCGGGACGCCGTACGGGACTTCTGGCGCGCCGAGCCCGGCTCGCTCGGCGAGTTCGCCTCCCGGCTCACCGGCTCCTCGGACATCTACCAGCACAGCCGGCGCCGGCCGCGCGCGAGCGTCAACTTCGTCACCGCGCACGACGGTTTCACGCTGCGCGACCTGGTGTCGTACAACGACAAGCACAACGAGGCCAACGGCGAGGACAACCGGGACGGGGAGGGCCACAACCGGTCCTGGAACTGCGGCGCGGAGGGCGACACCGACGACCCGGCCGTCCTGGAGCTGCGCGCCCGCCAGCAGCGCAACCTGCTGGCCACGCTGCTGCTGTCGCAGGGCATCCCCATGCTGTGCCACGGCGACGAGCTCGGCCGCACCCAGCGGGGCAACAACAACGCCTACTGCCAGGACGACGAGACCTCGTGGGTGGACTGGGACCTCACCGACGAGCAGCGCGCCCTCCTCGGCTTCACCCGGCGCCTGATCGCCCTGCGCGCCGCCCACCCGGTGCTGCGCCGGCGCCGCTTCTTCCGCGGCGAGACCGCGACCCACGCCCGGCAGCCGCTGCCCGACCTGGTGTGGCTGCGGCCCGACGCCCGGGAGATGACCGACCGGGACTGGCAGCGCGCGGACGCGCACTCGGTCGGCGCGTTCCTCAACGGCGACGCCATCGCCGAACGCGACCCCTACGGCCGTCCCATGGCCGACGACTCCTTCCTGCTGCTCGTCAACGGCTACTGGGAGCCGGTCGTCTTCCGCCTGCCCGACGACTCCTTCGGCGAGCGCTGGACCACGCTGATCGACACCGCCGACCCCGACGGCGTCCCCGACGAACGCGAACGCAAGGCGGGCACCCGGCTCCGTGTCGAGGCTCGCGGCCTGGTCCTGCTGTCCCGCCCGTCCCGTGCCGCGGCCGAGCGGGCCGGTGAGGCTCTCGGGAAGGGGCGGGACGGCGCCGGGCGGGTCAGCGGCAGGCGCCGCGCGCGGTGACGGTGAACTGGGCGCCGTCGGCGTCGCGCAGGATCGCCTCCCGGCCGCCGTCGTCGCGCAGCACGCTGCCGCCGTGCTTCTCCGCCGCGCGGGCACAGGCCGGCACGTCGGTCACCGCGAAGTGGATCTGCCAGTGCGGCCGTACCGAGGGGTCCGGGGCGGCCTCCACCGCGCCGGAGTCGATGCGCGCCACCACGGCGCCCTCGCTGCGCAGCAGCACCTCGCCGCCGTCGTACTCCACCTCGCAGCAGCCCGGCTGCCCGGACGCCCAGTCCAGGATCTCGCCGTAGAACATCGCCGCGTCGAAGGCGTCCCGGGTGTGCAGCCGTACGAAGGTGGGCGCCGCCCGCCGCCACGCCTCCCAGTTGGTGACCAGGTCGCCCTGCCAGATCCCGAACGTGGCGCCGTCCCGGTCGGCGAGCAGCGCGGCCCGGCCGGGCGGGAAGGACAGCGGGCCGACCGCCGCCGTACCGCCGCGCTCCCGGACCCGGGACACGGCCACGTCCGCGTCCCGCACCGCGAAGTACGGCGTCCAGGCCACCGCCATCTGCCACATGGAGGCGACGGCGGCGATCCCCGCGACCGGGACGCCGTCCGCCAGCGCGATCCGGAAGTGCTCGCCGAGCTTGGCGGTGCGCCACTGCCAGCCCAGTACGGCCGTGTAGAAATCCTGCGTGGCCTGAAGATCACGGCTGGTCAGGCTCACCCAGCAGGGTGCGCCGAAGACGGAGTGGGTGGAGACGACGTCCTGTCCGCGCGGTCCGCCACCGGGGCTGTGGTGGTTCATGGCAGTCGGGTCCTGCTCTCGGGGCCGGGCGGCCACCGGTATGACACCAGTGTCCGGCCGGACGGGGTGGAAGCGCCTGCCGAGTACCCCGGGTGGCAGCGGGACAGGCCCCTGCGCACGATGGTGGGATGGGAGAGAGCGAGCCGGACCGGATCGCCGCGTTGCAGGCGGAGGTCGACCAGCTGAAGGAGGCCATGGCCTCGCACGCGGTCGTGGACCAGGCGATAGGAATGGTGGTGGCCCTCGGCCGGGTCACCCCGGACCAGGGCTGGCAGGTGCTGAAGGAGGTCTCCCAGCACACCAACATCAAGCTGCGCCACATCGCCGAGCTGATCCTGATCTGGGGCCGTCGCGGAGACCTCCCGGACCACATCCGGGCCGAGCTGGAGGACGCCCTGGACCGGTACGGGCCCGCGCAGGTGCCGGGGACCGAGGGGGAGTAGGGGCGTACCGGCGGCGGAAGGGGGCCGCCGTACGGGTGCGGGGATCAGCGGACCTCCGTGAGCAGTTCCTCGCGCAGCCGGTCGAAGCAGCCGCTGAGCAGCCGCGAGACGTGCATCTGCGAGATCCCGAGCTGCGCGGCGATCCGGCTCTGTGTCATGCCTCCGAAGAACCGCAGGTAGAGAATGGTGCGCTCGCGCTCGGGCAGCGCCTCCAGACACGGTCTGACCGCCGCCCGGTCCACGACGAGGTCGAACCCGGGGTCCGGTCCGCCCAGGGAGTCCCCGAGGGCGTAGCCGTCCGTGCCGGACACCTCGGCGTCCAGCGACAGCGCGGAGAAGCACTCCAGCGCCTCCATGCCGGTGCGCACCTCGTCCTCGCTGAGCCGGGTGTACGCGGCGATCTCGGCGACGCTGGGCGCGCCGCCCCCCGTGGTCTGCGCCAGGTCCTTCACGGCGGCGCGGACCCGGTTGCGCAGGTCCTGCACCCGGCGGGGCACGTGCAGGGTCCACATGTGGTCCCGGAAGTGACGCTTGATCTCGCCGGTGATGGTGGGCACCGCGTACGCCTCGAAGGCCCGGCCACGCTCCGGGTCGTAGTGGTCGACGGCCTTCACCAGGCCCAGCGCGGCCACCTGGTACAGATCCTCCAGGGCCTCGCCGCGGCCGCGGAACCGCACCGCGATCCGCTCGGCCATGGGCAGCCACAGCCGGACCAGCTCGTCCCGCAGCGCCTGGCGCTCGGGGCCGTCGGCCAGTTCGGCGAGCCGCTCGAAAGCGGCGCCCGTGTCCGGGGCGTCGTCGTGGGGATGGGACTTGGTGCTGCCAGTGACACGCATCGCGCGCACCTCTCTCAGCAGGTGCTGAAGGGACAACACCGTGGGAGGTGCGCTCGGACCATGGAGTGGGGACACCCGGGGGCCGGCGGTGCGCGGTCTCCCACGGACGTGCCTCCTGTCCGAAGCACTGTTCTGGCCATTCCCGTCAAGGGACATTTATAAACAGATAATAGTAAAAGCGCTGAATCGGACCAAGAGGCCGGAAAGATCGCCGATCTTGCCGCGGACGTGATGTGCGGCACGCGCGGGAGGGCGGCCGGAACCCGCCGCGGAGGTGTTCTTCCTGGGCAGCGCTTGATCACCGCTCGATGAGGCCCAATTCCCCTGACCACGGCGCGTTCCGGCCATTTGACAGTGCGCTCGGCGCACAGATAGACAGCAGCTCTCGAAGGTCGAGAGGGGCACTGTGTACGAGCCGAACGTGGTCGGTGACTGGCAGGAGTGCGAGGAGCATGCCGGTCTGCGGGTCCGCGTCCACCGCCTGGAGGCGGCCGAGCCGCCGCGCGGACGCGACGACGCCGCCGCCGGGCTGACGTATTTCAGTGTCCGGGTGACCGTGGAGAACCGCGGCGCGCTGCCCTGCGGCATCCACCTGGAGGACGGCCAGATCGACGTCCGCGTCGGCCCGGACGGCGAGGGCGCCTTCATCGACTGGCGCAACTCGCAGTTCATCGAGGGCTTCGACGTCTACCCGCTGCGCCGGGCCACCGCCGTGCTCTACGCCGCCGCGCCCGAAACCTCCCTCGGCCACGTGGACGTACAGGTGCAGCTGCGGGTGGACGACGAGTGGGCCGGCCGCCGGCTGTGGGCGGGCGGCATCGGGGTCCTGGAGTCGGCTCCGGTGGCCGCTCCCGCGGCCACCGGCCAGGGCAGCCTGGCGCACCAGGTCTCCGCCTTCCTGCGCGACCAGGCGGAGCCGGGCTCCGCCTGACCCGGCCTCCCGCCGCGCCGCTCCCGGCCGGCGCGGGACGCCGCGCCGGCCGGGCGCCGTACGCGGCTCGCCGACCGGATGCCGTACGCGGCTCAGTGCGGGATGCCGTCGATGATCTCCCGTGCGCCCTGCCGCAGCAGTGCGACCGCGACCGAGGTGCCGAGGGTGGCCGGGTCGAGCCGTCCGGCCCACTCGTGGGCGTTCAGCCGCGTCTTGCCGTCCGCGGTGAACACACAGGCGCGCAGCGAGAGTTCGCCGCCGCGGTCCACGCGCGCGTACCCGGCGATCGGGCTGTTGCAGTGCCCTTGCAGCACATGCAGGAACATCCGCTCCGCCGTCGCCTCCCGATGGGTGTCCGGGTCGCCGAGGCCGCTCACCGCGTCGATCAGCCCGGTGTCGTCCTCCCGGCACTGCAGGGCCAGGATGCCCGCGCCGATCGGCGGCATCATCGCCTCCGCCGACAGCACCTCGCTGATGACGTCGGTCCGGCCGATCCGCTCCAGGCCGGACACCGCCAGCAGCAGCGCGTCCGCCTCGCCCGCGGCCAGCTTCTCCAGCCGGCGGTTGGCGTTGCCGCGGAACGGCACGCACTCCAGATGCGGGTGGGTCGCGGCCAGTTGGGCGATCCGGCGCACCGAGGAGGTGCCGATCCGGGTGCCGGCCGGCAGCTCGTCCAGGGTCAGCCCGCCCGGGTGGACCAGCGCATCCCGGATGTCGTCGCGCTTGAGGAACGCGGCGAACACCGTACCGGCGGGCAGCGGCCGGTCGGCCGGCACGTCCTTCACGCAGTGCACCGCGAGATCCGCCTCCCCGGCGAGGAGGGCCGCGTCCACCTCCTTGGTGAACGCCCCCTTGCCCTCGACCTTCGACAGATCGCCCAGCCACTTGTCGCCGGTCGTCTTCACCGGGACGACCTCGGTGCGCACGCCCGGGTGCAGCACGGCCAACTCGGCGCGGACCCGCTCGACCTGGGCCAGGGCCATGGGGGAGTCGCGGGAGACGATACGGATCAGTTCCGGTGCAGACATGGTGGACACGATAGACCCTGGGCCGGGACGGCTCCGGTCGCACCACCCGTGCCGGAGACCGGGCATCGGCCGCCGCCGCTACGGGAGTTCGGCCGACGGCCGTGAACCGCCGTACGACGCTAGGCCGGCTCGTCCGGCAGGTCCGCCGCCGACTCCCGCGGGGTGAGGTCCGGGCGGAGCCGCAGCCAGGACGGCTGGCGCAGCATGCCGTGCCGGGTGCGGGTGCTGTACGCGACCTCGCCCACCAGCCGGGGCACCACCCAGCGCGCCTGCGGGATGTGCGGCACCGGGTCGAAGGGGCACCGCCCGCTCGCCGCGTCCCGCAGCAGCTCGGCCAGCCGGACGCGTTCCGCCTCGCTCCAGCCGGTGCCCACCCCGCCGACGTAGCGCAGCCGGCCCGTCGGGTCGCGCTGGCCGGCCAGGACCGCCCCGGGCAGTCCGGCGAGCCGGCCCCTGCCGGGCAGCCAGCCGCCGATGATCACGTCCTCCGCGCGCATGTTACGGATCTTGATCCAGGCGCGGGAGCGGACCCCGGGCTCGTAGACCGAGTCCAGCCGCTTGCACACCAGGCCCTCCAGCCCGTGCTCCCGGGTGGCGCGCAGCGCCTCGGCGCCGTGCCCGGTCACCGCGCCCGGGACCGACCAGTACGGCCCGGCCAGGCCCAGCTCCTCCAGCCGGGCCCGCCGCCCGGCGTACGGCAGCCGCAGCAGCGGCCCGGTCAGATACGGCACGTCGAACAGCACCAGGTGCACCGGCACCCGGGCGGCCCGGCGCGCCGCCCGCGCCGGGGCGTGCGCGAGGCCCATCCGGCTCTGCAGCAGCTGGAAGTCGGACCGTCCCCGCTCGTCCAGGGCCAGCACCTCGCCGTCCAGCACGGCGGGCGTGGAGCCCAGCGCGGCGCCCAGCGGACTCAGCTCGGGGTAGGCCGCGGTGATGTCGGCGCCGGAACGGGCGCGCAGCAGCACACTGCCGTCGCCGGGCAGATAGACCAGCACCCGCTGGCCGTCCTGCTTCGTCTCGTACGCCCAGCGCCGGTCCTGGGCGGCGGGCGGCAGGCTGCCGGGGGTGGCGAGCATCGGCGCGATGAGCGGCAGGGGCACGGCGGTCACGGCAGAAGATCTCGACCGGCCCCGGCCCGCTCACGCGTCTTTCCCGCCCGGTTCCCCTGAACGGTCCCCGCGCCGCCGCCCCGGCGCCGTCTCAGCCGACCGGCTCGGCCGGCGCGGCGGCCGCCGCCGCGGCCGCGGGGGCGGTGCCGGCCGGGCGGTGCCGGGGCAGGAACGCGGCGAGCAGGAACGCGAGGGCCGCCGCGCCCGCGCCGAGCGCCATGACGGCCTTGAAGCCGTCCTCGGACGGCAGCGCGTGGCCGCCGAGGCTGATCGTCATCCGGGCCAGGATCACGCCCGCCACGGCACTGGCCACCGAGGTGCCGATCGACCGCATCAGCGTGTTGAGGCTGTTCGCGGCGGCCGTCTCGGAGGCCGGGACCGCGCCCATGATCAGCGCCGGCATGGCGCCGTAGGCGAAGCCGACGCCCGCGCCGATGACGCAGGAGACGAGCACCAGGTGCCAGACCTCGCTCATCAGCACGATGCCGAGCGCGTATCCGGCGGCGACGATCACCGCGCCGGTCATCAGCGTGGTCTTCGGGCCCCGCGTCCTGGTGATCAGGGCGGAGACCGGGGCCGTGGCCATCATCACCAGGCCCTGCGGGGCCATCACCAGGCCCGCGGTGAGCATGGACCTGCCCAGGCCGTAACCGGTCTGGACGGGCAGCTGGAGAAGCTGCGGCAGGACGAGGGCCATCGCGAACATGGAGAAGCCGAACGCGATCGACGCCAGGTTCGTGAACAGCACCTGGCGGCGGGCCGTGGTGCGCAGGTCGACCAGCGGCTGTGCGGTGCGCAGCTCGAAGAAGCCCCAGGCCGCCAGGACCACCACGGCGAGCGCGAGCAGGCCGAGGGTGGTGCCGCTGCCCCAGCCCCAGTCGGCGCCCTTGGACACCGCGAGGAGCAGCGAGACCAGACCGACGGCCATGCCGAGCGCGCCGGTCAGGTCGAACCGGCCGCCGGTGCGCACGCCGGACTCCGGCACCAGGCTCAGCACCAGCACGGCCGCGACGACGCCGAGGCTCGCGGAGGTCCAGAACAGCATGTGCCAGTCGTAGTGGTCGGCGATGAACGCCGCCGCGGGCAGTCCGAGCGCGCCGCCGACCCCGAGCGAGGCGCTCATCAGCGCGGTGGAGCCGGCCAGTTTCTCCGCCGGCAACTCGTCCCGCATGATGCTGATGCCGAGCGGGACCACGGCGGCGGCCAGTCCTTGCAGCGCGCGGCCGGCGATCATCGGCACCAGCCGGTCGCTGAGCGCGCACACCGCCGAGCCGGCCACCAGCAGGGCCAGGCTCACCAGCAGCAGGCGCCGCTTGCCGAACATGTCGCCGAGCCGGCCGGCCACCGGAGTGGCGACGGCGGCGGCCAGCAGGGTGGCGGTGACCGCCCAGGCGGCGTCGGACGGCTCGGCGTGCAGATAGCCGGGCAGCTCGGGCACGATCGGGATCACCAGGGTCTGCATCAGCGACACGGTGATCCCGGCCAGGGCCAGCACCGCGACCACGGCACCCGGCCGGGACGGTGCCGTGCGGCCGGCCTCGGCGGGCCGGACGGGGACGTCGGACATGAAGGGAGCCTTCCGGAGAACGAGGAGCGGCGAGCCGCTTTTAAGTCAAGTGCTTGACTTACCTTAGCGGGCCGCCGCCGGACCGGGCGCGCGACGGCGGCTCACCGGGCCCGGTCCGGGCGGGCGGCCGGCGCGCCGTAGGCTGTGACCGGCTGGACCTCGCCCGCTTCGGCCGAGGACCCGGGGCGGAGTGCGGGACGGACCGCCCCCGGGGTGGCGCACGTCCCGGAGCGGTGGTGAGCATGGCGCGCAGGACGGCGCGGACCGAACAGGTGAACGCGACGCGGGAGGCGATCCTGACCGCGGCGGAACGGCTGTTCGCCGAGCACGGCGTGTACGCCGTCTCCAACCGCCAGGTCAGCGAGGCCGCCGGCCAGGGCAACAACGCCGCCGTCGGCTACCACTTCGGCACCAAGGCCGACCTGGTCCGCGCGGTCGCCCGGCGGCACACCGGGCACATCGAGACGCTGCGGGAGCGGGCCCTGAAGGAGACCGCGGGCTCAACGGACGTGCGCGACTGGGTCGGCTGCCTGGTCCGCCCGGTCACCGAGCACCTGGCCGGACTCGGCAGTCCCACCTGGTACGCCCGCTTCTGCGCGCAGGTGATGACCGACCCGGCGCTGCACGAGATCATGGTCGAGGAGTCCCTCGCCTCGCCGGCGCTGCGCGAGGCGGTCGAGGGCCTGAACCGGGCCCTGCCGGACCTGCCGCCCGAGGTCCGCGCCGAACGCGGCCAGATGGTCCGGCTGCTGATCCTGCACACCTGCGCCGAGCGCGAGCGGGCCCTGGCCGAGGGCACCCCGACCCCGCACGCCACCTGGAGCGAGGCCGCGACAGGGCTCGCCGACGCGATCGTGGGCCTGTGGCTGGCACCGGTCAGCGCCCGGGCGGCGGCACCGGAGCGGTCCTCCTCGGACTGAGGCGGGCGGTGTGCGCGGCGGGGGTCAGGAGGTCCGTGGTGGCCCGGCCCATCCCAGGGACCGTTCGACGGCCCGCTTCCAGTCGCCGTACTCCGCCTCGCGCCGCTCGGGGTCCATGGCGGGCAACCACTGCGCGGCCCGGTGCCAGTTGCGGCGCAGCACCTCCAGTCCGGGCCAGTAGCCGGCGGCGAGGCCGGCCGCGTAGGCCGCGCCCAGGGAGACGGTCTCGGCGACCATGGGCCGCACCACGGGCACGTCGAGCACGTCGGCCACGAACTGCATGAGCAGGTTGTCCGCGGTCATGCCGCCGTCCACCTTGAGCTGCGGCAGGGGCACCGGGAAGTCGGCGTTCATCGCGTCGACCACCTCCCGGGTCTGCCACCCCGTGGCCTCCAGCACCGCACGCGCCAGATGCCCCTTGGTGATGTACGAGGTGAGGCCGACGATGACCCCGCGCGCGTCGCTGCGCCAGTGGGGCGCGAACAGCCCGGAGAAGGCCGGGACGATGTAGCAGCCGCCGTTGTCCTCGACCGTGCGGGCGAGGGTCTCGATCTCCGGGGCGCTGCCGATCAGGCCCAGGCGGTCGCGGAACCACTGGACGAGCGCGCCGGTGACCGCGATCGACCCCTCCAGGGCGTAGGCCGGAGGCTGGTCCCCGATCTTGTAGGCGACGGTGGTGAGCAGCCCGTGCCGGGAGCGCACGACGTCGTCGCCGGTGTTGAGCAGCAGGAAACTCCCGGTGCCGTAGGTGCACTTGGCCTCGCCGGGGGAGAAACAGGTCTGGCCGAAGAGGGCGGCCTGCTGGTCGCCGAGGGCGGCGGTGAGGGGGATGCCGGGCAGCAGCGCGCTCGCCTCGCCGTACCGCTCGGCGGAGGAGCGGATCTCGGGCAGCATCGGGCGGGGCACGCCGAAGAAGTCCAGCAGCTCGTCGTCCCAGGCGAGCGTGTGGATGTTCATCAGCATCGTGCGGCTGGCGTTGGTGGCGTCGGTCAGGTGCAGGCCGCCGCCGGTGCCGCCGGTGAGATTCCAGACGAGCCAGCTCTCCATCGTCCCGAACAGCACGTCACCGTCCCGGGCGCGCTGCTCGACGCCCTTGACGTGGTCGAACAGCCAGCGGATCCGCAGCGCGGAGAAATAGGTGGAGGGCGGCAGGGCGCACCGCTGGAGGAAGAACGCCTCGCCGGGGTGGCGCAGGAGGTCCTCGACCAGGGGCGCGGTACGGGTGTCCTGCCAGACGATGGCCCGGCCCAGCGGGACACCGGTGTGCCGGTCCCAGAGCACCGTGGTCTCCCGCTGGTTCGCCAGCCCGATGGCGGCGACCTGCTCCGTGCCGACCCCGGCGGCGGACAGGGCCTCGGGCACCACCCGGCGCAGGTTCTGCCAGATCTCCACGGCGTCGTGCTCCACCCATCCGGGCCGCGGGAAGTGCTGCCGGTGCTCCCGCTGCGCGACCGAGACCAGCCGCCCGCGGTGGTCGAAGAGGATGCAGCGGGTGGAGTTGGTGCCCTGATCGACCGACATCACATACCGCTCAGTCATGATCGGGTCTGCCTTCCGGGGGATCGTGGGCGGCTGTCCTGGCCTACCAGCGGGCGGCTCCCAGATCTCTGGAGATCGCCCGCGCGGCCTCACGGAGCAGGCCGATCAGCGCGGGCCGGGGCCGGCACCGGCCGTCGCAGACCCGCTCCACCGGCCCGGACAGCCCGATGGCGCCCACGACGAGCCCGCCGTGCCCCCGGATCGGCGCCGCGATCCCGGCCTCGCCCATGCTCATCTCCTGGATCTCGGCCGCCCATCCGGTGTCCCGGACGGCGGCGAGCGCCCGGGCGAGGCGCTCGGGATCGGTCAGGGTGTGCCGGGTGTACGCCTCCAGCCCGGGCCCCCGCTCGGGCTCGGCCGTCGCCGTGCCGTAGGCCAGCAGCACCTTGCCGAGCGAGGAGGCGTGCAGCGGCAGCAGCGCGCCCACGTCCAGCGTCTGGAAGCTGTCGTCGGGCCGGAACACATGGTGGACGACGAGGACCCTGCCCTCCAGGGGTGTGCCCAGGCGCACCGCCTCCCCGCTGCGGGCGGCCAGGGCGTCGGCCCAGTTCAGGGAGCGTGAGCGCAGTTCGTTGACGTCCAGGTAGCTGGTGCCCAGGTGCAGCAGGGCGGCCCCGAGCTGGTACTTCCCGGTCGCCGCGTCCTGCTCCACGAAGTCCACGTGCTGGAGTGTGCGCAGGATGCCGTGGGCGGTGCCCTTCGCCAGCCCGAGCGAGGCCGCCACCTCGCCGAGTCCGAGCCGGCGGGGCCCGCCGGCGAGCAGCCGCAGAATCGCCGCCGCCCGCTCGATCGACTGGACGGGTCCGGCCATGAGGCGAGCCTATTACCGCCGCGGGCGCTTCGCCCCGTGGGACGGCTGGGACGGCTGGGACGGCTGGGCCCGGCTTTCCCGCACCGCCTTCCGTACGGTGTTCGCGCAGGGCGGAGCCCGGTGCGGGCCGGGGACGCGGGGAGGCGTTCGGTAATGCCGACTCCTGTTCATTGACCCGCCCGATATGTCTCCCTAACGTGCTTTGAGGCCCGGAAGACGCCGAGACAGCGTGCGAGACCGGCAGTAGATCGGGAGAGAACATGGTGGCTCAGCTCAATACCCTGCTTCGGGTGGCACACGAACATGTGTGTCCGGTGCCTCCCGTCGCCGGCGCGGTCTCGGCCGTACGCCGGCGGGTGGCGGCGCTCCTCGCCGACTGGAGCGTATGTCCGGAGATCGTCGAGGACTCGCTGCTCGTGGTGTCGGAGCTGGTCACCAACGCGATCGTGCACGCCCGGCCGCCGGCCGAACTCCGGCTGTCCTGGGTGCGCGGCGACCACCCTCCCACCCTGCGCGTGGAGGTCACCGACGCCGGAACCGACTTCGCCGCGGGGCCGTCCCGCGCCGGGATCGACCCGGACGAGCACGGCCGGGGCGAGGCGATCGTCCGCGCCCTGGCGACCCGCCACGGCATACGGGTCCACGCCGAGCGGATCACCCGCTGGGCCGAGCTGGTCGCGGCCTGAGGCACGGCCCCGGTCCCGGCCGCCACGGCGGCCGGAGAACCGGCCGCAGGCCGAGCCCGGCCGGGGCGTGCGCGTCCGCCGTCTCGGGCACGACGGCCTTCTCGCCGCCGGCGTGCTCGCCGGCGACGAGTTCCGGCAGCACCTGCTCGGCGCCCGGCATGCGCGCCGCCCCGGACCCCTGAAGCGCACGGATTCACCGGACCCGGCGCCGCCATGTCGCCGTTTGACCGGCCGCACCACCGTCCTCGAAGCCCAGTACGCCGCGGTTGCCGAAGCCGAGTGCATACGTCCTGCCGGTCCGGCACCATGGCACAGGAGCGGTCGGCAGCCCGCAGGAACCCTCGGGCAGCCATGGCGGACGGGGGGCGAAGCAGTGAGGAAGAACCCGGAGCCCGCTGGGACGGCGGCGGAGGAAGCGGGAACCGGGGACTTACCGCCCGCCGTACCCCGGCAGTCCCGCGCCCGGGGTGTGCTCCTCCTGGCCGCCGCCTGGCCGATGGGTCTCGCGGGATTCTGGCAGGCCCTGGCCGCGTTCGACCACTGGCAGGACGCCCGGCTCCGGTCCACGATGGCCGTCGACGCGTTCGGCCCGCGTGCCCCCTGGTGGTACCCGACGGTCGTCGCCGGGGCCCTGATCGTGGCCGGTGCCGTGGCGCTCGGGACCGTACGCGCTGTGGTGCTGCGACGTCCTCCGGGCGGGCAGGGCTTCGGTCGTCTGCGACTCTTCCTGCCGATCATGGCGTTCAACTCGGTGCCCGGACTCTGGGGAGCGGACTCACCGTTGCCCTGGTGGGATCTCGGCCTTCTGATTCCCCTCGTCGCGGTGTCCGCCCAGACCCTGTTGTTCGGCGCGCGCCGTCTCGCCGTGCTCGGACGGCAGCACCTCGCGGAGATCATCCGGTCCCCGGCGGAACTCCGCAGGAACTCGTTCACGCTCTATCTGAGGTCCTTCGAGGACGACGTACGGCGTACGGCGCTGGAGGAGAACGAGCGTCCGGCACCCGGGCCGGGCGCCGTGGTGTCGGACCTCGGGCTGTCCACGCGGACCGAGGAGGAGCAACTGGCACAGGCACTGAAGCCGGTGGCACCGATGGTCGCCGTGGGCCGCCCCGGGGAGCGGCTTCCCCTGGTCGGTGCCCGGCGGCTGTATCTGCCGATCGACGACTGGCAGGACACCGTCTGGGACTTGATGGGGCGAGCGCGGCTCGTGGTGATGGCTGTGGGGCTGGGTCCCGGACTGCTGTGGGAATTCAGGGAGGCGACGCGGCTGCTCCCCGCGGAACGACTCGTTCTCCTCGTGCCCGGCCGCGAGGAGTACGAGACGTTCCGGGCCCAGGCGGCGCCGCCTGGGCAGGACGCGGTGCGACCGGGGCAGGCGGGGGACGCCTGGGCACCGCCCGCCCTGCCGGCCTATCCCGACAGCGAGCCTCCGGCCGGCCTCACATTGAAGGGCGCTGTGTACTTCGACGTCGACTGGGCCCCACACTTCGTACTCTTCGGCGCGGGCAGGAGCCGGAACAGACTCGGCGGCGTGGTCCGAGCGGCTATGGAGGAAGGGCTCGAGCCGGTTTTCGACCGGTACCGTCCCGGCCGCCACCGGTGATACGGCCCGCGTCGCGCGTGTCAGGCTCCTCCGACTGACGGAAGGTGATTTTGTGGCTGAATCGCACGACTCGCTGTGGAACCCGGCGGTCGGTCATTCGGACTACTCGAGGGACGCCGACAAATACCAGCAGGTCGTCTTCGAGCAGTACAAACTCTGCGTGGAGATGGCCGACAGGGTCAGCGCCCGGCGCAATCTGGCCAACACCTTCTTCCTCTCGATGAACAGCGCAGTCGTCACCGTTCTCGCCGTACTCGCCCACGACACACCCTCTTCGTCGCTCTCGGTTCCGGCGCTCGCGGCAGGGTTGGTGATCCTGCTCGCTCAGTGCGCCGCCTGGTGGTTCATGGTCCGTTCCTACCGGCAGCTCAACGCGGCCAAATGGCGGGTGATCGGCATGTTCGAGGAGCGGCTGCCGGCCTTCGCCTACTCGCGCGCCGAATGGGCGATGCTCGACGGAGGCCGGAACTGGCGCACCTACCTGCCGTTGACACACGTCGAGCAGTGGGTTCCGGTCATATTCTGTGTGGCGTACCTGCTAGGGTTCGCGGCGCTGGCGCTGTGACGTGGGCAATCGGCCGGCCGATGGCCGGTGCACGGCCGCCCGGCCCCGCGCCCCCACGACGAACAGGGAGTTGACGGATGCCGACCGTCGCCACCACCGGGCACATGGATCTCACAGTGGCAAGCGTCGAGCCGGTCCGCAACGCCCTGCGGCAGGCGCTCGCCGAGGAGGTCGGCGCGGACGGTGGCCTGATCGGGATCTCCTGCCTGGCTCCGGGAGCGGACACCCTGTTCGCCGAAGCGGTGCTCGAAGCCGGGGGAGACCTGGTCGTCGTCCTGCCGTCGCGGGACTACCGGAAGAAGCAGGTGGGCCCGGAACACGCATGCGTCTTCGACCAATTGGTGAAGGCGGCGTCCGAGGTCGTCATCATGCCCTTCGCCACGGCTGATCGACGCGCCTACGAGGCGGCGAACGCCGAACTCGTCAAGCGGGCCGATGCGTTGGTGGCCGTGTGGGACGGCACACCGCCCTCCGGCCGCGGCGGCGGTACGGCCGACACGGTGCTCAAGGCACGCGGCGCCGGCGTACCCGTACACGTCGTGTGGCCGGAGGGAGCCTCGCGGCGGGGCCAGGGATGATCCTCGACCTCATCGAGGAGGGCATCGCCGCAGGCAAGGGAGTCCTGGAAGTCCTCGGCGCCGATGTCACCGCGTTCACGCCGGCCGGTGTGTCCTCCGTGGTGTTCACCGGCCTCGCGGCCCTCCGCGCCGCCCGCCGCCCCGTGCCCGCCGCCCCGTGCCCGGCGGCCCCGTGGAGTGCCTGGTCACCACCAGCGGCTGACGGCCCGGTACCGGGCCGTCCCGGGGCGAACGCGCCCCGGTGGCCTACGCTCCAGTAATATCCGGCGGCAGGCCACCCGAGGAGGAACCGTGTCCCGGTCCGAACGCTCACCCCTGCTGCTCGCCGGCCTGCTGGCCGCCGCCGGGGTCGCCCACTTCACCGCGCCCCGGCAGTTCGACGCGACCGTCCCCCGGGCGCTGCCGGGCCCGCCCCGGGCCTGGACCTACGCCAGCGGGGCCGTCGAACTGGCCCTGGCGGCCGGTCTCGCGGCGCCCCGCACCCGCGCCTCGGCCGCGAAGGCGGCGGCCGCCTTCTTCGTCGGCGTCTTCCCGGCGAACGTCCAGATGGCCGTCGACTGGCGCCGCCGGCCGGCGCCGCTCCGGACGGCGGCGCTGGCCCGGCTGCCCCTCCAGGTGCCCCTGGTGCTGTGGGCGCGCGGCGTGGCCCGGAACGCGAAGGGGCGGTCGTGACACGGCCCCTCGCGGTCGGCGACACGGCGGAGGACTTCGCCCTGCCCGACGAGATGGGCACCACCCGCCGGCTCACCGAACTGCTGGCCGGCGGACCCGTCGTGCTCTTCTTCTACCCCGCCGCCCTCACCCCCGGCTGCACCGCCGAGGCCTGCCACTTCCGGGACTTGGCCGCCGAGTTCGCGGCCGTCGGCGCCCGGCCCGTCGGCATCAGCGGCGACGCCGTCGACAGGCAGCGGGAGTTCACCGACCGGCACCGGCTCGGCATGCCGCTGCTCTCCGACGCCGACGGCACGGTCCGCGAGCGGTTCGGCGTCACCCGCGGCTTCTCCCTGGCCCCGACCAAGCGCGTCACCTTCGTGATCGCCGAGGACCGTACCGTCCTGGAGGTCGTGCGCAGCGAGCTGCGCATGAACACCCACGCCGACCGGGCCCTCGCCGCGCTCCGCGCCCGCCGGGGCTGAGCGGCGGTCACTGGAAGGGGCAGCCCGGGTTCGGGGCGTCCTCGGAGAACGGGGAGCCGTGCGGCAGCACGTACAGCACCTCCAGGACGAGCGGGGTGTCGCCCAGGTTGCGGCCGATGTGGACGTAGCCCGGGCCGGCCGGCTCCTGGATCGTCCCGCCGGTGCGGTACACGCCGTCCGACGCGCAGGTGGAGTCGAAGTGGCTGAGGGTGCCCTGCCGCACGACGCCGTACAGCGGGCCGTCGTGGTAGTGCCAGCCGGTGGTCTGGCCGGGCGGGAGCGTGACCTCCCGCAGGATGTAGTCGGTCCCGTCGGCCGTGGTCCGGGCGAGGATCCGGGACGTGATGCCGGGTCCCGCCGGGGTAGCCCCGGCGAAGGAGCAGGTCATGAGGGCGGCGCCGGTGACGACGGCGGTCACGGCGGTACGGAGTGCGATGCGCATGCCGGCCTCCGGAAGGCGTGGAAGGGTATCGCCGCGACCCTAGGGGCGCGGCCGTGCCCTCGGGGCCGGAATCCCCGCATCCGGATACGGCCGCCCGCGCGGCGGTGCGCGGGCGGGGCCGCGCACCGGTGCCGGCGGCGGCCCGGGCGCGCTGCCGTGGTCACCCGGCAGGCCGCCAGCCCAGCGCCGGCCCGAGTTTCGTCGCCATGTCCGTCAGGATCTGTACGTAGTCCTCGTGCTCGAAGGTGAAGGGCAGCGCGAACGCCACCTCGTCGACCTCCCGGAAGGCGGCGTGCGCGGACAGCCGTTCGGCCAGCTCCGCCGAGGTGCCCACCAGGTCCGGCGCGAACAGCTGCCGCGCCGGGCCCTGCGGGGAGGCCGTGCGGGGCAGCCGCCGGGCCGCGTACTCCGCGTATTTGGCGCGCTGCGCGGGGCTCGCGGAGTCGGTCGGGATCACCACCAGCCCATGGGAGACCCGGGCGGCCTCCCCGTCCGGGTGGTGGGCCCGGAACTCCCGGATGAGGGACAGCTGGATCCGGGCGAAGTCCGGCGGGCCGTCCACGGCTCCGGTGTCCTCCACCTTGACCACGCTGCTGGTCAGGAGGTTCATGCCGTGCTCGCCCGCCCAGCGCGCCGACCGCAGGCTGCCGCCGCCGTACCACATCCGCTGCCCGAGCCCGGGGGAGTGCGGCTGGACCACGTCGGAGAACACCTCGAAACCCTTCACGCCGCTGAAGTCGCTGGCGGGCTTGCCGCGCACCAGGTCCAGCAGCCGCCGCACCCGCTCGAAACCGAAGTCCTCCGCGTCGGCGGTGTCCGGGTAGAGGGCGCCCTTGACCTGGTCGAAGTGCGTCGGCGGGCCCACGCTGACGCCCGGGTTCAGCCGCCCGCCGGACAGCACGTCCACCGTCGCCAGATCCTCGGCGAGCCGCAGCGGGTTCTCCCAGCCGAGCGGCGTCACCGCGGTGCCGAGCTGGATCCGCCGGGTGCGCTGTGAGGCGGCGGCCAGGACCGCGACCGGTGAGGAGATGCCGTACTGCAGATGCCGGTGGCGCAGCCAGGCGCTGTCGAAGCCGAGCCGCTCGCCCAGCTCGATGATCTCCAGCGTGGACTCGTGGCCCCGCCCGGGGTCCGCCGCGTCGAACAGGCCGATGGTCAGAAAGCCCAGCTTGCGCAGGGGGCGAGGAGTGGACGGCAACGGGTCCTCCAGCGGTCGTGGGTCGGCTCCGCCTCGATTCTGGCAGGCCGGTGTGACAACCGTGTGATCAATCTGCCGGTGCCGCCGGCAGCGGGATCACGACCTCGTCCTCGACCGGGGGATCGAGTTCCTGCGCGCGGTTGCCCGTCGCGGCGAAACAGCGCAGCCGTACGGTTTCCGCCGTGACGTCCAGCCGCAGGAAGGACTTGAAGAACGGCGGGCTGTAGGTGACGGAGGACGGCGAGAACAGCTGGGTGTACATCTTGCGCACGGGCAGCCGGAACCGGGCGGGACGGTCGGGGCGGCGGCCGGTGCCGAGCAGGCCCGCGACCAGCCGGGTGCGGCGGGTGACCCGGGCGTCGGGGCCCGGGGCGCGGGCCGGTTCGATGCCGAGCCGTTCGGCGACGACGGCCGCCGCCTCCTCCTGCGTCAGGCGGAAGAAGCGGCGCAGCCGCAGCCGGTGCCCGTACAGGCGGCTGTAGAAGGCGAGCGAGTCGCCGCGCAGCGGATAGCAGCGGAACTCGCGTTCGGTGACGCCGCCCACCGACACCCGGGGGATGGTGTGCGTGGCGTGCGTGAACGCCCCGCCGCCGCCCGCCACGACGTACTGGACGGTGCGGCCGTCCACCGTCACCGGATAACGCTGGTAGTTGTGGATGTCACCGCCGATCGCGGCCACGTAGTGGTGCTCCGGGTCCCGGACGACGTCGTCCACCGTGCCGCCGCCCTCGATCGGGCAGGGGTGGTGCTCGCCGTCGACGTACAGCGGCGAACCGGTGACGAGGATCTTCGGCCTGGGCCCCCGCGACACCTCCCGCAGCCAGGCGCCCTGTTCGGCGTCGACCGTGCCCAGCAGACCGGTGTCGATGCCGACGATCCGCAGCGGCCCCGCGTCGATCGCCCAGTACGGCCCCGGCTGTTCGGCGCGCTGCCCCGGTGCCGACCGCAACGCCCGTGCCGCGGCGAACCGTTGCTCGTCGGCGGGGCGCGCCCGGTGCCACAGCAGGGACCGCCACCAGGCGCGGGTCAGCGGGCGGGGCGGGGGCTTTGGGGCGGGCGGCGGGGTGTCGGCGCAGAAGACGCGCATGAAGGCGCCGAGGTCCTCGTACCAGTCGTGGTTGCCCGGTATCGCGTAGATCGGCCCCGGGTAGTCCTGGTAGGGCCGGAAGAACTTGTCGCCGTAGTCGTCGGCGCCGCCGACGGGATAGACGACGTCGCTGGCGAGCACCGCGAAGTCGGTTCCCTGACCGACCCTCAGAAAGCCGGGCACGACGGCGTATTGGGAGTGGCCTCCCTCGCCGGTGTCCCCGATGACCATGAAGGAGAACGACTCCGGTACGTCCCGCCGGATCAGCTTGTCGGCGGGCGCCCCCGCCTCCGCCCGGCGGGCCACCCAGCGGCCGCGGGTGGCGCCGGTCGGGTCGCCGAACCAGGACGCGAGAACGCCGTTGCGGGCGGCCCACAGGATGCGGGGATCGAGCCACGACAGGTTCTCGACGTGGTCCGGCAGCAACTGCCGGTAGGCGCCGGGCCGGGCCTCGCCCCAGCCGGCGCCCTGTGCGGTATCGCGTGAGGAGTCAGACACGCGGTGCACGGTAACAACGCCCCGACCAGCGACGGAAAGCCGGGTCCGGCCCAACGGGACTGCCGGCGGGGCGTGTTGCGCGCGACCGTCCGGTGGCGTACCGGTGCGTGGCCTCCTTTTGGCACCGGACGCCGGAGGGGTGTCGTCCCGTGGCGGACGGGCGGCCGTAGGGAGCGGACAGGGCGGCGGCCGTCCGGACCCTCCGGGCCCTCGGTCCGGCGGGGCCACGACCTCGGCGTCCGCGCCGAGCCGCGGTGGCATGCCGGCGGCGTGTTCCGCGGACGCGACGGCAAGGACGGCCCGGACGCGGCCGGCGGGACCCGGCGGGGTCGCGCTGTCCCGTGTGGCGCGCGCCACCACCGGTTCCATGAGGCCGGGCAACCGACGCGGGAGCGCGGCTGCCGGCCGTACCACCGCCTTCCCTGGTGGCGGCGGGCGCCGAAGCCGGCCGGGCAGGACTGCCGGTGCGCGGCCGGGCCGGAGCCCGCCGGCCGCTCCAAGCGTTCCCGGAGGATTCGGATCGAGGCCGCGAGGAGCGTCGGCGGGTCACCGCTTCCGGGCGACCCCGCCGTACTCGGCGACGGCCTTGGGGGCGGGCGGACCGGGCAATGGGTCGTCGGTCGTGTCCTTCTCTCCTCCGGGGCCCTGATCCGGCCACGAACTCCCCCCGGGGCCCTGCCCGGCCCCTGCCCGACCCACGCCCCCGCGCCCGCCGTTCACCTCCGGATTCGTCCAGGCCGGCCGATAGGGAAAACCCTCGATTGACCCGGCCAGAGGTGACATGGATCGGTCAAGGCTGTCATTCTCCCTGCGCACCCTGATCCACCCCACCGATTCCCGGATCACGGCCCCGCACGACTCAGCTCACCCGGGCAGCAGACCCCTCTGCCCGTCTGTCACCTCACCGGCCGCCGATCGGCGACCGCAGCAGGAGGAGTACGCGTGAGACCCCACAGACCCCTTCCCCACAAGCGCGCCACGGCGGCAGCCGCGCTGCTCTCCACCGCGGCGTTCCTCGCCGTCGGCCTCCAGGCGACCGGCGCGGCCGCCGCCCCGGCCGCCCCCCACCCCGGCCCGCTGCGCACCGGCGGACTGGAGGCCGAACTCAGCCCGGCCCAGCACCAGGCACTCCTCGAGAGCGCCCGGGACAAGACCGCCGGCACCGCCCGCACCCTCGGCCTCGGCGCGCGGGAGAAGCTGGTCGTCAGGGACGTCGTCAAGGACAACGACGGCACCCTGCACACCCGGTACGAGCGCACCTACGACGGCCTGCCCGTCCTCGGCGGCGACCTCATCGTGCACACCCCGCCCGCCTCGCTGGCCAAGGGGACCGTGAGCACCACCTTCAACAGCAAGCGCACGATCAAGGTGCCCTCCACCACCGCCACCTTCGCCAAGGCCGCCGCCGAGACCAAGGCGCTGAAGGCCGCGAAGGCGCTGGCCGCCGGCAAGCCCGCCACGGACAGCGTCCGCAAGGTGATCTGGGCCGGCGCCGGCACCCCGAAGCTCGCCTGGGAGACGGTCGTCGACGGCCTCCAGGACGACGGCACCCCCAGCCGGCTGCACGTCGTCACCGACGCCACCACCGGCAAGGAGCTGTACCGCTACCAGGCGGTCAAGACCGGGACCGGCAACACCCAGTACAGCGGTGCCGTCACCCTGAACACCACGCTGTCGGGCTCGACGTACCAGCTGTACGACACCACGCGCGGCGGCCACAAGACCTACAGCCTCAACCGGGGCACCTCCGGCACCGGCAGCCTGATGACCGACGCCGACGACGTCTGGGGCGACGGCACCGGCTCCAACACCCAGACCGCGGGCGCCGACGCCGCCTACGGCGCGCAGGAGACCTGGGACTTCTACAAGAACACCTTCGGCCGCAGCGGCATCCGCAACGACGGCGTCGCCGCCTACAGCCGCGTCCACTACAGCAGCGGTTACGTCAACGCCTTCTGGGACGACAGCTGCTTCTGCATGACCTACGGCGACGGCAGCGGCAACACCCACGCCCTGACCTCGCTGGACGTGGCCGGCCACGAGATGAGCCACGGCGTCACCTCCAACACCGCCGGTCTGGAGTACAGCGGCGAGTCCGGCGGCCTGAACGAGGCCACCTCCGACATCTTCGGCACCGGCGTGGAGTTCTACGCGAACAACTCCAAGGACGTCGGCGACTACCTCATCGGCGAGAAGATAGACATCAACGGCGACGGCTCGCCGCTGCGCTACATGGACAAGCCCAGCAAGGACGGCGGGTCCAAGGACAGCTGGTATTCCGGGATCGGCAGCCTCGACGTGCACTACTCCTCGGGCCCGGCGAACCACATGTTCTACCTGCTGTCCGAAGGCAGCGGGACCAAGGTCGTCAACGGCGTGACCTACAACAGCCCGACGTCCGACGGCGTCGCCGTCACCGGCATCGGCCGCGACGCCGCGCTGAAGATCTGGTACAAGGCGCTGACGACGTACATGACGTCCAGCACCAACTACGCCGGCGCCCGCACCGCCGCGCTCAACGCCGCCGCCGCGCTGTACGGCACCAACTCCGCGCAGTACGCCGGAGTCGGCAACGCCTTCGCCGGCATCAACGTCGGCGGTCACATCAACCCGCCGAGCAGCGGCGTGACGGTCACCAACCCGGGCAGCCAGTCCTCCACCGTCGGCACGGCCGTGAGCCTGCAGATCCAGGCGAGCAGCACCAACAGCGGCGCGCTGACCTACAGCGCCTCCGGTCTGCCCTCCGGCCTGACGATCAACGGCTCGACCGGTCTGATCACCGGCACGCCCACCGCGGCGGGCAGCTACAACACCACCGTGACGGTGACCGACTCCACCGGCGCGACCGGCACCGCCGCCTTCGCCTGGACGATCGGCACGACCGGCGGCGGCTGCTCGGCGACGCAACTGCTGGGCAACCCCGGCTTCGAGTCCGGCGGCACCGGCTGGAGCGCGAGCAGCGGAGTCATCACCACCGACAGCGGCCAGCCCGCCCACGGCGGCTCCTACAAGGCATGGCTGAACGGCTACGGCTCCACGCACACCGACACGCTGTCCCAGTCGGTGACCATCCCCGCGGGCTGCAAGGCGACCCTGACCTTCTACCTGCACATCGACACCGACGAGACCACCACCAGCACCCAGTACGACAAGCTGACGGTGACCGCCGGTTCGAAGACGCTCGCCACCTACTCGAACCTCAACGCGGCCTCCGGCTACGGCCAGAAGACCTTCGACCTGTCCTCGCTGGCGGGCTCCACGGTCACGCTGAAGTTCAACGGCGTGGAGGACTCCGGCCTCCAGACCAGCTTCGTCGTGGACGACACCGCCCTGACGACCGGCTGACCGCCTGACACCGCGCGCGGTCCCGCACCCGGTTCGCCGGGTGCGGGACCGCGTCGTGTCAGCCGAGCGGGTCCAGCGTGAGATATGCCTGCCGCGGGCTGCCGTCGTGCACCAGCGACTCCTGGTTGCCGACGTCGTCGAAGGCGAACGCGTAGGCCTTGCCGTCGGCCATCTGCGCGTGGACGGCGCGCGCGTACTGGTTGGTCACCGCGTCCCGGTAGAAGTCGGCCGCCGTGGTGTCCGGCTGATTCGCGCTGACCAGCAGCGTGGACCGGTTGAAACCGGCGCACAGCGTACGGGAGATGGGCCCGCGCACCGCGTCGTTGGGCGCGTCCAGCAGCTTGTGGCAGCCGAAGACACTGGACGCGTCGGGCTTCTGGAAACTGGTGACGACCGCGCCGGCGGAATTGGTGAAGTTCATGACGTTGCCCGAGACCCGGCCGTAGTACTTGGTGTTCGGCTGGTCCGCGAACGGCGTGACGGTCAGCGTCGACGTCGTGTACTTCTGCCAGACCCGGTTCACGTAGTCGTCCAGCACGTTCCCGGGAAGCGCCCCGGTCTCCACGCCGTACAGCGGGGACAGCGCGCGCAGCACCGTGCCGTCGGAGCGGGTCTGGATCAGGCCGGCCCAGCCGCCCGGCTGCGCGCGCAGCGCGGAGAAGAAGCCGTTCCAGCCACCGGACTTCAGATGCCCGGTGGTGCTCACGCCGCCGTCGGCGCGCTGCACACCGACCGCGTACGGCGCCGAGAACATGTCCACCTGCGTGCTGTTGAGCCAGAGGCCGGCGTCGTTGAGCGTGTACTCCGACCAGTTGAAGAGGATGTCGCGGTTGGGGTCGGACGGGTTCTGCACGGCCGGCTGGACCAGTCCGCCGGTGGTCAGCCGGAAGTCCAGCTTGCGGCCGTAGGAGAAGTAGATCCGGCCGGAGAACTTCGGGATGCGGATCGTCTTGGACTGGCCGGCGGCCGGCCCGGGTATCGCGGCGTCCGGCGCGGGAGTCGGCGGGTTCCCTCCGGCCGGCCAGGCGTGGAAGACGCCGTCCGCGTCGGCCCAGCCCTGCCGTCCCGAGGACAGCTGGGTGCCGAGGTCGTAGACGTACACCGGCTCGGAGCGGCCCGAGTTGTTGGTGATCGTCAGCGGGATGGTGTCGGGGACGGCGGCGGCGGCGCGGCCCGGGGTGCCGAGCGCGAGCAGTCCGCCGAGCAGCGCCGTGGCGGCGGCCAGGGGCAGCACGCCCCGCGTGAGCGTGTGAGGCAACTCTCCACCTCCGTGTGGGGTCGGGGTCGTACGGAATTGGTCCGTACCGCTGTGAGAGCGCTCTCAGATTCCCGGTCACGGCGAGTGCATGTCAATGCCGGAGACGAGATCGGCCCGGTGCCCGCCGGGCGGCGGACACCGGGCCGGGCCGTCAGAACGCGCGCTTGAGCAGGTCGAGCAGCGCCGTCCAGTGCCGCTCGTCGGCCTGCCGGTCGTAGGCGGGGGTGTCCGCCTGGGTGTAGCCGTGGCGGGCGCCGGCATAGACCTCGCAGGTGTGCCGCACACCGGCGGCGGTCAGCGCCTCCTCGAAGCGCGCGATCTGCTCCGGCGGCAGCGACGGGTCCTCGTCGGCATGCCCGAAATACAGCTCCGCGGTGATGCGCGGGGCCTCCCGGTGCGGGCTGTCCGGGTCGTCGGTGGCCAGGCCCCCGCCGTGGAAACCGGCCGCCGCCGCGACCCGGTCCGGATAGGCGCCCGCCGTCCACAGCACGAGCCGGGACCCCATGCAGTAGCCGGTCAGCGCGACCGGGCCGTCCGCCACCAGCGGGCTGTCGGCCAGCCAGCGCAGATAGGCGCCCGCGTCCCGCTTGACCAGGTCCGGCGTGAGCCCGGCCAGCATCGGGCCGAGCCGCTCCCAGATGGTCGGGTCGGCGCCCGGGTCGATGAACTCGGGCAGGTCCGCGACCGGCGCCCGGCCGAGCCGGTAGAACACGTTCGGCAGCAGCACGGTGTAACCCGCCGCGGCCAGCCGGTCGGCCATCGACTTCAGGTGCGGTCGCGGGCCGTAGGCGTCCTGATAGAACAACACGCCCGGGCGGGGCCGGCCGTCGGCGGGATGGACCAGGTAGGCGTCGGCGATCCCGTCCTCGGTCCGGATGTCGACATCGTCACGCTGGAGATCGGTCATGGTGGACAAACCCTCCCTCGGGAATCGGGCGCCGGGCGCGGGTGGTCCCCGGCGTCTTGGCTGCGACCATGCTGTCACGCAAGATCGACAACGCTCGCCGGGTCCGGGCGGACGGGGCGGGCGTGGGTGTGCGGAGACCTGTATGCGGGGCGCCTGTGTGGTGCGCGTCTGTGCGGGGCGCCTTCATGTGGGGGTGGCGCCTGTGTGGGGTGCGGCTATGCGGGCCGCGGCTGTGTGCGGGGCGCACATGTGCGGGACGCACACGTGGGGAGCGGCCCATGTGTGAAGCCCCCATCGCGGAGGCCGTCCGCGGGCCGGCTGCTCACTCGAAGCGGCTGGTGTCGCCCGCGCCTCGCCGGACGATCTCCGCCTCGCCTCCGGAGAAGTCGACCACCGTCGTCGGCTCGGTGCCGCACTCGCCGGAGTCGACCACCGCGTCCACCACGTGCTCGAGCCGGTCCTTGATCTCCCAGCCCTGGGTCAGCGGCTCCTCCTCGTCGGGCAGCAGCAGCGTGCTGGACAGCAGCGGTTCGCCCAGCTCCGCCAGCAGCGCCTGGGTGACCACGTGGTCCGGGATGCGCACGCCCACGGTCTTCTTCTTCGGGTGCAGCAGCTTGCGCGGCACCTCACGGGTGGCCGGCAGGATGAAGGTGTAGCTGCCGGGTGTGGACGCCTTCACCGCCCGGAAGACGTCGTTGTCCACCCGGACGAACTGGCCGAGCTGCGCGAAGTCCCGGCACATCAGGGTGAAGTGGTGCCGGTCGTCCAGCCGGCGGATGGCACGGATGCGGTCCATGCCGTCCCGGCTGCCCAGCCGGCAGCCGAGCGCGTAACAGGAGTCGGTCGGATATGCGATGAGCGCTTCCGAGCGCACCGCGTCGGCGATCTGCGCGATGCTGCGCGGTTGCGGGTTCTCGGGATGCACGTCGAAGTACTTCGCCACCCGTCGAGCTTATGCCGTCCCGGGCACCACACGCGCATCCCGGTCACCCGGCCGCCCCCGCCTCCCCGCACAGCGCACCCGGCCGGGGGTGTCCGGACGGCGATACCTATGGCTCCATACCTGTTTGACATGGGTATGTAGTCATACCTATCCTGGAGGGCATGTCCGGATCCAGCGCGCCCCAGCGGGACGTCGACAGCGTCGCTTCGGCGCTCGCCGACGCCCTGCCCGCGCTGTACCGTGCCCTGGACCGGCGGGTCGCCCGCGACTTCCCCCACCCCAAGCCGCCCGAGGGACACCTCAACCTGCTGCGGTACGTCGCCGAGCACGACGGTGCCACGGTGCGGGAGGCCGCCGACGCGCTGCTGATGAAGCCCAACAACGTCAGCGCGCTGGTCTCCCAGCTCACCGAGCAGGGCCTGCTGGAGCGCGGGCAGGACGGCACCGACAAGCGGGTCGTACGGCTGCACCTGATGCCGGTCGCCCGGCGGCGCCTGGCCGAGGTGCACGCACTCCAGGCCGGCCACCTCACCCAGGCCCTGCTCGCGCTGACCGAGGGCGAGATGGACGCGCTCGGCTCCGCCCTCGGCGCGCTCCAGTCACTGGCGCACCGCCTGCGCCCCGCCGCGCACTGACCCGCACGGCCGTACTCCCTGTAGGTCCGTACACGCCTGTACGCGCCCGTACGGCCCCGGTGTCCTGCGCCTTGCGTCCCGCGTCGCGTACCGAGTCCTCGCGCCTCACCGCACGGAGCGCCCGGCCACGCGTGCGCTTGTCACGTCTTCCCGCGCCCTCCACACCTTTCCGCATCCTTTCCACCCCGTATCAGACGAGGCTTCCGCCATGCCGTCCACCTCCGTGGATCACTCCGCCGTGCCCGCGACTCCCGCGGCACCGGCCACCGCCGCCGCCCGGCGGCGCGCCAACCCCTGGCTCACCCTGTGCGCCGTCGCCTTCGGCCTGTTCATGGTCCAACTCGACGGATCCGTCGTCGCGATCGCCAACCCCGAGATCGGCCGCGAACTGCACGCGTCCACCGCCCAGTTGCAGTGGGTGACCAACTCCTATCTGCTGGCCCTGGCCGCCACCCTCATCCTCGGCGGCAAGCTCGGCGACCGGTTCGGCCGGCGCACCTTCTACCTCGCCGGCGTCGCCGGGTTCGCGTTGTCCTCCGTCGCCATCGGCCTGTCCGGCTCCATCACCGGCGTCGTCGCCTTCCGCGCGCTCCAAGGTGTCTTCGGCGGTCTGCTGATGCCCAACACCCTCGGTCTGCTGCGGGCCGTGTTCCCGCCGCGCAAGTTCGGCATGGCCGTCGGCATCTGGGCGATGGTCTCGGCCGTGTCCACCGCCCTGGGCCCGATCGTCGGAGGCCTGCTGGTGGAGCACGTCAGCTGGGAGTCCGTCTTCTACATCAATCTGCCCATCGGCGTACTCGCCTGCGCCTTCAGCGCGTTCGTGCTGCCGCAGTCGAAGAGTGCCGCCGGCAGCCACCGCTTCGACGTCATCGGTGTCGTCCTGCTCGCGCTCGGCCTGCTGAGCGTCGTCTTCGGCGTGGTCAAGGGCGAGACCTGGGGCTGGACGTCGGCCGGCACCTGGGCCGCGATCCTCGCCGGTCTGCTCCTGCTCCTCCTCTTCGGCCGTCACGAGACGCGAGTGGAATATCCGTTGCTGCCGATGCGGCTCTTCCGCAGCCGTGCCCTGACCATCGGCGCGGTCATCACCGCCCTCAACTTCTTCGTCATGCTGGGCGTGATCTTCTTCGTCATGCTCTACCTGCAGAACGTGCGCGGTCTGACGCCCGTGCAGGCGGGCGTGCGCACCCTGCCGTTGAGCCTCGCCTCCCTCGTCGCCTCCCCGCTCGGCGCCGCCCTGACCGCGCGGTTCGGCGCCCGCCTCTGCATGCCGCTCGGCATGCTGCTCCAGGCCGCGGCCTGCTTCGCCCTGCTGACCTGGTCCGGCGACTCCTCGTACGCCACCATGTGGCCGCCGTTCGTCGCGCTCGGGCTCGGTGTCGGCATGGTGCTGTCCGCCTCGTCCGACGCGATCGTCGGCAACGCGCCCGTGCAGGACGGCGGTGTGGCCGGCGGGCTCCAGGCCACCACACTGCAGATCGGCGGCGCTCTCGGCACGTCCGTGCTGGTCTCCGTCATCAGCGCCCGCGTCGGCGCCACCCTGGCCACCGAACTGACCGGCGCGGGCGTGCCGGGTGGCCTGGCCGGGAAGCTGGCCGAGGCGAAGGACGCCGTGGCCATGGGTGTCGCGCCGGTGTCGCCGTCCATGCCGGACACGCTCCGTGCGGCCGTCGTCGAGGGCAGCGGCCGGGCGTTCATGAACGGTGTGCACGCCTCCGCCGTGGTCACCGGCGTGCTCTGCCTGCTGGGCGCGGCCCTCGCGGCGGCCGGCATGCGGGGCCGGACGACGGCCGGGGACGAGTAGGCAGAGGCCAAGGGGACCGAGCGGTGAAGGCACCGGAAAACGGCGACGGGCCTCCCGGCCGCCGACGTACCGCGAGGCGGCCCGGCCCGCCCGCGGCATCGGCCGGTCCGTCACGCGTCGGTTCCTCACCCGTCGGCTCGTCACCCGTCGGCTCGTCACCCGTCAGCCCGTGCGCCGACCTCTGCGCCGGTCCCCGCCTCGGTCTCCGCGTCGTCCCTTGCTCAGCCCGACCGCTCAGCCGCCGGCGGTGGCGGACCGGCCGGCCTTACCCGGCAGGGCGGTGGCCACTCGCCCCGGCCGGGACCGAGCGGTCATCAACCGGCGTGCCCGGGCCGATTCCCGGCCCATAGTCCTCGGCCGCTTCCCGGCCCGTCGCCCTTGACCGATATCCGCCCCATCGCCGCCGACCGGTGTCCGGCAGGGTGGCCCTCGCCCCTGCATCCCTTACGCCCTTACACCCTGTGACCCCGTGACCCGGTGCTCTCCGGTTCCCGGCCGGTTTGGAAGATTTTTCGGATCGTCTGGAATTCGGCTGCGTACATCCAGGATTCCGGGGCATCCGAGCACTGAACCGCCCGGGGTCTCCCCCTGCTCCGGGCGCGGCGTCTCCGCCGGCGGCCCCATCCCCCCGGGCCGCCGGCGGAGCCATGCGCGGCCGTCCCGGCCACCCGGGCCCGGCGGTGCTCAGTTCCCCAGCCGGACCGGGATCTCCTGCCAGCCGTGGGCGATGCAGGACGGCACATGGCGCAGCTCGTCGGCCGCGCGGGCCAGGCGCAGGCCGGGGAAGCGGGAGAACAGGGCGGGCAGCGCGGTCAGCGCCTCCAGCCGGGCCAGCGGAGCCCCGACGCAGCGGTGCACGCCGACCCCGAACGCCAGGTGGTCCTCGGCCGCCCGCGTCGCGTCGAAGACGGCCGCGTCGGGGCCGTAGCGCGCCGGGTCCAGGCCCGACGCGGCGTACGTCGTGATGATCGCGTCCCCGGCCGGAATCGTCACGTCCCCGACCGTGAGGTCCTCCACCGCGAACCGCAACGGCAGCGCGGCGATGGACGGATGCACCCGCAGTGTCTCGTCGACCACCGCGTCCCAGCCGATCTCCCCGGCGCGCACCGACGCCAGCTGTCCGGGGTCGGCCAGCAGGGCGACGGCCGCGTTGCCGATGAGGTTGACGGTGGTCTCGAAGCCGGCGCCGACCACCAGCAGCAGCGTGTGCAGCAGTTCCTCGTCGGAGAGCCGGTCGCCGTCCTCGTCCCGCACCCGGATCAGCTCCGTGGTGATGTCGTCACCCGGCCGGGTCCGCCGGTACTCGATCAGCGCGCCGAGCACCGAGCCGACGCGTTCGCGCACGGAGGCCGCGAACTCGGGGCTCGGATCGGAGGTGTTCATGAAGTCGGCGATGAGCCGCGCCGCGCCGGGCCGTAACGCGTCGGGCACGCCCAGGAGTTCGCAGATCATCCGCATCGGCAGAGGATGCGCGAGGCCGTCGCGCAGGTCGACCACGCCGCCGTCGGCGCCCGCGGCCTGGAGCGCGTCCAGCAGCTCGGCCGTCAGCGCGGCCACCCGGGGCCGCATCGCCTCGGTGCGCCGGTGGGTGAAGCTCGGCGCCACCAGCCTGCGCAGCCGGGTGTGGTCGGTGCCGTAGGTGGTGAGCATGTTGGTCACGCCCACCCAGTTGGCCATCCAGCCCCAGGACGGATGCGCGTCCAGCTCCGGCCACAGACGCCAGTGCCGGCGCGCGTCCTTGCTGACCCGGGGATCGAGGATGAGGGTCTTGAGGGTGTCGTGACCGGTGGGTGCCCAGGCGGGGATGGCTCCGGGCAGCTCCACGGGTACGACGGGGCCGAGGGCGCGCAGCCGGGCGCTCTCCGCGGCGATGTCGGAGCCGAAGGGGTCGAGGGCGATACGGTCGGTGACGGTCACAACGGTCTCCAGACTGGTCGGCCATGCCTGAGGCGGTCCCGGTCCAAGTACACCCTGTCATCGGTCGTACGCACACCGCTTCCGTGTCATCCGGCCCGTAAGGGGACCGAGTTCGGCCGCGGGCCCGGCCTCCGGGCCGGCGCGGGACGGTCGTTCGCCCGCCGTGGAGGAGGGCAGCACGCCGGCGGCCCGGCGTTCACCGCGGCCCTCCACCCGCTCCCGCCGCCTCCGGTGTCAGGACCAGCATGGTCGCGTCGTCGCGGACCAGATAGCGGTGTCGTACCAGGTCCTCCCACACCGCGCCGGGAAGGTCGGCGGACGGGGCGCCGGCCAGGGCGGTCAGTCGTCGCGGGAGCGGGTAGAAGGCACCGCCGGCGTCCCGGGCCTCCCACACGCCGTCGGAGGCCAGGAACAGGCGGTCGCCCGGAGCGAGCGGCACGGTGACCTCCTTCGGCGGGTCGACACCGACCAGCCCGATGCCCAGCGGCGGTGCGGGCGCGACGGTCACCTCCCGGGCCGCCCCGGCGCGCAGCAGCACGGGCGCCGGATGCCCGCACGCCACCACCCGTACCGCGGCCGTGCCGTCGGCGAACTCCAGCAGCAGGGCGGTGGCGAACAGCTCCGCGTGCCCCACGTCCGCCGAGTCCACCGCCAGCCGGCGGTCCAGCCGCGCCGCCACCGACTCCAGGTCCGGCTGGTCCAGCGCGGCCTCCCGGAACGCTCCCAGCAGCGACACCACCGTGGCCACCGCCGTCAGCCCGTGCCCCTGCACATCCCCCAGCACCGCCCGCACGCCGTACGGCCCCGCCCGCACGTCGAAGAAGTCCCCGCCCACCAGCGTCCCGTCCTGCGCGGCCCGGTAGTAGGCGGCGCACCCGACCCGCCCGACCCGGTCCGGCAGCGGCGGCAGCACGGCCCGCTGCACCGCCTCGCCGATCGCCCGCTCGGTGTCCAGCTGGGCGTCCCGCCGGCTGCGCACATAGGCCACGAACACGCTCAGCGCGGCCACGAACACGACGGTCAGCAGATCGGTGTCACCGGGACGGTTCAGATGCGTGGCCGGCATGTTCAGCACCGCGACCACGCCCAGCCCGAGCACTCCGGTGGTCAGCGGGCCGTAGGACAGGACCGCCAGCGGCGGGATCGCGCCCAGCAGGAAACCGAGATCGCGCGCGTGGGGTGTGATCAGCGTGGCGGAGCCGACGGCCGCGAGCAGCAGGACGGGCAGCACACGGACCCACCACGGCGGCGGCGCGCCCCGCAGCCAGCCGCGCTCCCGACGGTCCCCGCGCGCCCACCGGCCGCGTACCGATCCCACATCCCCAAGCTACGCCGCCGCCCATGTCCCGCACCTCGCGCGAGAACGCGGAAACCGGTGGACGCCGGCCCGGCCGCCCGCCTAACCTGGGCCCGCCACGCCCGGACCGGACCGACGAAGGAGGCGAGTGTCATGCGCGACAGCAGCAACAGGCGCTTCCCCCTCCCCGTGCCGCGGGCGTGTCACGTCTGATCCGATGATCCGACCGGGAGCGTCGTCCACCCACGCATCCCGGAGGAATCCATGACCGGCCTGGTCGTCCGCGCGCTCGACGACAGCAGCGCGCACCTGTTCCACACCCTGCCCGACCCGCTCGCCCTGGGCGACGGGCACCGGCGCACCCGCTACCGTCCCGACTGGCGGCGCGTCGCCCTGCGCGACGGCCGTGTCGTGGCACGGGCCGCCTGGTGGGCCCGCCCCGAGGACCCCGAGCCCCTGGTGATCAACTGGTTCGACGTCGCCGAGGGCGAGGAGGAGGCCGGTGCCGCACTGCTGCGGACGGCCCCGTGGCGGACCCCCGAGCTGGAACTCGACCTGCCGCCCGGCTGGCGGAACGACCCGCGCCTGCGGGCCGCGGCCGGCGCCCGGGCCGCCGCCGCGCGCCGGGCCGGCTACACCCCTCTGGTGGAGCGGTTCGTCTACCGCTGGACCCCGGACCGGGGCCTGCCCGAGCGGCCCGGACGGCTCGTCTTCACCGCCGAACCGGACGACAGCGTGTTCCACGGCCTGCTGCGCCGCATCCACTCCGCCACCCTGGACGCCCACGCCCGCCGGGCCGTCGAGCGGGGCGGCGTGGACCGGGCGGCCCGGGAGGAGATGGACGTCTTCCACTGGTTCCCCTCGCCCCGCCACTGGTGGCGGCTCGCCCACACCCCGGCGGGCGACCCGGTCGGCATCCACATCCCGGCCCGCAACCCCTCGGGGCCGTGCGTCGGCTTCATCGGAGTGGTGCCGGAACAGCGCGGCCACGGCTACGCCTACGACCTGCTCGCCGACTGCACCCACTTCCTGGCCGGACAGGGCGCCGAGTTCATCGCCGCCGCCACCGACCAGGACAACTTCCCGATGGCCGCCCACTTCACCACGGCCCGCTATCCCGTCGTACACGAACGCGTCACCTACTGGACCGGCCCGGAGGCCGGCGACGGTCGCTGACGGCACGGCGACCGGCCGTCCGGACCCGACCGGCCGTCCGGACCCCGGTCGGCCTACGCCGGGCCGGCCTACGCCGGGCCGGCCTACGCCCGGGCGGCCGTGAGCCGGTCCTCCGCCGCGGCGAGGATTTCGGTGACCCGCAGCCCGAACGCGGCGTCGCAGGAGTGCGGGCGGCCGGTGCGGGCGGCCCGCACCAGCGCGTCGGCGGCCCGGCCGAGCGCGGCGACCGCTCCTTGCGAACTCCCGGGCATGACCGACACACCCGCCTCGCCCCGCAGCTCCACCTCGGCCCCGGCCGCCGCCGGCGGGGCCGTCAGGCTCAGCGTGAGCGAGCTGGACGCGCCGGTGGCGTGGTCCAGCACCAGATGGACGGTGTCCGCCGGACCGCGCGCCGCCGCCGCGACCTTCCCTACGTCGCCGAGGACCGGCAGCAGGACCGACAGGGCGTGCGGGCCGACGTCCCACAGCGCCCCCTTCTCCCGCCGCCACGGCGAGGCCGCGAACGGGCTGTCGCCCGTGAACACCGCGCCCAGCCAGTGGGCCCGCGCGGTGAACCAGCCCGTCCGCGCGGCCTGTTCCTCGACCCAGGCCTCCGGCTCCTTCTGGAAGCGCGTGGTGAAAAACACCACCGACGCCACCCCGGCCCGCTCCACCGCCTCCGCCACGGCCCGGCCCCCGGCGGCCGACACCGCCAGCGGCTTGTCCAGCAGCAGGTGACGGCCCGCTCCGGCCGCGCGCACCGCCAACTCCGCCTGCACCGACGGCGGCAGGGCCACCGCCACCGCGTCCACGTCGGCCAGCAGCGCGTCCACGTCGGCGTACGCGGCGACGCCGTACCGCTCCGCCAGCTCCGCGGCCGCCTCCGGCCGGCGCCCCCACACCCCGGTGAACTCCAGGCCGGTGTGCTCCGCGAGGGCGGGAGCGTACGTCGCCCGCGCCCATGGGCCCGTCCCCAGCAGTCCGATGCGCATGTCCCGTTCCCTTCCGACAGTCGTTCCCCGCCCCTTCAGGATGGTGCGCCGCGTTCACCCTCCGCACACCCGTGGCCCCCCGTTCCCCGCCCCGCGAGCCAGCCCGCGATGGCGGCGGCGATCGGCTGGCCGGTGTCCATCTCCACGAACCCGAACTGGCCGGACTGGTTGCACTCCAGGAACCACCAGATCCCGTCCGCGTCCTCCGCGAAGTCGAAGGCTCCGTACGCCAGTTCCGCACCCGTCATGTACCGCCGCACGCCTTCGGCGACCCGTGGGGGCACGTCCGCGGGCAGCCAGGGGGAGACCGAGGGGGCGAAACGGACGTCCACGTCGTCCGGATGGGCGTCCGGGTCGGCGGGCTTGCGGGCGGCCAGCAGCGTGCCGCCGACGACGGTGAGCCGGATGTCGGCCCGTTTGGCGATCCTCCGTTGCAGCAGGGTCGGGCCGTAGGCCACCGCGGTGAAATCGGTGTCCGGCGCGACGCGGCTGGTCGGCACGGACCGGGGCGGCTCCTGCGGATGCGCCCCGGAGACCGGCTTGACCACCAGGTCCGGGAAGCGCCGCGCGAACTCCCGCGCGGCCTGCGGGAACGTCGTGATGAGGGTGGCCGGCACCGCCAGCCCGCTGCGCTGGGCCAGGCCGAGCTGCCAGGGTTTGTGCCGGGCGCGGCGGGCGGCGTCCGGATGGTTCATCCAGCGGGCGTCGCTGCACCGCAGCATGCCGTACAGCGCCTGCGACGACTCCTCCGTCAGCCAGGCGGAGGGCTGGGCGGCGCGGGCGGCCGGATCGCCCGGTCTGCGCACCCACACCGAGCGCAGACCGTCCATGCCCACCAGGCGCCCGCCGACGGACAGATGCCCCCGGCAGGCGCCCCGCACGTACTCGCCCGACAGCGCCACGCCGTTGGTCAGATCGGCGGGGTCGAGCCGGACGACGGGCACGCCGGCCTCGCCCAGCCGGAGGACCACCATGTCCGCCGTCACGTCTTCCTCACTGGTCAGGATGAGCACGGTCATCTGTGGGGGTCCGCGGTTTCAGTCGTCGAAGTGCGTCTTGGAACCGGCGGTCGACGTCGTGGTCCCGAGGGCTCTCAACGTCGCGTGGTCGGTCGCGGCGATCCGCCCGTCCGGGAGGACGTTCACTTGCAGTCCGGAGTCGTACGCGTACGGAATGGTGACGTCCAACTGCACAGCGGGCCGCGCGTAGTTGAGCGTGAACGGTTGCATGGTCTCTCCCTGATTAGGCTTTCACGTCCTTATACGAGTCGAACGGGTGATTGGTTTCCTTACTCTCCGTGGCCGCGGCGCGGAGGGACGCCGCGGGCGCCTACCGCGCGAGCGTCTCCCGCGCCGCCGTCAAGGCCTGTTCGGCGTACCCGCGTCCGAACAGCACCGCGTGCACCAGCAGAGGGAAGAGCCGGTGCAGCCCCACCCGGTCCCGCCAGCCGTCCGCCAGCGGCGCCGCCTCCTGGTAACCGACGAATACCCGCTCCAGGTGCGGACAGCCGAACAACCCCAGCATCGCCAGGTCGGTCTCCCGGTGCCCGCCGTGCGCGGCCGGATCGATCAGCCGCACCTCGCCGTCGGCCGCCCACAGCACATTGCCGTTCCACAGGTCGCCGTGCAGCCGGGCGGGCGGCTCGGCCGGACCCGCCAGCTCCGGCAGGCGCGCGCAGACCCGCTCGAACACGGCGGCCTCCGCCGGGCGGAGCACGCCGCGGTCGACCGCGCCGCGCACATAGGGCAGCACGCGGTGCTCGGCGTACCAGGACGGCCACTCGGCGCCCGGCGCGTTGCGCATGGGGGCCGCGCCGATACGGGCGTCCTCGGGGCCGCCGGGCGGCGCCGCCCCGAAGCAGGGCGCGCCGGCCGCGTGCAGCGCGGCGAGGGCCTGGCCGAAACGGAGCGCCGCCGCCGGGCCGGGCGACCCGGCCGGCACCCGCTCGGTCACCATCCAGTGGTCGTCGTGCCCCAGCACCGCCGGCACCCGGACCGCGTCCGCGGCGGCCAGCCAGCGCAGCCCCGCGACCTCGGCGCGCACCGCCCCGGGAGCGTCCCCCCGCTTCACCATCACGGGTGTCCCGTCGTCGAGCAGCACCTCGGCGGGCGAGCCGGACGACGGCCGGGTCCCGGCGGCGGGGCGCCCGGTGAGCCGGGACGCCACCTGTCCTGGATCCTCTTCACGGTTGGCCACGGCCCCAGGGTACGACCCGCAACAAGGGCGCCTCGCTGGGCAGTTCAACCATTGATACGACTGTTGCCAGCCAAACGGATGAGGTCGGCGGCCCACGTTTCCCGAGCGGCTGCCGGTGACCGGGCGGCCTCAGCGGCCGACGGGGAGCGTCCTGCGGGTGAGCCCCACCGGATTCGCGGCCGGCAGCAGCCCCGACTCCCGGACCGCGTGGGCCAGCGGCTCCAGCAGCGCGGCCAGCCGCTCGGTGCGCTCGGCGCCCAGCGCGGTCCACGGCCGTTCGGCCGCCGCGTCGGTCAGCGCCTCCGTCCGGGCGCGCAGCGCCGCGCCCGCGGGCGTGAGCGAGCCGTCCGCCGCGAGCCTGCCGTCCGCGCGCAACCGCTCCTCGGCCGCCGCCCAGTCCCGCGCCGGCCACTTCCGCGTCTCGCGCAGGAAGGCCCCGTCGGACTCGCCGGCCGCCGCCTTGAGCACCATGGCCTCCACCGGCCCGAGCCCCAGGCCGACCAGCACCGCCACATGGGAGTCGCCGCGATGCTCACGCAGGGTCGTCACGGCCTGCCACAGCCGGGCGGCGGGCCGCTCCGGGCGGCCGAGCGCCTGGTTGGCGGCGGCCAGCACCCGGCCTGTGGTGTCCGCCGCCGCGGCGGCCTCCCAGGCGAGGTCCGCGGCCTGCGCGAAGGCGGCGGAGCCGACGGCGTCCGCGCCGGCCACCCGGGTCAGCGCCGCGTCCATCGCCTCCAGACGGGCCGCCAGCACATCCGCCGGAGCCGCGTACGCCCAGGCGTCCGGCAGCGCCCGGGCCACCCGCGAGGGATGGAAGACGTGGAAACAGCTCGTCACCACGGACGGGGACACCGCGCCGAGCGGAGCGGCGCGCAGCGCGAAGTACCCCATCCAGAACCCGCGAAGCCCGAGCGCGTCCGCCGCCCGGTGCGCCTCCGGCGCGAAGTACACGAGGTCGTGCACCGGCTCGTACCGCTCCCACAGAGCGCGCGCCCTTCCGTCCGCCACCGCTTCCTCCCGCCGCGTCGCCCCGGCCGGCCGCCGTACGGCCGGTGCCGTACGACCGTGCTGCCGTGCCGTCGCCACCAGCCTGCGTTATGACGGCGGTCATAACAAGGGGTCCGGCGTCACCCGGAGCCGGTCCGGACGCGGCCGGTGGCAGCCGATCACTCCGGCAGGCGTACGGACGCGCCGCCGATTGACCCGTACGAGGGGTCGCGAAGCGGGCGCGCTGGGGCAGACGGGTGGCGTGGTGACCCGGCTGGGCGGCCCGGATGGTGGGAGCCGGGGGCCTCGCTGACGGTGGTTCATGTCGGGACCGGGTCCATCCAGCTGATGAGGTATCCGCTGCCCGGTCACGGCGGAAGGACATCACTATGCGCTCTGCCCGCACGCTCCTGGCGACGGCGGCCGCCACGGCCGCCCTCGGCTTCGCGACGCCCGGAGCCGCGTTCGCCGTTCCGGCCGAACACGACAGCGGTCGCGACGACTCCTCGTACAGCAGGGAGCACGACAGCGACTCCGACCGTGACGAGGGATCCGACAGCGGCGACAACAGCGACGACAACAGCGACAAGGACAACGACTACGGCAGCGAGCGCGGCGGCGGAGGGGAACACGACGGGCCGCGCGGCGGAATGCACACGGGTGGCGGAGCACTCGCCGCGGTGCGCAGCGGCGGCTGGGGATCGGGGAGCGACGACAGCAGGTTCGACCCGGAGAGCTACCGCGACAACGGCGGCGACGACGAGGAGGAGAAGGGCGGCAAGGAGGAAAAGGGCGGCGGCAAGGGTGAGAAGGGAGGCAGGAGCGGCAAGAGCGAGTGGGGCGAGGACGACGAGCACGACAAGCCGCGCGGCGGCATGCACACCGGCGGCGGCGCGCTCGCCACGCCCGGTGTCACCGCGGGCGGTCTCGCCGTCCTGGCCGTGGCCGCGACCGGCGCGTACACGCTGCGCCGCAAGAAGGCCGCCGGACCGGCGGCCTGACGGGCCGCCGCCGTGCGACAGGGGCCGCGGACACCGCCGGCACGCCCTCGGGGCCGGCGGCCCGCGCCCCCGCGCCGCACCAGTGCCGCCCTCGCCGGCCCTCGCGCGCGGCCCCGCCCCGCCCCTGTCCTCCGTGCCCCGATCCCCGTGCTGCCGTGCCCGAGTGAGGTGGTGTCCGATGGCAGCAGATCCCTCCGCGTCCCCCGTCTCTCCGGCGGCGCCGGCGGACGACCGGCACGCCGGCCACGGCGGGCGGCTGACGCTGTGGGGTGTGGCAGCGGTCTTCCTCGCCGTCAGCCTGTTCGGCGGCCATCGGCCGGCCGGTGAGCCCACGCCGCACCGGGCCCCGGACGCCGGTGCCGTCGCCTCCGCCGGTCCCCGCCGGCCGGGCGAGGCGCTGCCCCGGTCGGCGCCGACCCGGCTGCGCATCCCGGAGATCTCCGTGGACGCGCCCTTCACCACCCTGGCCCTCGGTTCCTCGGGCCAGCTCCAGCCCCCGCCCGCCGCCGACACCAACCTCGTCGGCTGGTACGCCGGCGGTGTCTCGCCCGGTGAGCGGGGCACCGCGATCATCGCCGGTCACGTCGACACGGTCACCTCGGCGGCCGTCTTCGCCGAGCTGGGCCGGCTGGAGCCCGGCGACCGGTTCTCCGTGGAGCGGGCCGACGGGCGTACGGCGGAGTTCGTCGTGGACAGCGCCGAGACCTTCGCCAAGGACGACTTCCCCAGCGAGCGGGTGTACGCGGACGCCGACCGCCCCGAGGCCCGGCTCATCACCTGCGCCGGGGACTACGACCGTTCGGTGCGCGACTACACCGACAACCTGGTCGTCTTCGCCCACCTGGTGTGAGCCGCCGGGGTCACGGGCGCGCGCCGGAGCCTTCCGGCCGGGCGGTGGCGCGGGTCCCGGCCGGGCGGCGGCCAGCGCTCCGGTCGGGCGGCGGGACGGCTTCCATCAGGCGGGGGCGGGATCGCGGCAGGCGGCTCAGGGCTGCGGCCGGGCGGCCGCGCGTGCGGTGAAGGGGCCGTCGGGCGCGAACGCCAGCGCCGCGAACCGTTCGCCGATCCGGCGGTGGCCGGCCGGGTCCGGGTGCAGGCCGTCGGGCAGCGGCAGCTCGGCGAAGTCGGCCTCGCCGTACAGCTCGCGGCCGTCCAGGTAGTGCAGCCGCGGGTCCTCGGCGGCCCGCTCGCGCACGATCCGGGCCAGCTCCTCCCGGACGACCCCGAGGGTGAGCTTGCCGGCCGCCCGCTCGGCGGGGTCCCCGGTGGCTAGGTACCGCAGCCGGCCCTCGCCCAGCGCCGCCGGGTCCATGGCGGTGGGGCCGGGCGTGTCCTCGTGCATCGGGCACAGGACCGGGGAGACGACGAGCAGCGGGGTGCCCGGGTGGCCCTCGCGGACGGTGTCGAGGAAGCCGTGCACGGCGGGGCCGAAGGCGCGCAGCCGCATCAGGTCGGTGTTGACCACGTTGATCCCGAGCTTGACGCTGATCAGATCGGCGGGCGTGTCGCGCAGCGCGCGGGCGGTGAACGGGTCGAGCAGCGCGCTGCCGCCCAGCCCGAGGTTGACCAGCTCCACTCCGCCCAGGGACGCGGCGAGCGCGGGCCAGGTGGTGGTGGGGCTCGCCGCGTCGGAACCGTGGCTGAGGGAGCTGCCGTGGTGCAGCCACACCGGGCGGCCCCGGTTTGGTACGGGTTCCACGGGGGCGTCGGCGCGCAGCGCGACGAGTTCGGTCCTCTCGTTGTGCGGCAGCCAGATCTCCACGTCCTTGAGGGTGTCCGGCAGGCCCGCGAAACGCACGGTGCCGACGGGCCCGGGCCGGTGCTCGGCGGAGCCGGTGGCCAGGTCGACGGTGAGCGTGTCGCCGTCGGCGAGGGTGGCGCTGCCGGCCGGGCGGCCGTCCACGAGCAGGTCGTAGACGCCGTCCGGGCGGGGCGGCGCGCCGGTGTAGACGCGCTTGGTCGGCACGGTGTCCAGCTCGACGGCGGTGGCGCGGGTGCGCAGCGCCAGGCGTACGCCGGAGGGCTGGGACTCGGCCAGGGCCAGCTGCGGGTCGGCGCACTGGGCGCGGGCCCGGGCGGGCAGCCGGTGCGGCAGCAGCCCGCGCTCGGTGCGCTCCAGTTCGAGGGCGCCGCGGATCAGGCCGGAGGTCAGGGGAATGGTGTGCATGGTGTCTGCCAGGGGTCTCAGGGGCGGGCGGGCCAGGTGCGCAGCAGGGAGTCGAGGGCGTCCAGGATCCGGGCCCAGGACTCCTCGGAACCGGGGGCGCTGTGGTCGAAGCCGCCGGCCGTCTCCAGGCTGACGTAGCCGTGGAAGACGCTGCCGAGGAGGCGTACGGCGTGGGTCTGGTCCGGCTCCGCCAGGTCGTAGCCGCGCAGGATGGCCCGGGTGAGCTGGGCGATGCGGACGCCGGCGCTGCCGGCCGCCGTCGCGGGGTCCAGCGGGTGGCGGGCCGCCGTGTAGCGGCCGGGGTGAGCGCGGGCGTAGTCCCGGCAGACGTTCGCGAAGGCGACGAGGGCGTCCCTGCCGGACCGGCCGGCCAGCGCCTCGGCGGCCCGGTCGGCCATCTCCTCCAGGGCGAGCAGGGCGATCCGCGTCTTCAGGTCCTGGGAGTTGCGCAGGTGCGAGTACAGGCTCGCGACCTTGACGTCGAACCGCCGGGCCAGCGCCGAGACCGTCACCTGCTCGAAGCCGACCTCGTCGGCCAGTTCCGCCCCGGCCCGGACCAGGCGTTCGGTGGTCAGACCCGCACGCGCCATCATCGTCTCTCCTGTCTTCCGGAGGGGATTATGGAACTTCCTAAAGGGTTTAGGCAAATGGGATCGGAAATTAGGTGGGCTTCTTACTCCCGCCCGCTGTCCTCCGCGAGGCGGTAGAGGGCGGCGCCGTGGGCGGGCAGGCGTACGGTGAGGTGCCGGCCGTCGTGCGGGACGTCGGCGTGGGTCCACAGCTCGCGGACCCGGTCGGCGGGGCGCGCGCCGACCGAGCCGAGCGGCACGTCGTACCGGCGGGGTTCGCCGGCCAGGGAGAAGACGGCGGCGTACCGGGTGCGGCCGTCGGTGTGCCGGGCGGTCCACAGCACCAGTCCGTCCTCGCGGAGCACCTCGCGGTTGCCGGTGCCGTGCCACAGCACGGCCAGCGCCTCCTCGTTGGTGAGCAGTTCGATGGTCTCGGGCGGGCTGGTGGGCAGATCGCCGCCCATCATCAGCGGTGACCGGGAGATCAGCCACAGGGTGAGCAGGCTGATCTGCTCGGGACGGGTCAGGGAGCACAGCCGGTCCGTGCCGCGTTCGGCGCGGATGCCGATCCGGCCGAGGGGCAGCATGTCGGCGTCCGCCCAGCCGGCCTCGCTCTGCCAGGGCGCCCACCGGGCCATCCGGGCGAACTGCGCCTCCACGTCCGCCCAGCGGTCCCACAGGTCGTCGCAGACGCGCCACATGGTGGCGTGCTCGCGCAGGTGGTCCAGGCGGGCGAGGGAGAGGTCGGTGCCGGGGGAGAGGCTCAGCTCGATCGGCCGGCCGCAGCGCTCGATCGCCCGCGCGTAGGCGGCGATCTCCCGTTCGTGGTACGGGAACAGCATGTCGTCGGCCTTGACGAAGTCCACGCCCCACGCGGCGAACCGGGCCACCTGGGAGTCGTAGTACGCCTGGGCGCCCGGATGGTCGTGGTCCAGGCCGTAGTTGTCGGTGTTCCACGGGCACACCGAGGTGGTGTCGGCGATCTCGTCGGCGGTGAACTCCGTTCCGTGGACGGGCAGCCGGGCGGCCACGGCACGGCGCGGGACGCCCCGCATGACGTGCAGCCCGAAGCGCAGCCCGAGGTCGTGCACCCGGCGGGCCAGCGGTGCGAAACCCGCCCCGCCGGCGGCGGACGGGAACCGGTTCGGGGCCGGGAGCTGACGGCCGTACGCGTCCAGGACCAGCGGGGCGTCCGGATTGTAGCCGTGGGCACGGGCCGTCGGCTCGTACCACTGGATGTCCACCACCACGGTGTCCCAGCCGTGCGGCAGCAGGTGGCCGGCCATGAACTCCGCGTTGGCCAGCACCTCCTGTTCGGTGACGGTGGGGCCGTAGCAGTCCCAGCTGTTCCAGCCCATCGGCGGACGCGGTCGGCGGGCGGGGAGGGCGCGGTCCACGGTGGTGTCCTCTCGGTCCGGCAGCCGGCCGACGGCCCGGACGGCGACGAAGGAGTACGGCGGGCGGGTGAGCCGCGCGGCCGGTTTCCCCGGGCCGCCGGACACCCACTTTTTTGTGGGTACTTGGCACCTCCCGGTCGCTCGGGAGAGGCTGTTTCCCGAGGCCAGGGGCTGCCGGCAGAACGGACGGGAGGTGCCAGCCGCAGGCGCGTCAGGACGCCGCCCCGCTCGCGCGGAGCCGGTCCAGACGGCGGTGGCCCCACTCGGCCAGCGGGCCGAGGGCCTCGGCCAGGTCGCGGCCGAACGCGGTCAGCGAGTACACGGTCTTCGGCGGCAGCACGTCGTGCACCTCACGGTGCACCAGGCCGTCCAGCTCCATCTCGCGCAGCGCCTGGGTCAGCACCTTCTCGCTCAACCCGGCCAGCCGGCGACGCAGTTCGCCGGGCCGGTGCGGGCCGGACTCCAGCATCCACAGCAGTGACGTCTTCCATTTGCCGTCGATCACGGCGACCGCGGCGGTCACTCCGCAGACGTTCGGGTCCTGGGCACGGCTGCGCGTCATCGTCGTCCTCTTCGTCTTGTCCCCGCGGCCCGTCCGGCCGCTCTTGCCCCATTGCCAACATGAACATCACGTACCGGAGTTGCAACATGTCCACAGCTGTGAATCTTCCTGCCGTCACCGTGCTCGGCCTCGGTCCGATGGGCCGCTCGCTGGCGGGCGCGTTCCTCGAGGCCGGCCTGCGGACCACGGTCTGGAACCGCACGCCCGGGAAGGACCGGGAACTGGCCGAGCGGGGCGCGACGGCCGCGGCGACCGCCGAACAGGCGGTACTGGCCTCGGAGTTGACGGTCATCTGCGTGGTCGACTACGACGCCTGCGACGCGATCCTGCGCGATGCGGACGTCACCCGCGCGCTGAAGGGCCGGACCGTCGTCAGCCTGACCGCCGACACCCCAGGCCGCGCCCGGGACACCGCCGAGTGGGCGGCGGCCCACGGCATCGGCTACCTGGACGGCGCGATCATGACGCCGGCCCCCAGCATCGGCACCCCGGAGGCCGTCTTCCTGCACAGCGGACCGCGCGACCTCTACGAGCGGTACCGGCCGGTGCTGGAGGTGCTCGGCGGGACGCACACCCACCTGGGAGAGGAGACCGGGCGCGCGGCCACCTTCGACATCGCGCTGCTCGACATCTTCTGGACCGCGATGGCGGGCTACGCGCACGCCGTGGCGATCGCCCGGGCGGAGGGCGTCACCGCCGGGGAGCTGGCCCCGTTCGCCCAGGGCATCGCCGCGATCCTGCCGCCCCTGTTCGAGGAGTTCGCGCGGAACGCCGACGACGGCACCTACTCCGGCGAGATCAACCCCATCACCTCGGCCGCCTCCACCATGTCCCACGTCGTCGCCGTCTCCGAGTCCCACGGGATCGACGCGGGCGTGATGCGCTCGGTGGAGGGCCTGGCCCGCCGCGTCATCGGGCTGGGGCACGGCGGGGACGGGTTCATCCGGGTGGCGGAGATGCTCGGACGGCACTGAGGCAGACGCCACCGGAACACGCGGCCGGTGGCCATTCTGCTCCACGGGTCGTGTGCCGATCCCGCGGGGCCCAGGGCCGGCAGGCGAGGACACACGCCTGCGGCCCGCCGGGCAGCGTCCCGGCCGGCCCTGACCGGCCGGGACGCTCCGGCGCCGGTCCACGCCGCCACCGGCCCCCGCCGACGGCCGCTCCCGGCGCGCTCTTCGAGGCCGGCGACCCGTTCTCCCTCCAGCACGGCCGAACGCGCGGCGAACCCGTACCCCCCGATGTGACCGCCCCACACCCTGGCGGACCTGCGACTTGTGCCGCGCGGGGCGCCATGGAACGCTTCGGTCCGCCGGTCGCCACCGCGTCCGGCCCCGGCGGCGCGCGGCCACGGGCCGTGCGCGGCCCCCGGCGCCGGGCACAGGGCCGGGACGGCGCGACGGCCGTGCCACCGGGCGGAGCGCGGGCCCCGGCCCCGGGCACCGCCGCCCGGCCGGCCGGAGGAAACGAACGGGAAAGCGGACCGATGGAGCTGGAACTGCGGCATCTGCGGGTGGTGTGTGCGATCGCCGACGCCGGCAGCGTGGGGCGGGCCGCCGCTCAGCTGGGGTATTCGCAGCCCGCCGTGAGCACCCAGCTCCGGCGCATCGAACGGCATCTGGGCGAGCCGCTCTTCGAGCGAGGACCGGGCGGGGTGCGGCCGACCCGGTACGGCGCGGAGGTCGTCGAGCAGGCCCGGGACGTGCTCGCGCGGGCCGCCGCGATCGGGCACCGGCCGGCCGCGGCCCGCGCCCGCCGCACCCTGCGCGTGGCCGCGACCAACTCGCCGATGCTGTCCGGCACGGTCTCCCGGGTCCGCGCCCGCCTGCCGGAGCTGACCCTCGCCGTCACCAGCGTCTACGCGTCCTCGCGGATCGTGGAGCTGCTGGAGGACGGCGCGGTGGACGCCGCCATCGCCGCCGACTACCCGGGCATGGAGCTACGGCACTCGGCCGCCGTCCGGCACCGCGGCATCGTCACCGAGCCCACCTTCGTCGCCCTGCCCGCCCGGCACCGGCTGCGGCCGAGCCCCCAGGTGCGGCTCGCCGACCTCGCCGAGGACGCCTGGTTCGTGACCCCGGACGACGGCGCGGGCTGGCCGGAAGTGTTCTACGACGCCTGTGCGGCGGCCGGGTTCAGGCCGCGTACCGTGCACGAGTGGCTCGGCGACCAGACCCAGTTGCAGAGCATGATCGCCGACGGGCTCGGGGTGTCGCTGGTGCAGCCGACGCTGCGGCCGATCCCGCACGTCGTGGTCAAGCCGCTGGACGGTTCCCCGCTGTGGTGCCGCTATGTGCTGGCCTGGCGGCCGGACACCGTCACCGACGACGTCGTGGAGACCGTCGTCCGCTCCGCCACGGACGCCTACCGCGACCTCGTCGCCCAGGCCCCCCACCTGCGCACCTGGGCCTCCCGCACCTGGAGCGCCGCCGGGACACAGGGGACGTAGGACACCGCCGGCACCCGGCCCTCCCGCGCCGCCGGGATCCGCGGCGCGGCCCGTCCCGGCCGCGGGCAGCCGGTACTGCGCCGAACGGCGGCACCCGCGTGCCGCGCGTGGTTCCCGTGACCGGTGCCAGGTGGTAGACACGGCGGGGTCACGGTTCCTGTCCGCCAGCAGGAAGGTCACTGCCGTATGTCTGCAACACGCCGTCAGGTCCTGTCCGCAGCGAGTGCCCTGGGAGCGGGCATCGCCTTCACCGGGGCCCTGTCCGAGGTCTTCGCGGGTACGGCCGCCGCCCAGGGCATGGGCGGCACCGGTTACGGTCCGCTCGTTCCCGACCCGGACGGCCTGCTCGACCTGCCGAAAGGTTTCCGCTACACCGTGCTCTCCCGCGAGGGCGACCAGCTCCGCTCGGGGGAGGGCCGGGTGCCCTCCCACCACGACGGCATGGCGGCCTTCGCCGGCAAAGGAGGCCGAACGCACCTCGTCCGCAACCACGAGAACCGCGCGACCGCGGAGATCCCGGTGCCGGCCGTCAGCGGCCTCACCTACGACCCGGCGGGCAAGGGCGGCTGCACGGCCCTGACGCTCGACCGGAACCAGCGGGTGCTCTCCGAGCGGGTCGCCATCGCCGGTACGGCCGTCAACTGCGCGGGCGGCCCGACGCCTTGGGGTACCTGGCTGACCTGTGAGGAGACCGAGGACAAGGCCGGCACCAACGGATACACCAAGGATCACGGCTTCGTCTTCGAGGTGCACCCCAACGACCCGCACCGCACCGGCGCGGTGCCGCTGACCGCACTGGGCCGCTTCCAGCACGAGGCGGTCGCGATCGATCCGCGCCACGGTGTCGTCTACGAGACGGAGGACGCCTTCCAGAAGCCCTTCGGCCTCTTCTACCGCCTCCTGCCGCACAAGCCGCTCGGCGGTGTCGGTTCGCTGCGCGCGGGCGGCCGGCTCCAGGCGATGCGGGTGCCCGGCGTACCGGACCTGTCGACGGTCCAGGAGACCGGGGCGCGTTTCGACGGCGTCGAGTGGGTGGACGTACCGGACCCGCTGGCCACCGCCACGCCGACCAGGTTCCAGGACTACGGCCCCGGCGGCATCACCCACGCGCAGAAGCTGGAGGGCTGCTACTGGGGCGGCTCCAGCGTGTACTTCGTGTCGTCCTTCGCGCGCGGCGCCGACGGCTCCGGCGCCGACCACTACGGCCAGATCTGGCGCTACGACCCGGCGCGCCGCCGGCTGACCCTGGTCGTCGTGTTCGGCCCGCACACCGACGTACGGCTGCCCGGCGAGTCCCCGGACAACATCTGCCTCGCACCCGGAGGCGGCCTGATGGTCTGCGAGGACGGCAACGGCGCCCAGCACGTCTTCGGGCTGACCCGCCGTGGCGAGGTGTACGCGATGGCCCGGGGCCGGCAGAACATCGGGACGGCGGAGAAGCCGGAGTGGGGCGAGTTCGCCGGGGTCACCTTCGCGCCCGACGGAGAGACGATGTACGTCAACTGCTACACCCCGGGCACCACGTTCGCCGTGACCGGTCCCTGGCGCGGCTAGCGCGCCGTGGCGAAGAGGCGGGCCGCCGGTCCGGTGCGTTCCGGCGGCGCGCCGGCCTTTGCACCCAGAGGTGCTCCACGTACGGCGTCGCGGGGCAGCGTGAACCAGTCCCGGTGCGCGGAGCCGGAGCGGGCCGGCCGGGGCCGAGAGCCAGCAGCGGCGGGCGTACGACGCCGTCGGCGCCCGGGCGCCGCGACGAAAGAGGCACCGGAGACGATCGCCTCCCGGGCCGGGTGCGCGTGCGGTCCGGGCGCGGGCCGGCGCCCCTCGGCGGCGACCGTCTCGAAGACGGCCTCCGGCGCACCGCCCACCCGTGCGGCGGCCCAGCCCTCCGGTTCCGTACCGACGGCGGCGAGCCGGGACCTGACGCCCATGGTGTTGCTGCCCCTGGTGCCGCCGTCCGTCGCCGCCGGCTCCGTCTTCACCTTCTCGCTCAGCCTCGGCGACTACATCACCGTGCAGATCGTGGGCGGCAAGACCCAGCTCATCGGCAACCTCGTGTACTCCCGCATCGATCTCGACCTGCCCATGGCCACCGCGCTCGGCACCGTGCCCGTCGCCGTGATCGTCCTGTATCTGCTGGCGATCCGCCGTACGGGCGCCCTCGACAGCCTCTAGGAATGAGCGCCATGCGTCTTGGCCGCACCGCGCGGATCGCCCTGCGGATCGGCGCCGGCCTCGGTTTCGCGGTGATCTACGTCCCGCTGCTGCTGGTCCTGCTCAACTCCCTGAACCCCGACCCAGCGCGGGCTGGCCGCCGCCGGGGCTGACCGGGCGGTGGTGGTCGGTGGCGGCGCACAACGTCGGTGTCCGGCAGGCGCTGTGGGTGTCGGTGAAGGCCGGGCTCGGGGCCACCGCCCTCGCGCTGGTGCTCGGCACACTCCTCGCCTTCGCGGTGGCCCGGCACCGCTTCTTCGGCCGGGACACGGTGTCGTTCCTGGTGGTGCTGCCGATCGCGCTGCCCGGCATCGTCACGGGCATCGCGCTGAACTCGGCCTTCGGCACGGTGCTGGAGCCGCTCGGCGTGGGCCTCGGGCTGTTCACCGTGATCGTCGGTCATGCCACGTTCTGCGTCGTCGTGGTCTTCAACAACGTGGTGGCCCGGCTGCGCCGCACGGCCGGCTCGTACGAGGAGGCGGCCGAGGACCTCGGCGCGACCGGCTTGCGCGCCTTCGCGGACGTCACGTTCCCGCTCGTGCGCTCCTCGCTGCTGGCCGGCGCCCTGCTCGCCTTCGCGCTGTCCTTCGACGAGGTCGTGGTCACCACGTTCACCGCGGGCCCGGGTGTCCAGACCCTCCCGCTGTGGATCTTCGACAACATGGCCCGGCCACGGCAGGCACCGGTGGTGAACGTCGTGGCCGCGGTCCTCGTCCTGCTGTCGGTGATCCCGGTCTACGTCGCCCAGCGGCTGTCCGCGGACACGGCCACGTCGAGCCGCGTATAGCCGGAAGACGCCCGGCGGCCCGCCGCCTCCGCCGCCCGGATGTTATGAGCGAGCGGCGGCATGTGCTATGTCACACACCATTGTCGGGTCCGGTGCGCGCTGAGACAGTGCCTGACACGCCTCGACCCCACAGAGGCGCGTCCCCTTCGTGGAGGAATCCCGATGCGCCCTCGCTTCGCGCTGCCCGCACGCGTGCCCACCGGCACCACGGGCCGCATCGCCGCCGCCGTCGCCGTCTGCGTCACCCTGGCCGGCCTGCCGGCCGCGCCCGCGCAGGCGGCGCCCAGGCCGCCCGCCGCGCCCCGCGCACACCTGCCCGCGCCGTCACCGGCCGCCGCGTCCGCCGCCGCCACCGAGCGTCCCGCGACCCGGCCCGGACGGCTCAGTCCGGCCCAACTCCCGCCCAGGCAACCACGGTCCGGCCGCCAGGACGGTCGCGCGGTGAAAGCCGGCTCCTGCACCCCGGCCGACTTCGGGTCCCGTACCGGCGCCGCCCTCGTCGCCCACGTCAAGGCCGCCACCCCGGCCTGTGTCAACACCCTCTTCGCGGTCACCGGCGGCGACGCGCGGGCCGTCTTCCGGCAGGCCCAGATGCTGACCGTGGCGCACGCGTTCACCGGCACCGCCGGGCAGTACCGCGGCGACAACTCCGGCGGCCTGCTGCAACTGGTCCTCTTCCTGCGCGCCGGCTACTACGTGCAGTTCAACCACCCGCAGGACGCGGGCACGTACACCTCCCGGCTCACCACCGCCGTCACCGGCGGCCTGGACACCTTCTTCGCCCGCCCGCACTCCCGCGATGTCACGGCGGCCAACGGCGACATGCTCGGCGAGAGCGTCATCCTCACCGACAGCGCCGACCAGCAGGGCCGCTATCTGGACGTCTACCGGCGGCTGCTCGACGACTACGACGGTTCCTACGACGCCGTCGACAGCATGGTCAGGGCCGTCAACGACGTCCACACCCCGCTGTGGCGCGGCAACTGGAACCCGGCGTACGTGCGGGCGGTACGGGCCGACCCGAGGATCACCGGCGCCTTGTACGACTTCGCGCTGGCGCACACCGGCCTGCTCGGCACGGACCTGGCCTTCCTGGACTCCAACGCCGGGATGAACCTGGCCCGTTACGCCGAACATCCCGAACTCCAAGACACCGTCCGGCCGTTGGCCAAGGACCTGCTGGACCGAACCGCGATCACCGGGCCCACGGCCGCGCTGTGGGTGGCCGTCGCCACCCAGGCCGCCGCCCACGACGGCGCGCACTGCGGGTACTACGGCGTCTGCGACCTGCCGGCCCGGCTCGACAGGGCCGTCCTGCCGGTCACCCGCCACTGCGACGCGAACATCACCGTCCGCGCCCAGGCGCTGACCGCCGCCGACCTCGACGCCGCCTGCGCGAGCGTGCTCCGCCAGGACGCCTGGTTCCGTTCGGTGGTGGGGGCCGGCGGACCGATACCCGGCCAGTACGCCACCAGCCTCCGCCTGGTGGTGTTCGCCGGCCGCGCCGACTACCAGACCTACGCCGGCGCGATGTACGGCATCAGCACCGACAACGGCGGCATGACCCTGGGCGGCGACCCGTCCGACCCGGCCAACCAGCCCGTGTCGATCATGTACCAGAAGGACCACGACGACGGCTTCCCGGCCCGGATCTGGAACCTGAACCACGAGTACACGCACTTCCTGGACGCCCGTGACGACATGAAGGGCGACTTCGGCCGGCAGACCTCGGTGCCGGACGTGTGGTGGATCGAGGGCATCGCCGAGTACGTGTCCTACGGCTACCGCGGGCTCACCGACGGCCAGGCGGTCCAGGAGGCCGGCCGGCACACGTACCGGCTGAGCACGCTGTTCGAGAGCACCTACGACAACAGCGATGTGACCCGCACCTATCCGTGGGGCCATCTCGCCGTGCGCTACATGGTCGAACGTCATCCCGACGACGTGCGGCGCATGCTCGACCGCTTCCGCGCCGGTGACTACGCCGGCGGGTACGCCGTCTACCACGACGGCATCGGCACCCGCTACGACGCCGACTTCGACCAGTGGCTCACGGCGTGCGCCGCGGGCGCCTGCGCCGGACCGGCCGGGACCTGACCGCACCCGGCAACGGAGACGGCCGCCGCTCGGAGACCCCCGGTCGGCGGCCGTACGTCGCGTACGCGGTGCGGGCGCGGTCAGACCGCGGTCGCCGGGTACGTCGGGTACTCCACGCCCGACACGTGCTGGACGACGCGGACGACCTGGCAGGAGTAGCCGAACTCGTTGTCGTACCAGAGGTAGAGGATCGCGTTGTCGCCGTCGACCTTGAGGGCGCCGGCGTCCACGATCGAGGCGTGGCGGGAGCCGATGAAGTCGCTGGAGACCGCGTCGGGCGCCGTGATGAAGTCGATCTGACGCTTGAGCGGCGAGGTCAGCGACACCTCGCGCAGGTAGTCGTGGACCTCCTCGCGGGTGGTCTCGCGGGCCAGCTGGAGGTTGAGGATCGCGATCGAGACGTCCGGCACCGGGACGCGGATCGAGCTGCCGCTGATCTTCGCCTTCAGGTCGGGCAGGGCCTTGGCGACGGCGGAGGCGGCACCGGTCTCGGTGATGACCATGTTCAGCGCCGCGGAGCGGCCACGGCGGTCAGACTTGTGGTAATTGTCCAGCAGGTTCTGGTCGTTGGTGAACGAGTGGACGGTCTCCACATGGCCGCGCAGCACACCGTACTCGTCGTCCATCGCCTTCAGCGGCGGGACGATCGCGTTGGTGGTGCAGGAGGCGCAGGACAGGATGCGTTCCTCCGGCTTGACCGTGTCGTGGTTGACGCCGTGCACGATGTTGGGCACGTCGCCCTTGCCCGGCGCGGTGAGCACGACCTTCTCGATGCCGGGGCGCAGGTGCCGGGACAGGCCCTCGCGGTCGCGCCACTTGCCGGTGTTGTCGATGAGGATGGCGTCGCGGATGCCGTACTGGGTGTAGTCCACGGACGCCGGGTCGTCGGCGTGGATCACCTTGATGGCGTTGCCGTTGGCGACGATCGCGCTGTTGTCCTCGTCCACCGTGATGGTGCCCTGGAACTGGCCGTGGATGGAGTCGCGGCGCAGCAGCGAGGCGCGCTTGACGATGTCCTGGGGGCCGCCGCCGCGTACGACGATGGCGCGCAGCCGGAGGCCGTTGCCGGAGCCGGCCTTCTCGATCAGCAGGCGGGCCACGAGGCGGCCGATGCGGCCGAAGCCGTAGAGGACGACATCGCGCGGCTCGCGGCGCTCGATCTTGTTGGCCCCGGTGGCGCCCGCGACCGCCTCGGCGGTGAACTCCTGGACGCTCAGGCCGCGTTCGTCGGCCTTGTACATGGTGGCCAGCATGCCGAGGTCGATCTGGGACGGCCCGAGGTCGAGGGAGGTGAGGGCCTGGAGGAACGGCATCGTCTCGGTGACGGACAGCTCGGCGCCGGCGATCTGCCGGGCGAAGCGGTGCGTCTTCAGGATGCTGACCACCGACTTGTTCACCAGGGAGCGGCTGTGCAGCAGGACGGTCACGTCCCGCTCGCGGTGCAGCTTCCCGATGAGCGGGATCATCGACTCCGCGATCTCTTCGCGGATCTTCCAGTTGGTGAACGAGTCGTCGTTGACAGTCACGGATCCATCTTTCGAGCTAGGCAGCGCTCATATGATAACCACACGGCTTTGGCGCGTTTATAGCCCCCTCCAGGCCACCTCGCCGGCACGCCGGCAGCGGTGTCACACGGGCTGTTCGCCTCGGTGTGTCCGGCGGTGGGCGACCAGACCCGCGACGGCCGTCAGCAGCGCGCTGACCCACACCGGGGAGCGGTGGCCGAATCCGCCGTCGAGCACGGCACCGCCCAGCACCGGACCGAGCGCGGCACCCACGTTCAGCGCCGAAGTCGCGAACGCGCCGCCGAGCGACGGCGCGTCGGCCGCCTCGTACAGCACCCGGGTGACCAGCGTGGCGCCCACCCCGAAGGCCAGCAGGCCCAGCACCGGCACCAGCGCGACGGCCACCGCCGGCTGCCCGGCGGCCAGGGCCAGCGCGGTCCAGCCCGCGAGCAGCGCGGCGCCGGCCAGGGGCGGCACCGGCCGGACGCTCCGGTCCGCCAGCCGGCCCGCCGCCGTCACCCCCGCGAACGCCCCCGCGCCGAACAGCGCCAGCACCGCCGGCACCCAGCCCGGGCCGAGTCCGCACACCCGCGTCACCAGCGGCGCCAGGTAGGTGAACGTGCAGAAGGTGGCGCCGTTGACGAGCGCGGCCAGGCACAGCACCGACAGCAGCCGGGGCCGGCCCAGTGCCCGCAGCTCCGTGCCCGCGTCCGGTGCCGGGCACCCGGCCGCCGGGCCGCGCGGCACCGACCGGGAGATCGCCGCCAGCGCCGGCGCGGACACCAGGGCCACCGCCCAGAACGCCGAGCGCCAGCCCAGGAGTTGACCCAGCACGGCACCCGCCGGCACTCCCGCCACACAGGCGAGCGTGGTGCCGCCGAGCAGGACGGCGGTGGCCCGGCCCTTGGCGTCCGGCGCGACCATGCCGGTCGCCGCCGTCAGGCCGACGGCGAGGAAACCGGCGTTGGCCAGCGCCGCGAGCACCCGGGTCGCGAGCAGGACCAAGAAGTCGGAGGTGAGCGCCCCGGCGACGTGCACGGCCAGGAACACCCCGAGGAACACCAGCAGCGACGGCCGGCTCGGCCGCCGCCGGGCGAGCAGCGCCGCCGCCGGCGCGCCCACGACCATGCCGACGGCGAAGGCGGACGTGAGCGTGCCCGCCGTGGACACCGAGACCCCGAGGTCGCGGGCGATGTCCGGCACCAGGCCGGCCAGCATGAACTCGGACGTGCCCTGGGCGAAGACCGCCAGCCCGAGCAGATAGAGAGCGAAAGGCATCAAGACTCCACACACCGTGTCGCGGACGGGTAGCGAGCACGCGGAGCCGCGACGGTCACGACCGGTGGGTGTGGTCCTGGAGCGGACGGACGGCCGGGCGCGCGGGGCAACGCGTGCGGGCCCGGCCGGCACCGCCGCCCGCACGAGGGCGACGCGTCACACGGACGAGTGAGGAGGCACAGCAGAAGAAGCGGAAGAGAGGTGCGTGCCGGTCCGGAACCCGGAGGACGGCAGCCCGGTGATGGCGTGCGAACGACGAAAAGCCACCGGGCGGCCGGTGGCTAGCGTCTGGATGCCTCGGGGCTGGACATGTCCCGCACGCTAACGCGCGGCCCCGGGCGCGCGCCACCGGTTTTTCGCGGCGGCGCGCGCCCGGGTGTGCGCGCAGGCGGTCAGGTGTGCGGGAGCGTGCGCTCCCGGTGCCGGACGGTGCCGGACGGTGCGGGTCAGCGCGGGTTGAAGACGACGCTGGCGAAGCGGGCGCCGGCGGGCGCCGCTTTGCCGGGAGCGAGCCGCGTCGCCGTTCCCTTGCACCGCTTCTGCGTGTAGACCACGAGCGGCTTCTTCGTCCCGTTGCGGGCGCCGCGCGCCTCCTGGGCCATGTCGAAGCACTTGCGGTCCGGCGGGTTCTGGATGCCGTACGCCTTGCCCTCGGGCCCGATCCACGCGAACGTGCCGTCGGCGGCGAGCGCGGAGCCCGTGGCGGTCAGGACGAGGGCGAGAGTGCCGAGCACGGCGGCGAGCGGACGACGATACAGACGCATGGGATGCCCTTCGGATACGTCGGGGTCGGAAGACGGGGAGCGCGGAACGGGGCCGCCTCCGTGACGCGGAACGGGGCCGCTTCGGTAATCTCCCACTCCCGCCCGGCCCGCCCCCGGGGCCGACACGGGCACGTCCACCGTTCGGGTGACGGACGGGGACGGTCACGCGGAGACCGGCCGGTGTGCTCCGCCGGGGCCGTGCGAAGGCGCGGAAACGGGGTAGACGAGGGGACGCCCGAAGAAAGGACCGTCTCATGACGACCTACGTGATCAGCGTCCCCGGCACCTTCACCACCGGGATCGGGGCCGACGCCCGCACCCGGCTGGTCAGGGCGCTCCGGCCCGCCGATCCGCACGGCACCCGTATGGGCAACGCCGAGGACCTGGACGTGCTCAGCGTCAACGACGACAACACCTTCACCCTGCGCCTGACCGTCGACGCGGACACCCGTCCGCACGCCGAGGAGGAGGCCCGGCGGCTCGCGGGCGACGCGCTCCGGGACGCGGGACTGGACGAGCGGAACGCGCCGCTGGGGCCCGCGGTGGTCACCGGCATCGACTCCGAAATCCACTGATCAGTAGAAGTAGGTAAAATCTAGGCGTTTGCTGAAGATTCGGGCTACCGGCCCGCCGAGAGCCACCGCCCCGCCGGAAGTGATCGATGCCCCGCAAGCGCACCATGGACGAAGGCGACGAGTTGCTCGCCCGGCTCGGTTCGCTCACCGCCCAGGCGCGCCGACGCGCTCAGCTCCAGCGCACCCAGGTCGAGCTGGCCATCGCCCTCCAGCGGGGCATGCTCCCGCGGGACCTGCCCGTCGCCCCCGGCGTCCATGTCGCGGTGCGGTACACGCCCGCCAACCTCGGCCTGAACGTGGGCGGCGACTGGTACGACGCCTTCACCATGCCCGACGGACGGATCGGGCTGTCCATCGGCGACGTACAGGGCCACAACATCGAGGCCGCGGCCTTCATGGGCCAGGTCAGGGCGGGACTGCGGGCGCTCGCCTCGGTCACCGGGGATCCGGGCGAGCTGCTGGCCCGCACCAACGACCTGCTGCTCTCGCTGGGCAGTGAGCTGTTCGCCACCTGCACCTTCATGCGGCTGGACCCGGCCACCGGCGTGCTGGAGAGCGCGCGGGCCGGGCACATCCCGTTCGTGTGGGCCACGGCCGACGGGAAGTCCGGGGTCGTCGACGACGAGGGCGGGCCTCCGCTCGGCATCGAACGGGGCGTGGAGTTCCCCGTGACGCGGCACCGCCTCACCACCGGCGGGGTGTTCGTGCTGCTCACCGACGGTGTGGTGGAGGGACCCTCGCTGAACATCGAGGACGGCCTGGACCAGGTGGTACGGCTCGCGGGCATAGCCGCCGTCGCCGGGCTGGAGGCCCACGCGCTGGCGTCGGCCGTGATCAAGGGCGCGGAGAGCGTCGGACACGAGGACGACGCCGCCGTCCTGGTCGTGGGCCTCGACGGCCCCTGCACCCTCGCCTGACCGGCGGCCGGGTTCCGCGGCGGCCCGTCGTTCAGCCATAGGGCCGGACCGGACCGCGGCTCGCCTCGCCGAGATGCGCCCGGCGGTGTGAGATGGCTGCTGTGGTGGGTATCGAGAAGCTGCGCCGGCCGGGCGGCCTTGCCGTCCAGGTGGCCGCCGTCGCCGCCTGCTACTACGCGGCGGCCCGGCTCGGCCTGCTGCGCGAGCTGTCCGTCGAGGGCGCCGTCGTCACTCCCATCTGGCCGCCCACCGGCGTCGCCGTCGCCGCGCTGCTGATCCTCGGCCTGCGCTGCTGGCCCGGCATCACACTCGGCGCCTTCTTCGCCGTCCTGTCCCTGACCACACCCGACGTCGACATCCTCGGGGTCCTGTTCGGCAACACCGCCGCGCCGGTGTGCGCGGTGCTCCTGCTGCGCCGGGCCGGCTTCCGCACCGACCTCAGCCGGTTGCGCGACGGCCTCGCCCTGGTGTTCCTGGCGGCGCTGGCGGCCACGCTGATCAGCGCGACCGTCGGGGCCGGTCTCCTCGTCCTCGCGGACGGCCTGGCCGCCCACGGCTTCTGGCCCGTCTGGCTCGCCTGGTGGGTGGGGGACGCGATGGGCGTCCTGATCGTCACTCCGCTGCTGCTGTCACTGCACCGGGCGCGCCGGCCGCTGCCGCTGGGCCGCTGGAAGGAGGCGACCGCGCTGGCCGTCGTCGCCTGCCTGCTCGTGCCGCTGGCCGCCTACAGCCCGATCAGCACGCTCTTCCTCGTCTACCCGGTCGTCATCTGGGCGGCGCTGCGCTTCCAGCTGGTGGGCAGTGTGCTGTGCGCGCTGCTGACCTCCGTGGTGGCGACCGTCGCCGCGACGGACGGCGCCGGCGCGTTCGCGGGGCTGAACCGGATCGAGGTGATGGTGAAACTCCAGGCGTTCAACGGGGCCACCGCCCTGACCGCGCTGCTGCTGTCCGCCGTGATCATCGACCAGCGCAACACCCGCCGGTCCGTGGAGCACGCCTGCCAGGAACTGGTCGAGGTGCTCGAACACCTCACCGCCGGCGAGGCCCCACCGCCCCGCTCCCGCCCGAACCCCCAGAACACCGACGACCGCCCCCACCCGACCGGCATCCCGTGACGCACCACGACGCCGGCGACCGCCCCTGCCGGAGCGGGCATCCGGTGACGGGCCGGGGCTGACGCGGATCACGACGCCGACGGCGGGCCTGGTCCGACCTGCGTGCGCGTGACGGGCGGGGCCGGGCCAGGATCACGGCCCGATGGGCTACGGCGCCGATGGCCGATCCTGCCGGGGCAGCGGTCCGTGAGTCGGCGGGGCCCCGGCCACGATGCCGGCGGCCGACACCGTCCGACCGGCATTCCGCGGGCCGGGGCCGACCCGGACCACGGTGTCGGTGACCGGCTCCGGCGGGCGGTGCCGTGGCCGCGGCCGGGCGGTGCGGGCCGGGACGCCGGCGTACGCCGTCGGCCCCGCCGCCGTACGGCCTCGCACGGCGGCGGGGCCGCCCGTCGTTCCGGCACCATCCGGCCGGCCCCAAGCGCCACGGCCCCGGACCACCCCCGTATCCCGTTCCCGGGTCAGCGCTTCCGCTTGGAGCGGTTCGCCGGTCCCTCGTCGTCGCCGGGCTCGGCCGCCGGGGGCCGGGCCGGGGTACGGCGCTCGGGGGCCGGCGGGTGGGCGGCGCCGGTCGCGCCGGGCTGGCCGCCGCCGGTCGTGCCGTAGCCCCCGGGGATGCCCGGCGGGGTGTCCGCGGCGGCCTGCGCCTCGCTGATGTGACGCCGGGCCCGGACCCCGGCCCGGCGCTCCGGGTACGGGTAGTCGAACGGCTGGGCGCCGGCCCGCTCGCGCTCCTCCTCGCTCCGCCGGCGTGCGGCCCGCTCGGCCGCCGTCGCGTCCTCGTGCTGTCGGTCGCGGTCGTGTGCGTGCTCGCTCATGCGGCGCCGAGTACCCGGGCGGCGGCCCCCGCCAACGTGCCTTCCGGCGTGTCGGGCGGCGTGGCGCGGGCGGCGGGAGACGATGGGCCGCGACCGCACGGGCACGGGGCCGGACCGGGAGGACGGGGCGCCATGGAGCAGCGGCCGGTACCAGGACGGACGGCCGGGGACATCCCGCCGCGGCCGGACGCGGCCGACGCCCGCCGCCGCATCCCGCGCACCGACACCCTGCTGCGCGACCCCCGGCTGGCCGCCGCCGCCGACCGGCTCGGCGCGCACCGGGTGAAGGACGCCGTACGGCGGGCGCAGGAGCGGGCCCGCGCGGGCGGCATCGCGCCGGAGCAGGTTCCGCGCACGGCCCTGGACCTGCTGCCCGGCACCGCGAGCGGCCTGCGCCCGGTGATCAACGCCACCGGGGTGCTGCTGCACACCAACCTCGGCCGGGCCCCGCTGTCGGACGCGGCCCGGCAGGCGGCCCTGGAGGCCGCCGGACCCACCGACGTCGAACTCGACCTGGCGACCGGCGCACGGGCGCGCCGGGGCCGCTCCGCGCTCGCCGCGCTGCGCGAACGGGTGCCGGCCGCCGGCGCCGCGCACGTCGTCAACAACGGCGCCGCCGCGCTCGTCCTGGCCGCCACCGCCCTCGCGGCCGGCAAGGAGATCGTCGTCAGCCGGGGCGAGATGGTGGAGATCGGCGACGGCTTCCGCCTGCCCGACCTGCTGGCCTCGACCGGCGCCCGGCTCCGCGAGGTCGGTACCACCAACCGCACCACTCCCGCCGACTACGCGGCGGCGACCGGACCGGACACCGGGTTCGTACTGAAGGTCCATCCGTCCAACTTCCGCGTCACCGGCTTCACCCGGTCGGCCGAGGTCTCGGAGCTGACCGGCCTCGGGGTGCCCGTCGTCGTCGACATCGGCTCCGGCCTGCTCGCCCCGCATCCGGCCCTGCCCGGCGAACCCGACGCCGACAGCCGGCTGCGCGCCGGGGCCGCGCTCGTCATCGCGAGCGGCGACAAACTGCTCGGCGGCCCGCAGTGCGGACTCCTGCTCGGCCGGCAGGACCTGGTCCGCGCGCTGGCCCGGCACCCGCTCGCCCGCGCCCTGCGCGTCGACAAGCTGACCCTCGCCGCGCTGGAGGCCACCCTCACCGGCCCGCCCACCCCGACCGCCCGCGCCCTCGCCGCCGCCCCGGAGCGGCTCGGGGCCCGCGCCGACCGGCTCGCCGCCGCGCTGCGCGCCGACGGGATCGACGTACGCGCCGTCGCGAGCGCGGCCACGGTCGGCGGCGGAGGAGCACCCGGAGTCACCCTGCCCAGCGCGGCCCTGTCCCTGCCCGAGCCGTACGCCGCCGCGCTGCGCACCGGCCGCCTCCCGGTCGTCGGCCGGCTGGAGGCGGGACGCTGCCTGCTGGACCTGCGGTCGGTCCCGCCCGAGGACGACGACCGGCTGGCGTGGGCCGTACGGTCGGCCCGCGCCGCCGTCCACGAGGCCACCGCGCAGCACCCGGCCGCGGAAGGACCCGACGCGGCGGCCCGGCCCGCGGCGGACGGGTGGCCCTGATGCGGGTGCTCGCCACCGCCGGCCACGTCGACCACGGCAAGTCCGCGCTGGTCCGCGCGCTCACCGGGATGGAGCCCGACCGGCACGAGGAGGAGCGGCGCCGGGGCCTCACCCTGGACCTGGGTTTCGTGTGGACCCGGCTCGGCGGTGACCACCTCGCCTTCGTGGACGTACCGGGGCACGAGCGGTTCGTGCCGACCATGCTGGCCGGCGCCGCCCCGTGCCCGCCGTGCTGTTCGTGGTCGCCGCCGACCAGGGCTGGCAGCCGCAGTCGGCGGAGCACCTCGCCGTCCTCGACGCGCTCGGCGTCCGGCACGCCGTCCTCGCGGTGACCCGCAGCGACCTCGCCGACCCCCGGCCGGTGCGCGCCGACGCCCTCCGGCGGCTGGCCGCCACCTCGCTGGGCCCGGTCGGCTCGGCCGCCGTCAGCGCGGTCACCGGCGCCGGCCTGGACGACCTGCGCGCCGAACTCGCCCGGCTGGCGGACCGGCTGCCCGCGCCCGATCCCGACGCCGACGTACGGCTCTGGCTGGACCGGGCCTTCACCGTCCGCGGCCACGGCACCGTGGTGACCGGCACCCTCGGCGCGGGCACCCTGCGGGTCGGCGACCGGCTGGCCACCGCCGACGGCACGGCCACGCTGCGGGTGCGCGCGCTGCAGAGCCTGCGCGAGGAACGGACCGCCGTCGGCGCGGTGGCCCGGGTCGCCGTCAACGTGCACGGCCCGGGGGACGGCGCGCTGCGCCGCGGAGAGGTGCTGCTGACCCCGGACCGCTGGCTGTGCACCGAGACGACCGACGTACGGATCACCGGGGACGACGCGGCCGGCCTGCCCCGGTGCCTCACCCTGCACATCGGCACGGCCGCCGTGCCGGTGACCGTCCGCCCGCTCGGCCCGGACACCGCCCGGCTCGTCCTGCGCCGCGGCCTGCCCCTGCGGGTGGGCGACCGGGCGGTGCTGCGCGAACCCGGCGGCGGCCGCACCCCGCGCGGAGTCACCGTCCTGGACGTACGGCCGCCCCGGCTGACCCGGCGCGGTGCCGGCCGGGCCCGCGCGGCCGAACTGGACGCCATGACCGGCCGGCCCGACACCGCCGCCGAACTCAGCCGCCGCAAGCTGGTCCGGCGCGCCGAGCTGCGCGCCATGGGAGTGCCCGCGCCCGGCGACCCGGTCGCCGGGGACTGGCTGGCCGACCCGGCGCACTGGGCGGACCTGGGGGACCGGCTCGTTGCCCGGGCCGGGGAACACGCCCGCGACCATCCGCTGGACCCCGGCCTGCCCGCCGAGACGGCCCGCCGGCTGCTCGGCCTGCCCGACCGCGCCCTGGTGGACGCGCTCGCGGCCGGGCTGCCCCGGCTGCGCGCCCGCCAGGGCCGGCTGTACCCCGCCGACGGCCCGGCACCCACCCTGCCCACACCCGTGCGGACGGCCGTGGACGCCCTGCGCCGCGACCTCGCCCGGGCCCCCTTCCGCGCCCCCGAGGCCGGGCGGCTCGCCGAACTCGGCCTGGACCGGCGGGCGCTGGCCGCGGCGGCGGCCGGCGGGGCACTGTTGCGGATCGCCGACCACGTCGTGCTCCTGCCCGGCGCCGACGCCCGCGCCGTCGCCGTGCTGCGCGCGCTGCCCCAGCCGTTCACGCTCAGCGAGGCCCGGCGCGCGCTGGACACCACCCGCCGGGTGGCCGTACCGCTGCTGGAGTTCCTGGACGCCCGGGGACACACCGAGCGCGTCGACGAACGGCGCCGGCGCTGCCGTGCCGGCGTGGGGAACGGAGGCGGACAGGAATCGAACCTGCCGGCCCGAGATCCTCGGGCCCCTCGGTTTTGAAGACCGGGAGGGCCACCAGGCACCCACACGCCTCCACCGCCCGCCACGCTACCGCCCCAGGAGACCACCACCATGACAGCGACACCGGCCCGCGAGGCGCCCGTACGGCTCACCCGGTTCGCCCGCGGCGGCGGCTGCGCCTGCAAGATCCCGCCCGGCGAACTGGAGGCGATCGTGGCCGGCCTGACCGCGCCCGCGCTCGCCGGCGGCGACACCCCGCTGCTCGTCGGCCTCGCCACCGGCGACGACGCGGCCGTGGTCAGCCACCGGGGCACCGCGATCGTGTGCACGGCCGACTTCTTCACCCCGGTCGTGGACGACCCTTACGACTGGGGCCGGATCGCCGCCGCCAACGCCCTGTCCGACGTGTACGCGATGGGCGGCCGGCCGGTGCTCGCCGTCAACCTGCTCGCCTGGCCGCGCGACCGGCTCCCCTTCGACCTCGCCCGCGAGGTGCTGCGCGGCGGGCTCGACACCGCCACCGAGGCGGGCTGCCATGTCGGCGGCGGACACAGCGTCGACGACCCCGAGCCGAAGTACGGCATGGCCGTCACCGGTGTCGCCGACCCCGGGCGGCTGCTGCGCAACGACGCCGGGCGGCCCGGGCTGCCGCTGTCCCTGACCAAACCGCTCGGCACCGGCGTCCTGAACAACCGGCACAAGGCCACCGGCGAGTACTTCGGGCACGCCGTCGCCACGATGGCCGCGCTCAACCGCGAGGCCGCCGAGGCCGCGCTCGCCGCCGGCGCCCGGTGCGCCACGGACGTCACCGGGTTCGGTCTCCTCGGCCACCTGCACAAACTCGCCCGTGCCTCCGGGGTGACCGCCGTGCTCGACACCGCCGCCGTGCCGTATCTGGAGGGCGCCCGCCAGGCCGTACGGGACGGGTACGTCAGCGGCGGCACCCGGCGCAACCTGGAGTGGGTCGCGCCGCACACCGACTTCGGCGACACCGACGCCGACACCCGGCTGCTGCTCGCCGACGCGCAGACCTCCGGCGGGCTGCTCGTCGCCGGAGAGGTGCCCGGCGCGCCGGTGGTGGGGGAGCTGGTGGCGCGCGGCGCGCACTCCCTGGTGCTCCGGTAGGGCCGCTCACGGCTCGGTCCCGGTGTGCTCGTCGATGCCCGCCCGGATCCGGTACGCCCGCACCAGCGCCAGCGCCGCCTCGCCCCTCGGCCGCCGTCCCGGGCGGATGTCGACGGCGAACGCCTTCGTCTCCTGGATGTGCGTGTTGGGGTCCAGGGACAGATGGAGCAGTTCGTTCGCCGCGTCCCCGGTGCTGTAGCCGTTCGGGCCCCAGTGGTAGGGCAGGCCCACCTGGTGCAGCGGGCGTCCGCGCACGGTCAGCGGGATCATCCGGTCGGTGACCAGCACCCGTGCCTCGATCACGCCCCGGGCGCTGACGACCGTGGCCCAGCCGGTGTGCTCCAGGCCCCGCTCGGCGGCCAGCTCCGGGGAGACCTCGCAGAAGAACTCCGGTTGCAGCTCGGCGAGATACGGCTGCCAGCGGGACATCCCGCCCGCCGTGTGGTGTTCGGTGAGCCGGTAGGTGGTGGCCACGTACGGGAACACCGAGGAGCCGGGGGAGCCGCCGCTCGGCTGGTAGCGGTTGTCCGGGTGCGGCGGCAGCAACTGCCGTACCGGGTTGCGCTGCCGGTCGTGCAGGAGGTTCGGCACGGGAGAGTCCTGCGGTTCGTAGTGCGCCGGCAGCGGCCCGTCCGTGAGCCCGGAGGGGACGTACAGCCAGGCCTTGCCGTCGGCCTGCATGATGAACGGGTCCGTGCCGGACAGGGCGTCCGGGCCGGTCGCGTCCTCGGGCGGCACGTGGTTCGGTGCCTTGTCCTTCTCGAAGTCGGGGACGTCGTGTCCCGTCCACCGGCCGCGCTCCGCGTCCCACCACACCAGCGCCTTGCGTTCGCTCCACGGCCGGCCCTCGGGGTCGGCGGAGGCACGGTTGTACAGGATCCGCCGGTTGGCCGGCCAGGCCCACGCCCACTCGGCCGCCACCCAGTCCTGCTCCCGGCCCGGTCTGCGGCGGGCCGCCTGGTTGACGCCGTCGGCGTAGACCCCGCAGTAGATCCAGCAGCCGCACGCCGTCGAGCCGTCGTCCTTCAGCTCCTCGTACGAGGCGAGCGGAGTGCCGCCGGCGTCCCGCCCGTTGATCTCGGCGAGGACCGCCTCCGCGTCCGGTTCGGCGTGCGGACCCTTCGTCGGGTAGTCCCAGGCCAGGTCCCGTACCGGCCGGTCCATCGGGTCGGCGGACCCGGCGAGCTTCTGCCGGATGATCCGGCCCAGGTGGTAGGCGAACCACAGGTCGCTGCGCGCCTCGCCGGGCGGCTCGACCGCCTGGTGGTGCCACTGCAACAGCCGCTGCGTGTTGGTGAAGCTGCCGTCCTTCTCGGTGTGCGCGGCGGCCGGCAGGAAGAACACCTCGGTGCGGATGTCCTCGGTGCGCAGCTCGCCGGTCTCGGTCTCCGGCCCGTCGCGCCACCAGGTCGCCGACTCGATCAGCGAGAAGTCCCGGACCACCAGCCAGTCCAGGCAGGCCATGCCGAGCCGCATCAGCTTGGAGCCGGCGTTGCCCACCGCCGGGTTCTCACCGAGCAGGAAGTAGCCTTTGCAGACGCCGTCCAGCTGCGCCATCGTCGTCTCGTACGTCGAGTGGGAGCCGGTCAGCCGGGGCAGGTAGTCGAAGCAGAAGTCGTTCTCCTCGCTCGCCGCGTCACCCCAGTACGCCTTGAGCAGGCTCACCAGATAGGCGCGCATGTTGCCCCAGTAGCCCTTGTGCGCGGCCTCGGCGGCGACGAACCCCTCCAGGTCCTGGTGCTGGTGCGCGTGCGGCATCGGGATGTAGCCCGGCAGCAGGTTGAACAGGGTCGGGATGTCCGTGGAGCCTTGGATGGAGGCGTGCCCGCGCAGTGCCAGGATGCCGCCGCCCGGCCGGCCGATGTTGCCCAGCAGCAGTTGCAGGACGGAGGCCGCCCGGATGTTCTGCACGCCCACCGTGTGCTGTGTCCAGCCGACCGCGTAGGCGAACGCCGTCGTCCGGTCGCGTCCGGAGTTCTCCGTGACCAGCTCGCACACCTGCCGGAACAGCTCCCGCGGCACGCCGCAGATCTGTTCGACCAGCTCCGGGGTGTAGCGGGCGTAGTGCCGCCTGAGCACCTGGAAGACACAGCGCGGGTGGGACAGCGTCTCGTCCCGTTCCGGCTCGCTCTCGTCGATCACCGGGCCGCCGGAGCCGTGGGACTCGCCGCGCGCGGCCTCGGTCACGGACGCGTCGTCCCGGGCGCGCTCGTCGTACTCCCGGTCGCGCTCGCCGGAGGCCGCCCGGGTCTCGGTGCCCTCGTACTGCCAACTGGCGTTGTCATACGTGCGGCTGTCGTCGTCCAGGCCGGAGAAGACACCGGCCAGGTCCTCGGTGTCCCGGAAGTCCTCCCGCAGGATCACGGGCGCGTTGGTGTACGCCACCACGTAGTCGCGGAAGTACTTCTCGTTCTCCAGGACGTGGTGGACGATCCCGCCGAGGAAGGCGATGTCCGTGCCCGCGCGCAGCGGTACGTGCAGGTCGGCGAGCGCGCTGGTGCGGGTGAACCGCGGGTCGACGTGGATCACCTTCGCGCCGCGGGCCTTGGCCTCCATCACCCACTGGAACCCGACCGGATGGCACTCGGCCATGTTCGAGCCCTGGATCACCACGCAGTCCGCGTTCTGCAGGTCCTGCTGGAAGGTGGTCGCGCCGCCGCGGCCGAACGAGGTTCCCAGACCGGGAACGGTGGAGGAGTGTCAAACGCGCGCCTGGTTCTCGATCTGGATCGCTCCGAGCGCGGTGAACAGCTTCTTCAGCAGGTAGTTCTCCTCGTTGTCGAGCGTGGCACCGCCGAGGCTCGCGATGCCGAGGGTGCGCCGGGTGCGGGCCCCGTCGGCCTCCCACTGCCAGCCGGCCCGGCGCGCCGCGATCACCCGGTCGGCGATCATGTCCATCGCCGTGTCCAGGCCCAGTCGCTCCCACCCGGTGCCGTACGGACGCCGGTAGAGGACGTGGTGCTCGCGGGCGCCCCCGGTGGTCAGCTGGAGGCTGGCCGCGCCCTTGGGGCACAGCCGGCCCCGGGACACGGGGGAGTCGGGGTCGCCCTCGATCTGGGTGACCCGGCCGTCCTGGACGTACACGTCCTGGCCGCAGCCCACCGCGCAGTACGGGCAGACGGACTTCACCACCCGGTCGGCCGTGGCCACCCGGGGCGTCAGCCGGGCGCTCGCCGCGCTCTTGGCTGCGGCCCCGCGGCCCAGCGGATCCGTGCCCGTGAGCTGCCGGTAGACCGGCCAGGAGTCGATCCAGGTGCGTACGCCCACGGCTCCTCCTCCCGCTCGGGTGCCTCGATTGTCCCGCGGCCTCGCGCAGGCGGCACCTCCGGCCGTGCCGGTCGCGGAGGGAGGTGCCGGCGCGGTGTGTCGGCGCACGGACCGGACGCAGTGCCCGTAATGTCCGGGTGGTCACGGTCCCGGGCGAGTGACGGGAGTGATCGGGTGACGGTCAGGGGCGGCGGGGCGGAGGCGGTGGCGCCGTGAGGCAGCGTCACGTCTTCGGAACGGTGTGCACGGTGGAGGCGGCCATCGCCGGCGCCGTGTTCCTCGCCGTCCTCGGACTGCTCGCCCGGACGCTCCCGCGCCACCGGCGGGCCCCCGCCCCGGAGAGCGCCGGGGCCGCCGAGCGTGGGGAACGGCCCCAGGCGGAGGCGGTCGCCTCCCGCTCCGGCAGCGGATCGCCGTCGCCCTCCCCCTGCTGGTGCCGGCGCACGCCCGGGCGGTCCTCGGCGGCCTCATCGCCCCGGAGCCGGCCGGCGGCGCCCGGGTCGCGCAGCCGCCGGTGCTCGCGGCGGCCGTGCTGTTCCGGCTGCCGGTCCCGGCCCGCGCCCGGCACCGGCTGGACGACGCCGGCCGGGATCACCGCGGCGGCGCCGACCTGGTCCCGGGCGAACCGGGTGAACCGGGCGAACCGGGAGGAACGCGAGGCCCGTCGGGCGTCGCCGGACCCCGCGTCCGCTCACTCCGCGAAGGGCGCGGCCATCAGCAGGTCCTCCACGGTGGGCACCGGGAAGCCGGGCAGGTGACGGCGGCCGACCTCGGCGAAGGGATGCATCAGCTCCCCCATGGGCTTGGTGCGGCACAGCGACAGCACCGTGTCCAGCGCGGCCTTCTTGAACTCCAGCCGGGGAAACGCCTCCAGCACGTCCGCCACGGCGTCGGACGGGATCCGCTCCAGCCCGTTGCCCGTGAAGTCGAGTCCGGACCCCACGGCGACCAGGGCGATCTCCGGCCTCTTGCGCGTCGCGATGCCCATGCTGGTGTGCAGGGCGATCGCGTCCCAGACCACGTCCACCCGCTCCGCCGGCACCCGCAGCCGCTCCAGGAAGCGGCGCGCGGCGTCGGCGCCGTCGACCTCGAACCGCTCGGCCGGCGTCTGGTACGCCTCCACCAGGCCCAAGTCGTGCAGCACGGCGGCGACGAACGCCAGTTCCCGGTCGTAGCGCACCCCCTGCCGGTCGAACACCAGCGCGCCGAAGACATAGCTGCGCAGGACGTGCTGGAAGAGCGACGGGGAGCTGACCTGGCGCGCGAAGGCCACGCTGCGCCGGGCCAGTTCGCCGTCGGGGATGCGGACGCCGGCCACCGTCGCGGGCAGCGCGGCGGCCGGGCCCGGCCGGGCGTGGGCGGCGGCGGGCGGACCGGCGAACGCGGCCGCCGCGCCGGCCGCCGCGACCCCGGCCCCCCGCCGAAGCGCCGTGCGCCGGGTGATGTCGCGTCCGTCGGTGTGTGCCTCGGTCATCTGTGCGTTCCTCTCACGGGCGACTGGTCACCGTGAGCCTAGGAACGCCCGGTCCGCGCCGACAGCGGCGAAAGTGACAGAGGGTCACGGAATTCCGCCAGCACCGGCCGGCCCGCTCAGGAACCGGGCCGAGTCGCCTCCAGGCGCTCGCGCTGCGGCAGGACCGTGTAGGCGGGGTCCGCCGCGGACGCCACCCCGGCGTGGAACACGCCGAAGCGCAGGGCCGCCGAGCCCGCCAGCAGCGCGGCTCCGGCCGCCGCCGCGAGGTGCCGGTCCCGCGCGGAGCACGCGGCGAGGACCGCGCCGCCCGCCGTCAGCAGCTCCGAGGCCCGCACCAGCAGCCCCGCCCGGCCCTGCCCGAAGGGCTTCGCGGCCAGGCCCATGCGCCGCTTCATCGTGTGCAGGGCGCCCAGTTCCAGGACGGCTCCGAGGACGGCGAACCGGCGCGCGGGACCGGCCTCGGCGGCCGGCGCAGCGGCCAGCGCCAGACCGGACGCGGTGCCGGCCGCCGAGCCCGCGAAGACGAACGGCAGTTCCCGGTAGCCCTCGTGCCAGGACGGCACCGCCGTGTCCGAGAGCAGCACCGCCGTGTAGGTCGCCACGGCCGGGCCGAGGACGGCGGAGGCCGCCGTGGCGGCCCGGCCCGGCAGCCGGTACCGGCCCGCGACGTCCGCGGCCGCCGCGGTCAGCGCCAGCGGCGCGTACGCCGCCAGCAGCCACGAGCCCACGCTCATCGGGGAGGTGGGCTTGCACACCCGCAGCATGTTCAGGAACCGGGCCGGCCGCCCGAGGTCGTGCACCAGCGCCGCCAGCGACAGCGAGACCGCCGCCGCCGCGGCCGTGTGCGCCGGTGCGGCGAGCCCCGGCCGGCCGGTCAGCCGGGCCCCGGCCGCCAGCAGCGAGGACGCGCCGGCCAGCCCGCCGAGGTACAGGTACCCGGCGATGTCCAGCGGCTTCCACGGGGGCTCGGCGAGCACGGGCATGCCGTAGTACGACGCGAACTCCGCCTCCGGCACCACCGGCCGCTCGCCCCGCCGGCCGCGGCCCGCCGGGACACCGGGCACCGCCTCCCGGCCCGGCCGCGCACCCCGGACCCCGTCCCGGGTGACATCCGACTCGCTCATCGCGGCCTCCTGAAGAAGCTGCCCGCGGCCAGGGCCGCCAGGGTCACCGCGGCCGCCGCCGCGTGCCGCCACATCGACGGCAGGTCCCGGGTGGTGACCCGCGGGTCCGGCGGCAGCCCGTACACCTCCGGCTCGTCCAGCAGCAGGAAGAACGCCCCGGCGCCGCCGACGCCGTCCTCGGGGCTCTCGCCGTACAGCCGGGCGCCGGTCACACCGGCCGCGTGCAGCCGCGCCACCCGGGCCCGCGCCCGCTCCCGCAACTCCTCCAGCGGGCCGAACTGGATGGACTCCGTCGGGCAGGACTTGGCACAGGCCGGTTCCAGGCCGGCACCGAGCCGGTCGTAACACAGGGTGCACTTCCACACCCGGCCGTCGCCCTCCCGCCGGGCGATGACGCCGTAGGGGCAGGCGGGCACGCAGTAGCCGCAGCCGTTGCAGACGTCCTGCTGGACGACGACGGTGCCGAACTCGGTGCGGAACAGCGCGCCCGTGGGGCACACGTCCAGGCAGGCCGCGTGCGTGCAGTGCTTGCACACGTCCGAGGCCATCAGCCAGCGCAGCTCGGTGCGGCCGTCGGGGGACACCGGCGCGATGCCTCCGGCGGCCGCCGTGCCCGCGCCGAGGCGGGACGCGGCGGCGAACACGTCCACCTCGTCGTGTGCCGCCTCCGGCGTGCCGAACGGCCCGCGCTGCTCCACGAAGGCCACGTGCCGCCAGGTGTCGGCACCCAGGCCGCGCGTGTTGTCGTAGGACATGCCGGTCAGTTCCAGGCCGTCCTCCGGGATCGCGTTCCACTCCTTGCACGCCACCTCGCACGCCTTGCAGCCGATGCACACCGAGGTGTCGGTGAAGAAGCCCACGCGCGGCGGGGCGTCGGGGTAGCCGGCCGCGCCGGACACGTCCGGCTCCGGGCCGTACAGCGCGTTCCCGCGCCGGTCGGCACCCTCGGTCATGGCGTCTCCTTCTCGCTCTCGGCTTCCCCGGCCGTTTCCCGGGGCGCCTCGTCCGGCCAGCGGCTGAGCGCGTCCCGCACCCGGTGCCGGCGCACCCGGCGCCATGCCTCCGGTGCCTTCCGTCCGGAGCCGGGGTGTGTCGCGCACGAGGACACGGCAGACCTCCTCGCCGGGTGGCAGGAGGTGCGCTTCCTCGCCGTCACCGCCCGCCGTGCGCCGCGCCTTCTCCGAGCCTGGCACGGCCGCCCGCGCTCCGCGCGCCCGGGACGGCCGCCCGGTCCGCCGGGCCCGTTCGCCCCGCTTCGCGCACGGCGACCCGGGGGCCCGGACCAGTGGCCGCCGGGCGCCGGGGCCCGGGGAGGTCGCCGTGGAGACCGTGTCCGGCGGACTCGCCGTCCTGCTGCGGGAGCGGGGCGTGGGCCGGGTGTACGGCGTGTCCGCACCGGCCGTCGACCCGTTTCCGCGGGCACTCGGCGGTGGTTCCCGGTCCGGGAGTTGGTGCAGACGCCGGGCAAGGAGTCCGTCGCGCAGATGGCCCGCGCCGAGCGCGGACCCGGCGTCCCGGCGGGCGACGCGGCCGTGCGTCATCTGGCGGAGGTGTCCGTGTAGTGCGAGGAGGTGTCCGGGCCGGGCTGCTCGGCGACCGGAGCGTGGCGGGTTTCGTGCTGCGCCGCGCTCTTCTCGAGGGTCGGGCCGGTCTCTCGGCCGCGCGGGCCAGGAGCGGGTCCTGCCCGAAGGTACTGGCCAGGTTGCCGGGGACGGCGGACTGACCGCTCCTTCCGGCACACGGGGTGGGACGTGGCGCCGCGATGGCCGCCGGGTTTCCTCACCAGCTCCAAGGCGGGCGGCCGGATGTCGAGGCCGCTCGCGCCGCGGCTCGCCGTCGACCGACGGCCGCAGGAGGTTGTGGCTGGCGGGCGGGGCCGAATGGCACGCGGGCCGGGTGTCGGGTCAGCCGGGCTGTTCCGTGGTCAGTGGTACCGTCACCGAGACTCGTTTGCCGTGGGACAGCCAGCTCACGTCCAGGTCTCCGGCGAGCATCGCCACCAGGTGCAGACCGTGGCCGCCGACCCGCCGCGGATCGGGCGGGCGCTTGCGCGGCGGCTCACGCGAGGTGTCCGTGACGGTGACGCGCAGTGCCCGCGCGCCGGGCAGCAGTTCCAGGCCCAGCGCACACGGGCCGGGCGCGTGCCTGGCCGCGTTGGTGACGAGTTCGCTGACCACCAGCTGGGCATCCTGGACCGGACGCCGTCCGGGGGCCGGCCGCGCCCGCGCGAGCAGGTCGGCGACCGCCTCTCTGGCCTCGGCGATGCTGGTGACGCCGGTGTCCCAGGTGCGGCTGTAGCGCTGGACCGCCGGGCGGTCCCGCGTCGTCGCGTGGGTCCTGAGCGGGATGTCCATACCTAGTTGCCCTTTTTCTCTGGGGTCAGGGGCCCTTCCTGTGCACAGGGGTGCCGTCCCTCCCCGGCTACCCGCTGGGCCGCCGGTCAAGGGGACGTTCGCGAGGAATCCCCCGGATGGTCACGAACGGCCCCGGCCCCGCAACGCGCGAACGGGCCCGGGAACTCCCGCGGAAGCGGAGGCCCCGGGCCCGTCGTGCGGCCGGACGGCGCGCACCTCGGCTCAGTGCTTGAAGACGTCCTTCGCCTTCTCCTTGGCCTGCTGGGCGTCACCCTTGGCGCCCTGCGCCCGGCCTTCGGCCTCCATGCGCTCGTTGCCGACGGCGCGCCCCGCGGCTTCCTTCACCTTGCCCTTGACCTGCTCGGTCTTGGCCTTGGCCTTCTTGTCGCCGGCCATCGTGTCACTTCCCAACGTGGTACGCGGTCTGTGGTCTCCCTCCGGATTGCCGCTGCGCCGCCGTCCAAACCCGCCGGCGGGTCAGCGGGCGCGCCGCCGCACGAGGCGGCGTACGACGAACCCCGCGATCACGACCGCGCAGGCGAGGACGACGTACAGCTGGTAGCGCCTGATCTCGTCGTAGATCGCGGTGATGTGGCTGCCCGCGACACAGGCCAGCGTCGTCCACAGGCCGACCCACAGGGCCGCGCCGAGGGCGTTGAACGCGAGGAAGCGGCGCCAGCGCATGCCGGTCGTGCCCGCGATGATGCCGTTGGCCTGGCGCAGGCCCTCCACGAACCGGGCCACGGTCACGATGCCTCCGCCGTGCCGGGTGAAGAACCGCTCGGCGGTCGCGAACCGCTCCGGCGTCAGCAGGACGTAACGGCCCCACCGGTGCACGAAGGCCCGTCCGCCGGCCCGGCCGATCAGATAGCCGAGGTTGTCCCCGGCGACGGCCGCGGCGAACGCGATGAGCGCCACGGCCGCCACGTTCAGCCGCCCCGCGCCCGCGTACACCCCCGCCGCGAGGAGGATCGTCTCGCCGGGCGCGGGCACCCCGAAGTCCTCCACGAGGACCACCGCCCCCACGGCCCAGTAGCCGTAGTGGCCGAGCAGCGGTTCCAGATGGGCCAGCGGTCCCGGGAGGGGCGACGACATGCCTCCACCGTACGTCGGTGCCGCCGGCCGGTGATCAGGGGCGGCTGACCGGGGTGTCCTGGTCGGGGACGACGGCGTCCGGGCCGGTCCCGGCCCCGGTGTCCGGTGCCGCGCGCCGGGCCCGCAGGCCGGTCAGCCGGAGGGCGAGCGGCTCGGTGTACCGGGCGGTGAGCGGGCCGAGCACGACGAGGATCAGCACATAGGCGGTGGCCAGCGGGCCGAGGTCGGAGTCGATGCCGGAGGTGACGGCGAGGCCCGCTATGACGATGGAGAACTCGCCGCGGGCCACCAGGGTGCCGCCGGCCCGCCAGCGGCCCCGGCCCGAGATGCCCGCGCGGCGGGCCGCCCACCAGCCGGTGGCGATCTTCGTGACGGTGGTGACGGCGGCCAGGGCGAGCGCGGGCAGCAGCACCGGCGGGATGCTCGCCGGATCGGTGTGCAGGCCGAAGAAGACGAAGAACACCGCCGCGAACAGGTCCCGCAGCGGTGCCAGCAGGTTGTGCGCGCCCTCGGCGACCTCTCCGGACAGGGCGATGCCCACCAGGAACGCGCCGACCGCCGCCGACACCTGGAGCTGCTGGGCGATCCCGGCCACCACCAGGGTCAGGCCGAGCACCACCAGCAGCAGCTTCTCCGGGTCGTCGGTGGAGACGAAGCGCGAGATGTGCCGGCCGTAGCGCACCGCCACCACCAGCACCAGGCCCGCCACGCCGAGCGCGATGGCCAGCGTGACGCTGCCCGCGGCGATGCCGGTCCCGGCCAGCAGGGCGGTGACGACGGGCAGGTAGACCGCCATGGACAGGTCCTCCAGCACCAGGATGCTGAGGATGACCGGTGTCTCCCGGTTGCCGATCCGGCCCAGGTCGCCGAGGACCTTGGCGATGACACCGGAGGAGGAGATCCAGGTGATGCCGGCCAGGGCGACGGCGGCGATCGGGCCCCAGCCCAGCAGCAGGGCCATGGCGGCGCCGGGCAGGGCGTTGAGGGTGGCGTCGACGATCCCGGCCGGGTACTGCGTCTTCAGGTTGGAGACCAGATCGCCGGCCGTGTATTCGAGGCCCAGCATCAGCAGCAGCAGGACGACACCGATCTCGGCGCCGACGGCCACGAACTCCTCGCTGGTGCCGAGCGGCAGCAGGCCGCCCTCGCCGAAGGCCAGCCCGGCCAGCAGATACAGCGGGATGGGCGAGAACCGCAGGCGGGCGGCGAGCCTGCCGAGCAGCCCGAGGCACAGGATGATCGCGCCGAACTCGATCAGGAAGACCGCGGAGGAATGCATCCCGATCACTCCCGCCCGAGTATCGCGGCGGCACCGTCCACGCCTTCGCGGGTGCCGATGACGATCAGCGTGTCGCCGCCGGCCAGCCGGAAGCCGGGGCCGGGGGAGGGGAACGCCTCGGCGCGGCGCAGGACGGCCACGATCGACACGCCGGTCTCCGTGCGCATCCGGGTGTCACCGAGCAGCCGCCCGTTCCAGTGGGAGGTTCCGGACAGCTCGATGCGTTCGGCCACCAGACCCAGCTCGGTGGTGGACAGCAGGGTGGGGCTGTGGTGGGTCGGCTTCAGGGCGTCGACCAGGGCTTCCGCCTCCTGTCCGGTGAGCCGGACCGACAGCGCGCAGGCGTCCGGGTCGTCGTGCCGGTAGGCGCTCACGGTGCGTGAGCCGTCCCGGTGGGCGACCACCGACAGGTGGCGGTGTTCGCGGGTCGTCAGGTCGTACCGGACGCCGATGCCCGGCAACGGTGTCCTGCTGGTGCGTGCGGTGCTCATGGCAGCCCCCCTGCTCGGCTTTGAAAGTTTCTTGGTAAAACTGTTACCAGAAGCTTATCCGGAACGTGATCGTCCCGGAGGGCCGAGATCGAGGGGTGTGCCGAGGCGGGCGCTAGGAGCGGGCGGCGCCGCCCATTCCCCGGCCGGGGCCCGGCTGGCAGGCGTGGCACAGCTCGTGTTTCCCGTCGTGGGTGACGACGGTGCCCCAGCCGAGGCACTGGTCGCAGTCGCGGGCGAGGGCCGGGTCGGGGTGGGGCGGGAGAAGGGGGCTGCGGTGGGCTCCGTGCGCCATACGGGGGACGGCTCCTTGAGGATCGGGAATCGCGTGGGAGGCGGGTTGGCAACTCTGTCCGACAGATTCCATTATGTCCTACTTTTTCCTTACGTCTGTGATGTGTGCCACATTCCCGCCGACCGGGCGGACGCGACTGTTCCGTTTCCGGTCCGGCCGGAAGGGCAGGCGGTGATCGAAACGGCGAGCGGAAGGAAGCGCTGATGAGCGGTGAGAGGTCCGGCGGGGAGGCCGCGTCCGGCAGGGAGCGGGAGATGGCGGGCGGAGCGCGGGTCCCGAAGGCCGTGGCCCGGCTGCCGCGCCAGGTCCGCGAGGAGCTGAGCCGCAGGCTGCACCGCAACCGGCGGGCCTTCGGCGCCGACGACGTCCAGGTCGTCGAGCCGCCGCTGCTGCGGCGCGCCGTCGGCGCCTCCGCGCTCGGCAACTGCATGGAATGGTTCGACTTCGGCGTCTACAGCTATCTCGCCGCCACCATCGGCAAGGTCTTCTTCCCCGGCGCCTCCCCGGCCGCCCAGGTCATCTCCTCGTTCGCGACCTTCGCCGCCGCCTTCGTCGTACGGCCCCTCGGCGGACTGGTCTTCGGGCCGCTCGGCGACCGGATCGGCCGGCAGAAGGTGCTCGCCACCACCATGATCATGATGGCGGCGGGCACCTTCGTCATCGGTGTCATCCCCGGCTACGCCACCCTCGGCCTCGCCGCGCCGGTGCTGCTCCTGCTGGCCCGCATGCTCCAGGGCTTCTCCACCGGCGGCGAGTACGGCGGGGCCACCACCTTCGTCGCCGAGTACTCCCCGGACCGCCGGCGCGGCTTCCTCTCCAGCTGGCTCGACTTCGGCACCTTCACCGGCTACGCCCTCGGTTCGGCGCTGGTCACCGCGCTGAACCTGGCCCTGACGGACGACCAGATGCTGTCCTGGGGCTGGCGCGTGCCGTTCCTGATCGCCGGGCCGCTCGGTGTCATCGGCCTCTACATGCGGATGAAGCTGGAGGAGTCCCCGGCCTTCCAGCAGCAGCTGGACGACCACGAGAAGGCTCTGGCGCAGGAGTCGGCGGGCAGCGAGTTCAAGGACATCGTGCGCAACCACTGGCGTGCGCTGCTCGTCTGCGTGGGCCTGGTGCTGCTCTACAACGTCACCAACTACATGGTCACCGGCTATCTGCCGACCTACCAGACCGAGACCCTGCACCGCGCCGGCGGCTCCGCCGACCTGCTGGTGCTCGTCGGCATGGTGTGGATCGTCATCCTGATCACCTTCCTCGGCCGGCTCAGCGACCGGGTGGGCCGGCGGCCGCTCTACGCCGTCGGCGCCGCCGCGCTGATCGTGCTCGCCGTGCCGGCCTTCCTGCTGATCAAGGCGGGCGGCACCTGGCCGCCGATCGCCGGGGTGCTGCTCCTGTCCACGCTGCTGGCCTGCTTCGCCGCGCCGAGCGCGGCCACCCTGCCGGCGCTGTTCCCGACCGCCGTGCGGTACGCGGCCATGGGTATCGGCTTCAACTTCGCGGTCGCCGCGTTCGGCGGCACCACGCCGCTGGTCACCGCCGCGCTGGTCGAGCTGACCGGCGACGACCTGATGCCCGCCTACTATCTGATGCTGGCCGGCGTCATCGGCCTGGTCACCGTCCGGTTCCTGCCGGAGAGTGCCCAGGTGCCGCTCAAGGGCTCGCAGCCGATGGTCGGTTCGCGCGAGGAGCGGCGCGAACTCATCGCCACCTCCAAGGAGCTGTACGCCTTCGCGCGGGAGCAGGAGCGGGCACGGCGGAGCTGAGCCGCGCCCGCGGGCTGTTCGATCCTACGAACTTCCCGCGGGGCCGGTTACCGGCTCACCCTCCATTTGATAGGAAACTTTCCTATCAGCGTTCCTCCGCCCCCCACTCCCGCTTGGAGCCCCTGTGGTCCGTCAACACCGCCTGTCCCGCCGGGCCGTCGTGGTCGCGCTGGGCGCCGTCGCCTCCGGCGCCGTGGCCGCCGTCGGCCGCGGCGGCACCGCCACGGCCGCCACGCCCGGCCTGGACGACCCCGCGAAGAAGGAGATCGCCATGAAACTGGTGTCGAGCGCGGAGAACTCCTCGCTCGACTGGAAGGCGCAGTACCGGTACATCGAGGACATCGGGGACGGCCGCGGCTACACCGCCGGCATCATCGGCTTCTGCTCCGGCACCGGCGACATGCTCGACCTCGTCGAGCTGTACACCCGCCGCCGGCCCGGCAACGTCCTCGCCGCGTACCTGCCCGCCCTGCGCAGGGTCGACGGCACCGACTCGCACGCGGGTCTCGACCCCGACTACCCGGCGGACTGGCGCAGGGCCGCCCGGGACACCGCGTTCCAGCAGGCCCAGAACGACGAACGCGACCGCGTCTACTTCGACCCCGCCGTCGCCCGGGGCAGAGCGGACGGGCTGCGCGCCCTCGGCCAGTTCATCTACTACGACGCCCTCGTCATGCACGGCGACGGAGACGACCCGACCGGCTTCCGCGCCATCCGCGAGCGCGCCCTGCGCGGCGCCGAGCCGCCGGCCCGGGGCGGCGACGAGCGGGCCTACCTCGACGCCTTCCTGGACGCCCGGGTCTGGGCCATGCGGCAGGAGGAGGCGCACAGCGACACCAGCAGGGTCGACACCGCGCAGCGGGTCTTCCTGCGCCAGGGCAACCTCGACCTGAACACCCCGCTCGACTGGAAGGTGTACGGCGACAGCTACCACATCGGCTGAGCCGTCCCCCGGCGATGCGCCCCCGCCGGTGGGGCGCACTCGCACCGCGCGCCCCCCACGGGGAAAGATGTGCGGTGAGCGAACGATCCCACCGACGTGGAGGAATGCTACTCATGCCGCATGAACGAGCCGGCCGGCCGGCCCGTCCCGAGGACCTCGTCGACGTGGCCCGGCTGGTCACGTCGTACTACACGCTGCACCCCGATCCCGCCGACCCGGCACAGCGGGTGGCGTTCGGCACCTCGGGGCACCGGGGCTCGTCCCTGGCGAGCGCCTTCAACGAGGACCACATCGCCGCCACCAGCCAGGCCATCTGCGAGTACCGCGCCGCCCAGGGCACGGACGGCCCGCTGTTCCTGGGCGCCGACACCCATGCCCTGTCCGAGCCGGCGCGGGCCACCGCGCTGGAGGTCTTCGCCGCCAACGAGGTGAGCGTGCTCATCGACGGCGCGGACGGCTACACGCCCACCCCCGCCGTCTCGCACGCGATCCTGACCCACAACCGGGGCCGCACCTCGGGCCTCGCCGACGGCGTGGTGGTCACCCCGTCGCACAACCCGCCCGCCGACGGCGGCTTCAAGTACAACCCGCCGAGCGGCGGCCCGGCCGCCTCCGACGCCACCTCCTGGATCCAGGACCGCGCCAACCAGATCATCGCGGGCGGCCTGAAGGACGTACGCCGGCTGCCGTACGCCCGCGCGCTCGCCGCGGACACCACCGGGCGCTACGACTTCCTCGGCACCTACGTCGCCGATCTGCCCGGCGTGCTGGACCTGGACGCCGTCCGCGCGGCCGGGGTGCGCATCGGCGCCGACCCGCTCGGCGGCGCCTCCGTCGCCTACTGGGGCCGGATCGCCGAACAGCACGGCATCGACCTGACGGTGGTCAACCCGCACACCGACCCCACCTGGCGGTTCATGACCCTGGACTGGGACGGCCAGATCCGCATGGACTGCTCCTCGCCGTACGCGATGGCCTCCCTCATCGAGCAGCGCGACCGCTTCCGCATCGCCACCGGCAACGACGCCGACGCCGACCGGCACGGCATCGTCACCCCGGACGCGGGCCTGATGAACCCCAACCACTACCTCGCGGTCGCCATCTCCTACCTCTTCCGGCACCGCGAGCAGTGGCCGGACGCCGCGGGCATCGGCAAGACCCTGGTCTCCTCCGGCATGATCGACCGGGTCGCCGCCGACCTCGGCCGGCGGCTGGTCGAGGTGCCGGTCGGCTTCAAGTGGTTCGTGGACGGACTCGTCGGCGGCGACCTCGGGTTCGGCGGCGAGGAGTCGGCCGGCGCCTCCTTCCTGCGCCGCGACGGCTCGGTGTGGACCACCGACAAGGACGGCATCATCCTCGCGCTGCTCGCCGCCGAGATCACGGCCGTCACCGACAAGACGCCCTCGGAGCACTACGCCGATCTGACCGGCCGCTTCGGTGCCCCCGCCTACGCCCGCATCGACGCGCCCGCCACCCGCGAACAGAAGGCGCTGCTCGCCAAGCTGTCGCCGGCCCAGGTCACCGCGGACACGCTGGCCGGGGAGCCGGTCACGGCCGTGCTCACCGAGGCGCCCGGCAACGGCGCCGCGATCGGCGGTATCAAGGTCACCACCGACAACGCCTGGTTCGCCGCGCGGCCCTCGGGCACCGAGGACGTCTACAAGGTGTACGCCGAGTCCTTCCTCGGCCAGGACCACCTCGCCCGGGTGCAGGAGGAGGCCCAGGCCGTGGTGCTGAGCGCGCTCGGCGGCTGACGCGGCGCACGGGGCGGCTCCCGGCGGGGCCGCCCCGGTTCAGCCGCGGCCCCGCTCCAGCCGGTCCAGCACGGCCCGTGCCATGGCCGCCTCGCCCCGGGCGTTGGGGTGTGCGGGGGCGGCGGGCGCGGCCGGCCGGAGCGGCTCGATCCAGCGGTCCGCGGGTGCCTGGCACATGTCGTGGCCGGCCGTGGGACCGTAGGTGTCCACGAACTCGGCCCGGTTCGCCCCGGCGACCAGCCGCAGCATCCGGTTCAGCCGCTTCTCGGTGTCCCGCAGATAGGGGAAGTCGCCCCGGGCGAACGGGACCTGGGGGAAGCAGCCGCTGCCGTCGTCGGGCAGCAGGGCGGGATAGCCGACGACGAGCACCCGGGCGTGCGGGGCGCGGGCGTGCACCGCACGCAGCACCCGGTCGACCTTCGGGGCGGTACGCAGCACGGCGAGCGCGAGTTCGTCGCGGCCCGAGGCCCGGTACGCGCGCTCGCAGGGGTTGCCCGCCAGGTCCTGGGCGGCGAGGCGGGCGCAGGTTTCGATGATCGGCCCGAAGCCGACGTCGTTGCCGCCGATCTGCACGGTCACCAGGCCGGTGTGCCGGTCCAGCGCGTCGAGCTGGGGCGGGTTGCCGCCCTGCGCCCGCCACATCTCGGCGGTCGTGGCCCCGCCGCAGCTGACGTCCGTGAACGTCCTCGGGTGCCGCTCGGCGGCCACGAGGGAGGGATAGTTGTGGTCCGAGCGGGCGCAGCCGGCGTCCACCTGCGCCGGGATGCCGGGGCCGGAGGTGTAGGAGTCGCCGAGCGCCGCGTAGGCGACCGGGGGGCGGCCGTGTCCGCCGGGGTGCGCGGCGGCCGGTGGTGCCGTGGCGGCCCCGGCCAGGACGCATCCGCCCAGCACCGCCGCCAGTGCGGCGGCCCGCAGCCGTCTCGCCGGACGCCTCTCGCGCGCCATGCGCCCTCCCCCTGTGCTCGTCCTCGCCCGTTCGACTGGGTCTGTATACCGCCCGGTGCCTCGCGGCGACCAGAAGCGGGAGGCGACGAGTTCGGGGGAGGGGCGGTCAGGCCCCGGCCGTCTGGAGGAGGGAGTCGTCCTCCGGGCGGGCACCGGAGAGGCGGTGACGGGCCGCGATCAGGGCCATGTCGACATCCCGGGTGCCGGTGGCCACGCACAGCGTGTACGAGATGTCGGCGAGCCGCTGCCGGGCCTCGGGGGTGCTCTCCTCGGCACCGAGCAGGGACAGGGTCTCGTACTGGGCGATGAGGTCCTTCAGTACCGCGGGGTGTGCCATGAGCATGCGCTTTGCCTCCTGATGGTCCGCCGGACTAACGAATTCGCAGCCCTGATACCCCCGCGGCGCGCGTACATGCCCCGCCCGGTCCGGCGTGCCGGGGCCGGAAACCGCCGTGTGGCCGGGAATGAGCCCCCTCACAAGCGGCGGCCCCCGTTCCGTGGCCGGCGCAACGGCGCGTCCACGCCAACGGTGTCCCGCGCGTCACCGCACCGGAACGCCCCGCCGCTCCCTCCCGTCCACCACGCCCGGAGTGCGGTGATACGAGAAGCGGTGTGTCAACACATCGTCATCGCGACTTCTTCACAGGGCAATCACTTTCGGCCGAACCGGCTCCGGCTCCGTGCACGGGTGCAGACGCCGCACACGGCCCGTGCCTAGCCTCCCGGGCCATGCGATCACCTCTGCCGAGACGCCTCGGTCTCACCGCCGTCCTCGCCTTCCTCCTCGCCGTCTTCGGTCTCGTCCCGAGCGCGAGCGCCGACCCCGCGCCGACCACCCTGGCCTTCGCCACGGACACCGCCACCACCACCCCCGGCGGCACGGTGAAGCTGTCGATGACGCTCACCAACAACAAGACCTACGACGTCTGGTTCGTGTACCAGACCATCGACCCGACCTGGCTGACCACCCAGCGCCCGGACCTGAAGTACAGCTTCACCGGATGCAGCCTCGCCACCGCGGCCGGCAGCACCCCCTGCTCCGGTACCGGCCCGAGCAACCTCGGCGGCAACTACGGCGCCACCATCCCGCCCGGCCAGAGCCGGACCGTCACGCTGACGCTCCAGGTCGCCGCCGACTCCGGCTGCAACGGCAACATCGGCTTCTACTCGTACTACTACGCCGAGTTCAGCGACACCAGCAACACCAACGGCGGTCCCGTCTACACCCCCGAGACCCGGGTGCTCTGCGCCTGACGGACGCGACGGCGGCCGTGGCCCGGTGACTTGAAACGGCTACGGCCGCGGGCCGGTCGCGAGGCGCGCCACGGCCCATCGCCCGGCGGACCGCATGGTCCGCCGGTACGCCGTACGACGGCCGGACCAGCCCGCCGGACCCGCCCCGCGTCCTGTACCACTCGCGCGGCGGCGACGGGAAAACGGCCCGCCGGGTTGCCTCGTCGGGCGACCGGCGCGCGCCAATTTCCGTCATGTTTCGTATCTCGAGCACAAAAGCTCCACAGAGCCATCACCATGTGACGCGACGGATGCGCCGACGACCGGCTTCTGAGGGGGACGCCGGCGTCGCGCGAGGGGGTGCGTCCGCTCCATGGGAGCCGTGCTCACCCCTGTCCGGGGAGGGGACTTCACCGCAATGAAGCGGACCATACGCACCACCGCCCTGACGGTGGGCGCGCTCATCGCCGCGCTCGGCCTGCCGGCCGGCCCGGCCCAGGCCGACACCACCGCACCACGCATCGACCTCAGAGTCCTGGTGGTGAGCGACGGCGGCCCGGCCACCGACGCCATCGCCGCCGAACTCGACGCCGCCGGAACGCCGTACACGAAAGTCGACCTCGGCCGCGCCGACCGGCCCACCATCGACGCGGCCTTCCTCGCCGACACCGTCGACGGCCGCCCGCGCGCCAAGTACCAGGCCGTCGTCCTGCCCAACGACAACCCGTTCGCGGCCGGCAGCGCCGAGATGAGCGCGCTCGCCGCCTACGAACAGACGTACGCCATCCCGCAGGTCGACGCCTACACCTACGCCCGGCCCCAGGTCGGCCTCCAGGTCCCCACCCTCGGCGGCTACTCCGGCAGTGTCGACGGCATCCGCGCCCAGGTCACCGCCGCCGGGCAGGCGGGCCCCTTCGGCTACCTCGACGGCGCGGTCCCGTTCGAGGACAACTCGCCGACCGTGGGCGAGAGTTACGCCTACCTGTCGACGCCGGCCGCCGGCGCCGACTTCACGCCGTACGTGCAGGCGCCCGTCCCCGGCACCTCCAGACAGGGCTCCCTGGTCGGGGAGTACCGGCACGACGGCCGGCGCGAACTGGTCGTCACCTTCGTCTACAACCAGTACCAGCAGCAGTTCCGGCTGCTGGCCCGGGGCATCGTGGAGTGGATGACGGGCGGGGTGCACCTCGGCGCCGCCCGCAACTACTTCGCCGTCCACGTGGACGACGTGTTCGCCGCCGACGACCGCTGGGACACCGAGCTGAACTGCACGCCCGGCGATGTCGACTGCGCGAACGGCGCGGGCACCCCGAACCCGATCCGGATGACCCCGGCGGACGTCGACTACGCCACCACCTGGCAGAACAGCCACCGCTTCACCCTCGACCTGGTCTACAACGGCGCCGGCAGCGTCGACCAGCGCGAGGACAACGACGGCGTCGACCAGCTCGCCGACAAGCTGATCGCCGACCGGAACCAGTTCCGCTGGGTCAACCACACCTACACGCACGCCTTCCTCGGCTGCGAGCAGAACGTCACCGTCGTGCCGTGGACCTGCGCCACCAACTTCGACGGCAGCACCAAGTGGGTCGGCCTCGCCACGATCGACTACGAGATCGCCACCAACCGCGTCTGGGGCCAGAGCGCCGGACTCCCGCTGGAGAACGACGAACTGGTCACCGGCGAGCACTCCGGGCTGAAGCTGCTGCCGCAGCAGCCGCAGGACAACCCCAACCTGGCGCTCCCGCTCACCGTCGAAGGCGTCAAGTGGATCGCCTCCGACAACTCCCGCGACCCCGAGCAGCGCCGGGTCGGCCCCGCCACCACCGTCTCCCGCTATCCGATGAACGTCTTCTACAACGCCGGCCGCGCGGCCGAGCAGGTCGACGAGTACAACTGGCTCTACACCAGCCGCGCCCAGGGCGGCAGCGGCATCTGCGAGGACAACCCGGCCACCACCACCTGCCTGCCGGCCCCGCTGGACACCGCCACCGGCTACACCGGCCACATCGTGCCGCTGGAGACCCGGATCGCCCTCGGCCACGTGCTGTCCAACGACCCCAAGCCGCACTTCATCCACCAGTCCAACCTCGCCGAGGACCGCATCGCCTACCCGGTCCTCAACGGCGTACTCGACACCTACGACGCCCTGTTCGCCGACAACACCCCGGTGGTCAACCTGCGGATGAAGGCCATCGGCGCCGAACTCCAGCGCCGCGCCGCCTGGAAGAGCGCCGTACAGGCCGGCCGGGTCACCGCCTACCGCGTCGGCACCACCGTCACCGTGCAGGGCCCGAACGGCACCGCCGTCCCCGCCACCCTGCCCACCGGAACCACCCTCGCCGGCACCGCCTACGGCACCGCGTACGCGGGCGCGGTCTCCGGCTGGACCGCCTCCCCGGGCACCCCGCTCACCTTCACCCTGCCGGCCGCCGCCGCCGCGCCCTCCGCACACCCGGCCGCCACTCTCGCCGCCACCGCCCCGGCCCCGCGCACCAAGGTCCCGGCGGGCGTCACCGAGCGGGCCGCGCACACCCCGGACAGCTGAACCGCGCACCGATCCCAGGGCCCGTCCGATCGTTCCCCGCGAGGGGCGGACGGGCCCCGGTCCCGCCCGCCCACCGGCGGGACGGGACCGCACGACCACCCCACACCTCGGCCGTGGAGTCCCATCGATGCACGTTCAGCACGGCGCGCGCCGCACCGGCGCCGCGCACGTCACCCTCCTCACCGAAGGCACCTACCCGCACAGCCACGGCGGCGTCAGCGTCTGGTGCGACCAGCTCGTCCAGGGCATGCCCGACCTCGACTTCGACGTCATCGCCGTCACCGGCACCGGACGCGAACCCGTCGTATGGGAACTGCCCGGCCACGTCCACAGCGTGCTGTCCGTGCCCATGTGGGGCGCCCCGCCCGAGGGCCGCCCGCCCCGGGGCCGGGCCCTCGCCCGGCTCGCCGACGCCTACGAACACTTCCTGACCGCGCTGCTCGACCCGCGGGCCGAGGAGCGGTTCCCGGCCGCGCTGTACAGCCTCGCCCGGGCCGCCGCCGAGGGCGCGCTCAGCCCGTTCCTGCGCGGCGACCGGGCCGTCTCCCTGCTCGCCGGGGTGTGGAACCGCCCCGGACTCCCCGTCCGGGAGGCCCGGCCCACCCTGCACGACGCGCTCACCGCCACCACCCTGCTGGAACACGCCCTGCGTCCGCTCGCCGCGCCGCCGCCCCGGCACGGTGTGGCCCACGCGGTCAGCGGCGGGGTGGCCGTCCTGCCCGGCCTCGCCGGCCTGGAGCGTTACCAGGTGCCCTTGCTGCTCACCGAGCACGGCGTCTACCTGCGGGAACGTTACCTCGGCTATCGCACCGCCCCTTACCGCTGGCCGGTGAAGGCCGTCGTCCTCGGCTTCTTCCGGCTGCTGGCCGAGGAGAGCTACCGGCGGGCCGCCCTGATCACCCCCGGCAACCGCTACAACCGGCTGTGGGAGGAACAGGGCGGCGCCGACCCCCGGTCCATCCGCACCGTCTACAACGGCGTGGACCCGGCCGCCTTCCCGCCCGCCGGCCCGGAACCGCGGACGCCCACCCTCAGCTGGGCCGGCCGGGTCGACCCCATCAAGGACCTGGAGACCCTCATCCGCGCCTTCGCCCTGGTCCGCAAGGAGATACCCGAGGCGCGCCTGCGCCTCTTCGGCGGCACCCCCCGCGGCGGGGAGGCGTACCGGGAACGCTGCGAGGCACTCGCCGCCGACCTGGGCCACGCCGACGCCGTCACCTTCGAGGGCCGGGTCGACGACATCAAGGACGCCTACGCGGCCGGGAACGTGGTGATGCTCTCCAGCATCAGCGAGGGCTTCCCGTTCACCCTCATCGAGGCCATGTCCTGCGGCCGGGCCACCGTCTCCACCGACGTCGGCGGCGTCCGCGAGGCCGTCGGCGACACCGGCCTCGTCGTCCCGCCGCGCGACCCCGACCGTATGGCGGCGGCGGCCCTCGAGCTGCTCGGCGACGCCGGGCGCCGCCGCGCGATGGGCGAGGCGGCCCGGCTGAGGGTGATCGAACAGTTCACGCTGCGCCAGACCATCGACACCTTCCGCTCCATCTACCTCGAACTACCGCACCATGCCCGGCCGTTCACCGAACCGGCCGCGCGCGGGCAGCACCTCGGGGCCGCCGCGGGGAGCCTGGCCGGATGAGCGGGCCCATGGCGCTCGAACCGGGCGGCGCCGAACAAGACACCCTCGCCCTGCGGCTCGCCCGCCCGCCCCTCCGCGGCGACGACCACACCCTGGCCCTGCGGCTGCCCGGCCACGCGAGCGACCCGGAGGCGGTGAGCCGGCTGGCCGCCGACCTCGCCGACCGCATCGGCCCCGCCGTCCACCCCTACGAGGTCGCCGCCCTGCTGGAGGCCGAGGGCCTGACCGCCGAACAGATCAGACAGCGCTACGGCCATCCGAACCTCTTCTCCCTCGCCACCGCCCTCTACGAACAGGTGCCGCGCACCTACCCCGAACCCGCGCCCGCCGCCGACCCCTGGCGCCCGGACACCCTCCGCTGCCTGCTGCGCGGGGTGCTGTTCGCCCTGCCGGGCCTCGCCTACCTGCTCACCGCGCCGCTGTGGCACCCCGGCCGGCACACCGCCGCGCCCGTCCTCGCCGGCCTGGTCTCCTGGGCCTGGGGCCAGGCCCTCGGCCACCGCACCCACCTGCGGCTGGCCACCGGCCGCCGGGAGGCCGCCCGCACCCTGCTGGCCGGCGCCCCGCTCGGCGCCGCCCTCGCCACCGCCGCCGCGGCCCCGCTCGCCGGCCACGGCCCCGTCCTGCTCGCGGCGGCGGCCCAGTCGCTGTATCTCGCGGCGGCCGGCGTGCTGCGCGCCCTGGCCCGCGAGCGGCTGCTGCTCGCCGCGCTGACCCCGCTGATCGCGGGCACCGCCGTCCTGCCCTGGTGGGAGCCCGGCCCGGCGGTGCGCGCCGGGCTGCCGCTGCTGGCCCTGCTGGCCACCCTCGCCGTCACCGGCCACGTCCTGCGCGGGGCCCTCGCCGTCCCGGCCGCCGCCGCCGGCGCCCGGCCCCGGCTGCGCTGGTCCCTGCCGTACGGACTGTTCGGGCTGGCCGCCGGGGTGCTGGTGCTGCTGGAAGGGCGGCACGAGCCGTACGCGGTGATCGTGCTGACGGTCAGCATGGGCCCCGCCGAATGGCTGCTGTACCGCTACCGGGGCCTGTCCGTGGCCGCGCTGCGCGCCACCGCCACCCCGGCCGGCTTCCTGCTGCGCTCCGCCGCCGTCCTCGCCGGCTGCCTGGGCGCCTATCTGCTGCCGCTGCTGCCCGCCGCCCGGCTGACCGGCGCCGCCCCGGTCACCCTGCTGCTCCTCGCGGCCACCCTGTGGACCGCGCTGCTCCTCCAGGCGTTCGGGACCGCCTGGCCGCCGGCCGTGATCTGCCTGGCCGCCGCCGCGGTGGCCGGCCTGGTCCCACGGCTCCGGCCGCCGGCCGTCCCCGCTCTCCTGCCGCTGTGCTGCGCCGCCGCCGTCCTCGGTCTGGTGACGTACGCGCTGCTGCTGCTCGGCCGCCCCGCCCGGCACGTCTGACACCGTCCCCGCCCGCACCGACCCACCGGAAGGACACCGCAGTTGACCTCCCTACCGCTCGCCGCCGTCACCGGAGCCGAGGGCTTCATCGGCTCCCACCTCACCGAGGCCCTGGTCGCCTCCGGACACCGGGTCAGAGCCATGGCCCAGTACAACTCCTTCTCCTCCTACGGCTGGCTGGAGACCCTCGCGCCCGACGTGCTGGACCAGGTGGAGATCGTCCTCGGCGACGTCCGCGACCCCGGCTCGGTCCGCGCCCTGCTCGACGGCGCCGACGTCGCCTACCACCTGGCCGCCCTCATCGCGATCCCGTACTCCTACCAGGCGCCGCACAGTTACGTGGAGACCAACGTCACCGGCACCCTCAACGTGCTGGAGGCGGTGCGCGCCCTCGGCACGCCCCGGCTGGTGCACACCTCCACCAGCGAGACCTACGGCACCGCGCGGACCGTGCCGATCACCGAGGACCACCCCATCAACACGCAGTCCCCGTACGCCGCTTCGAAGGCCGGCGGGGACCGGCTCGCCGACAGCTACCACGCCAGCTTCGGCACCCCCGTCGTCACCCTGCGGCCGTTCAACACCTTCGGGCCCCGGCAGTCCATGCGCGCCGTCATCCCCACCGTCATCGGCCAGGTCGCGGCAGGGGAGCGCACCCTCACCCTCGGCGATCTGCGGCCCACCCGGGACTTCACCTTCGTCAAGGACACCGCGCGGGCCTTCCTCGCCGTCGGCACCGCCCCCGCCGGACAGGTCGTCGGCCGCACCTTCAACGCCGGCACCGGCGGCGAGATCTCCGTCGGCGACCTGGTCGCGCTGATCGGCAAGGTGATGGACACCGACCTCGACGTCCGCGCGGACCCCGCCCGCGTCCGGCCCGCGAACTCCGAGGTGATGCGGCTGGTCTGCGACGCCACCCGGCTCACCCGGGCCACCGGCTGGCAGCCCGCCCACACCCTGGAGCAGGGCCTCGCCCACACCGTGGAGTTCTTCCGCGACCCGGCCAACCTGGCCCGCTACAAGACCGGCATCTACAACATCTGACCCCGTCCGCACGGCATCGCCCCACGAAGGAGGAGCCCCATGCACGCAGTGATCCTGGCCGGAGGCAAGGGCGTCCGGCTGCGGCCCTACACCACCGCGCTGCCCAAGCCGCTCGTCCCGATCGGCGACCAGCACGCCATCCTGGAGATCGTGCTGCGCCAGCTGTCGGCCGCGGGGTTCACCCGCTGCACCCTCGCGATCGGCCACCTCGGCGAGATCATCCGCGCCTACGTCGGCGACGGCTCCCAGTGGGGCATGACCGTCGACTACGCCACCGAGGAGAGCCCGCTCGGCACCATGGGCCCGCTGCTGGGCCTCAGAGACCGGCTGCCCGAGGACTTCCTGGTGATGAACGGCGACATCCTCACCGACCTCGACTACTCCGACGTACTGCGCCGCCACCGGGACTCCGGCGCGCCGCTCACCATCGCCACCTACGCCCGCAAGGTGCACATCGACTTCGGTGTGCTCACCACGGACGCCAGCCGGGTCGTCGCGTTCACCGAGAAACCGAGCATGGACTACCGGGTCTCCATGGGCGTCTACGGCCTCAGCCGCGCCACCCTGGACGGCTACACGCCCGGTCTGCCGCTCGGCTTCGACGAACTCGTCCTGGACCTGCTGCGCGCCCAGAACCCGCCGTACGCCTACGATTTCGACGGGTACTGGCTGGACATCGGCCGCCCCGACGACTACGACCGGGCCAACGCCGAGTTCACCAGCCGCAAGTCCCTGCTGCTCAAGGGAGCCTGAGTACCGCATGCGCATTCTCGTCCTCGGCGGCACCGGATACCTGGGCCGCCATGTGGCGGAGCGACTGCGCGCCCTGCCGGGCGCGCAGGTCCTCGCCGCCGGCCGCTCGGCCGGCGCCGCTTTCGCCGCCGACCTCGCCCGTGACCGGCCGGAACGGCTCGCCGAGACCCTGGCGGCCGCGGCCCCCGACGCCGTGGTCAACTGCGCGGGCGCCACCGGCGGCGACCCCGTCACCCTGGCCGAGGTCAACGCCCGCGGCCCCGCCGCACTCTGCGCGGCCCTGTGCGCCGCGGCCCCCGCGGCCCGCCTGGTGCACCTCGGGTCGGCCGCCGAGTACGGGCCGGGCACCCCGGGCGTGCGGGTCACCGAGGCGTCCCCCGCCTGCCCGGTCACCCCGTACGGCGCGACCAAGCTGGCGGGCACCGTCGCGGTGGCCTCGGCCGCCCTGGACGCGGTGGTGCTGCGGATCGGCAACCCGGTCGGCCCGGGAGCGCCCGCGGCGAGCCTGCCCGGCCGGCTGGCCGCCCTGCTCCGCCCGGCCGGCCGGGACCCGCAGGCCGTACTGCGCCTCGGGGACCTCTCCGCCCACCGCGACTTCGTCGACGTACGCGACGTGGCCCGCGCGGTCGAGCGCGCCGTCACGGCCCCCGCCGCGCCGCCCCGGGTGCTCAACATCGGCGGCGGCAGGGCCGTACCGGTGCGGGAACTGGCGCACGGCCTGGCCCGGCACGCGGGGTTCCGGGGCCGGCTGGAGGAGGGCGCGGACGGCTCGGCGCGCTCGGCGCGGGTGTCCTGGCAGTGCTCGGACATCTCCGCCGCCGCCCGGGCCCTCGACTGGCGGCCGGCGCACAGCCTGGACGACGCCCTCGCCGCGCTGTGGGCGGCCACCCTGGAGCGGGTGCCGTGAGCCTGCTGGTGCCGCTGTACGTGCATCCGGCCGACGACCCCGGCGCCTGGCACCGGCTGATCGCGGCGGCGGACCGCACCTACGCGGTCGTCCTCAACCCGGCGAGCGGCCCCGGCACCGCCCCCGACCCCGCGTTCACGGCGGTCGCCCGGGCGCTGCGCGCGGCCGGGGCCCGCCTGCTCGGCTACGTCGACACCGACTACGGCGTCCGGGACCGGGCCGACCTCGCCGACGAGGCGCGCCGGCACCGGGAGTGGTACGCGACCGACGGCTGCTTCCTGGACCGGGTGACCGCCGGCCCGGACGGCGTGCCCGCCTGCCGCCGGCTGGTGCGGGACCTGCGGCGGTCGGGCACCGGGACCGTCGTGCTCAACCCCGGCGTGCACCCGGCCCCCGGCTATGTCCGCCTCGCCGACCTCACCGTCACCTTCGAGGGGCACTGGAGCACGTACGTGTCGTCGTTCACCCGGCCGGCCCGGACCGCCCGGCACCCGCCCGAGCGGCTGTGCCATCTGGTCTACGGCGTTCCCGAGGTTCTCGTCCCGCTCGCGGTGCGCACCGCGCACGAGCGGGGCGCGGCGGTGTGCGGCCCGGTGACCGGCGAACCCCCCAATCCCTGGGCCGCGTTGACCCCGGCGCTGACCGGCGGAAACGGTGTGCAAGGCTGAGAGGACCAGCATCCGCGCACGGGAGGCAGCGACCGGCATGGCCGTCATCCATCACACCACCCTCAAGCCGACCAAGACCGAACTGATCGCCGGCTGGCTGCCCGGCCGCCCGTGGTACCGCGGCGGCCCCGTCCCGGTCCTGGAGAGGTCCGGCGGTTTCCGGCTGGACGACCCCGAGGGCGAGGTCGGCATCGAGTTCGTCGTGGTCACCGACAGCGCGGGCCCGGAGCGGACGGCATACCTGGTGCCGCTCACGTACCGGGGGGCGCCGCTGGAGGGCGCGGAGCACGGCCTCGTCGGCACCTTGGAGCACGGGGTGCTGGGCACGCGCTGGGTCTACGACGGCTGCCACGACCCGGTGCTGGTCACCGAGCTGCTGGCGCTGATCGGGGGCCGGGCCCAGGCGATGTCCCAGAGCGTCACCGACACCCCCGACCACGAGGTCGGCCGCTCCTGCGCCGTCGCCCCGCCGAGCCTGGACGGCCGCATGCCCGAGCCGGCCGACGACGCCGACGGCACGCACCTGCCCCTGCCGGGCGGCACGGTCCTCCACGTCCACCGCGTCCCCGAGCCCGTCGCCGGCGAGCAGCCGCTGCCGCAGCCGGACGCCCTCGGTCACGTCGCGAGCGGCTGGCCGGGCCCGGACGACAGCCGGCTGCGGGCCGTGTTCATGACGCTCCGTCCGGCCTGACCCCCGCTTCCTGCCGGCCCGTCACCGCATCGGAGGACGACGGCCACCCGCATGGGCTACAGACCGGCCGCGGACGGCGTCGTTGGGCGCAGTCCGGGGTGCGGTGCGCGCCGGCGCCGGTTCAGATGGACTCGTGCGAAGCCCCATATTCCGTCCTTGCGGATGGTCCCGCCGGTGCCTCACCGGCGCCCTGACCGTCCTCGTCCTGTTCCTCTCCGGCCCTCCGGCCGCGTCGGCGGAGCCCGACCCGACCGCGAACCCGCTCGCCCGCGGCAGCGCCTACATGGGCATCGGCGTCCTCGCCCACGACGGCGCCTCCGGCACCCCGCCCCCGGACTCCCGCGCCACCCAGACCGAGGGCGTGGACGTCTCCAGCCACCAGGGCGACGTCGACTGGCGGTCGCTGTGGAACAGCGGCGTCCGCTGGGCGTACACCAAGGCCACCGAGGGGACGTACTACACCAACCCCTACTTCACCCAGCAGTACGACGGCTCCTTCGACGTCGGCATGGTCCGCGGCGCCTACCACTTCGCGACCCCGGACACGGCCGGCGGCGCCGCCCAGGCCGACTACTTCCTGGCGCACGGAGGCGGCTGGTCGGCCGACGGCAAGACCCTCCCGGGCGTCCTGGACATCGAGTGGAACCCGTACGGCGACGCCTGCTACGGCAAGTCGGCGAGCGGCATGGTCACCTGGATCCGCGACTTCCTGAACCGCTACAAGTCCCGCACCGGCCGGGCGGCGGTCGTCTACACCGCCACCAGCTGGTGGTCGGAGTGCACCGGGAACTACGCCGGCTTCGGATCGGTCAACCCGCTGTGGATCGCGCGCTACGCCGCGACGGTGGGCACGCTGCCGGCCGGCTGGTCGTCGTACACCATGTGGCAGTACACCTCCTCGGGCCCGGCGGTCGGCGACCACGACCGCTTCAACGGCTCCCAGGACAAGCTGCGCGAGTTCGCCACCGGCTGAGCGTCCGGGCCGGGTTCAGTCCACCTCCACGTCGTCGAACAAGGCGTGCATCGCGCCGAGCACCCGCAGACAGGCGTCGACGTCGGCCATGGTCAGGTCGGCGTCGACGCGGCGCAGCAACTCGTGCTCGCGGGCCCGTACCGCGCCGATCGCGTCCCGGCCCGGCCCGGTGAGCCGGATCAGCGACGACCGGCGGTGCGCGGGGTTGGGCACGCTCTCCACCAGGCCCTGCCGGGCCGCGTCGTTCACCATGCGCTGCACGAACTGCCGGCTGAGCGCCTGGGCCCGGCCCATCTGCGGCACCGTCATCGGGCCCCGGGCGCGCAGCAGATCGAGCACGGCGCGCACACCGACCGAGAGGCCCTCGACCGGTGCCGCCTGCTCCACCTTGCGGTGCACCCGCCGGTAGAGCGGGCCGACCAGGTCGAAGACCTCGGTGAGGCGTTCGGCCAGGGCGTCCTGGGAGGGCCGGGCGGGAGCGGTGCGGGGGTCGTTCATGCCTCCAGGATGACACCTTGGTTGCCAACTCGCGCAAGGAATGACACCTTGGTTGTCATGACTGTCGATCTGGCATCCCTTCCCGTCCGCTTCCTGCCGACCTCCGACGGCCGCCTCGCCTACCGCGAGGCCGGCTCCGGAACGCCCCTCGTCCTGCTGCACGGCGGCTTCACCGACCACCGCATGTGGGAGGCGCAGATCCGGGCCTTCGCGCCGACCCACCGGGTCATCGCCTGGGACGCCCGCGGCCACGGCGCCTCCGACAACGCCACCCGTCCGTTCCGCCCGGCCGACGACCTCGCCGCGCTGCTCCGGGGGCTCGACGCCGCGCCCGCCGTCCTCGTCGGGCTGTCGATGGGCGGGGGCACCGCCACCGACTGCGCGCTGGAGCACCCCGAGCTGGTCCGCGCGGTCGCCGTCAGCGGAGTGGGCACCAGCGAGCCCGTGTTCGAGCACCCGTGGGTGCTCAAGGTCATCGCCGAGCAGCAGGCGAGCCTGGCCGCGGGCGACCTGGAGGGCTGGGCCGACGCGTTCGCGCTGTGGGCGGCGGGCCCGGACCGGGAGCTGTCCGAGGTCGACCCCGGCGTGGTGCGCCTGGTACGGGAGATGGGGCTGGCCACGCTGCGCAAGCACACGCCCGACGAGCCCGACCACACGGTCCCCGTCACCCGCACCTGGGAGCGCGCCCCGGGCATCGAGGTGCCGCTGATCACCATCAACGGCGCCCTGGACTCCCCGGACCACCACGCCATGGCCGCCCGGCTCGTGGACCTCGTCCCGGACGGCCGCGGCGTCACCGTGCCGGGCGCCGCCCACTACCCGAACATGGAGAACCCGGACGCCTTCGACGCCGAACTGGCCGCCTTCCTGGAGCGCCTGCCGTAACCCGGGCCGGCGGGGGAGGGGGCCGGGGACCCGGGCGGGTGTGCCCGGCCCGCTCCGGCGGGTACCCGGAGGCCGGGCGGCCTGACCCGGGCGGGCGTACCGGCACTGCGGCGAGCGTGTCCCGAGGCGAGACTGCTGGGAAGACGACCGGTGCCGGGGTGGTGATGCAGAGGTGACCGCAGACCCGGGCGGTGCCCCGCTGGAGGACTTCCTCGCCGACCCCACCACCTGCACCCTGGACATGGCGACCGCCGTCGCCCGCTGCGCGAAGGCCCTGGGCCTCCGGCACGCCGTCGTCTACCTCGCCGACCTCCAGCAGCGGCACCTCGTGCCGCTCACCGACGTCACCGCGGCCCTGCCCATCGACACGTCGCTCGCCGGCTGGTGCTACCGCACCCAGTCGCTGCGCGTCGAGGAGTCCGAGCGGGACGGCATGACGGCCTGGTTCCCTCTCCTCGACGGCGCCGAACGGCTCGGCGTCCTCGCCGTCCACACCGGGACGCTCACCGCGGCGACCCTGCGCCAGGGCCGGGCGATGGCCGCCCTGCTCGCGATGATGACCTCCTCGAAACGGGCGTACAAGGAGACCTTCGTACGGCGGACCCGCACCCGGGAGATGCACCTGCCCGCCGAGATGCTGCGCGCCTTCCTGCCGCCGCGTACCATCGGCAACCCCCACGTCGTCTCCACGGCCGTCCTCGAACCCGCCTACGACCTCGGCGGCGACGCCTTCGACCACGCCCTGACCACCGACAGCCTGCACGCCGTCGTCCTGGACGCCATGGGGCACAACCTGCTCTCCGGGCTGACCAGCGCGGTCGCCCTGGCCGCCTGCCGCAACGCCCGGCGCAACGACGCCGACCTGCGCGACCTGGTGGACAGCGTGGACGAGGCGCTCACCCAGTGGCTGCCGGACCAGTTCTGCACCGGCATCCTCGCCCGGCTCGACTTCCGCACCGGCAGGCTGGAGTGGTTCAACTGCGGCCATCCCGCGCCGCTGCTGATCCGCGGCCAGCGGCTGATCGCCGACGCGCTGTCCCGCGAGGCCGACCCGCCCATGGGCCTGCGGTCCCTGTTGTCCGAGCGGATCCGCCGGGCGCACACCGCCCAGCTCCAGCCCGGGGACCGGGTGCTGCTCTACACCGACGGCGTCACCGAGGCGCGCACGGCCGACGGCCGGCTCCTCGGCCTGGAGAGGTTCGCGGACTACGTCATCCGGGCCAGCGCCACCGGCGAGATCGCGCCCGAGACGCTCAGGCGCCTGATCCACTCGCTGCTGGACTCCCAGGACAGCCGGCTCCGGGACGACGCCACGATCGTGATGATGGAGTGGGAGCCGGGCTCGCCGCCGCCGGGCTCCGACCTCGCCGGTTAGGCCCGGCGCGTGCCGCACGCCGAGATCCGCCGGCCGGCTGGTCTCCCCGGTGCACCGGCTCGCCGTCCGGCCGGGCGACGCCCCTGCCCGGGCTGCCGCCCGGGGAACGGATGACCCGGGCCGAGGCGCGCGCCGGCCTCGCCATCGTCGGCGACCGGCACTCCGGCCGGCCCGCGCACCCCTGACGGCCGCCGGGCGCGTGCCGCCGCCCGCACCCGGCCCGGTGCGACGTCCTGCTCGCCGGGGCGGCATCGACGCCCTCACCGGCGCGACGGTCGTCCCGGACCGCGGCCCCGGCCCGGTGGAACCGGAGGTCCGCCGCGCCGCCCGGCCGCGAGCCCGGACGGACACCACACTCGGCCCCCGGCGCCCGGCGCGGCGGCGGGGGAGGGGAGTGCGCTGCCGGCCCCGCCCGGTTCGAGGTCGCACCTCGCGCACGGCGCCAGACAGGCCCTAGGCGCCCGAAGGGAGCAGCTGGTCGGTCAGCCGGTGGGCCTGGGCGAGCAGGGCGCCGTAGGTGGCGACCTCGTCGGGGTCGTCGGTCGTGGCGCGGGCCAGGTCCCGGCGCAGCACGGTGAGCGTGCCGCGCAGGTCGGCCACGGCCTCGCGCAGCTCGTCCTCCCGGGCGTCGCCGAACCGGCTGTGGCCGTAGAGTCGTAGCGCGCGGGCGGTCCGGCACAGGAACTGCGCGTACCGCCGGGCGAGCGCGGGGTGCGGCCGGGGCGCCGGACGGTCCTCGGCGGCGGTCTCCAGCACCGTGCGGGTCACCTCCGCGGTGTACACGGCCGCGTAGTCCAGGGCCGCCAGCGCGTCCTCGCACCCCTCGCCCGGCGGTACGGCGCCGGTGCGGCGGCGCGGGTTCGCGCGCAGGCTCTCCCGGCTCCACTCCACCGCCGAGCGGGCCTGCTCCACCAGCCGCGGCAGCCTGAGGGCCCGGTCGTGCCACTCGCCGGCCTCCGCCGCGTCCCAGCGGCCCGTGGTCAGCCCGTCCGCGACGTCCCGCAGGATGCCGTCCGTCTCCGCCACCGCGTCCCGGAGCGCCGCCTCGGTGTCGCGCAGATACAGCGGCGGCCGGACGAGCGCGTTGACCGCGATGCCGACCACCGCTCCGAACAGGGCCTCGGCGAGCCGGGCCGCGGAGGTGCCGACGGCGACCGGCCCGCCCGTCAGGACGAACAGGGCGCCGGTGGCCGCGTAGACGCCCTGGCTGCCCAGCCGCGGCCAGCGGCCCAGCAGCATCGCCAGGGGCAGTACCACCGCCATCGCGGCCACCGGGCTGGGCAGCAGCAGCCCGACCGCCGTGGCCGCGATCGTGCCGGTCGCGATGGCCGCGAGCTGTTGCAGACCGTGCGCGATCGACCGGTACACGGTCGATTCCACCAGCACCACCGCGACCCACGGCGCGACGAACGCCACCGGCGCCTTCAGCCACCAGCCCGCCACCGCCCAGGCCACCCACGCGGCCAGCGCCGCCTTCACCGCCTGGACCGCCAGGTCCCGTTCCCGGCCGGGTCCCGCCCAGGCCCGCCGCGCCGCGCCCGCAGCGGCCGACACGTCGCGCCGCAGGGCCTGCCAGGTCACTCGTATTCCACGCACGCGGGCCCGGGTGCCACCTTCGGGGCGACTTCATGCGCCGGTGCGCACGGACGGCGGCGCCGCGTTTCTCACACCCCTCGCGGCGTGGGATCGGCCACCCGGGGCAGGCCGGGCCACGGCTTACGGCGGCACCGCCCGCAGCGCGTTCAGCACCGCCCACACCACCGACACCAGCGGCACCGCCACCACCGCGCCGATCACTCCGGCCACGATGCTGCCCGCGATGACCGAGACGGCCACGACCAGCGGATGCAGCCGCACCGCCCAGCTCATCACCAGCGGGTGCAGCACATGCCCCTCCAGCTGGCCGATCACCACGATCAGCACCAGCACCGCGGCCGCCGTCAGCGGCCCCCGCCCGGCCAGCGCGACCACCGTGGCCACTCCGAGCGCCACCGGTGAGCCCACCAGCGGCACGAACGCGGCGAAGAACTCCAGCAGCGTCAGCGGCAGTGCCAGCGGTACGCGCAGCACCAGCAGCGCCACGCCCACCAGTACGGCGTTGGTGCCGGCCACGATGATGATGCCGCGGGTGTACCCGGCGAAGCTCCGCCAGGCCGCCCGGCCCGCCCGGTCCCACCCCGGACGGGCACCGCTCGGCAGCAGCCGGTCCCGCGCCCAGGCCCACAGGCGCTCCCCGGAGTGCAGGAAGAAGACCGACGCGAACAGCGCCAGCGCGGCCCCGGTGATCAGCTCCACCACCCGGCCCAGCTCGCCCACCGCGCTGCTGAGCAGAGCCGACCGGTGCGTGGCCACATAGCCGGTCACCTGCTGCTGGAGCTTGGACAGCGCGCCGGGACCGAGCCGGAACGGCGGCCGCCCCAGCCACTCCTCGATGCGGTTCACCCCGCCGCGGAACTCGTCCGCCAGCCGGCCCGACTCCTCCGCCACCGCGCTGCCCACCAGCGCCAGCAGACCCAGCAGCAGCACCAGACTGCCCACCAGCGCCACGGCCACGCACAGCGGCCGGGGCAGGAACCGGGCGAGCAGGTCGGTCGGCGGGCGCAGCAGTGAGGTCACGACCAGCGCGACGAAGAGCGCGACGGCGATCAGCTGGAAGCTGCCGAGGACGCTGAACACGCCGTAGACGGCGATCCCGACGAGGATCAGCCGCCACGCGTAGGAGGCGGCCACCCGCAGCCAGGGCACCGTCCGCTCCGCCGCCCGCACCGGCGCGGCCCGGGGCCGCGGGCGGGGCGGGCGCGGCATCCGTACCGAGTACGCCGCCCGGCTGCCCGGCACCGCGCGCCGGCTCCGCCCGGGCCGCCCGCCCGCGGGCCGGCGCACCTCGCCCACCACCGCTGCCGCCTCCTCTCCGCCTGACGGCAGGTCGCCTGACAGCACGGTAAGCACAGCGGACGCGGGCGGCGCGCCGGGCGCGCGTGTGGCCGTACCCCGCCCGGCGGTCCGCCGGCCCGGCCGGGCCGGCGGACCGCGAGGTCACAGGCCGTTGGTGATCACCGCGTCGGATCCGCCGTTCCCCGCTCCGGGTCCGAGGCCGTGCGGGCCGGACCGGGCCGGGGACCGGCGGATGCGGGCAGGCCGTCGCCGGGCGGCGCGGAACGCTCGCCGCAGCGGCGGTAGCGGACGATCGCCTTCACCAGTTCGATCCGCTCGGGTTCGGGCAGGTCTTCGCCCTGGACATGGCCGAGCACGTGCTCGGCGACCGTACGCAGCTTGACGTTCGTGCGCTGGGACACGTCCCGCAGCGCCCGCCAGGCCTCCTCCGGGGCGATCCGGCCGAGGACGACCACGACGCCGATGGCCTGGTCGATCACCGCGTGGGAGGTCACGGCGCGTCGCAGGTGCCGGTTCTCCTCCAGCAGCCGGTCGTACTCCGACGCCAGGTCGGTCACCGAGAGCAGGGTCAGCGGCTGGAGGCGGGAGAGGGCGAAGAAGGCCATGGAGCACCTTTTCGGGGTGGGGGGCGTCTCGGGCTACGCCTGCCCCCAGCGGGCGCCCGCACACGAATCGAATCAGTCTCGCGGGCCGCCGTCACGTGGCCGGCCCGCATCGGTGCGCGCCCGCGGCCGGTGCCGTCCGGGCCGTCCCGCGCCGGTGTCAGGCGAACCGGTGTCAGGCGAACCGGCCCATGTCCTGGGTCGCGCGGACCACCGGCAGCAGTTCCCTGATGTCGGCCGGCAGCGCGTGCGCCATCCGCTCGGTCAGCTCCGGCGCGAGCGCGGCGTCGAGCACCTCCAGCACCGCGGCGGCGTCCCGCAGCGCCCTGTCCTCGTCGGTGCCGGCCCGGACCGCGACCCGTCCGGTGAAGGTGGTCAGCCCGAACCGCTCGCCCGCGGTACCGGAGTCCCGTCCGGCCGAGGCGTCGGCCGCCTCCCGCATCTCCGCCGCCAGGTCCGGCGGCAGCTGGGCCGCCACGTGCCGGGCGAGCCCGGACGGCAGCCGTTCCGCCAGCGTGCGGACGACCGCGTGCGCGGCCCGCTCGGCCGTGCCCCGGTCCGGCAACTGGGCCAGCGCCTGCACCTTCCCGATCATCTCGTCGTGCCGCATGAGACCGGTCCCTTCCGCCCGACGCGCTCGCCCGCGCCCGTCCCCGCGGGCGCGGCGCCACCCGCCGGGTACCCCGTGCCCGCCCCGGATCACCGGCCGCGCGGCCGTGGTCCCGGTTGCGTCGGCCCCTTGTCCCGGGGTACGTGTCGGCAGCGGGACGACGGCGAAGGAGACGCGGACGAGGAGGTGCGCATGACGGGTGCGGCGGCGGCACCGTTGTGGGACCTCCAGGCCGGCCAGGGGCCGCGGCAACTGGCCGAGCTGGGACTGGCGCTGCTGCTGTCGAGCCTGATCGGCTGGGAGCGCGAGGCCCAGCAGAAGAGCGCGGGACTGCGCACCCACACCCTGGTCGGCATCGCCAGCGCCCTGATGATGGAGGTCTCCCAGCACGGCTTCGCCGCGGTGCTCGGCCTGCAGAGCGTGTCCTTCGACCCCTCGCGGGTCGCGGCCCAGATCGTCTCCGGGATCGGCTTCATCGGCGGCGGGCTGATCTTCGTACGACGGGACGCCGTACGGGGCCTGACCACGGCCGCCACCATCTGGCTGACCGCAGCGGTCGGCATGGCCTGCGGCGGCGGGCTGCCCGTGCTCGCGCTGGCGGTGACGGCCCTGCACTTCCTGGTGGTCCGGGGCTACCCGCTGCTGGCGTCCCGCCTGGTGCCCGGCACGGTCTCCGCCGCGTTCGAGGCGCGCCTGACCTACCGGACCGGGACGGCGCTGCTGCCCCGCCTGTTGCAGACCTGCACCCGGCGCGGCTTCCGCATCGCGCAGGTCACGGTGGAACGGCTGCCCGGCCGCGCCGACGACGCCGCGCGGGTGCTGCTGCGGCTGGAGGGCACCGGGGACCCCTCCGGGCTGGCGTCGGAGCTGTTCTCGGACGACGGCGTGCTGGAGGTGGACCTCTCCGCCGCGACGCAGGAGGAGTGACCGGAGGCCCAAGGGGGTCACACGGGCGGGCGCCGGGCGCGCCGGGGCGGTGTGCCGCTCAGTCCTCGGCGATGCGCTGGGTCGCCGTCCAGGCGTACTGGAGCCAGTCCGCCACGGTCAGCGCGGCGAAGCCGGCGCCGACCAGCCGGGTGAGCCGGGGAGAGGCGGCGTAGGTGCACACCAGGGCGCCGGTGGCCCAGGCCGCGGTGCAGAACGGGCAGGAGACCAGGTCGCCGACGGCCCGGCGGAGCCCGGTGCCCGTCGCCTCGTCCATGACCTCGCTGGCCTCGCCCTCTTCCGCGCGCCGGGTGAACGGCGCCCGGAGAAAGCTGGTGATCTTGTCCTTGGTCACCAGCCGCGACGCCTTGTACGCCGCCGTGCCCATCAGCAGCACGTCCCAGGGCGGCACGTTCTCCGGCAGCCGCACACCCCGGCGCCGGGCCACCAGCGCGAAGGTGCCGGTGCCCGCCACGAAGACGGAGGCGAGGGCGGCGTACCCGCCCAGCGGCGTGTCCTCCCGGTCGTCGTAGCGTGCGGCGTCCGTCGTCATGAGACCTCCCAGATCCCGCCGGTGTCCTGCGGCCCGTGCCCGAGCGACGGACGAGTGCCCGCCGGGCCGGTGACGACACGCGGCCTTGTGGCCGGGGCCGCACGGGTCTATATTCATCGTGTGATGAATAACTGCTCCTGAGAAGGGCAGGACGGCCATGGACGACAAGACCACCTGCTGCGTCATCGGCGGCGGCCCCGCGGGCATGGTGCTCGGGCTGCTGCTGGCCCGCGCCGGCGTCGCGGTGACGGTGCTGGAGAAACACGCCGACTTCCTGCGCGACTTCCGCGGCGACACGGTCCACCCGTCGACCCTCGCGCTGCTGGACGACCTGGGCCTGGGCGAGCGGTTCGCCCGGCTGCCGCAGCGCCGGCTGCGCACCGTCCAGCTGCCGGCGGGAGCCGGCCGCCCACCGGTCACGGTCGCCGACCTCTCGCTCCTGCGCGGTCCCTACGACTACGTCGCGATGGTGCCCCAGTGGGACCTGCTGGACCTGCTCGCCGAGGAGGCCCGGCGCGAACCGGCCTTCGAGCTGCGGACGAACACCGAGGCGACCGGCTTCCTCGTCGAGTCCGGACGGGTCACCGGGGTGCGCTACCGCACCGCCGACGGCCGCACCGGCGAACTGCGCGCCACCCTCACCGTCGCCTGCGACGGCCGAGGATCACTGGCCCGCTCCCGGCCCGAACTGCGGCTGCGCCGCTTCGCCTGCCCGATGGACGCCTGGTGGTTCCGGCTGCCGCGGCGGGAAGGCGACCCGTCCGGGCTCGTCGGCGGCGCCGGCGACGGCTTCCTGACCGCGATGATCGACCGCGGCGACTACTGGCAGTGCGCGGCACTCATCCCCAAGGGCACCGACGCCGAGCGCCGCGCCGCCGGCCTGGACCGCTTCCGGGCCGACTACGCCGCCACCGCGCCCTGGCTCGCCGGCCGCACCCGGGCCCTCGGCTCCTGGGACGACGTCAAGCTGCTCGACGTGCACCTGGACCGTCTGCGCCGCTGGCACCGCCCCGGCCTGCTGTGCATCGGCGACGCGGCGCACGCCATGTCCCCGGTCTTCGGCATAGGCATCAACCTCGCCGTGCAGGACGCCGTCGCCGCCGCCCGCCACCTGGCCGGGCCGCTGCGGCGGGGCAGGGTGCGGCTGCGCGACGTACGCGCCGTGCAGCGCCGCCGCCGGCCCACCACGCTCGCCACGCAGGCGCTGCAACGGGCCGCCCACGCCCGCGTCATCGCACCGGTCCTGCGCGGCCGTCCGCCGCTCGGCGGCCCGGAACGCGCCCGCCGCGCCGCGGCCCTGGTCACCGCCGCGCCCTGGCTGCGCCGCCTGCCCGCCTACTTCATCGCCTACGGCGCGCTGCGCGAACGCCCCCCGGCCGAGGCCGTCCGCCACCACCCGCCGGCCGCACCGGACGCCGGCCTCTCCTGACGCCCCGGAACCCCGTATCTCTCCTATCACGCGCACCTTTTGACGAACCATCAGCACCAGCCATCCCACTCTCCCTCGCCCGCCGCCCGGCCCGGAACATCTCCGTCTTTCTTTCGCGTGAGCACCGTTGTCCGAACAGAAGACTCCGTGTTCCACTAATCTCCTTCCGCCACAACGATCACCGCTCCCGGGCGGATGAGCATCCAGAGGGATCCGTGTGTGATGATCTGGGGTTCGAAAGACTCCTCGGCGAGGAAGGCTTCTTCGCGCGCATGCTCGGGCGGTCACCCTCGGGTGCCGGCCGCGAACCGCTCTACGGCCCCGATCTCCCGGTCGTCCTGCTCACCGGCGGCCCGGGCATGGGCAAGGGGCGGCTGCTGCGCGCGGTACGGGACCGGTTCGCCACCAAGGTGCCGGTGATCTATCTGGACTGCGGCTCACCGGTCCACGCGGACCGGGCCGAGCCCGAGCCGGGCGCCCGCTCGGCCGCCACCGAGGTCCTGGTCGAGGCCGCCCGGCGACTGTCCACCTGGCAGGGCACGGGCGGCTCCTTCACCTTCCCCCGCCTCTTCGCGGGTCTCGCGATGATCGCCACCGGAGTCGCGGACGGCACTCCCGACGCGGTCGCGGCGGAGGTCGAACGGTACGCGGAGTTACCCCAGAAGCAGCGCCTCCGGGGCCTGGGCGCCGGCGACTTCTGGCGCGGCGCCCTCCTCGGCGCCATCCGGAACCTGCTGACCACCCTGTCCGGGCAGGCGCTCGACCCCTACTCGGCCGCCGTGAGCAGCGCGCTCGTGGACGCCCTCGTCTCCGGCCTCGCGCCCCGGGGCCGGGCGGAGATGGCCCGGATCTACGGCGCCTACCCCGGCGCGGCCGGCCAGCCCGAGCACGGACTGCGCGACCTCGCCGCCGACTTCAAGGCCGGCGGCGAGGGACGCGAGGTGGCGGAGCGCTTCCTCTTCCAGGCCCTGCGCGAGGACCTGGAGGCCGCCCACACGGGCGCGGTGGGCTGGCTGCGCCGGGTCGGCCGCCCGGCGGTACTGCTCGACCGCGCCGAGTCGCCGCTCGGCGAACAGCTGCTGCGGGCCGTGCTCGTCGACCGCCGGGCCGGGCAGCGCGACCGGGTGGTGGTCGTCGGCACGGCCCGCCGGGCGGACGGCGGCGCCTTCCTGTACGAGGGCCTGCCGCCCGGACAGGTGCCGCCTCCGGCCGAGTTCCGGCCGGCCGACGGCGCCCCGCCCGCCTGGTCCCGGCGCACCGACGCGACGGCGGGCCGGGCCCCGCTGGCCGACGGCGTCCTGCTGCTGCGCATGCCCCTGCTCGGCGGCGACCAGCTGCGCCGGGAGACCGAGCGCAGACAGCGGCGCACCGAACCGGAGGGCGGCACCAACCGCCGCCGTATCGACGCCGCCGTGGCACGGCTGAGCGGCGGACGCCCGCACACGGTGATCCGGCTGGCCGAGGCCGCCGCCGCCTTCAGCATGGAACCGGACGCCAACGACCGGGCCATCCTCGACGCCCCGCTGAACCTCTCCGGCGACGGCGCCGCCGAGCGGCCCGTGGCCGAGGTGCTGCTGCGCGAACTGGTGCTGGACCAGTTGCCGGTACGGCTGCCGGCCGAGCAGCACGACCAGTGGCTCGACCTGCTCACCCATCTGTCGGTGGCGCACGACACCGAGTGCGCGGACGTCCTGCTCCGCCACCACCAGCGCGGCCGGGTCCACCGGCTGACGGCCCATCATGTCGCACAGCTGCTGACCGACACCGGCTGGCCCGCCTGCGAACGCCACTTCATCGGGGACTTCGGCCTGCGCCAGCTGCTGGTGCACCGGCTGTACGCGCTGTCCCCCGACGGCGCCGCCTGGTACGCCGACCACCACCTGCTGCGCGACCACTACACCGGACGTGTGGCGGACGAGGCGGCGCCGAGCGGCGCCGCCTTCCGCTCGGTCATGGCCCACCGGATGAACCACCACCTGGTCTCCGGCGGCGTCGACGACGTGGTCCGCCACCTGGCCGCCACCCTGCCCGGCCGCCCCGGACAGTGGTGCGCCGAACTGCTGGAGATCGCCCAGGCGCCGTATCCCGCGGGCGCGGACACCCGCCGGGACCGCGCGCAGGGCCTGGTCGCCGTGGACGGACCGGCGCTGCGCCGCACGGTCGACCAGCTGCTGCACGCGGTGTGGCTGTGCGAGGAGCGGACCCGGCCCACCGGCCGCGAGACCGCCCGCACGCTGGCCAAACTGCTGGACCTCCTCTCGATCATGGAATTCGAGGGCGCCGGGCAGCTCGGCCGGACCGCCACCGAGTGGAGCGGGCTCGCGGAGAACGACCAGCCGTTGCTGCGCTGCACCTGCACCGATCAGCTCGGGCGAAGGAGATAACGCGGATGCCCAGGTGGAAGAAGATCCTCTACGCCCTGCTGGTCACGGCGGCCCTCGTGGCGGGAGGCCTGTTCGGCTGGTCCTTCCTCCACCGGCCGGACACCTGCGCCGAGGGTGTCGAGCGGATCGACGGCGAGTGCGTCGGCGTCAACGGCGAGGGCTACGACTTCGGCACACGGGAGATCGGCGCCGTCGCCCGGGCCATCGCGCAGGAGAACAAGCGGATCGAGAAGGACCCTCATGTGACGGTGGCGATGATGCTGCCGCTCCACTCCGGCAACGAGGCGCTGAACCGGCAGATACGCAGCGACCTCCAGGGCGCCTACCTGGGACAGCTGCAGGCCAACGAGGGCGAGGGCGAACCACCGAAGATCCGGCTGGTGCTGGCCAACCCCGGCCGGGAGTACGGTCACCAGGCGCCGGTCGTGGACACCCTGCTGCGCATGGCCCGCTCTCCCGGGGACCGGCTGCGCGCCGTCACCGGCTTCAACCTCAGCCTCGACGCCACGACGGCGGCCGTCGACCGCCTGACCGCGCACCAGGTCCCCGTGCTCGCCTCCCGGATCACCGGCGACGGGATCGCCAACGAGGAGGGCCTGGACGCGGTGGCCAAGCCGAAGTTCCCCGGCCTGGCCCGGATCATCCCCACCAACCACGAGGTGGCCCGGGCGCTGGCCGCCTTCACCGGGGGCCTGGACCGGGAGGACCGCCGGACGGTACTGGTCCACGACACACGCGAGGACAGCTACAACGAGTCGCTGGCGAAGGCGTTCGACAGCATCGAGGAGAAGGGCCCGGCCGGACCCGCCGAGATGTCCTTCACCTCCCCGGCGATCGACGAGGCCGGCTCCACCGGCAACCAGTTCACCCAGATCGCCAACAACATCTGCAGCTCCGAGGCGGACACCGTCTACTTCGCGGGGCGCACGGTGCACCTGCGGCTCTTCGCGCTCAAGCTCGCCGAAGTCGGCTGCGGGAAACGGCACTACACCATCATCAGCGGCTCCGACGCCGCCTCGCTGCGGCAGTACATGAGCGAGGAGAACTGGGAGAAGCTGCGCGGCACGGACGGCGAGGCGAAGGTCACGGTGCAGTACGCCGCCCCCGCGCACCCCCAGGCCTGGGACACCGAGCTGACCGCCTGGCGCAAGGAGTGGCGCGAGCGCCACCACCGGGAGCCCACCGGCAAGGAACTGCCCCAGTACCTCGCGGAGCCCAAGGCGGCCCTGGACCGCCTGCGCGGCCTCATCGACACTACGCGGCGCGCCGGAACGGACCTCGGCACCCCGCCCAGCCTGGAGGACTCCCGCACGATGCTGGTGTACGACGGCATGGTCACCATCGGCACGGCCCTGCACCAGGTGCAGAACGGCCCCGCCGAGAAGGTGCCCGGCCTGGAGGAGGTCGGCCAGGAGTGGGTGCGGCTGAACGCCCAGCACCGGGTGGCGGGCACCAGCGGCCTGATCTGCCTGACCGGCGGCGGCAACCCCTACGACAAGCCGGTCGCGGTGGTCGAGCTGGACCCGGGCCGCAAGGGCGAGGGCACGCTGAAGTACGTCGGCCTGGGCTGGCCCGCCGGCGGGCCGCAGCCCAAGAACTGCGTCATCCCCAGCAGAACCCCGTGACACCACCGCCCGGCGGGCGTGCGTCACGTCACATATGACCTGGTTCGCACACCCCTCCCGGGCGTGCCGGGCGCCGGGCTACCGTGGCGTGGAGCTTCGTACCCCCTCGTTACCTCGGACGGCCCGGCTGTGCTCACTGACCTGTCCCCCCTGATCGCCGCCACGGCGCGCTGGCTGACGGTCGCCTACCCGCCCAGCGGCGGCGCGCTCGCCACCGCGCTGTGCGAGGCCCAGGCCCGGCAGGCGGCCACGGTCGCCGCCCGGCTGCGCTACCCCACCGACCTCGACGCCGGCCTGGTGACCCTCGCCGGCCCCGGAGGCGCCGGCCGGCTCGACTGGATCGCCGGCGCCGAACCGGCCGGCGAACACCTCGCCGCGGATCGGGCGTGGCGCACCTGGGTGGACGAGGTCGTCGCCAGCTGGGCCGCCGTGCTGCTCACCGACCCGGACCTGGCCGCCCTCGCCGTAGCGGCCCTCGCCGAAGGCGGACCCGCCGCCCACGCCCCGGCGGAGTACCGCCGGCTGCTCGACCCCGACGACAGCGACCGCCGCGCCGCCGCCCTGCTGCGCCACCCGGACCTGCTGGCCCCCGTGGCCGGGCTGCACCGCGACCAGCTCCTCGACCGCCTCGCCCCGGGCCGATCCCTCGCCGCCTGACCGGCAGGCCACGGCGGACCGGCCGGCCGTCCCGGTGCCGGCCGGTCCCTGAACGCCGGGGTCCGGGCGGCGTGTCAGCCGGCCGTGTGGTCGGCGCGCATGCGCACCTGTTCCTCCAGCCGTCGCAGGCTGCCGTCCAGGGCGTCGTACACCGCTCCTTCGCCCGGGTCGTGGCCCTCGTCGAAGAAGGACAGGTGGACGGTCACCTCGCTGGCGCCGCTGCCGATGCCCGCCACCTGGAGCCAGCCGGTGTAGCTGCCCTGCTCGCGGGTGCCCCACTCCAGGCGCATCTGGTCCGGCTGGGCCCGCAGCAGGGCGGGCATGTCCTGGCCGGAGAGATCCTCGTGCACGGTCACGGCGGGCGGGTCCTGGACGTGCACGTGCAGTGCGTCCGGGAGCCAGGCGTCGAGCTGGTCGGCGTTGGCCGCCTGGTCGAAGACGTGCTCGGGCTGCGCGGGCATGGTGCGGGAACGTTCGTACTCGGACATCGCGGGAGCGCCCCTTCCGGTCGGAAGCCGTACTCCGACCGCGTGCCCCTTCCGCGGCCGCCGAAAAGTGGGGGACGGACAGGCCTCAGACCGCCGCGCGCGCCGTGCGCTCCACCAGGGATATGCCGGCGCCCATGGACGCGTTCCCGTCGGACAGCACCGCCACGAGGTACCGGTGTTTCCCGACCGACACCTCGCCGACGCTGTTGACGTCCCAGCGGCCCGTGGTGGTCCGCTGCAGCCAGCCGTTCTTCAGCACCGGCCGGGCGTGCGCGCCCCCGGCCGCCGGGACACCCCAGGTCTGCCCGGGCACGACCCGGCTCATCAGCGTACGGACGTAGGCGCGGGAGGCGGCGTCGAGTCCGCCGGAGCCCCGGCGCACCGTGCCGCCCGGGCCGAACACGGCCCGCAGCAGCCGCACCTGATCGCTCGCGGTGGTCCGGGTCAGGCCCCACTTGCCGCCGGGCCCGCCCGTGGTCGAGGTCAGCCCCAGCCGCTCGTTGGCCGCCGCCAGCCCGCCGGCGCGGCCGATGCGCCGCCACAGGGCGTTGGCCGCCGCGTTGTCGCTGCGCCGGATCATCGGCTCGGCGAGGTCCCGTTCGGCTCCGCTGAGCGGGCGCCCGGCGTCCTGTGCCCGGAGCAGCAGCGCCGCGAGGATGTCGATCTTGACGATGCTGGCCGTGTCGTACGGCCGGTCCTCGCCGCGCACCACGGTGGTGCGGCCGGTGCCGTCCAGGTCGAGCACGGCCGCCGTGGCGTGCGCCGATGCCTTCGGTGTCTTCCCGGACGGGGCGGACGCGGTCGCGGCCGCCGCCGGGTGCGGAAGGCCGGCGGCCAGCAGGGCGGTCGCCGAGGCCGCGAGGGCGCCGGCCGTGGTCCGTGCGGTGCGGGAGAGGCGGGACGACATGGGTCACGAACGTAGACAACCCGTGCGTCCGGCGACATGGCCGCCGTCACGTTCGGGCCCGGTTCGCGCCGATTGTGACAAGAGCCACCGACGGGTGCGACGAGCCGCCCGGGCCGCGTCCCCGGCGGCGTGTACGCGCGGCCGGGCCGCCCGCCTCGCCTATCGTCGGCCCGACACCGACATCCGGAGCGACGATGCAGAAAACGGATGATCCGGCCGGTGCGGCGGGGCCCGCGACCGCCGTACCCGCCGGTCCGCCCGTGCGCCGGGTCCGGGCGTGGCCGCTCGGCGCCGTCCTCGTGTGCGCCGCCGGTGCCACGGCCGTGCTGCTGCTGCCGGCCGGCACCCGGTGGCTGGAGCATCCGGCCGTCCAGGCATGGCGCACCGTCTCGCTGGCCATCACCGTGCAGGCGCTGCCGTTCCTGCTCCTCGGCACCGCACTGTCCGGCGCCATCAACGCCTTCGTGCCGGCCGGCCTGTTCACCCGGGTGCTGCCGAAGCGGCCCGCTCTCGCCGTACCGGTCGCCGGGGCCGCCGGCGCCGTCCTGCCCGGCTGCGAGTGCGCCTCCGTGCCCGTCGCGAGCAGCCTGATCCGCCGGGGCGTGCCACCGGCCGCCGCCTTCGCCTTCCTGCTCTCCGCGCCCGCGATCAACCCCGTGGTGCTCACGGCCACCGCCGTCGCCTTCCCCGGCGACCCCGCGATGGTCGCCGCCCGGCTGCTCGCCTCCCTGACCACGGCCGCCGTGATGGGCTGGCTGTGGCTCTGGCTCGGCAAGGAGGAGTGGCTGCGTCCCCTGCTGCGCCACCGGCACACCGGGCACCGGCACGGCCACAGCCGCTGGACCGAGTTCCGGCTCGGCTTCCGGCACGACTTCCTGCACGCCGGCGGCTTCCTGGTGCTGGGCGCGATGGCCGCGGCCACCTTCGACGTCGCCGTGCCGGGCTCCGTCCTGGACGCCTTCGCCGGCTCGCCATGGCTGTCCGTGCCGTTCCTGGCGGGCCTCGCCGTGCTGCTGGCCGTCTGCTCGGAGGCGGACGCGTTCGTCGCGGCCTCGCTCACCGGGTTCTCGCCGACCGCGCGGCTCGCCTTCCTGGTGGTCGGCCCGATGGTCGACCTGAAACTCATCGCGCTGCAGGCCGGCACCTTCGGCCGGGCCTTCGCCTGGCGGTTCTCCGCGGCCACCACCGTCGTCGCGGTCATCGCCGCCGTCCTGATCGGAGGCGCCCTGTGGTGAGACGGCTTGTCCACAACCTGCTCCTGGCCCTGACCGGGGCCGGCCTGCTGCACGCGGCCCTCTTCACCGACCTCTACCTGCGCTATGTCAAGGCCGGACTGCGCCTGCCGCTGATCGTGTCCGGCGCGGTCCTGCTGCTGCTCGGCCTGGCGGCGGCCGCCAGCCGCGAGGGCCCCCGCGGTGCCGTCGGCCACGGGCACGACCACACCGGCGCCCCGCGCGTCGCCTGGCTGCTGTTCCTCCCCGCGCTGAGCCTGCTGTGCCACGCCCCGCCCGCGCTGGGCGCGTACACCGCGGCCCGCGCCGGCGACAAACCGGTCGCCGCGCAGCGGGGTTTCGGACCGCTGCCCGCGACCTCGCCGCTGCCGCTGACCCTCACGGACTTCACCAAGCGGGTCCAGCAGGACCGCGGCCTCGCCGTCGCGGGCCGCACCGTCCGGCTGACCGGCTTCGTCACCCCGGCCGGGCACGGCGGCTGGTACCTGACCCGGATCGTCTTCTCCTGCTGCGCCGCGGACTCCCGGACGGTCCGGGTGCGCATGTACGGCCGGCCGGCCCCGCCCGCCGACACCTGGCTGGCGGTGACCGGGACCTGGCACCCGGGCGGCACCCTGGGCACCCGCACCGCTCAGGCGGCGCTCGACGTCGGGGACGCCCGCCCGATCGCCCCGCCGGTGAACGCCTACACCGACGACCTCCCGCTGACCCCTTCCTGACCCGGTTCCCGCACACGGCTTGCCGAGCAGGGCGTACGACCGGCCCGGACGGGTGCAGGATGGTGTCGTGACGCTCGTTCCGAGACCGGGTCCGGTCGCCGCGCAAGGGCCGCCCCGGTCGCGGGCCGCCGGCGCGCGGAAGGAGGCGGTGACGATGACACGGACACCCTCCACGGCGGTCACCCGGGTGTGGCTGTGGCGCTGGCGGCGCAACCCGCTCAAGCGGCACAGCGATGTCGTCGAGGCCTGGATCGTGCTCGCCGGCTGGCTGCTCGTCCTGGCCGCGGGGATCGTCGCCGGCCTGGCGGCGGCCCACACCTCCGCGTCGGCCTTCGCGGCCCGGCAGGCCCGGTCGCACCCCGTGTCCGCCGTGCTCACCGACGGCACGGCGGGAATGGCGGCCGCGGCCAGCGGCTACGGCGACGGGCGGGTGTGGGCGACCGTGCGCTGGACGGACGCGGACGGCTCGGTGCGCACCGACCGGGCCGAGGTCGTCCCCGGCGCCCCCGCCGGCAGCCGGGTCACGGTGTGGACCGACCGGGCCGGCCGGGTCGTGCCGGCGCCCGTCACCGGCACGGCGGCCGACGTCCAGGCGGCCCTCACCGGAGTCCTCGTCGCCCCGGGAGCCGGCGCGCTGGCCTGGGGCGGGCTACGGCTGGTCCGGGGCCGGCTCATCCGGCGGCGCATGGCCGAGTGGGACGAGGAGTGGAGGCAGACAGGACCCCGCTGGGGAAACCTCAGCGGCGGCGTCGGCTGACCGGGACGCGGAACCGGGCCCGCGAGGCCGAGCCCGGCCCCGGCACCGACCGGCCCGGCCCCGACCGGCCCGGCGAGGAGACGGGCCATGCCCTCTCCGGCCGGTGCCGCTATGGCCGTGTCCGCTCCGGGCCGGTGCCGCTATGGCTGGGTCCGCCCGTCCTGGGCTGGTGCCGCTACGGCCGTGCTCTCTCCGGTCGGCGCCGCTGTCGCCGTCTCCTCACCAAGCCGGTGCCGATCGCGGCCGTGTCCTCACCGGCCCGGCGCGGGGACGGCCGTGTCCACCGGGCTGCCTCGGCCCGCTTCCTCCCCGGACGTGCTCCCCGTCGCACGCCGGCCCCACGCCGGTGACCGTGTCTTCACCGTCTTCACCGTCGTCACCGCCATCACCGCCTTCGTCCTGACCGGCACGGCCCTGCCGGCAGCCGGCTGCCGCGCCGCCGCACGGCGCGACGGAGACCGGCGGGCGCGGGACGCCGCGGCACCGGCAGCCGGATCGACACCGCGGGCGTGAGCGCGCGCCGGCTGGTTACCCGGCTCTCATGACCAAGCTGCACGTTCCACGGCTGCGTCACCGGCACGCCGCCGACGAGAGCCCGGAGCCGGCGACGCCGGCACGGGAGGAGACCGGGCCCGCGCCGCAGACGGAGCGGGCGGTGCCGGAGAGGGACGAGGGCCGGGCGACCGCGGACCGTCGTGACGAGAGCGCGGAGCCGCGGACGCCGGCGCCGGAGGAGGCCGGGCCCGCGCCGGAGACGGAGCGGGCGGCGCCCGACAGTCCGGTCCGGCTGCCCCGGCGGGCCTGGGGCGCGGTGTTCCGGGGCGCGCTGCGCGAGTTCCGGGACGACCAGCTCACCGACCGGGCCGCGGCGCTCACCTACTACGCCGTGCTGTCCCTCTTCCCCGCCCTGCTGGTGCTGGTGTCCCTGCTGTCCGTCGTCGGCCGGTCGGCCACGGACCGGGTGCTGGCCAACGTCCAGAGCCTCGCTCCCGGACCGGCCCGGGACATCATCGTCCGGGCCGTGGGACAACTCCAGGACAAGGCCGGCATCGGCTCGGTGATGGCCCTGGTCGGCATCGTGCTGGCGGTGTGGTCGGCGTCCGGCTACGTCGCCGCCTTCATCCGCGCCGCCAACGCCGTCTACGACATGCCCGAGGGCCGCCCGGTGTGGAAGGTGCTCCCGGTGCGCGTGGGCGTCACGGTCGTCCTGATGGTCCTGTCCGTGGCCGGCGCGCTCATCGTCGTCTTCACCGGCGGCCTCGCCAAACGCGCCGGGCAGGCGCTCGGCGTCGGCGACACGGCCCTGACGGCGTGGTCGATCGCGAAGTGGCCGGTGCTCGTCGTGCTCGTCACCCTGATGATCGCGATCCTGTACTGGGCGACTCCCAACGCCAAGGTGCGCGGCTTCAAGTGGATCACCCCGGGCAGCGTCCTCGCCCTGCTGATCTGGATGGTGGCCTCCGCCGGCTTCGCGTTCTACGTCGCCGGTTTCGCCTCGTACAACAAGACCTACGGCGCCATGGCCGGAGTCATCGTCTTCCTGGTCTGGCTCTGGATCACCAACCTGGCCATCCTGCTGGGCCTGGAGTTCGACGCGGAGACCCTGCGCCAGCGGGCCATCGCCGGCGGCCATCCGCCCCACGCCGAACCCTATGTGCAGCCCCGTGACACCCGGAAGTGGGACGAGGAGGACGTACGCCGCCTGGACCGGCCGGACCGGTCCTGACGCGCACATCCGCCCCGTCCCGTCCGGCTCAGGCCGCGTAGCCGCCGTCCACCGAGAACTCCGCACCCGTCACATAGGCCGCCTCCGGTCCGGCGAGGAACGCCACCATGGACGCCACCTCCTCGGCCGTGCCGAAGCGGCCCAGCGCGGTCATGGCCGCCTGACCGGAGGCGTGGGGGCCGTCCGCGGGGTTCATGTCGGTGTCGGTCGGGCCCGGGTGCACGACGTTCGCCGTGATGCCGCGCCCGGCCAGCTCCCGCGCCAGCGCCTTCGTCAGCCCGGTCACGGCCGACTTGCTCATCGCGTACAGCGTGGCCCCGGGCCCCGGCACCCGCGCGGTGAGACAGCTGCCGACGGTGACGATCCGCCCGCCGGTGCCCATGAGGCCGGCGGCGGCCCGGGCCGCCAGGAACAGCCCGCGCACATTGACGGCGAGGACCCGGTCGACATCGGCGAGGGTCAGGTCCTGAAGTGGTGCCATGACGCCGACGGCCGCGTTGCCCACCAGCACGTCCAGCCCGCCCAGTTCCCGCGCGGCCCGCCGTACCGCGTCCGCCGCCTCCTCGGCGTCCGCCGAGTCGGCACGCAGCGCCACCGCCCGCCGCCCCAGCGCCTCGATGTCCCGCACGACCGATTCGGCCGCGTCCTTGTCGTGCACATAGGTCAGCGCCACGTCCGCGCCCTCCCGGGCCAGCCGCCGTGCCGTCGCCGCGCCGATGCCCCGGCCGCCGCCGGTGACCAGGGCCGTCCTGCCATTGAGGTTCTCTCGTGAAGTCATGTGTCCATCTCACCGCCGGTGCGCGGGAAGCACCGGCGGTGAACGGACATCGACCTTTCCGGCCGGCCGGGTCAGCCCGTCAGGTGGCCGCGCGGGCTGATCAGGCCGGTCTCGTAGGCGAGGATCGTGGCCTGGACGCGGTCGCGCAGCTGGAGTTTGGACAGCAGGGCGTTGACATGGCTCTTGACCGTGCCCGTGGTGACCCCGAGTTCGGCGCCGATCTCGGCGTTGGTCAGCCCCGAGGCGATCTTCAGCAGGACCTCGCGTTCCCGCTGGGTGAGCCGGCCCAGCGGCCCGCCGGCCGCGGGCGGCGGCGGGGCGCCGCGGGCGAAGGTGTGGATGAGCCGGCCGGTCACGGCGGGCGCCAGGATGCCGTCGCCGGCCGCGACGACCCGGATCGCGGACAGCAGTTCGTCGGGCCGGGCGTCCTTCAGCAGGAACCCGGACGCCCCGGCGCGCAGCGCCTCGTACACGTACTCGTCCAGGTCGAACGTGGTGAGCACCAGCACCCGCGGCCCGCCGGGCGACGCGGTGATCAGACGGGTGGCGGCCAGCCCGTCCATGCCCGGCATCCGGATGTCCATCAGGACCACGTCGGCCTCCCGGGCCGTGGCGAGGGACACCGCCGTCGCCCCGTCGCCGGCCTCGGCCACCACGGTCAGATCGGGTTCGGCGTCCACGATGGCCGCGAATCCGGCGCGGACCACGGCCTGGTCGTCGACGACGATCACGCGTATGGCGACGGGGACACCTCCTGGACGGGGGCCGCGAAGGCCCCGGCCGGCAACGACACCCGTAGCGTACCGGCCGGTTCGCACACCATCCGTCCCTCCCCGGCGGCGACCTGCACCCGCAGCCGCTCGGCGACCGGGCCCGCGACGGCCAGCCGGACCCCGCTCACCGTGATCCGCAGGGTGCCGCGGCGGCGCCGCAGGGTCACCCGCGCCGGGCCGGGATCGCCCGCGCCGAGCGCGGCCTCGACGATCCGGTACACCGACACCTGCGTGGACGGCGGCAGTCCCCGGGCGGCCTCCGGCAGCCCCCGCAGCCGTACCTCCCGGCCGGCCCGGCGCAGCGCCCGGCACAGGGCGTCGAGGTCGGCGGCGGACGGCGACGGCGCCAGCGGACCGCCGGGTCCCGCGTCGCCGCCGTCCGCCAGGCCGTGCAGCATCTCCCGCATCGCGGCCAGCGCCGCCCTGGCCGCGTCCGCGACCTCGGCCAGTTCACCCCGGCGGGCCGCGCCGACCAGCGCCCGGGTGTGCGCCGGCACCGCCTCGCGCAACGTGGCCGCGAGCCGCTGCCGTTCGGCCTCGGCCGCCCGGTCCGCCTGCCACATCGAGCTGGCGAACGCGAAGTCGTCGTAGGCCAGGGCCCGCACCCGGCGGCGGCGCACCAGCAGCCCGGCACCCCACACGGCGGCGAACACCGGGGCCAGCAGGACGGACAGGAAGAACGGCAGCAGGACGGCCTCGGCCGGGCCCGCCGGCTCACCCGCCACCATGCCGTCGGCGCACGCGAGGGCCGCCACGGCACCGGCCGTCCCGAGCGCGGCCACGGCCGGCGCGGGCCAGGTGTGCCCCGGGCCCGAACCGTAGGCGGCGACCGCGTACACGGCCAGTGCCTCCACGAGCGTGCCGGCGACCAGGAACTGCGCGACCTGGGACGGCAGCGGCACCGCGACGACGGCCACCGGCCCCAGCCAGGCCGACGCCAGCACCGCGCCGAACACCGTCCACGGGGCCCGCCTGCGCCACAGCAGCGGCAGCGCGTGCAGCACCAGCAGCCCGCAGACCACCAGCAGCGTCGGCAGCACGGCCCGCCGCGCGGCGGCCGGCCAGTCCTCCGTCAGCGCCAGCGCGCACGCCACCGGCAGCAGCGTCGCGGCCAGCGCCAGCGCCGGATCGGCGAACCGCTGCTCGCGCAGGACGTCACGCCGCCAGCCGGCCTCCTCGGGCCGCGGCGACGCGGCACCGTCGGGCAGCGTCGCGCGCACCCGCCAGCCGCCTTCCGGCGTGGGCCCGGCGGTCAGCTCGCCGCCCGGCCGCGGCGGCCCGCTCCCGCATCCCGGCCACGCCGCGCCCGGCGCCGAGTCCGCCGGCCGTCTGCGGCGCGACGCGCGGCGGCGCGTTCTCCACCGTCACCTCCAGCAGCCCGTCCACCCGCCGGACGACCACCCGGGCGGCGGCGCCGGGCGCGTACCGCAGCGCGTTGGTCAGGGCCTCGCGGACGATGCCGTGCGCCGCCTCGGCCGCCGGGCCCGCCAGGTCGTCCGGGATCCGCGCGGTGACCGGGCGGCCCAGCCGGCCGAACCCCGCGACGAGTTCCTCGATCCGTCCGCTCATCGGCCGGTGGTCCGGCCGGCCGGTGTCCCGCAACAGCCCCACCAGCCGTTGCAGCGCCGTGAGCGTCTCGGTGCCGGTACGCTCGGCGAACGCCAGCGCCTCGGCGGCCAGATCGGGCCGGTCGTCCCGGAGCCGCAGCGCCGCGTCCACGGTCACCACGACGGAGGTGAGGTGATGGGCGCTCACGTCGTGCAGTTCCCGGGCCAGTCGCCGGCGCTCCTCGTCGCCCGCCAGGCGGCGCGCCTGCTCGGCCCCGGCCAGCCGCCGGGCGGCGGTCAGCCGGCCGGCGAGCCACTGGCGCCGGGCCTCGCCGAGCCCCGCGCACAGCACGTACGTGCCCAGGGAGACGGCCATCGTGGACAGCAGCGGGGCCCGCAGGCCCTCCGTCACCGCGGCTCCCACCCATTCGACGCCCACCGCGGCGGCCAGCGCCCGCACCGTCACCGACACCGGGCAGCGTACGGCGACGGAGTACAAGGCGATCAGCGAGCCGAGGCCCGCATAGCCGTCCGGCCAGGCGAGTCCGCCGAGGGCCAGGGCGGCCAGGGTGCCGGCCAGCGACCGCACCGGTGCGGTACGGCGCCACCCGAGGGCGGCCGTCTCCACGGCCAGCGCGCCCACCACGGCGGCCAGGGCGAGCGGGCCGGGGGTGCCGTCCGGGTTCACCCCGGGCCACAGCAGGACGCCCTGCCCGGTCGCCAGCAGCAGGGGCAGCAGCCAGTTGCGTATCGTCTCCATGTCGCCGACGAGCGTAAAGGCCGGTCCGTGTGGCGGGCACCGGCCCCGAGGAGGAGGTCCTTCCCCAACCAGGGATAGAGACACCGCTCCTGCCGGGGGCCGATGGCACACCTCCGTGTTTTCGGCAGGCTGACGGCATGACACAGCCGCCGTTCGCCGAGCGACTCCCGTACCACCGTCTGGCCCGTCTCACGCCGCACCACCGGTGGTGGCGCCCGCTGCTCGGGACGCTGGTCGTGGCCGTGGCCTACGTGCTCGCCGTGCTCGTCCTCCTGCTGTGCTCCGCCGTCCTCGGCACGGCCCTCGGCTATCCCGCGGACGCCGACGGCTGGCCGGAGTTCGGCCCGGTGCCGGGCACCGCGGTCGACCTGCTGTCGATCGCGGTGGGCCTGCCCGTCCTGCTGCTGACGGTGCGCTGGACCGGCCGCCGCCCGGCGGGCTCGGTCTCCTCGGTCACCGGGCGGCTGCGGTGGCGCTGGCTCGGCCTGTGCGTGCTGACCGCCGTGCCCGTCCTCGCCCTGGCGACAGGCGGCATGTTCCTGCTGCCCGAGGAAGGCGGCGAGGCGCGGAGCGAGTGGGTGGGCGGGCCGGAGTTCGCGCGGGCCCTCGCCGTGCTGGTGGTGCTGGTGCCGTTGCAGGCGGCGGCCGAGGAGTATGTCTTCCGCGGCTGGCTGACGCAGGCCGCGGGGGCGTTCCTGCGTTCGCCGTGGGCCGCGCTGGTGCCGCAGGCCGTGCTGTTCGCGGCCGCCCACGGCTGGGGCACCCCGTGGGGCTTCGCCGACCTGCTGGTGTTCGCGGCGTGCGCGGGCTGGCTGACCTGGCGGACGGGCGGACTGGAGGCATCCATCGCCCTGCACGCCGTCAACAACCTCTTCGCCTTCGGCATCTCGGCCGCCGTCGTGGACGGGCTCGCCAGTGACGAGACCGCGGCCGACGCGGGCTGGCAGACGGTGCTGCTCGATGTCGCGGGCATCGCGCTCTACACGGCGGCCGTGACATGGTGGCTGCGCCACCGCCCCCTGGAACGCACCGCCCCGGCGCCACCGCCCCCGGCCCACCCGTACGCCATGGCCCCCGGCCAGTGGCCGGCCCCCCTGACGACCGGCACCCCGCTCCCGCCGAACCGGCCGGCTTACCCGGCGACCGGCGTCCCGCTTCCGCCGCACCGGGCTCATCCGGCGGCCGGTGCCGCCGTGCCATCGGACTGGACGGGACACCCGGCGGCCACACATCCGGTGCCACAAGCGGGGCCGGGCCGCCCGGCGACCGGTGCGCCCGCGCCACAGGCCGGGCCGGACCACGCGCCGGCCGACGACGTGGTGCCGCCGGTCTGGCCGCCGCACCCGGGGGCTGTCTCACCGTGGCCGGGTCCGGGCCGCCCGACCGAGCCGGCGGGCACGGGCGAGGAGGGCCCCGACGGGGTGTGAGCGGCGGGCTGCCGGGGCGGGTGCCGGTGTTCCGGCGGGCTCGGTGGCTTTGCAGGGGCCTGCCTGTGGGCCGGGTCGGGTCGTCCGGCCGGGCCGGTGGGTACGGGGAGGACGGTTCGGCACGGGGCGAGCGGCCGGGTGGTCGGTGCGGGGGCACGTCCCGGTGGGCCCGTCGTACAGGTGGGTCCGTCCGTCAGCCCGCCTGCGCGGGGCGTCCGGGGGAGTCGGCGGGAGCCTCGGCTCCCGGGGCGCGGGCACCGTGGTTCAGGCACATCACGGGGTGTCCGTCAGGTCACCCGTGCGGCGATGGTCCGTGCGCACTCCAGGGACTCGGTGCGGGTCGTGTCCACCTCCATGTCGTAGGAGACACCCTCGTGCACCGCGTGGGCCTGGATCAGGGCCATGCCCTGTATCCGGTCGCCGCGGGCGGTCTCCCGTGCCGCGGCGACCTCCGGGTCGCAGCGGACGCCGACCCACAGCACGTCGAGTCCGTCCAGGGCCTTCCGCCACCGCCGCTGGGAGCCGGCTCCGCCGAGGAAGACATCGTCGACGACGATCCTGGCGCCCGCGCGGGCCGTCGCCGCCACGCCCTCCCGCCAGGCCTCCTCCAGTGTCCGGAAGTCCGCGCCGACCACCACCTCGCCGTCCGCCGCGAACTCGATCCCGCCGTCCGCGTCCCGCAGCCTCGGCGGCAGCGCGTCCACGAACGCGTCGATCCCGAACGCCAGCCAGGCGTCCGGCAGTACGGCCTGAAGGCAGCGGACGATCCCCGACTTCCCCGCGCTGGAGCCACCGTTGAGAACGATCACCTGAGTCACCGGACCACCGTACGCGGCCTGCCGGCGCGACGGCGCGGGAGCCGGTGTCCCGGACCCGGGTGGCGTGCGGGGCCACGGGCCCGGCTGGTGGAAGATCTGTGCGGGGGCCGGAGCCGTACCCGCACCCGGGAGACGTGTCCGCCGGCCGCCGATCCGCCGCAACCCTCCAGGAGTCGACGACATGACCGACAACCTCACCGTGACCGTCCTGGGCACCGGCATCATGGGTGCCGCGATGGCCCGCAACCTCGTGCGCTCCGGACACACCGTGCGCGTCTGGAACCGCACCCGCGCCAAGGCCGAACCGCTCGCCGCCGACGGCGCGCGGGTCGCCGGCACGCCCGCCGAGGCCGTCGAGGGCGCCGACGTCGTCCTGACCATGCTCCACGACGGCCCGGCCGCCCTCGATGTCCTGCGCGAGGCCGCCCCCGCGCTGCGCTCCGGCACCGCCTGGGTGCAGTCGAGCACCGCCGGCACCGAGGCCCTCGGTGACCTGGCGGACTTCGCCCGCGCACACGGCCTGGTGTTCTTCGACGCGCCCGTGCTCGGCACCCGGCAGCCCGCCGAGGCCGGGCAGCTCCTGGTCCTCGCCGCGGGACCGGCCGGGCACCGGGCCGCCGTCACCCCGGTGTTCGACGCGATCGGCAGCCGTACCGTGTGGACCGGCGAGGACGGCGCGGCCGGCAGCGCGACCCGGCTGAAGCTGGTCGCCAACAGCTGGGTCGTCGCGGTCACCGCCGCCGCCGGCGAGACACTGGCCCTGGCCAAGGCCCTCGGTGTGGACCCGGGCGACTTCTTCGGCGCCATCGACGGCGGCCCGCTCGACATGGGCTATCTGCGCGCCAAGTCCCGGCTCATCCTCGACGACCGGCTGACACCGGCACAGTTCGCGGTGGCGACGGCGGCCAAGGACGCCCGGCTCATCGTCCGGGCGGGCGAGGAGCACGGCGTACGCCTGGACGTGGCCGCCGCGAGTGCCGAGCGCCTGGAGCGCGCCGCCGCGCAGGGCCACGCCCACGAGGACATGGCCGCCGCCTACTTCGCCAGCTTCGGCGAAGCCGAGGGGCCGTCCGCCTGAGCGAGGACCCGGCGGGAGGCGTCGGGACTCACTGGGCGGGTTCGGTGCCCTCCGCGTCCCCGGGCGTCTCCCGAGCCGGCTCGGTGACCACGGTGTAGAAGACGGACGAGCCCTGCTTGGAGCGGTGCGCGCCGTTGCGGGCCACGAGGTTCTCCAGCGTGGTGCGTACGACCTTCGTCTGCACCGCCCGCTCGGGGTGCGCCCGGCCCAGCGCCTCCGCGACCTCCGCGGCGGAACGCGGCTCGTTCTGCTCGGCCAGGTACCGGCGGACCAGTTCGACGAGCGTCGGCTGCGCCGGCTCCGCGGACGCCTTCGCGTCCGCCGTGTTCCCGGCGGTCGCCTTCGCGTCCGCCGTTTTCGCGGCCGTCGTCTTGGCGTCCGCCGTTTTCGCGGCCGTCGTCTTCGCGGCTGCCGTGTTCCCGGCGGTCGTCTTGGCGTCCGTCGTCTTCGCGGCTGTCGTGTTCCCGGCCGTCGTCTTCGCGGCCGTGGTCTTCCCGGCCGTGGTCTTCCCGGCCGTGGTCTTCGCGGTCGCGGCCTTTGCGGTCGCCGGCTTCTTGGCGGCCGGCTTCCTGGTCGCCGGCTTCTTCGCGTCGGGGCGCCGCGCGTCGCCGCTCTTCTGGCGCGGAGCGGGTACGACCGCGCCACCGGCCGACGCGGCGATGCCGAGCGCCTGCTGCATGTTCTGCAAGATGGCGTGGTCGTGCTGAAGAGCGGCCAACCGCTCCTGGAGCGATGCGATCTCGGCGGTGACGCGCTCCTGTTCGTGGACGTTGTGCTCCAGGTCCTTGGTCACCTGGCTGACGTACTGAGAGGCCAATTCCGTGACGGGCCTCGCGGTTTCCGGCATACCTACCTCCGCTTGTGGTGCGACACCTGGATGATACGGGTGAGTTAACCCGTTCTCACCCTTCGTGACGACAGACACGGCGGTGGAGCCATGTGTCCGCCTTGTTCAGTCCTGGGCCAGGACCGCGACCTCGCCCGGGGCCAGGGCCCGGCCGTAGACCCGGAAGTCGTCCACGGCTCCCTTCAGATACGGGTCCGGGTACTGGGAGCGGCCGAGGTAGCCGCAGCGGATGTGATTGCCGAAGTCGCGGGGCTCGACGGTGACGTCGGTGTTCCGGCCCGCCTCGCGGCCGTCGACGTACAGCACGGCGGTGCCGGAGTTGTAGGTGACGGCCACGTGGACCCACCGGTCCGCCGGCAGCGGTCCGGCGTCGATGCGCCGCTCCGCGCCACCGCCGCCCGCGGTGATCGCCCAGCGGAGGGTGCCCGCGTCGCTGAGCGGGGTGAGGAACAGGTTGGCGCCGACTCCGGTGCCGATGTCGAAGACCCGGCTCCAGAGGGCCGGTTGCCCGGTCAGCCGTACCCACGCCGCCACCGAGTAGGCGGACGCGCCCGCCAGCAGGTCCTCGGCGAGCAGCACATGGGCGCCCGAGCCGTCCAGGGCGACGGCGCCGCCGGTGCGGCCCTGTGTCCAGGCGGCGCCGCCGGCGAGTGCCGCGGTCCGTCCGTGGCCGGTGGCGTCCGCCGCCGTGGTCCCGGAGGTCTCGTCGAAGCGGTGCCAGACGGCGAACTCCGGCGGCGGAGGCGGGGCCTGGCCGGTCAGCCAGTAGACGTCGTAGTACTGGTGGTGGATGCGGGCGAGCGGCAGCAGGGTGACGGTCCTGCCGTCGGCGGTGGCCGTGAACCGCAGCGGATCGGTCGAGGTCCGCCGGACGGTGGAGGTGTCCAGGCGGGGCAGCCACCGGCTGGGGGTGTCGCCGGTCGCACCGGCCAGCACCACCGGACCGTGCAGCACCGCCGTGACATCGGGGTCGTCCGGGGTGGCCGCCAGGACGGTGCGCATCGGCAGGCTCACCTCGACCCGGTCGCCGGTGCGCCATGGGCGGTCCAGGGTCAGCCGGCTGCCCGCCGCCGGCCGGTCCGGCAGGATGCGGCCGTTCAGCCGGACGCGCGCCCCCGGGGCCCAGCCGGGGATGCGGATGGCCAGTTGGTGGGCGGCGGCCCCGGCGGCGACCGTGAGCACGGTGGAGGAGGTGTCGGGCAGCCGGGTGGTCTGCCGCCAGGTGATGCCCTTCTCCCGCCAGTGGACCTCGGACGGGATGAACAGGTTGACCAGCAGCCGGTGTTCGTCGTGGGTGTAGACGGTGTCCGCGAGTTTCGCGTGTGTCTCCATGCCCGTGCCGTGGTCGCAGGAGAAGTTGTCGTAGTCGGAGGAGTACGCGTCCGGGTCCGTGCCCATGAAGGACGGCTGCTGTTTGAACGAACCCGGGCCGAGGCCGGTGTAGTAGATGTTGAAGCCGTGCGCGGAGTCCGGATCCTGCTCGCCCAGCATCTGGTTGAACAGGGTGCGTTCGTAGTGGTCGAGCAGGTCCGCGCGGTCCGGGTCCGCGAAGTGCAGCAACCGGGTCAGCTTCAGCATGTTGTAGCTGTTGCAGTTCTCGCAGGTCGCGTTGGACAACTGACCGGCGACGACGTCGGGTCCGTGGAACGCCTCGCCGTTGCTGTTGCCGCCGATGACATACGAGTGGTGTTCGGTGACGATCCGCCAGAAGTTCTCGCCGATGGTGCGGTAGCGGTCCGCCAGGCCCTCCTCCCACATCCGTACCGCGCCGACCGTCTTCGGGATCTGGGTGTTGGCGTGCAGTCCGGCGAGCCGGTCCTCGCCCGCGGCCAGCGGGTCGAACACCCGGGCGTGGACGAAGCGTTCGGCGACCTGGAGCCAGTGGGTGTCGCCGGTGACCGCGTGCAGATCGGCCAGGACGTCGTTCATGCCGCCGAACTCGGTCTCCAGCACCCGCTGCATGTGCGCGGGGCTCAGCCGGCCCGTGCGCGCGTCCACCCACGCGCCGAGCCCGAGGACCACGTCGAGTGCCTGGCCGTTCCCGGCCAGCCGGTACTGGTCGACCAGGCCCGCCATGATCTTGTGCAGGGTGTAGTACGGCGCCCAGACCCCCGTGCCGGCCTCCAGCCGGTCGAAGAAGTCCTCCGGGAACGCCGACAGATAGCCCCGGCCGTACCCGGCCGACGGCGACGCGGCCTGGCACTCGGCCAGCGCGGCGACCAGCCGGCGGCCCTTGTCGCCGAGCGCGCTCTCGCCCGTGGCGGCGAAGGCGAGGGCGAGCCCGGACAGCAGGTGGCCGGTGGAGTGGCCGCGCAGTTCGACGTCCGGCGCCTCCCAGCCGCCACACGGCCGGGCGGTGCTGGGCAGGCCGACGTTCAGCCGGAAGGTGTGCAGCAGCCGGTCGATGTCGACGAAGCGCAGATAGGCGGAGTTGCGGCGCTGGTTGTCCCGGAACGGTCCGGCCAGCAGGGTCACCGCGGTGAGCGGGAAGGGCACCGCGCGGGCGGCGGCGGGCCGGCGCGGTGGTCCGGCGGTGCCCGGCGCCGCGTGGGCGGCCGTGCCGTCCACTGCCGTCAGGGCCGCCGCGGCACCGGCCGCGGTGAGGAAGGACCGTCTGCCGAGAGAGGGGGTCACGAAGTCCTCCGCATGTCGATGGCAGAGGGTGACGTGTCCCGTGCGCCGCCCTCGCGAGGTCGGTTCGAGATATCGAATGCTGTGCGACATGCTGTGCGGGGGTCTACGGTAGAGGACCCGTCCTCGATGTCAATGGTGCCGGGGAAGACGCCCCGGCTCCCGTGCCTGCGGGGCGGGATGACTACGATGCCTCCTCATGGCGGCGGAGCGCGGGCACACCGGGACACCCGGGCCGGGGCGGCCTGTGCGTGCGGCCCTGGTCCTGGCCGGCCTGCTGCTCTGCGCCGGATGCGAGGACTCCCTGGGAAAGCCCCCGCCGCGCCCGGCCGGCCCCTCCGCCGTCACCGCCTGTCTCACCGGCTCCGGTGACCTGATCGCCGATGTGGACAACGACGGCCGCCCGGACCGGATCACCGACCCCTCCCGCCGCGGCGCCCGGCTGTCCATCGCCTTCGGCACCGGCTCTCCTCGCGAACGGACCGTCCCGGCGCGGGGACTGGCCGACCGTCCGGGAGGCCGGCAGCAGTATGTGCGCGCCGTCGTCGCGGACTTCGACCGGGACGGCTGGAGCGACCTGGTCGTGGTCGCGGGGCGGACCCAGGGCGGCGACGACCCGGTCCCGCCCCGCGTGGCCGAACTGCGGCTCGGGCCCTTCTCCGGCACCGGCCGCAGCCGGCGTACCGTACGGCTCGACCTGGGCGCCACCCAGGACATCGCCGTGGCCGACTACAACCACGACCGGTACCCCGACCTGGCGGCCTACACCTACGCGGGCGACGGCGTGTATGTGTTCCAGGCCCGGCTCGGCGGCCCGCGCACCGGACTCGGGTCCGACACCCGCGAGTACACCACGGACGCCGGGGCCACCGGCTACCACCCGCCGGCCCGCCTCCCGCACGCCGGACCGGCGCCCTTCTACCCGCTGTGCGGCAGCGGGTGACAGGGCCCGCGGGAGGGGGTCAGCCGAGCACCAGGGGGAGCCGTCCGGCCGGCGGGTCGCCGAGTTCGGCGCGTTCGGCGCGGGTCGGGGCCCGGCGGCCGGTGCCGATCCGCAGCGCCTCCTCGTCGGACCAGGACACGGGGAAGGGCGCCCCGGCGATCTCCTCCAGCACGGCGCGCGTTCGGGCGAGGCCCTCGGCGGGCGGCCGGGCCGCGCCCGGCAGGTGCGCGATCAGGTCCAGGTGGTGCAGGGTCCACTCCAGGACGTACGCCGAGAGGTAGTCGCCGGCGGTGAGGACCATGTCCTGGGTGCGCACCCGCAGCCCTGGATCGGCCAGGCCCGCCGCGCGTCCGGCGGCCGCGCCGACGTCGTCCAGATGGAACTTCAGCAGCTCCGGCTCCTCGTACGCGGCGGCCAGCCGGACCGTCAGCGCGTCCAGCGGATCGTCACCGGCCGGCGGGGTGTCCGTCACGTGCCAGTAGCTCACCGCGTCGTGCGTCGGCTCCCGCGCGGCGGGCGTCACCAGGGTGATCAGCACGTCCTGGGCGTCGATCACCAGATGGCACACCAGGTCCCGGACGAGCCAGCCGGTACAGCCGGACGGCCGCGCGAAGTCCTCGTCGGCGAGCCCGGCGACCGCCGCACGCAGGGCGGCCCACGAGCGCTGGAAGAGTTCCATGCCCGCAAGCCAACAGCACATCGCGAAGCACTTCGACCGCTTTACCGAAGGGCCCGGTGCGCCGGCCTTCGCGCGGGCGGCGGCGGCCGGCTCAGAACGTCGCGTCCACGAAGCCCATCTTGCGGTTCATGGCGATGACACCGGCGTTCGCGGGGTGGTGGAAGGTCCGGACCGTGGTCGCCGCGCGCTGCCTGGCGAAGGCCATGCCGAGGGTCTTCATGGCGATGGCGATGCCGCGGCCCCGGTAGGCGGCCCGCACCCCGGTCATCTCGTTGAAGACGAAGTCCGGGTGGACCGACGTGGCCGCCATGCCGATCCACGCGTCGCCGTCCAGGGCGATCAGCACGCCGTGGGGGTCGTAGCCGGCGGAGCCGAAACGCCGTTCGGCGTACTCCTCGTACGAGTAGAACTCCCCGCGCTCCGGGATGTCCGCCGAGCACTCCTTGTTCAGCTCGTACAGGGCCCGCCGGTGTTCCGGTGTGTCGCCCAGTTCGGCGAGAGTGGCGAAGCGGATGCCCGCCGCGCGGCAGCGTTCCACGTAGGGCTGGAAGCGCGGTGCGTCGAACGAGGCCAGGTCCAGTTGGAGCTTCACCCAGTGATCGGCCATGCTGCCCCCTCGGTCGGCAAGATCCTCGCCTCATCCTGTCAGATGATCGACCACGGACCAGAAGAGTTCATGGACATGAACTTCACCCATGTGGGTGTACATGTGCCGCGCGTGTGTGCCAAGCTCAGCCAACTTCTCGCTGAGACGGCGGAGTTGGAGGGCGAGCATGAGCGTTTCCCGGCGTGCGCTGCTGGCCACGGCGGCCGGTGCGGCGGCCCTGGTGCCGGCCGCGGAGGCGTCCGCGGCACCCGCGACGGAGAGCGGCCGGCCTGCGGCGGCGACCCTGCGGACGCTGACCGCGGCGGCGGACTACGCCGTGGCGAAGGTCCGCGCCGTCGCGCCCCGCGTGACCGGCTTCCCGGTCGGCACCAGGTTCGAGAAGTGGACGTACTCGCGCGGCGGGGACTGGGTGGGCGGTTTCTGGCCCGGGACGCTGTGGATGGCGTACCTGTACAGCGGCGACGACTCCTTCCGTGCCCGGGCCGTCGAGTCGGCCCGGAACCTGGCCCCCCGCCAGAGCGACACGAGCACGCACGACCTCGGCTTCCTCTTCTACCCCTCCTGGGTCACCGCCTGGCGTCTGACCGGCGACGACGAGTGGCGTATGGGCGCGATACGGGCCGCTGACTCCCTGACGCGGCGGTACAACCCGCGCGGTGAGTTCATCCGGGCGTGGGGCGCGCTTACCGACACCGCCAACGCCGGCCGCGTCATCATGGACACGATGACTATCCATCAAGTACCGGCAACGAGCTGAACAGCGGCGATGCTGCTTCACCCGCTGCCAATGGGAGACGGATGGGAAACGAGGGCATCCATAGCCCAGCCGCAACGACCCTCTTCTCCCACACCTCTTGCAGGTACTTGACGATCCGCTCCTCCATCGCGAGCGTCACCTCGCTGTAGGCGCCCTCCATGCCGGGTAGCTCGTGACCCAAGCGCCCCTCCTTGGCCACCTTCGGGATGTCGGCGCCCGGCTCGTCCAGCAGCGCACGGTGCCAGTGCCGCAGGCGGTAGATGTCCTGCTTGGCCATCTCGGGCACGGCCGGCACCTTCGGCCGGGCGTTGCGCCCGGTCCGCTCGTCCGCTCCATCGCGGATCGGATACCAGTAGTCCCGGTTGAAGTTCGTGCCCACCAGTGGACGCCCTGTCATGGACGTGAAGACGAACGGCTGGTCATGGCTCGCCAGCACCGCTTCATGCATGTGATGCAGGAACGGCGGGATCACCAGCGTGCGGTGTGACTCGTACTTCGGGCCGGCCAGCATCGGCTTCCCGTCGACCCGGTACACCTGATGCTGGACCCGAAGGGCATGCAGCCGAGTCCCATAGCGGGATGCTGCTTCCTCGCGCCGCTCGTCGTCGGGTTCGGAAGCCGGCCAGTAGGGGGAGGCGTAGCCGCGCTGGAGGCCGTACATTTCGCCGGGCGGGCGCATGCCGGTGAAGGCGAGGGTCCAGATGTACGCCCAACCGGTGTAGCCCCATACGGTGTGCGCGTTGACGGCGAGCTGGTGAATAGGCTCGATGGGCAGATGCTTTTTCTCGCGCCGGACCTTCTTCTTCGTGTACCTGCCGCGTCGACTGTGCGTGACGATAGGTGTGTCAGCGCGCAGTTTGTACTTGGTCATCGCGTCGACCATCATCGTGCGAAAGAGGCCGCAGAGCTGTGCTGCGTAGTTGTCCGAGTACCGGCGCTCAATACTGTTTTTCCAGCGCTCGTATTCGATGGGCGTGATTTCCCCGACGGGTCGGCCTTGCCAGTCTGGGGCAATGACGGTTTTGATCATCGACTTGTAGGCGTCGAGGGAGCGAGGGCGCAGGTCTGCGGCCTTGTACCAAGTCCAGGCGTACTCGTCCATCGGCGTCTTGCTGGAGGCGTGCGGGATGTGCTTGCCGTGTCGGACCTCGTATTCGCGGTCGAGGCCGTACTTGTGGGCTTCGTCCTCGTCCTCGAATGAAACGCCCGGCTCAGGCCCTGAAGCTGAGTCATACAGCTTCTTCTTTGTGGGTTTTCCGTCGTCGCCGAGTTTGTACGTGCCGTTCCACCATTTGACGCGGATCGAGTTGCCGCGGACTTCGACACTGGGCATATGTACCCCCCAATGATTGGTGAGTTGGGGGCGTGGCGGGCACCCCTGCCGCCATCGCCTCCGCTGGACTGTCTCTACGATGCCTGACCTATCGGGCAGCCGCCGCAGGTTTCACAGTCCCGGCCCTGTGCCTTCATGAACCGCCTCACGCGCCCCTGAATAGCGCGATCTTCGACAGCCCTGGAGGACAGGACGCACACCTTCTCTCCTGCTACTTGGGTCGGATAGCCGAAGCTGGTCGGCCCAAGATCGAGATAGATGACATTACTCACCGGTCCCCCTTATGTGGCTTGGGACCTCCGCGGGTGGGTCCTATCAGCCTCGCATGCCGAACATGCGAACGGGAGGGGGTTGTTGAGGTTTCATCAGCTCAATGAGGTCACGTTTTGGTCACGGCGAAAAGGTTGTACGGAAGAACGCCCCTAGTCAGGAGCCATCCGTCACGATCCCCGCTCTTCGCAAGTTCTCCACAAGCTCGTTCACGAAGGTGTCAAGCTCGCCAACTGGGGCAGTCGGCAGGGTTGCCCTCGCGGTGTCCCACGCCATGTCGCGCGCCTGCTTCTCGGTCATCCGCGGCGCGGGATCGGGTGACGACGTTGTCGTGCCGCCGGCCAGTACTGGCTCGCCACCTTCCGTGATGGCAGTGCAGCTGCCGATCGCCCAGCCGAGAGCCTTGTCGACCTTGGCATAGGTGGACTCGCGGACGGGCTCGCCTTCTTCGACGCGCTTCCACGTGTTGCGAGTGACTCCTGCCGTGGCGGCGGCTGTGTCGCGTGACGGGTACTGCGCCAGTCGGTGCGCCTTCACGTGCTTCGCGAGACGGTCAAGATCGGGGGTGGCCATGTCGACATGGTCTCAGGTCCAACCAGTTCCAGCTAGTTCCACCTAGGTAAACGGCCGGTTTCCGTGAGGAGCGGGTCATCTACATCCAGTGATGCTCTGGCCACAGGGTCATCTAAGGTCAGAAAAGTCCACCGAGGGCTAGACAGCTAGGGTCAACTAAGGTTAACTCGAGGCATGCACCAACCGCTGACCTACGAGGTCAACGGGGACGCGATCCGCGAGGAGCGCATGCAAGCGGGCCTGACTCAGACCGAGTTGGCCAGACGCGCGGACATAACCCCCCGCTACGTCAGCCACCTCGAAAACGGCACCCGCAGACACATGGGCCCCAAGACGTACCGGCGCCTCCGCAAAGCCCTCAACGCGACCGACGAACGCCTACGGCTCACGCCTCCTCGCCCGACCGAGGACCCTCCTCACCCTGCCGAAAGGGAATGACCCGTGCCCACGGACAAGAGCTGGTACCACCGGCCGCAGCCGCCGGCCGACCCGGACCAGGAGTACATGACCGTGCAGGAGACGGCCTACGTACTGCACGCCAGCACCAACTGGATCCGGCGCCTGGTGCGTGCCAACCCGCACCTCTGCGGCCGGAACGGTGTCAACGGAAAGATCGTGACGGACCGGGAGCAGCGCGCCGAGATCCACCTGATCCGCAGTGCTGGTGACCCGCGTCAGGGCCGCTCGATGCCGCGGCCCCGCCGGCGCCCGACCACCCGCTCGCGGGCTGCTGTCGCCGCCTGACCAACCCCTTGAACGCGCCGAAGGGCCGCCCACCTTGCCCGGCTGACGGCCCCGCGACCGGCGCACCCCACCACACAGAAAGTGAGGCCACCGTGGCCACATCATTGCAGATCCGCAGCAGGGTTCTCCCGCTGCACCTGTCGCCGCAGGCGCGGCCGACGACCGTCCCGGCGGTGTTCCGGGCCGCCGCGCGGATCGTCGCGGCGAACGGGCTCTGGCAGGGCGACTACGTCCCGGACCCGTTCGACCGGGAGATGGACGTGCCGCACGCGCTGCGGCCGATGAGCATCGTCGCGGCGCTGAAGTGCGCGGTGTCGGGTGACCCGCACACGTGGTCGCCGCTGGCGGACGACGCGATCGCCGTGCTGGCGCTGCGCCTGAACGACGGCCCGGAGTACGGCGACATCTTCTCCCTGGAGGAGCACGTCGACGCCTGGGGCGACGTGGAGGGCCGGACCAGGGAGAGCGCCGTCGCGGTGCTGGAGGCGGCTGCGGACGCGAACGAGGTGGCGGCATGAGTGCGCTGCGGATGGTTCGTGCGGAGGACTTGGAGGAGGCCCGCCTCGCGGAGGTGGACCGGGAGTTCATGACCGACTTCGGTCCGGACTGGGCGTCCTGGCTGCCGTGGCAGCAGGAGCAGTACCTCACGGCGATCGAGCGGGTCCACGCCGAGTTCGCCCCGCAGGGGGTGGCGGCGTGAACGCGAAGCGTGTGAGTGCGGCGGCGGACTTGATCCACCGGTCGCAGGTGAACGGGAAGCAGACGGCGGCGGGGGTCGCGGCGGATCTGGACGCGGCGTGCATGTTGCAGTCGCCTGAGGTGGCCGCCGAGATGGCGGCGTATCGGGCGCTGGAGCTGGGTGACCTGGATGGCCGCGTGTCGGCGGCCTGCGAGAAGCCCGGGCACCCGACGTGGCTGCGGCCGAAGGGTGACAACCGGATCTGCCCGTGGTGCTTGGCCGACATGCAGTCGGCGTCGCTCACCGCGATGAGGCGCGAGCTGGATATGCACGAGCGCATCGAGCGTGAGCGTGAGGCGAACCAGCGGATCGATGGATCTCTGGCGGCGGTCGCGAATCTCCGCATCGCAGAACTGAACGAGGAGCGTGACGCGGCCAAGAGCGAGGCGGCGCAGGCTCGCCGTGAGCGGGACTTGATCCGCGAGCGGGTGTCGGAGCCGTTCGGTTGCGCGCACTGCGGTGTGGTGAAGCGGCGGCATGGCAGCCGGTACATCAGCGGTGTGGGCATGCACGCGTGGGAACGCCCCACCGACGAGCAGGTCAAGGATCGGATGCTCGCCCGTCGCGCCGCACGATCCCCGCTGCCCGGGAAACTGGAGCTCGACCGTGCCCACGACGACCTGACCGGCGCGTCCCTCTCCTTGTACGAGGGGGCGTTGGACACCGCGCGGCTGCGGCTGGCGTTGAAGTCGGCGCAGCGCGGCCGGCGGCAGCTTCGGGCCCGGGTCGCCGAGTTGGAGGCAGAGCGGCACGCCACGAATGCCTCGCTGTCCGAGGCGGCCGAGGCGCTGCGCGAGCAGCGGGACCGAATCGCCGGCCTGGAGGCGGAGCGCGCGCGGTATGTCGGTGCGGAGCCGACGATCGCGGAGGAGTTGGCCTACCTGTCCCGCTGCCTGGACTCGGTGCTCGCGTGGTGCGAGAAGGCCGAGGAGCGGGCGCCCGAGTTGGTCGCGGAGGTTCGTGCGGCGGCGGAGGGGATGGTCGAGCGCACGTCGTATCCGCCGGCCCTGCCGTGGGCGCGGCTCATGGACTGCGAGGACCTCGCGGAGTTCCTGGACGAGTTGGCCGCGTCCGCTATCACCCACGCGTCCGCCGAGGTCGCGCTGACCGAGGTGGAGGCGACGTGTGGCCGGTGGCGGGCGATCGCCGAGGCGCAGCACGCCCACAACACCGCACCCGGCGAGGAGACCACTCGATGACCGACATCACGACTCCCGTGGACGGGCCGTTCCCGATCCGCGTCGTCCGTACCGAGTCCGGTGCCGACCTGGACGTGTCCGCGTTCCTGGTCCGCGCGGTGTTCGCGGAGTTGTTCTCGCAGGCGTACGAGGACCCGGAGGGGTTCACCGAGGAGTTCGCCGACATGTACGAGCTGTTGCGGTCGGCGCAGCACGGCGGCCCGGACTCGGCCGCGCGGCACGAGTTCGACGCGCGGATGGAGAAGTACCTCGGCGCGTTCGGTGACGGGCTGATCCCCGTGTACGGCGGGCAGGTTGGCCGCTTGCGTGACCGGCTCGCCGAGATCGCCGCACCCCGCCCCGTCCCCGCCCAGCGCGAGGCAGGTGCGGCATGAACGAGATTCGCGTCGTTCTCCAGCCCGCTGGCGCGATCCCGCACGAGAGCGCCTACAAGCACACCGACATCGACGGCGACCGGCTCCTGATCAGCACCGCGTTGATGCCGGACAACGTGCCCGGGATCTACTTCCGTACCGACCCGAACGGCTCCACGGTCCCATTGGCCGGCCTGCCCCAGCTCATCGCCCAGTTGCAGGTCATCGCCGATGCCTCCCAGGCCGAAGCGAATGAGGCGGGTGAGTCCCGATGACCGCGCTTCAGCCCGAGATCACCGCGCTGGTCGCTCGGCAGCGGGAGCAGCGTCTCGCCGAGGGCGTCGCCGCCGAAGCCCGACACCAGGTGGACGACACGGACCCGGTGTTCGCCCGGCTCGCCTGCGACCACCCCGAGGCGTGCTCGTGCGAGGCCGACTACCCGGGATGGACCCCCGGGGGTGCCGCGTGAGCACCCAGTCCAGCCGCGAGGACCGCTTCGCGCAGCTCCTCACCACCATCCGCGATCACCCCGGGAAGTGGACCGCCGGCCGCCTGCACAAGACGCGCCGTGTGACGGGCGGCCCGGTCCAGCGGGGCACCGCCCGCCGCGACCTGGCCGAACTGGTTCGACGCGGCTACCTCGCTCAGCGCGGCCCGTCCGACGGCCGCTACTTCACCCTCAGGAAGGACGGCTGCGCGTGACCATCACGACCGACGCCGGGGCGCAGGCCCCGGCCGCCGGCCCGGTCATCCGGGACGACCTGACTGCCGAGCAGTACCACGCCGACCGCACATCGATCTCCTCGTCCGGGCTGCGCGCCCTCCTCGCCCCGGGCTGCCCCGCCCAGTTCAAGTACGACCGCGACAACCCGCCGTCCCCAAAGCGCGAGTTCGACCTCGGACACGCCGCGCACCGTCTGGTCCTCGGTGTGGGTGAGGAGCTGGTCTTCACCGAGTACGAGGACTGGCGAACGAAGGCGGCCCGCGAGGAACGCGACGCGATCCGTTACGACGGTGCCGTCCCGCTGCTCGCCCACGAGGGTGAGCAGGTCCAGGCGATGGCAGACGCGGTCCGCCGCCACCCGATCGCGGGCCCGCTGTTCACGCCGGGCACCGGCCGGGCGGAACTGTCGATCTTCTGGACGGACCGGGAGACCGGCGTCCGCTGCCGGGTCCGCCCGGACTGGCTGAAGGAACTCCCGGGGCTGGTCCTGGCCGCGGACTACAAGACGATCAAGTCGGCTGACCCGGAGACCGTCTCTCGGGCGATCCGCGACCACTCGTACCACCAGCAGGACGCGTTCTACACCGACGGGATCTGGGTCGCCCTCAACCCGGCCGACGTGCGGTTCGTCTTCGTCTTCCAGTCCAAGCAGGCCCCGTACCTGATCACGGTGCGCGAACTCGCGCAGCAGGACCGGGACATCGGCCGCGCCCGAAACCAACGCGCCCTCCGCCTCTACGCGGACTGCGAGCGAACCGGCATCTGGCCCGACTGGACCGGCCCCGTCACCGAGATCCCCACGATCTCCATGCCCTCCTACGACACCCTCCGCCAAGCCGAGGAGTACCTGAAGTGACCACCGAAGTCGCCACCCGCGACGAGCAGCAAGCCGTCGTCACCCAGCCACAGGCGCCGCAGCAGGTCACCACCAAGAGCGCCCTCGTGATCTGGGCCGAAGAGGCCCGCGTCGTCGCCAACATCGCCGTCTCCATCGCCAAGACCCCGTTCGCCGGCCAGCTCCGCGGCAAGCCCGAGGAAGTCACCGCGGTGATCCTCGCGGGGAACGAGATCGGACTGCCGCCGATGGCCGCGCTGAAGGCGTTCGACATCATCCAGGGCACCCCGGCTCTGCGAGCGCACGCCATGCGCGGTCTCGTCCAGTCCAAGGGTCACAAGATCCAGCTCGTGGAGTCCGACGGCGAGCACTGCGTGATGCGCGGTCGTCGGGCCGATGACGAGGACTGGCAAACGGTCACCTGGACCATGCCCCGCGCGGCGCTCCTGGGCCTGGTGAACAAGCCGGAGTGGAAGAAGCAGCCGCAGACGATGCTCGTTGCTCGGGCCACGGGCGAGCTGTGCCGGCTGATCGCCTCCGACGTGCTGCACGCCGTGCCGTACACGTCGGAGGAACTCCGCGACGCCAACCACACCACCTACGAGGTACGGCCCGCCGCGGCCCCGCTGTCCGTCGCCGCGATCACCGCCGCCCCGGCGCCAGCCTCGACGCCTGCGGAGACCGGCCCGGATCACGAGTCCGGCTCCGACGAGCAGGACGGCGACGGTCTGTGGCAGCAGGAGCAGGGCGAGCAGCCCACCGGCTGGCCGACCGTGACGCAGCCTGGCGGTGACGCGTGAACGGGCCGCAGCACTACCGCGAGGGCGAGCAGCACATGAGCGCCGCCGAGCTTCTCAACAAGCCCGGAGGCAGGCCCGTTGACCCGACGGCGTCGGCGTTCCACCTGATGGCCGCACAAGCCCATTTCGCCGCCGCTCAGGCTGCCGCCGCTGCCGACCAGCTTGCGGACCGGTACGTCGGCGACGGCCCTCACATCAACGAGTGGCGAAATGCCGTGAGCTGGCTCGCGCCCGCCGAGATCATGGACGGCGACGCGTCGGCGCCCGGCCCGCGCATCCCGGGCAAGCCGTACTCGCCGGCTGTCGAGACCGCGCTGCGGAACCTCAACCTCGCCGGGCATGTCACGCCCGCCGACACGCTGGCCGCCGCGATCCCGGTTATCGCCGGACACGTCGCTGAAGCGCTGGTCGACGGCGAGAACGACGCCGTCCGTAGGTGGGCCCGCAGCATTACCGACGAACTCCGCCGGGTCGGGCTCGACCTCAGGGGCCACGTCGAGCGCCGGGCCGAAGACCTCAACGGCAGTCAGCCGTTCAGCTACGACCTTCCGCTCGGCTACAGCGACGAGCCCCCGTTCTAGCCCGCACACGTACGGCCGCCCCGCGGGCAGTGCGGGGCGGCCCTCCCAAGGAGACCACAGCCCATGAACAACACGCGTATCCCGATCGCCTTCGTGGACACCGAGACGACCCACCTGGACGCCGAGGTCGGCGAGGTCTGGGAGGTCGCGATCATCCTCCGCGACTTCGATGACTCCACGCCGACGGACACGGAGTACGTCTGGCAGGTCCGCCCCGACCTGGCCACCGCTGACCCCGAGTCTCTGAAGATCGGCCGCTACCTTGAGCGGTTCGTCGTGCCGCCGCACGCCGAGGCCGCCTGGACCGGCTACGAGGACGGGCCCGTCATGCCGATGACACGGTCCGAGGCCGTGGCCGCGGTCATGGACGTGCTGAGTGGCGCGGTCATGGTCGGCAGCAACCCGGGCTTCGATGACCGGTTCCTCCGCCGACTGCTCGGCCCCGGCTCGGCGCAGTGGCACTACCGGCCCATCGACATTGCCACCCTCGCCGCCGGCTACCGGTATGGGCAGGCGGCGAGCGGCGCCTACGGCGGCGACTTCCTCTTCCCGCACGACTTCCCCCGCTTCCCGTTCTCGTCGCGCGATCTGTCCCGCGCGGTTGGTGTGGAGCCGCCGGGAGACGACGTGGCACACACCGCGCTGGGCGACGCCCGCTGGGCCCGTGACGTCTTCGACGCGGTGACGGGCGGTGGCCGGTGATGCTGGTCTCCAAGTCGAAGTACGAAGACCTGAAGCGCGCGCTCGCCGTGGAGACGGGTCGCCGGGCGGTGGCAGAGGCGAAGATCGAGCAGCAGGCCGCGACGATCGCCCGCTTCCAGGGCCAGCGCGATGACCTCCGCTCCCAGCTCCAGCACCTCCAGGACGAACACCCGGACACCCCCGTCTCGGTGCAGCCCGCCGTGGGTGACGCCCGGGTCGCGCAGCAGCTCAGCTTGCTGGAGAGGGCCCGGCGCTCGCTGGACGAGCAGGTCCGCACCCTCCACGCGGCGAACCTCGCGCAGGAGCAGGAGATCGTGGTGCTGCGCGCGCAGCTCGCCGCTCTCCAGCCGGTTGAGGAGAGCGCGTCGTGACCCCGGAGATCACCCTCGGCGTCGCCTCTCTCATGGGCGCCCTCGTCATCGCCACCGCCGCCGTCCGCTGGGCTGTCAGCCCCGCGGCGGCCCGCGCCCGACACGCCCGCCAGTACGGGGCTGCGGCGATCCAGCAGTGGGCGTACTGCCCGGCCTGCACCGCCATGGCCCCGGCGACGGTGCACGGGACCGCGGTCCGCTGCGACGCTGGCCACCTCACCGGGGAGGGCCGGTGAGCAGCAAGAAGCACCGTCGCCTCATCAACTGTGCTGCGTGCGGAAAGAGCCGTGAGCACGGAGGCCACGGCTGGTGCCGGACCTGCGTCGCCCGATGGATTTACCACGGCAGGCCCGCTGACGGACCGCCTCCTATCCTCCAGCCCGCACCGTGCGGCACGGACGGCGCCTACCAGCGACACCTCCGCAAAGGGGAGGAGCCCTGCCAGGCCTGCCGCAACGCGCACGCCGCCAAGCAGCGTGCATACACGCGACGCCACTCGGCCTCCAGGCACTGGAGCCGTGAAGAGGCACAGGCCGCAGTAGCTGTCGCGGCTCGCTCCAAGGGAGTCGCGGACTGCCGTCTCGTCCTCGAAGCCCTCGGCCTGACGCCCTCTGGTGTGCAGCGCCGTGATCACGTTGGGAGGGCAGCATGACCAGCAACTACGAGAAGGGCCGCGCGCTGGAGCACCGCGTCCGCGCCCACCTTCGCGAAGAGGGCTACGAAGTCCTCCGCACCGCCGGCTCCAAGAGCAAGGTGGACCTGGTCGCGATCAAGCCGGGGCAGATCCTGCTGGTCCAGTGCAAGCGGTCCGGCGCGCTGCCGCCCGCGGAGTGGAACGCGCTGTGGGACCTCGCGCAGATGATCGGCGCGGTCCCGGTCCTTGCCGAGCAACTCCCGCGCGGGCGCCGCTACTGGCGGCTGACCGCCCGCAAGGACAGGCCGGGGGCCCGGCAGCCGTACGTCGAGCTGAAGCTGGACGAACTCGCCGCGGGGGTGGCGGCATGAAGCGCCCCCGAGTTCTCGATCTTTTCTGCTGCGCCGGCGGCGCGGGCATGGGCTACTGGCTCGCCGGCTTCGACGTCATCGGCGTCGACATCCAACCCCGCCCCCGCTACCCGTTCGAGTTCATCGAGGGCGACGCACTCGACGCCATGCGCGAAATGGGACAAGAGTTCCACCTCGTCCACGCCTCCCCGCCCTGCCAGGCCCACACCGCCCTCACCAAGGGCACGAACAAGGGCCGCCAGTACGTCGACCTCATCCCCGAGATGCGGAAGCTGTGCGAGTGGTACGGCGTCGACTGGGTCATGGAGAACGTCCCCGGGTCCACTCTGCGGCGTGACCTGGCCCTGTGCGGGGAGATGTTCGGGCTCGGCGTGATCCGGCACCGGGACTTCGAACTCGGCTGGATCGGCGGCAACAAGGTCGTCCCGCTGCCACACCGAAAGCACCGCGGCCCCGTCCGAGGATGGCGGCACGGCATCTACCGGAACGGCCCCTACATCGCCGCCTACGGCAAGGGCGGCGGCAAGGGCAACGTCACAGAGATGCAGCAGGCCATGGGCATCTGGTGGACCGACGTTCACGAGGAACTCACCGAGGCCATCCCGCCCGCATACACGGAGTGGATCGGCCGCGAGTGGCTCCTCCGCTGCGAGTGGAACGCCAACCGCGAGCCGGACGCCGAGCAGCGCATCGCAAGGCTGCGACGCCAGCCTGAGGCGGTGGCGGCATGAGCGTCCGTCTGGATGTCGAAACTCTGCTCCGCGCCGGGTACGGGGACCGCACGATAGCCCGCCAGCTCGGCGTCACAACCGGCAGCGTCACCCGCGCCCGCACCCTGCTCCGCCTCCCCAAGGTCCGCGGCGGCCTTAAGGCGGCGGGCAGCCTGGAGGACTTCTACTGGCGCCGCACCCGCCCCGTCGACGGCGGCCACATCGAGTGGACCGGAGCGCGCAACACCAAAGGCGTCCCGATCATCCACTGGAAGCGGACGTCCCACAGCGCCCTACGGATCGCCTACAAGATCCGCGCCGGGCACGAACCCATCGGGTACGCGCACGTCACCTGCACCCACCCCGGATGCGTCGCCCCGAGCTGCGTCGCCGACTCCGCGGTCACCCCACGCAAGGGCCACCACCGGCTGGGGCCAGGCGTCAAGCCGCTCACCAGCCGGGAGGAGATCGTCCGGCTCCTGACCGCCGGCCACTCCGACCGGTACATCAGCCTCCGTCACAGCGTGAACAGCGCGCGGGTCGCACGAATCCGCGCCGAACTCGGCCTCCCTGTCACCGAGATGCCGCAGCCGGTCAGCTTCGAGACCAGGTGGGCCACGTCCACCGAGCCCGCCGACGGCGGCCACACGCGGTGGGTCGGCAGGGTCCGCGGCGGGCGTCCCGTCCTCCGGGTCGACGGCCGCCGTGTCAGCGCCCGCCGTGCCGCGTTCGAGCGGCTGCACGGCCGACCCGCGGTGGGCCCAGTGCGGCCGGGCTGCGGCTGGGAGCCGTGCGTGCGCCCGGACCACCTGGAGGACCGGCCGATGCGGGACCGGTTGAACACCCAGCTCACAGCGATCTTCGGAGTAGCAGGATGACCCACTACATCGGCTCCGTCCCCGACCCCGAGCGCGCCCGGCACTGGCGAGACGAAGCAGCCTGCCGCGACGCCAACCCGGACGACTTCTTCTCGGAGAACACTCACATCGTCAACGAAGCCCGGAAGGTCTGCATCAGCTGCCCCGTCCGGCAGCAGTGCGCCGCCTACGCCCTGGAGCACGGCGAGTGGTGGGGGACGTGGGGCGGGATGACGCAAACCCAGCTCCGCACCCACCGCGGCCGACGCCGGGCCGGCCGGCACGCGGCCTGATGGACGCCGCTGCCGGCCCGGTCTGCGACATACCGGCCCCGCACGAGGGCCCGGTCCGCCTGTACCCCGCCGGGTGGCTGTGCTCCACGCACAGCCCCTGGCGGGCGGCGGGCCTCCCCGAACCACCACCCCCGTACCAGCCCCGCCCCCAGCAGGAGGAGACCACGCCATGACCGGCCGTCCCATCACCGGCGCCGCCCGAATACACCTGCGGACCAAGGCCGCCCGCCTCTACACGGAGGGCTGCACCATCCAGTCGGTCGCCCGGCAGATCGGCTACTCCTACGGCACCACCCGCACCCTGCTGATCGAGGCCGGCGTCCGGATCCGCGCCCGCGGTGGTGTGCTGTGACCGCCCCGGTCCAGCCCGCGCTCGACGGCACCGTGCCCGCGCCGGCCGTGGACTACCACTCGTGGGTCGACGCCGTCCGCCCGGCGTTCGTGGCCGCCGCGCGGTCGGGCCGCCGGTTCACCACCTACGAGGTTGCCGACGAGCACCAGCTCCCCGAGCCGCCGAACCCGCGCGCCGACTGGGGCAACTTCACACAGTCCCTGGTCCGGGACCGGGTGATCGAGCACGTCGCGTTCGAGCGGTCCAGCCGGCCGACGGGTGAGCGGTCCGCGGTGTCCGTGTGGCGCGGCACCCGCGCGGCACAGGCAGGACGGATCGCGTGATGGCCGCCCGTACCTGGCACCCCGACGGGCCCGGCAGCTTCCAGGCCCCGGCCGACGTGCGCGCGGTCACCGATCGGACCGGGCGCCGCTGGTCCAGGAAGGGCGCCCGCTGGACCGCGACCGGCTCCCACTTCATCCGCTGGCGGGTCCTCGTCGCCGACCACGGACCCGTCACCGAAGCCGACGCCTGACGCACGCAGCAGAGCCCCGCACCAGCACGGTGCGGGGCCCGGAGAGAAGGGGAGGGGAACGGTGTCAGGACTCGGAGTCGAGCAGGTTGTCGAGCCGACGCTGAGCCGCCCTCTGACGGGCCTGCTGCTTGCGCCACGCGGCAACGCGCGAGTGGACGTGACGACGGATGTCATCGGCGCGCGAGGTTCCCTCCGCCTCGCACAGCTGCCCGTACGCGGCCCACACCTCGTCATCGATGCGGACCATGCGGCCCGGGGTTCCCTTCGTCGTCATGTCGACAGCGTAGCTGACTTGTCAGTGGCTACACACCCCCTGCGACTCACCCGTATGTCGAATGTATTGCGGGTGACTATACACCCTGCGCTAGAATCAGGGGCAGGCAAGGCGCTCGAACATCCGCCCTGAACTGGGGCGTTACTCGACATGCCCTGACCAGCACTAACGCGAAGAGAGAACCCGTGAGCTTCAAGGTCACCAACTGGGTGTGGACCCGGTCCGAGTCCCGCAACGGGGCCCGGCTCGTGATGCTCGCCCTGGCCGACCGCGCCGACGACAACGGCTGCTGCTGGCCGTCCATTGATGACCTCGCCGAGCGCACGAAGCTCAGCCCTCGCGCAGTGCAGAAGGCCATCGCCACCCTCGCGGAGATCGGCGAGCTGGACATCGAGAACGGTGGCGGCCGGCACCGCTCGAACCGCTACCGCATCATCCCGAAACCCCGCACATCTGACGGGGTAACCGGCCCGGAACCCCGCACAAACGACGGGGTATCGGCACAGGAAACCCCGAACTCTGCGACAGAAACCCCGAACTTTGAAGCAGAAACCCCGAACTCTGCGACCAGAAACCCCGTCCAAAGTTCACCCGAACCCTCTATAGAACCAACAGAGAACCGTCAGAGGAACCTCCCCGCACGCCGCACCGAGCCGACACCCGCCGAAGCACTTCTCGCGAAGTGGTGGGAGCAGTACGGCCACACCACCGCCCAGGGCAAGCGCACCATCCAGCGCGCCATCACCGACGCCCTGAGCAACGGCATCGACGTAGCCGAACTCTGGCAGGCCCTCGACCGTCTCGGCGCCCTCTCCAAGCCCGTGACGGGCGGCACCCTTCAGTTCGCCCTTGCCGAACTCCGCCAGCCGGCGCCCGGCAACGTCGTCGCCCTCCCCGGCCAGCCCCCGCTCCGCCGCTCCACCACGGACGAGCGCGTAGCCCAAGGCCTCGCCCTGGTCGAACACTTCCGCCGCCTCGAACAAGGAGACACCGCATGACCACCGCGCCCGCCCCGGTCGCCGACACCACCGGCTACGACAACGAGACCACCCACGTCTACTGCTGCGACCCCAACACCGCCCTCTGCGGCTGGGACGTCAGCGACACCCCCGAAGTCCCCGACGGCGTCGGACACGACTGCATCGTCTGCACCGACCTGGAGACGCAGCCGTGCCCCATCTGCGGCGACGGCAACGACAAGGAGACCGCCCGATGACCCCCGCCGAGACCGCCGCGCTCCTCTCCTTCGCCGCCGCGTTCGACCGCCGCACCCTCGGCGAAACCGACGTCCTCGCCTGGCACACCGTCCTCCACGACATCACCTTCGACGCCGCCAAGGCCGCCGTCACCGCGCACTACGCGGTCGAGACCCGGTGGATCATGCCCGCCGACATCCGACAGCACGTGCTCAAGGCCCGCGCCGACACCGCCGCCGACATCCAAGGCCCCGGCCTCCCCCCAGAAATCCCCGACGCCGACCCCGACAACGTCCCCGCTTACCTCGCCGCCGTCCGGCAGCAGCGCACCCGGGCCGCCGACGGCCAGGAGCTGAAGCGCCGGCCCGTCGCCGAGCTGCTGGCCGGCATCGGCCGCGACATCCCCCGCGAGCACACCACCGTCCGCCGGCCCGGCCCCCTCGGCATCACCTGCCCCGACTGCCGAGCCCCCACCGGCCGCCCCTGCCGCACCGGCAACGGCCGCGAACGCGCACCCCACGAAAACCGAGAGACCGCCGCCCTCCAGCCACGCACCGAGGAGACCGCATGAACGCCCGCGAGCGCCTGACGCTCATGATCCGCAGAGACCGCGGCAACATGACCGTCTGGTCACAGCCCGAGGTGAACGACGCCCTCGACGCCCACCGCGCCCAGAACCTGAGCGACGGCCTGACGAAAGAGGAACGCCAGTTCCTCACCTTCGCCCTCAACCTCGCAGCCGACGTCATGGCCTCCCGCAGCAACGAGTTCACCGACGAGGACGAGGCCGCTCTCGCCACCTTCCGCCACATGGCCGCCCCGGAGAACGGTGACGCCCGATGACCGCCCGCAAGCCCGGCGCCCCCATGCCTCCGGCCCTCCGCGCCCTCATCCACAGCACAGCCACCCACCCCGCACGAACTGTTCCCTGCCCCCACTGCACGGCCACCGCAGGCAAACCCTGCCGGCTCCGCACCACCGGCCGGCACCTCCCCGAACCCCACCCCCGCCGCGTGTCCGCCTGGGCGCAGCAGACCGCCGTCTGCCCCCAATGCCAGGTCGAGCCCACCGTGCCCTGCCACGACGTCGGCTGCGCCCGCCACACCGTCCATCACCGCCGCCACCAGGAAGCCGAGGCCACCGCCGCATGAAGGTTCGCGCCGACATTGCCGCCCTCATCCGCGAGGGCCACACCAACGCCTACATCGCCCGACGCCTGTACTGCGACCCGTCCACCGTCGCCCGCGCCCGCCACGCCCTCCGCCTGCCACCCGCCGACAAGCTCGGCCGGATCTACGCCGAAGCCACACCCACCCGCCCCGCACCGCCACCGCCCGGTAGCCACTGGACCCCGCAACAGCAGGACGCCCACTGGACGGCCCTCTGCCACGCCGTCGGAACACCCGGAGCCCCACGGCCCACCGACACCGAGAACGCCCGCCAGGCCGCCGCCTGACCACCACACCCCAACCCACCCCTGGAGCACGCCGTGACCAGCACGCCCGACCCCCGCATCCGCCAGCTCGCCGAAGCCCACTACCGCAACAACGCCACCGCGACCAGCAAGCCCTGGAACACCCTCGACCCGAGCATCCGCGACTACCTGGCCGACAAAGCCGAGGCATGGCTCCGCGCCGCCATCGAAGCCGGGATCGCCCCCGCCGCCTGACCGCCTGACCGCCGCCACCACAACCCAGACACGGAGACAGCCATGCCGATTACCGCCGAGTACCAGGTCAAGTGCGACGTCTGCTGGGGCGTCATGGACGGCTACTACGAGACCCGTGAGGACGCCGACACGGCCCGCCTGGAGATGGGCTGGGTCGACCCCAACGGTGGCACCGCATGCCCCGAGCACAACACCCGCCAGCCCTCCGCCTGACCGCCCCGACACCCCTGGAGACCCGATGCCACACGACCAGCTCGACCTCGACGCCATCGAAGCCCGCGCCAACGCCGCCACCCCCGGACCGTGGCGCCTCGTTCGCGAGCAGTGCGACTGCTCCGACGGCTACTGCCACCACGGCGAGTACGTCACCGGCGTCGTCACCCCACAGCTGACTGAACTCGCTGTCGAGCGGATCGCTCGGACTGGCGGGGAACCGCAGGACTACGACTACCACCGCTCGGACGTCGGCGACTTCACCGAAGCGGACTGGGAGCTGATGGTCCACGCCCGCGAGGACGTCGACGCCATGGCCAACGAGATCCGTCGCCTCCGCGCCGACGCGAGCGAGCAGCAAGCCGAGATCGCGAAGCTGATCCGCTGGCACGGCGAGGACGAGACCGCGATGAAGAAGATGCGCGGCGCGATCGAGCGCCTCCGCGCCGAACTCGCCGAGATGACCCACTTGCGCGACAACGCCCTCCGCGCCCTTTACCGCGACGACGTCAACACCGACATCGACCTGGAAGAGACCATCGCCGCCCCGTTCTACGGGCCCGGCTGGGACTGGGACGAGGCCGACCTCCAACGCGTCGCCCGCGAGGCCGCCGCCGCAGTCCGGCCCGCGTTCGGGAAGCTCACCCAGCAGCGGGACAAGGCGCGCCAGCGTGCCCGCGAGTACGGCGAGCTGGCCGCTCGCCGCGAGTCCGAACTGATCGCCCTCCGCGCCGAACTCGCCACCGCGCGCACCGCCGCGCTGACCGAGGGCGCCGCTGGGATCGACCACCTGCGCGCCACCATGCTCGCGCCGCCGGTAGCCGACCTGTACGCGAATGGACTGTCGCGAGCCGCCGGGGAACTGCGCCGGTTGGCCGCCGCCGTGGTGGCGCACGTCGTCGCCGACGACAGCGACGACCCCGAACACGTAGACGACTGCCCCGGCTGCGAGACCGCCGCCCGCCGGCCGTGACCCACCCCTCGCGCGCGGCCCGGGCGGCGGCATTCCGCCCGGGCCGGCGCACCGACCATCTCACAGGAGCAGACATGACCCAGACCGACCACCCGTACCGCGTCCGATTGCACGGCGGCCGGAACGTACACGCTGCACGGCATGTCAACGGCAGCGCCAACCGCGTCACCGGCTGCGGGTACTACCTGCCCGAGGACAGCACCAACCACTGGATGGACGACGACACGGCCGTCACCTGCCGCGGCTGCCAGCGCGCGATGGGCGGTGCCCGATGACCGACCTGCCCCCCGGATGCCACCCGCAGGACTGCTGCGGCGACCCGTCCGCCCACCAGCCGGCCGTCGTGTCCCCGCCCGCGGACCGGGCCAGCGACCTTCGCGACCGGATCGACGCCGCTCTCGCCGGGCTTCAGGGCGGGCCGCATCACTTGCCGCGGGGGACACGGCAGGCAGTGGCCGAGCACTTGGCCGCCGTGCTGCCCGTCTTTGAGCCCGCCCTGCCCAGCCAGACCGGGCCCAAAGCCGACTCAAAGGCCGCCACCGTGCTGCCCGCGCCCGACCAGCAGGCCGCCGAACTGGCGTCGCTCGCCGTGAATGCCGGGCGTGCGCTCCAGGACGAGAAGCGGCACTACGAGATCGCCTGCCAGGAGAACGCCCGCCTGCGCGCCGATATCGCCGAGCTGCGCCGTCTGGCTGGCGAGGCGCAGCAGGACGCGCACGTGTGCCGTCCGGGCGCCGGCTACTACTACTGCCCGACCAGCGCCCGGGTGGAGTCCGACTGCCACGGGGGTTTCGACGTCTGCTGCGACCGGCCCGAGCTGCACTTGCCCCAGCGCGAGGCGCAGCAGGACCCGGCACAGGACGGCGAGGCGCTCCCGTCGTCCACCGCCCCGCTCGCCTCCGGACTCCCGCTCGTCAAGGGCAACTGCCCCGCCTGCCAGCACGCCAGCCTGTTCCTTGGGACCGGCGGCTACCCCACGTGCAGCAACGCCGACTGCCCGGAACCCGACGCCGCGACCACCGTGCTGGAGCAATACGCCAACGAGGCGCACTCGCCGTCTCACGCCTGGACGGTCGAGTCCCCGCGCCGCGACAACTGGGCGAGCTGGGGTGCCACCTACGACGACCGTGACTGGGCCAGCGATAGCTACGAGTCGGCAGTCAGCACCGCGCCTCAGCGTCCGTTCCGGCTCGTGCGCGCTACGACCACGTACACCGTCGAGGCCGAGCACACCCCCGCCGCCGTGGCGAGGTCCGGGCAGCCCGAGACGGACTGAGCCTGCCGGGGCCGCGTGAGACTGCGCGGCCCCCACAGAGGGGCTGGACGGGCCTGTGAGCCCCGAACAGCCCGCCCCGGCCCTCCGCTTCGTCCGAACCCGTCAACGCGCCGCAGGCAGGCGCACAGCCGATCAGGAGACCCCGTGACACCCGCCGACGAGATCCGCACCGCAGCCGCCAAACTCCGAACCCTCGCCGCCGCCACCAGCACCGACACCGACGGAACCCCCACCACCCACTGGAACAGCAAGGACCAAGGCCACGGCCGCAGCCTCCTCTGCGGCAGCTACACCACCAACGGACGCGGCGAACAGGTCGGATGGCCGTCCCTAGTCCGCGGCGGCTCATTCCAACGGCCCTCGTACATGCACACCCAGCACGCCGACTACGCCGCCGCCATGGACCCCACCGTCGGCCTCCTGCTGGCCGACCTGCTGGACGACATGGCCGACGGCGACGACGCCGGCGAAATCAACCCCTGGGCCCTCACGCTCGCCCGCGAACTCAACGCCAAGCCGTAGCCCGCAGCCCGCCCGGCACACCCGGGCGGGCCCACCACCAGGAGCAGCACGTGAACGAGCAGCAGATCCGTAACATCCTCCGCGTCCACTTCGGCCGCTTCGGCAGCCCCATCCACCGCCTCTACACCACCGGCGAAATCACCGAGCACACCGACCAAGCCCTTCGAGACCGCATGGTCCAGCTCACGCTCGCCGCCCGGGACCCCGAGGCCGACCAGATCGAGGACGTCATCGACTACGTCACCCAGGTCGGATGCCGGCCGCCCGTCACCCGCTGGACGACCTCCGCAACCAGGGGGCAGCAGTGACCTTCCACTACCGCGACACCGACGGCGACCTCCTCGTCATCACCGCTGGCCGCAACCTCAACGGCCAGCCCGTACTCCACTTCGCCGCGACGCCCGACGGCGTTGACGTCCCCCTTGACCGGATCGAGGAACTGATCGCCGGCGCCCGCGACACCGCCCGTCAAGCCGCCGCACAGGAGCAGCCGTCAACCTGGGAGCGGCGCGGCGGCTTCGACCAGCACGACGACTACCGGACCGACTTCCCCGTGACGGAGCAGTCCGCGCCGACGGCAGCGACCCGAGCAGCCGACAACTGGGAGCGACAGGAGGACGACACCTGGACCATGCCGATCAGCAACGGTGGCGGCGTACTCATCGCCCCCAGCCAGATCACGCCCGATGAGCGCGCCCGCCTGGCCGCCGCCTGGCCGAAGGAGAACCCCGATGCCTGACCTGCACGGCTGGATCACCCAGCAGATCGAAGAGACCGAGCGCCTCGCGCGCAGGGCTGCTGAGCTGTGCGGCTGCCATCCGGCAGCGCCATCGTGGATCTTCGGCGACGAGACGACGGACGGCCGCATCCTCGTGGCCGACGACCCGCACCCGGACCTGAAGCGGAAGATCGGGCGACGGTGGAACCGCTCTTACGAAGGCCTGTTCATGGCCGAGCACATCGTTCACCACGACCCGGCCGCGGCGCTCCGTCGCTGCGAAGCCGACCGGCGCATCCTCGCCCGCCACCAGCTCGACCCCGACGTCCACTACGAGCCGGCCTGCAAGGGCTGCGGCACCTACGGTGACATGGAACTCCCCGAAACCGACAACCTCAACGAGTGCCCCGAACTCCTCGACCTCGCCTACGCGCACGGCCTCACCAACGAGATCCTCGCCAGCCTCGACAAGCCGGTACCGCCGCCTACACCACCGCGCCCGGAACCGAGCGCCGTCGACCTGTCCGCGTACATGCGGCTGTGGACCGCGCAGCCGACGAGCAGCGTCCCGCCCGCACTCCGCGGACCCAACTGGAAGGCTCAGCCGTGAACTACTGGATCACCCGCCGCGTCGACGCCGTCGGCTGCTGGCTTGTGGAACGCGGCCACCCAGGGGCCGCCGAACTGCTGTGGCGGGCCTGCCGCATGTGGTGAGCGCCCGGCTTGACGGCCGTGGCATCCTGAGCGTGGCAGTACGGCACCCACGGGGTGTCATCCGATCGGCTGCCGCGCACCGGCCCAGCTACCCGGCGCACCGCCTTCCGCCCCGCCTCCACGGTTGAGGTGGGGCGGTCGTGCGGTCCGCACACGGCGCGACCCGCCGACCAGCAGCCGGCGGGCCCGACGCCGCAAGGGCGCCCCCCTTCGCGGGACCTCAGACGCTACGCCCGCGCCGGCCAGAACGGTAGATGTATGCAACCCTTGACCCTCGCCGAGGGCGGGCGCACCCTGAACCCTCACCTCAAGGGGAGGGAAACCAGTCATGGCCGAAAACGACGACTACCGGACCGTCATCCGCGAAGACGAAGACGGCACCCGACACATCGCCATCGTCCGCCGCGACCCTGAAACCGACCAGCTCACCGACGACCAGATCATCACCGACCTCCAGGAGTGGCGCGCCAAGCGCGAACAGCCCGAACGCGAACGGTGGCCTATGCCCCGGCCGTTCGGCGAGTGGCTGATGGCGACCAAGCCCGGTCCGAAAGGACCATGCCCCGAGTGCGGCTGCTACGGACTCCGCCGCGGAGCCAACCCAGCTCACCCGGACGACGAGAAGGTCATCTGTACGAACAGCAACTGCGAGGCCTGCCCCTGGTACAGCGGCTGAGCCTGCCGGTCAGTGCTCCCACGCGTCTGGCCCGCCGCCCCGCCACTCGATCCAGTCGGCCGCCGCAACGTCGGTGTCCTCGATCGTGTCCAGGCCGGCCCGGCGCAGGAACTCGACCACGTCCTTCAGGCCGAGCGCGCGGCCCGAGATCTCCCCATCGACACGGACACGCCGGCCGCCCTGCTCGTCGGGCGGGTACACGATCACCACAGGCATGGTGGACAGCCTGCCGCACGCCACTGACAACGGCACGGTGAGCACGCCCGAACGAGGGTTCCTTGACAGCGGTGTGATCCTGGGAGTGCTGCCGGGCGGACACGCTGCTCGCGCACCGGCAGCGGTTGCTCTCAGCCTGGGAAGGCTCGGGGCGGAGGACACAAGAGAGCCCCCGAGACCAGGTCTCGGGGGCTCTCGTCTGATCGGGCCTACTCCTCGTCGTCGGCGCGCGGCATTTCGTCCACGAACGGGCCCTCCGCCGCCTCAACGATGATGTCCAGCAGCGGCCCCTTCTTCGATACCAGGCTGCCGGGCGGCCAGTCCGTCGAGCCGTAACCGGAGTGAAGCCACATCCGCTCAATCACCCGGAACGTACCCCCGCGCTTCTCATAGGCGTCCCACAGGCTGATCAGGTCCCCAGTCGCGGGCGGGTACGGGGTGACGAAACGCTCGAATCCGCTCGGCCCGTTGATGTTGATCCGGTCGTAGCGGTAGCCGCCCTCGACCTTGACACGCTCGTAGAACTGGCAGCGTGGCGCTGCCTGCACCAGCTCATCCATCCGACGCCTCTTTCTTCGGCCGCACGGTCCCCGACCCCTTGTAGCCGCGGAACACGTCCTGCACCGTGCTCAGCTTGATCCCGAGGCGGTCGGCAATCTGCCGATACGAGAGTCCGTCGCCGTCGTCCCACAGCTCGCGGATCAGCTCGCTGCGCTCCTGCGCCCAGACCTTGTTGCGGCGGACCTGCTCAGCCATGATCTTGCTCTGGGCTCTGACCCGCTCTTCCCGGTCCGCGATCTGCTCGACCGCATCGAGGGCGTCTGACACGCGGCGCACCTCCTCGTCGTCCATCCCTGGCCCTTCATTCGTGGGGCCGCTTGCCAAGAGCGTAGGGGACCCCTACAGTCATGGGCAAGCGACCGGGAGTCGCTTAACAGAACGGCCCCGGCCGGAGTTCGCACCTCCGCCGGGGCCAGCCTTCCCCTGATCAGACCAGGAGAGACCGTGCCCGATCGTACCCAGCCCCAACCGGCACAGCCCAGCCCCGGCAACCTGTACGTGGCCGCCGCCCGCGCCTGCCACTTCAGCCACTGCACCCGCTGCCGGGAGATCAACGCCGCCAGCGAGGTCACCGCCACCGAGAACGCCGAATCCATGGCGCGCCGCGACCGCCTCACCCTTGGCCTGCGCCGCACCCCGGCGGTGACCCGGTGACTCAGCAGCCCGTCTCCACCCCGTGGCAGGTCCCGTGGCCCGACGGCGTCACCCACCGGTACGCCAACCTCGTTGGCGCCACCGTCGACATCACCGACAGCGGGCGCGGGCGTTACGACACCAAGTGCACCGGCTGCCCCTACGGGAACAGCTCCAAGTTCGAGGCCAACGCGCACACCGAGGCCCAGGCCCACGCCGAGCGCTGCCGCGCCCTGCCCCGCCCCGAGGCCACCCGATGACCGCCCCCACCTGCCAGGGCTGCGGCGGCCAAGGCGGCTACCCCGAAACCACGCCGAAGCAGGGCGGCGGGCAGGTCACCGTCTGGCGGCGCTGTGCCACCTGCGGCGGACGGGGGACCGCCTGATGCGCGCCATCTGCATCCTCGGCATGGCCTGGCCACTGATCCTCGGCGCCGCCGTCCTCGCCCGCCACCTCCACTGACCCATCAGACTGCCGGCCCCCGCACCCCAACCCCTCCGTCCGCGGGGGCCGGCACCCCTCCGGAAGGACCCCGATGAAACGCCTCCGCGGCTACCTCGCCAGGCTCGACGTGTTCGCCGTCGTGGAAAAGCTGCTCACCCTGGCCGCGCTCGCCCTCGTGGCCGTCACCGTTGGCGGCCAGCTCGGCCCCATGCTCGGCCTCCACGGCACTCTCGGCCAGATCGCCGGATGGTCCATCGCCCTCGTCTACGACGCCCTGTGGATCGGCTCGCTCCGCATGAGCGAGGTCGCGATCCGGCAGCGCTCCCGCATCGGCATGGCCGTGATGCTCGGCCTGTCCCTCGCCGCGCTCGGCGTCTCCACCGGCACGCTGCTCGTCCTCGGCCACGCCAAGGTGTTCGCGTTCGTCCCCGTGGCCGCCGCCGCGTTCATGGCCCTGCGTCTGTTCGCCACCCACTGCCTCGCCGACCACGCCACCGCCGACCAGATCGCCGAGCAGTCCGCCGCGGACCGCACCGCCCGCGCCCTCGCTGCCGCCGACGCCCGGCACATCCGCTCCGCTGCCATCACGGACGTGGTCACCGAAACCGCCGGCCACCTCGGGGAGATGGCACGGCAAATCGCCCGCGCCGAGACCCTCACGGCGGCGGAGAAGCGGATCAGCAAGGTCCGCGCCAAGGCGGAGCAGCGACTGCGGAAGTCCGACGAGTCGCACGGCGAACTCGCCGCAGCGTTCGCGGGACGGCCCCTGACCCTGGCCGTCTCGGCCCCCGGGACACCCGCCCTGCCCGCCGTCCCGGACCGTCCCGGCACCGCCCCGGAGCCCGCCGAGGAACCGACCCCAAAGCCCGCTCCCGACACGGCCGAGACGCAGCCCGTCCCGGGTACCGACACGCAGGTCAGCGCCCCAACCGGCCCCACTCCCGACACGGCCGAGACACCCGCGGTACACCCCGTCACGCTCGCCGACCTCGCTGCCGTCTCGGGTGTCCCGACCCCCGTCCCGGGCGAGCAGCTCTCGGACGAGCAACTCGACGTCGTCCTGCGACACCTGCGCTACGCCGACGACCCGCCCCGCTCATACCGGCAGGCGCTGCGGGAGTTCCGTGACGCCGGGTGGGTCGGAAGCGAGGAACGCGTCCGCCGGGTGTGGGGCGCCCTCCTGACGCACGAGGAGACCACCCCCGCAGGCGAGTAGCAGCGTCCGGCACCACCAGTGAGGGCCAGCACCACCGGGTCTGGCCCTCGCTGCGACTGCCGGAAGCAGTCACCAGGACCGGCGAGTGACCGGCGAGCACCCCGTGCAGACCCGGCGAGCAGACCCCGACCTACCCCATCCAACCCGCGAGGGCCGTCGCATGACCAGCCAGGGCGCCGACGAGTTGCGCGCCCGCCACTACCTCCGCCGCCTCGGCGCCCGCCCTATCGGCCACCAGGAGCCCACCGTGGAGCCCCGACTCGTGACCCCCACCCGCATCATCCCCGCCAGCGCGCTGCTGCCCGTCGGGCCGGCCCGCCCACCTTCCCGCCCCGAAGGACCACCCACCATGCTGCTCGCCCTGCTCGCCGCAGCCCTACTGCCCGGCGCCATCACCACCTGGCTGATGCGCCGCCGAGGCTGGGCCATCGCCCTCCTGGCCGGCATCGGAATCACAGCAGCCCTGCCGTTCCTGCTGCTCGCGACCCTGGTCGTGTTCCCGCCTCTCGGGTTCGCGGTAGGTATCGCCGCCGGCCTCGCCGCGCTGGACGCGTTCGGCGCTGGCCGGATCTGGGCCGCCACCGCTCTGGCCACCATCTCCGCCGTTGCGCTCGCTTGCGCGGGGTGGTCGCTGTGAGCAGTCGTCACCCGATCACTCCGACCCGGGTGATCCCGGCGGGGGAGTCGCTGCCCGCTCCGGGCGCGCCCCCGACTCCTCCGCCGCCCCCACCGCCGTTCCCGCCCGCACCGGCAGCCCCGGTCCCCGGTCCGGACTGGTGGCGGCACCTGCCCCGCCCGGCCGTACCGCCCCAGCCGGTCCCGGTCGACGTACACGTCACCGTCACCATCGACACCGGACCGACGGAGCCACCCCCGCCTCCGCCGTGGTGGCGCCGGATCCGCTGGGGCTACCACGCGGTGATGGCCCTCACCGCGTTCCCGCTGTCCGGGCCGTGGGCTTGGGTCCTCGCCGACGTCCGCGAGCAGGCATCCCTCACTGGGACCTGGGTGATCGCGGTCATCCCACTGGCCATCGTTGCCTGGTGGGACAACGCAGCCCGCATCCAGGCCCGGCACTCGGACCCGGACCTGTGGGGACCGCGGGTCCGTGCCACCGTCGCCCGGCTCGCGCTGTACGCCACCGCCGAGGCCACCGCCCTCGCCTTGCCCCTGTACTCCCTCGTGATCATCCTGACTGGAGTTCGTCCATGAGCACCGTCCTCGCAGCCGAGGTCAGCCGGTTCACGTCCGGCACCGTCACCACCGCGGGGTTCGCAGTCGGCCTGGCCCTGCTCGGCGTCGAGCACTACCGCTGGTACAAGGTCGGTGGGGGAGCAGCCGCCGGCGCGGCCGGGGGTGGCGGCAGCCGCGACCCCAAAGCCCTGATCCCGTTCTGGTTCGGCATCATCTGCGGCATCCTCATGGTCGCCTGCCCCGCGGGCGTCCTCGGCACCGCCGCCGGGTTCCTGCGCTGGGGCACCAACGGCGCCGGCGGCATGGCCATGGGCTGGCTCACTGGCAAGGACGGCAGCACCCTCGCCAGTGCCTCGGCACCGGGCCTGGACGGGTACGGCGCCGTCGTGATCACCGCGCTGACTATGGCGCTGTGGTGGCTGCGGAAGTCGATCGCCAAGGCCGTGAAGGGGAAGTGGAAGAAGGGCGTGCTCACCGGGTGCGTGCTGTGCATCTCCACCGGCACCGCAGCGATCGTTGCCCAGCAGGTCGTCAGCAGCACCAACCAGCTGGGCCACTTCGTCCTCGGCCAGATCGCCACCGGGACCCTGGTGTGAGCGCCCCGACCACCGCGCAGTGGCTCCGGACCGCGGTCGACCGGGTCGCGGTCGGCAGCACGCGGCTGGCCGCCGACCGGGGCGGGCGCCTCATCCGGGGACTGCACAACAGGTACGTGCGGACCCGGGCGTGGGTATGGGAGTCGACCGGCCTCGACCGGTGGATCCGCGTGGCGCTGCTGGCCGCCGCGGCGCTGATCGCCCGGGCGATCGGTGTGGCCGTCGGCAGGTGGGCGTACGACCGGATCCAGTCCGGCGCCTGGTGGCACCTGCTCGTCGCAGCCGCCCTCGCCTGGATCAGCGCGGCCTACCGCGCCGGCCGCGACGACTGGCAGCCGACCCCAGCACCGGCGCCCGCCGAGGCGACCTCAGCCGAGGGCGAGCAGGCCGACACCGCGCAGCCGACGCCGGCCGTCGAGCGGGCTCCCGCAGGGCCGCCGCCCGTCTCGCCCGGCGCGCTCATCGCCGCGGTCCGGGACATCGGCACCCCGCACGCCCAGCTCGTCCCCCTCGCCGAGCACCTCGGCACGACCACCGACGCGGTGCGCTCCGCGGCGGCCGGGATGGGGTGGCCGGTGAAGGACGTCCGGATGAAGGGCCGGTCGTCGGCGGCCGGGCTGCGCGGGGACGAGGTCCCCTCCCCTCCCCTGGAAGACCCTTCTTCGGGTGTCGTCGGTGCAGGTCAGACCGCCGACGACAACGACGACGACGTCTGTGGGGAGGGGCCCGGAGAGGGGGTGCGTGTAGTGCGCACCGATGGCGGGCTGATCGTCTACGACCTCGCCGACACCCACCGCCGACGCGGCACCGTCCGCGCATGAAGCCCCGGGGCGGCCGTCCGCCTGGCAGCTACCCGGCCGCCCCGGTCCCATCCCACGAAGAGACAGGACTGCCATCATGGCCTTCCGCCGATCGATCCCCCAAGAGGAACTGCGCGCCCGGCTGACCCCCCAGCAGCGGGCCCGGCACGAGACGACGTACCAGGCGTCACGGGGCGGGCACTTCCCCACCCCGCCCAAGCCCGTACCGGGTACACCGAAGAAGCCCCGCGAGAACTGACCGGCTGCCAGACTGAGTTGCGAGACCCCCGCCGTCCCCCGTCGGCGGGGGTCTACTGCTGTCCGGGCTCGGCCGTGTGGTCGGCTGGCGGGATGGCGCGGGCGCGGGCGAGCCAGCCGTTGCCGAACGTGTCGGACGGTAGTAGCGCCGGCTGGGCGTTGAGCCGTTCGCACAGTTCGGTGAGGGCCTGCATGCATTCTTCGCGGGTATCGCCGATGACTCCGTACCTGATCGCCATGAGCAGCAGTGTGCCGGGACGGGAGAGGCCGGGCTACCGGTTCGCTCGAACGAGGGTCACAGATCAATGACAGATGCTTCACGTAGCCCGCACGGCAGCGGATGATGCGGCGGAACACTGCCGTCACCCCGGGGGACCGATGCCCAGCTACAGCGAAGTCCAGCGCGCGGTACGCGTGGAGAAGGTCCGGCTCTGGTTCGCGTGGCTGGCCGGCAACGTCATCATGTTGATCATCGCCAACGCAACGAAGAACATCGCGGTCGTCTCGGTGGTCACCCAGGTGCTGATGGTCGTCGTCTTCGTCGGCTTGACCGTGGCGCTGTTCCGGATGACCGGTGCCCTGAACCGGCGCGCGACCGACGCCCGGCGCGAGGTGCTGGGCGACGACTACCCGGGCTGACCCCCGGACGTACAGCGGCCCCGCACCGGATCCCGGGCGGGGCCTTCGTCATGCGGGCAACTGTGCGTCGCAGTCCGGGCAGAGGTACGCGAGCAACTCGTCGGTGACGGTGCTGCGGACCTCGGTAGGGGTGAGGTGGCGGCAGGCGCCCCGCAGGTACTCCGTTCCGTAGCCGACCGTCGTGATCTCAACCCAGTCCCACCGCGGATCGAGATCCGCGCTCACGTGGGCTCCTCGTCCGGGCGCACCGGGCCCTCGCTGGTCTGAGGGTCGATGAGGTCCGGCAGCTCGTCACCGTGACAGACGCCGAGGTCGCAGCCGCCGCCCACCTCGTTGTGCGCGTACCGCTGCTGTTCGGCCAGCTCGTGCGCGAAGGCGTCGAGGTTGGCCTCGGCGCGCGCCGTGCTCAGCCCGGCCTGGCGTAGATAGGCGAGCAGCCTGTCCCGTGCGTTCATGCGGTCCTCGTCTTCTTCGGTCCGGGCCGTGCGGGCTCGATGCCGTTGTCACGGGCGATACGCCGGACGTAGGCGGCAGTGAACGGGGACCGGGCGGTGACGTCGGTCGGGCGCTCGCCTGCCTCCAGGGCGTTCACCACTGCCTCGACCGCCGCGTCTCGGGCTGCATTGTGGGCGGCTTCGGTCTCTCGGTAGCGGGCCGTGGCCTTGTCGAGATTGGTCATCGGGTCCATGCGATACAGAGTAGCGCAACCCCCTTGCGCTGCCCAGCGATGAAGCGCTAACGTGTATCGCAACAGAGAAGCGCAACACTGTAGGGGGACCTGAGATGATCGCCGCCAACCGCACCCGCCGCGCCACCCTCGCGGCCCGCGCCCGCACCCACCGCGCCGCCGCGAAGATCCGCCGCACCGGCACCGGCACCCTCGCCACCCACTGCATCGCCGCCGGCCTCCCCGTCCGCGAAGCCCGCAGCGTCGCTGGCTCCCTCCGCAAGAACGCGGTCAAGGCCGGCATCACAGGCACCCCCTCCGTCAGTTACACCCACGGCCGCGCCCGCCAGTGCCGCAGGTTCACCCCGGCCGAGGTCGCCCGCATCGCCACCGTGTACCGGCCCCGCCGTGCCGAGTACAAGGCCGCCTGCACCCGACTCGCTCTCGCCGCCTGACCTACCGCCAACCACGAGCCGCAGGAGAACCATCATGATCAACGCCCGCATCTACGGCTACCTCACCGACGACGGCACCCAGACGATCGGCGGAACCGTCACCGCCAGCGGCGGCCGGTACGGCGACATCAAGGCCATCCAGTGGGACGACGGCCAGACCACCCACGTTGCGGAGCACGAGCGCGGCATCACCTGGGACTACGACGACGAGGACTGACCGCCCCGCACCGCCGCCGCTCGACTCACCCTCGCCGCTTGACCCCCGCCATACCTTCAACCCACCGCCGCGAAAGGACCCCTGTCGTGATCCGTCGGACCCGTGAGACCTACGCGTTCATCAACGAGCACCCGGAGCCGTCGACCCCAGAGGAGGCGCTCGCGCACGTGCTCGCCGTCTACGAGCACGAGGACGACGCCCGCCTGATGGTGGAGGCCACCCGGAACATCTACGGCGGCGGAGTCGTCACCGGCCTCACGATGGGCGACCTCCGCGCACTCGCCGCCCGCCTTGGCCTCTGACCTTCGACGCGAAAGGAGCCTGCCATGGCCGCTACCGGACTCACTGACGTCAAGGTCGGCGACCCGCTGATCCTCGTCACCGGCAACAAGTACCGCAGTGACGAGCCCGTCACCGTCTCCCGGGTCGGCCGGAAGTACGTGTACGTCAACCTCCATGGCCGCGAGTACAGCCAGCGGTTCCACAGGGACACCGGCGCAGAGGACAGCCAGTACGGCGCCCGCGAGCACCTGTACACGCCAGAGCAGTACGACGAGATGAAGCAGCGCGACGCCCTGTTCATGAAGTTGTCGGCGGCAGGGATCGACGTGAAGTACCAGATCCGACCCGAGGTGACCACGGACCAGCTCCGCGCCCTGCTCGCCGTCGTCAAGCCCTCCACCTGACCGCCCGACACGACAGGACGAACCCCATGACCGAGATGTACATCCCCGCCGACAACTTCCAGGTGGGCGACATCGTCCACACCGAAAAGAGCCGACCCGTCCGGGTCCGGCACATCGTCCGCGACAAGGCAGGCCGCCTCCTCGTGAACCCCGGAGACTCCGACGAGCTGGATGGCTGGGTGTGGGAGCACGCCACCGTCACTCGCGACGCCTGACCCCGGGCGAACTGAAGGCCCCGCACACGCCACCGGTGCGGGGCCTTCGTCCTGCGCGCGCCCTCAGCCGCCACCCCGGTTGCACGCATCACCTACCATCAAACCACGCCAACCGTTATACGTATAACCACACGAGGAGGGGCCCGTGACCGCCAACGACGACCCCCACAAAACCCGCGACGGCCACGGCCGCTACGCCCGCACCATCAACCAAGCCCGCCGCGACGCCCACGCCGCCGAACTCCGCGCCGAAGGCTGGACCTACCAGCAGATCGCCGACGAACTCGGCATCGACAAATCCGGCGCCATCCACGCCGTCCGCCGCGCCATCCGCGACGCCTGCGCAGGCCCCGGCCAAGACCTCATCAACCTCGAAGTACAGCGCCTCGAAGCGATGTACGACCAAGTCCTCGACATCCTGCAAACCGATCACCCCGTCGTCTCCCACGGCCGGATCGTCAAGGACGACACCGGCGCGCCCCTCACCGACGTCGAGATGAAACTCAAGGCCGTCGACCGCGCCCTCCGCACCCGCGAGAGCTTCCGGAAACTCCTCGGCCTCGACGCCCCCTCCCGCGTCTCCGTCGACGCCGAACAACTCGGCCGCGAGATCGGCCGGCTCCTCGACGCCGCCACCAGCGAGGACGACGGTGACGACACCGACGCGTGAGGAGATCCACCAGCAGATACAGCAGCTGGTGCGCGCCGGCGACACGAAGGCGCTCAAGGCCATCCGGGATCAGCTCCAGTCGAAGGTCGACCGCCGGAACCTCAAGCAGCGGACGCGCTTGTACCAGAACAACCCGACCGGCTGGGTCGAGGAACGCCTCGGTCAGGTCGTCTGGTCGAAGCAGCGCGAGATCATGCTCAGCGTCCGCGACAACCGGCGCACCGCCGTCCGCTCCTGCCACGGCGTCGGCAAATCCCACACCGCATCACTGGTCGCCTCCTGGTGGCTCGACACCCACCCCCCAGGCGAGGCCTTCGTCGTCACCAGCGCGCCCACCTTCGCCCAGGTCCGCGCCATCCTCTGGCGATACATCCGCCGCGTACACCGCCGCGGCAAGCTCGCCGGCCGCGTCAACCAGACCGAATGGCACATGGAAGACGAGTTGGTGGCGTTCGGCCGGAAGCCCGCCGACCACGACGAGTCCGCCTTCCAGGGCATCCACGCCCGCTACGTCCTCGTCATCCTGGATGAGGCGTGCGGTATCCCCGGCCAGCTGTGGGTGGCGGCGGACGCGCTGACGACCAACACGGACTGCCGCATCCTCGCGATCGGCAACCCCGACAACCCCGCGAGCCACTTCCGGAAGGTCTGCCAGCCCGGCAGCGGTTGGCACGTCATCGGGATCTCAGCGTTCGAGTCACCCAACCTCACCGGCGAGCAGGTCCCGGACGACGTGGCGCAGGCCCTCGTCTCCCGCGGCTGGGTAGAGGAGAAAGCCACCGAGTGGGGCGAGGACAACCCCCTCTACAAGAGCAAGGTCTTGGGGGAGTTCAGCGAGGATGCCCCGAACAAGGTCGTCCGCGCCTCGGACATCGCCAAGTGCCGCATCGCCTCAGAGGAGAGGCCCGCTGCCGCCGACCTGGAACCGGTGGAGCTTGGGGTTGACGTCGGCGGTGGCGGGGACGAGACCGTCATCCGGGAGCGCCGTGGCCGGCGCGCGGGCCGGGAATGGCGGGCACATACGGACCGCCCGGAGAAGATCGCCCCGCTCGTGCTCCGGGCGATCGAGGAGTCCGGCGCCGAGGCGGTGAAGGTCGACTCCATCGGCGTGGGCTTCGGTGTGATCGGCGAGCTACGGAACCTCGCGTCGCAGGGCAAGCACCGGGCGCGGATCGTCGGCGTCAACGTGGGTGAGAAGTCGTCCCAGCCGGACAAGTTCAAGAACCTCCGCGCCGAGATCTGGTGGGAGATCGCGCGCGGCCTGTCCGAACGGCAGGGCTGGGACCTGTCCGCGATGGACAACGCCGACACCACCGTGGCTCAGCTGTTGGAGCCGTTGTGGGAGGTCGACGCGCAGGGCCGGATCTTCGTGGAGCCGAAGGACGAGATCCGGAAACGACTGGGGCGCAGCCCCGACAACGCAGACGCGCTCTTGTTGGCGTTCTACAACGGAGCCCGAACAAGGGTGAGGTGGCTGTGACCAGTCGAAACGAGCGATTCCGCAGGTGGGCTCTGCTGTGGCGGAAGTTGGCGCCGTTCTTGCTTGACACGGCTGGGATCATCCTATTGTCGGGTTCCGCCATGGTGTGGAACCTGATCGCTGGCCTGGCCGCAGCAGGAGTTGGCTGCTTCGTCCTGAACTGGCGGTGGTTCGGAACCGAGTAGGCGAAGGAGGGGCGTTGGCACGGACCCTCCTCGGCGCGCTCCTCAACAAGACCAGCAGCGTCGCAGCTCAGACCCCGGTCCCCTTCGCCTCCCGCTCCGCCAGCTACGGCGGCCTGTTTGGCTCCAGCCGCACCGCCGAAGGCCAGATGCGCGCGATGTCCGCAGTCGGCACGCTCTTCGCCATCGTGGACCGCACCTCGAATGCGACCGCCCTGGTCGACTGGAAGCTGTACCGCAAGGCCAAGTCCGGTCGGAAGGAAGACCGGACCGAGGTCACCTCGCACGCGGCGCTCGACCTGTGGAACAGGCCCAACCCGTTCATGCCGCGGCAGGAGTTCGTAGAGACCCAGCAGCAGCACTTCGACCTCACCGGCGAAGCCTGGTGGGTCATCGCCCGCCGGCCCGGCGTCACCCTGCCGCTGGAGATGTGGCCCGTCCGCCCCGACCGCATGACCCCGGTCCCCGACCGCGAGACGTTCCTGAAGGGCTACTTCTACACCAGCCCCGACGGCGAGCAGATCCCCCTCGGCCTGGACGAAGTCATCCAGCTCCGCCGGCCGAACCCGCTGGACCCGTACCGCGGTCTCAGCCCGGTGCTGTCGATCCTCCCGGACCTGGACACCAGCCGGTACGCCTCGGAGTGGTCGCGGGCGTTCTTCGTCAACTCGGCTCAGCCGGGCGGCATCATCGAGGTTCCACAGGCTCTGTCGGACGACCAGTTCGGCGAGTTGCGGGACCGGTGGAACGAGCAGCACCGCGGCGTCGGCAACGCGCACCGTGTGGCCATCCTCGAACACGGCAAGTGGGTCGACCGCACCATCAGCCAGCGAGACATGCAGTTCGTGGAGTTGCGCGGCGCCACCGCCGACCGGATCCGCGAGGCCTACGGCATTTCCAAATCGGCGATCGGTGATTTCGAGGACATCAACCGCGCCTCCGCGCTGGCGGCCAAGGCGTGGTTCGCGGAGCAGCAGACCATCCCGCGGCTGGAGCGGATCAAGGCGGCGCTCAACTTTGAGCTGCTGCCCATGTACGGGCCGACCGCGCAGGGCCTGGAGTGGGACTACGAACCCCCCACCCCGCCGGACCCGGAGATCGAGGCCCAGCAGCTCACCGCCCGCTCGGCTGCTGCTGCCGTCCTGGTTCGCGAGGGCTTCGACCCGGCCGGCGTCCTGTCCGCCGTCGGCCTCCCCGAGATCCCGTTCGCCGGCCGCCCGACCGCGCCCACGCCAGCCGCTCCGGTGGCCGCGTGGGATGACGCGGTTGCTGGCTTGCTCGGTACTGAGATCGAGGCGGCGATGCGCTGGGAGGTCGTCACCGAGCACGACGACGATGTCTGCGGCCCATGCGCCGAGCAGGACGGCCGGCTCTATCGCAACCGTGCCGCCGCGTACAAGGACTACCCGGGCGGGTCCGGCTACATCCACTGCGTGGGCGCGGAGTACGGCAACGACTGCCGCTGCAAGGTCGTGAAGCGACGGAAGACGAGGGACGACGAATGATCACCCTTCCCGCGAACCTCCCCGGTTTCGTCGCCCGCCAGCGCGAGCACGCCGAGAAGCAGCGCGCGCAACTCGGGGTCGAGGCCCGCTCCTGGTACCGCATCACCAACGCCGCGGACCCAGACGAGGCCGAGGTCATGCTCTACGACGAGATCGGCGGCTGGTTCGGGTCGACGGCCGATGAACTGATCGCCGACCTGCGGGGCATCACGGCGCCGCGTATGCGGGTCCGGGTCAACAGCCCCGGCGGCAGCGTGTTCGAAGGCGTGGCCATCGCCAACGCCTTGAGGAGCCACCCGGCTCAGGTCACGGTGCAGGTCGACGGGATCGCCGCGAGCATCGCCTCCGTCATCGCGATGGCCGGGGACCGGATCGAGATGGCCCCGAACACGATGATGATGATCCACGACGCGTCCGGCGTGTGCATGGGCAACGCCTCCGACATGGAGGAGATGGCCGAACTCCTCGACCTCATCAGCGACAACATCGCCGACGCCTACGCGGCCAAGGCGGGCGGCACCCGCGACGAATGGCGGGCCCGGATGAAGGCCGAGACCTGGTACCTCCCCGAGGACGCCGTCGCCGCCGGCCTCGCCGACGAAGCCGTACAGACCCCGAAGGCCGGCGCCCCGACGGAACCCGCCGAGCCCGAGCCGGACATGGCCCGCGCCTGGGACCTCGCCGCCTACGGCTACCAGGGCCCGCGCCCGGCCGAGCCCGCGCCGACCGCGACGCTCACCGAGGACATCCGCACGCTCGTCGGCGAGGAGGTGGCCGCGCAGCTCGCTGCCGCGGTCGTCCCGCCCACCGAGGCCACCACCGCGGCCGAGTCGGCCGACGAGGTCACGGCCAGCGAACCCGCCGTCACGCCGGCCGAGGCGGCCCCGGAGGCGCCCGCGGCCGAACCCGTGGACGAGTGGGCCGCCGCAGTGGCGCACCTCGTCCAGCCCCCATCTGACCCGTGGGCCGCAGCCGTGGCCCATCTCATCAACAGCACGTCGGCGGCCAGCTCGGCGACGGAAGCAGCCTGAAGGAGGCAGCAGTGGCAACACCCACCATCCCGAGCAATGCCGCCGAGCTGGCGGAAATGCTCAGCGACCCGGCCAAGGCGAAGGACGTCGTCGCCTCCCCGGAGGACCTGACGAAGTTCATCACCGAGTACGCCAACCGGCAGCAGGGCGAGGGCACCGACCTCAACCGGCAGATCGCCGAGCAGGTGCAGCAGCAGTTCGCGGCGATGCTCCGCGACAACGGCGCCGACGCCACCACCAAGGACGCCGCCCAGGCGATCAAGCGGCTCGACCTCGACCCGCAGGCCAAGCGCGGCGGCATGCTCACCTCCCACCGGCAGGGCACGGCCTACAACAAGGCCGCCCCCGGCGCGATCGTGGACAAGCACTTCGAGAACTCGATCGACTACGTCCAGAACATCTGGCACAAGAACGCGCACGCGGACGCGGACAAGCTGGCCGCGCTGCGCAACGCCGCGGGCTCCGTCAGCCCCGCCGACGGTGGCTTCCTGGTCCCCGAGACCCTGCGCTCGCAGCTCCTCCAGCTCGCGCTGGAGAAGGCGGTCGTGCGCCCGCTGGCCACGGTGGTCCCGATGGAGTCGGCCCGGGTCCCGTTCCCGATGATCGACACCACCACCAACGCCGGGTCGGTGTTCGGCGGCATGGTCGCCTACTGGGGCGAGGAAGGCGCCGCGCTCAAGGACTCGAACCCGTCGTTCGGGCGGGTCGAGCTGGACGCGAAGAAGCTCACGGGCCTCTCCGCGGTCCCGAACGAGCTGCTCCAGGACTCCATCGTCTCCTTCAGCGCGCTGATCGAGACGCTGTGGCCGCAGGCCCTCGCCTTCAGCGAGGACAACGCCTTCCAGTCCGGCTCCGGCACCGGTGAGCCCCTCGGCTTCCGCGGCGCCGGTAACCCGGCCGCGGTCACCGTGACCCGCGCGAACAGCAACAAGATCCAGTACGTGGACGTCATCGGGATGTACGCCCGCATGCTGCCCTCGTCGCTGTCCAACGCCGTGTGGATGTGCGCCCCCGACGCGCTGCCGCAGCTCCTCCAGCTTTCCCTCACCGTCGGCACCGGCGGCAATTCGGTGTTCGTCGTCAACGCCGCGGCCGGCATGCCGATGAGCATCTTCGGCCGGCCGCTGATCATCACGGAGAGGGGCTCCACGCTCGGCTCCCGCGGCGACCTCGCCTTCGTCGACCTGTCGTACTACCTCGTCGGCGACCGGCAGGTCATGACCGCCGACAGCTCGACGGACTACAACTTCGGCACGGACAAAACGACCTTCAGGATCATCCAGAGGGTCGACGGCAGGCCGTGGATCCAGTCCCCGATCACCCCGGCCAACGGCTCCACCTCCACACTCAGCCCGTTCGTCGAGCTGAACTAACCCCCCGCGGTCGGCGGCGGCATTCACACCCCGCCGCCGGCTTCCACCGGGCCGGCAGTGTCGCCCCGGACCCGCTCACCAGACGAAAGGAAACCCGATGTCTCAGAAGGCACTCGGCCGGCTCATCAACAGCACCCCCGCCGCCGACGGCAAGTGGATCGCCCTCAAGGGCGCCGCGGCCGGCGTCACCTTCTCCTGCTACCTCGCGGGCGCGGTCGGCGACACGTACACCCTCCAGGAAGCCAAGGACAGCAGCGGCACCGGCGCACAGAACCTCGCGATCGTCACCGAGTACCACACCAACACCGGTGACGGCTCGGACGCGTGGACCCGCAGGACGCAGGCCGCTGCGGCGACCATCACCACCGCGGCGGCGGCAACGCAGAACGCCATGGTCTGCGAGGTCGAGGGCACGTCGCTGTCGGACGGCTACAAGTACGTGAAGCTCACCTCGACCGGCGCCGGCACGGTGAACGCGCTCACCCGCGACCTGCTCGCCCAGCGGGCCCCGGCGAACCTGCCGGCGACCGGGGCCTGATCGTGGCGGTGTGGACGTGCGCCGACTGCACCGCACGGTATGCGGTCGGCGCCCCCCGATGCCCGCAGTGCGGCTGCCGGGTCCGAGTCGAGGACGGAAGCGAGGACGACATGGCGAAGGTCACCGTACACGGCGGCCCGTCCGACGTGCACACCGAGGAGAGGGGTGAGGACGTATCAGCTGGGAGCAGCTCATCGACATCCTCCGCGAAGGAGCAGCCCTCGCCCGAGCCGAGCGAGAAGCCGACCCCGTCGCGTGCCCGCAAGACGGGGAGCCGCTCCGGACGGGCCCGGACGGACAGCTCTTCTGCCCGTTCGACGGGTGGCGGCCCGGAGGCCGGTACGTCGGCGACCGACTCCGCTGACGAGGAGGGCGACGCGTGACACCGAGCGTGGGCCGCGTCGTCCACTACGTCAGCTACGGCACCCCAGGCGGCGAGTACACCTCGCAGTGCCGGGCGGCCGTCATCACCGAGGTTGGCGAGTGGCCCGAAGGCGTATCCGAGGAGGACAGGCACAACATCGCGGTGCCCATCGGCCTCGCGGTGCTGAACCCCACGGGCGTGTTCTTCGACCGGAAAGTCATGCAGTCCGAGGTCGGCCGCGAAGGCGGCACCTGGCACTGGCCCGAGCGCACCGACTGACCACCCGCACGACCACAGAGAGGAGGTGAGAGATGACCCAGCAGCCGGTGTACGCGACCCGTGAGAACGTGCAGCGCGCCATGGACAGCAAGCCCACGGCGAGGAGCAGCGCCCAGATCGACCGCGCCCTCCAGTCCGCGTCCCGGGACGTCGAGCACCTGTGCCACAGGCGCTTCTACCCCGAGCAGGGCACCCGGTACTTCGACTGGCCAGAGTCGCAGTACCGGCCGTCGTGGCGGCTGTGGCTGGACGACTCGGAGCTGATCTCTCTCACCTCCGTCTCTTCCGGTGGCGTGACCATCCCCTTGGACGACGTGCTGCTGGAGCCGAACCGGTCCGGACCGCCGTACAACCGCGTCGAGATCAACATCGGCACCAGCGTGGCCTGGGGCGGCGGCAGCACCCACCAGCGGGACATCACCATCACCGGCCTCTGGGGCTACCGCAACGACGAAACCACCGCGGGCACGCTGACCGGCGCCGTCTCCTCCACTACCGCGACGACGGTGGCCGTGGACGGGCCGGCCGCCGCGGTCCTCGGCGTCGGCTCCGTGATCAGAGTCGACTCGGAGCGGATGCTCGTCACAGGCCGGACGATGGCCGCCACCGGGCAGACGCTCGGCGGCAGCGGACTGACCGCGCAGCAGAACAACGTGGCCCTCACCGTGGCCGACGGCTCCGGCTTCGCGGTCGATGAGGTGCTGCTGATCGAGTCCGAGCGCGTGCTCATCGTGGACATCGCCGGGAGCACGCTGACCGTGAGGCGCGGCTGGGACGGGTCCGTCCTCGCCGCGCACCCGGCCGGCACCGACATCTACGCCTCCCGCTCCCTCGCCGTGGCCCGCGGGGCGCTCGGTACCACCGCGGCTACCCACGCCAACGGCTCATCCGTCGTGCGCTGGGACCCGCCCGGCCTGGTCCGGGACTTGGTCATCGCGGAGGCGATCGGCCGGCTCACCTCCGAGACGTCGGGATACACGCGGGCGCTCCGGGCGGGCGAGACGGGGGAGCGAAACCGGGACCACAGCGCCCTCACGACGCTACGGCAGGCCGTGTACGACGCGGTCGGCCGCAAGGCCCGGATGAGGAGCGTGTGACGTGGCCATCGACATCGACTTCCGTGGCCCCCTCTTCGACGGCCGCGCCGAGCGTGCCATCGAGGACGCCTGCACGGATGCCCGCGACGACGTCGCCGACTTCGCGCAGGAGCACGCGCTCGGCCTGATGCGCGCCAGCTTCCGGAACCCCACCGGCTACTACGAATCCCGCGTCACCACCACCCGCGTCAGCAGCGAGGTGGCCCTCGTTCACGACCAGGGCGTGGTGTACGGGCCGTGGCTGGAGGGCGTCGGCTCCCGTAACAGCCCCGTGACCCGGTTCCCCGGCTACTGGCACTGGCGCCGCACCAAGGGCGTGGTGGCCGCGCGAGGCCCGCAGATCGCTGAGACTGCGGTGCGCCGGCACCTGCCTGAGATGGGGGGCTGACGGGTGACTCTCGACATCACCGGCATCCTCGACGCGGCGATCTCCCACGCCTCCGCCAGCGGCTACTTCGAGCAGGTCAACGGGCACGAGCCGACCAGCCCGGCCCCGTCCGGCGGCCTCACGGCCGGGGTGTGGGTCGACCGGGTCACACCGGTCCGCTCGTCCGGCCTGGACTCGGTGACCGCGCTCGTCGTCCTCAACGTCCGCCTGTACACCAGCGCGCAGCAGCTGCCGCTCGACGCGATCGACCCCGCCATGGTCGCCGCCGTCGACGCCCTCTGCACCGCGTACTGCGGGGACTTCACGCTCGGCGGCCTTGTCCGCAGCGTGGACATCTTCGGCACCTACGGCCAGTCCCTGGACGTGCGCGCCGGCTACCTGCCCCAGGACGGGGCGTTGCAGCGGGTCATGACGATCTGGCTGCCCTGCATCGTCAACGACCTATGGGAGGAGGCCGCGTAGTGGCCAAGACAGGCGGGTTGGGAGACAACCTGTACATCGCGGGCTACGACGCCTCGGGCGACATCCAGGCCCTCGGCAACATCGGCGGCGGGCCAGCCCTGCTGAACATGACCAGCATCCGGTCGTCTGCGTACGAGCGGCAGGGCGGTCTCAGGTCGGGCCAGTTCGAGATGACCACGTTCTTCAACTCCGTGGCCATCACCGGCGCCACGCACGAGAAGCTGTCAGCCCTGCCCCGCACCGACGTCATCATGACGTACTGCCGGGGCACCACCCTGGGCGACCCGGCCGCGTCCCTCGTTGCCAAGCAGACGAACTACGACCCCACCAGGGGCGACGACGGGATGCTGACCTTCTCCGTGTCGGCGCAGTCCAACGGCTACGGCATCGAGTGGGGCCGGCAACTCACCGCAGGCGTACGGACGGACACGGCAGCCACGACGGGCACGAGCATCGACACCGTGGCCAGCGCCTCGTTCGGCGGTCAGGCGTACCTGCACGTGACCGCGTTCACCGGCACGGACGTCACCATCAAGATCCAGGACAGTGCCGACAACAGCACCTTCGCCGACGTCGCGTCGTTCGCCTTTACCCAGGTGACCGCAGCCCCGGCGTCCGAGCGGATCGCGCTGGGCAACACGGCGACGCTCCGCCGGTACCTGCGGGCAACCACGGTGACCACCGGCGGCTTCACCTCGGTGACCTTCTCCGTCAACGTGATCAAAAACGAGGTGGCTAATGTCAGCTTCTAACGTCCGCCACCTGAACCGGGTGGCCCCGCTCATGGACCCAGCCGCGTACAAGACGTACTCGGTCGTGGCCCCAGTTGGCACGCACTTCAGGCGCGGCACCTGCGCAGAAACCCAGTGCCCCCACTACCTCAACGGTTGGCGGACCAGGATCGAGAACCTCACCCCTGACCTGCTGCACGCGGCCACCCACTCGGGCCGGCAGTACACCGTGCAGCAGGTCACCGACGGCGAGAGCTACCTCGTGTTCCCCGCCGGCCAGCCGTGCTTCGCGGCGTCGGAGCACCGGGTACGGCTGGACCGGCCGCCGCTGTACGTGGTCCGGGACGGGGACTGGCGCGGCAACCCGCGCGGCACGAAAGCCCGGGTGCACGTGAGCCCGGACAACTGGCTGGACGACTTCGCCACGCACCAGCAGACCATCGCCGACGAGATCGCGAAGGGGTGACAGCATGGCCAACGCGGCTGACGCGCGCGTGATCGTGGACGGCACCGACCACACCGACGAGGTCGGCCCTGTCGAGTTCCATACCCCGTTCGCAGTCCACGAGGTCCCCGATGACGAGCCGTGGACGAACCGCGTGCTCGGACCGTCAAGCTTCACCATCCTCATCTCAGCTCCGAGCGACCGCCTGTATGCGCTGGTCGACGGTGGGGAGACAACGCACGAGGTCAAGCTCATCGCCGCCGACTACTCGATCACCCGGCCCACGCACTTCCACAAGGGCTGGGTGGGCGCCGACGGCGTCCGCAAGATGTTCGGCTCCCTCGCGGTCAACCGCGAGCGCGAAGCCAAGTGGGTCCAGGAGCTGCCCGCCGGGGCCAGCACCGCAACAGAAGGGAACTGAGCCATGGCCAAGGCTTCCGGTCTCGGGCAGACGACGCTGTCCGTGGACGACGCGTCCGGCACCGCCCGCGCGATCAAGAACGACATCACCAACTGGCAGATGTCCACGCCGCGCGGCGTGCAGGACATCACCGGCGTCGACAAGTCCGCGAACGAGCGGCTGCTGCTCCTCGCCGACGGCAGCGTCACGCTGAACGGCGTCTTCAACGCCGCGGCGAACCAGAGCCACGACGTCTTCAAGACCGTCCCGTCCACCTCGGTGGCCCGCACGGTCACGCAGACCGTCAACGGCGTCACCCTCGCCATGGAGATGCTCCCGACCGACTACCAGCTCACCCGCTCCGACAGCGGCGAGCTGACGTTCTCCGTCCCCCTGTCCCTCGCGGACGGTTCGGTACCGACCTGGGCATAGCTCCAAGTCCACGTCCCAGTCTGCTAGTTGCTCGATAGACTGTCCAAGTCATCGGCACTTGGAGGCCAGGTCATGGGCGGAGCAGCGTCCGGCAAGTTCACCGTCAAGTCCTGCGGCAAGGCGCACGCCTGGTGTGCCGAATGCCGTCCCGCACAGACAGCCGCACAGCGGAAGCCACCGAAGCCGAGGAAGGAGCACGACAAGCCATGCAGGAACTGCGGACGCTGCGACGCGTGCCTCGGTCTCACGGCCCCCGAGGGCTTGAAGGTCTGCCGGGACTGCAAGGAAACGAAGCTGCTGTCGGCGTTTGCTCGGCGCAACGACACGGGCGGCTACCGGAATCAGTGCATGCAGTGCCGGAACAAGGGCATGGCGGCAGGTCAATGCCAAGGGTGCGGGAAGTCCTTCACTCGGCACTCGGCCGGTCGCACGCACTGTGCCGCGTGCCGTCCAGCAGTCACAAAGCCGTGTGCCCGGTGTGGGGCAGAGTTCGTCGGCTCGATGGAGCAGCGTCGGTACTGCTCGCCGGAGTGCCGCGAGGCCACGCTGAGCGAGCGTCGGCAGAGGGCGCACCGGAAGCAACGCGCGGCGGCGCTCCGCGCGTATGGCGGAGACGTACCGGCTTGCGTCTGCTGCGGCGAGACGATCACCCAGTTTCTTGCCCTCGACCACATAAACGGCGGTGGCCATCAACACCACCGGGAGACCGGCGGCGGCGGCTTCTACACCTGGCTCAAGCGCCACAACTATCCGGCTGGGTTCCGGGTGCTCTGCCACAACTGCAATTTTGGTCGACAGATCAACGGCGGGATCTGCCCGCACCAGGAGAGATGAACATGGGCTACCGCAAAACCGTCCGCAAGATCGAGGTCTCCCTCAAGGGCCACAAGGTGTACGGCCAGGACGCCGACTACCCGCTCGCGTACGCGCGCGGCAAGAACCTCGGCGAGTACCTCCACCTCGTCGGCTTCGCCGAGACCGACGAGGACGGCGAGACGAACTACCTCGTCAAGCAGCTGGAGGCGTTCGGCGACGCTCTCGTCTCCTGGAACCTGGAGACCGAGGACGGCACCCCAGTCCCCTGCACCCGCGAGGGCCTGTTCTCCATCGACAACGACCTCGCGCTGTCGCTCGCCAAGGAGTGGATCGACTGCCTCGGCGGCAAGGTGGACGAGGCGTCCCCTTTGGACAGCAACTCGCCCTCTGGCGAGCCGTCCCCGGTGGCATCGATTCCCATGGAAACACTGTCGGCCCCCCAGCCGAATACCAGCGTGCCCGCCTGATCCTCGGCCTCTGTGAGCGGTTCCACTGCCTACCCAGTGCGCTGCTCGCAGAGGACTCCGAGCTGCTGCAACTGATCGAGATCGAGAGGCTCGGCACGCCCGAGCACGAGCTGGAGGGAGGGGACGGCCTTGGGTAACGACATCGAGATCCGGGTGCGGGTCGCGAACAACACCGCCACCGGCCTCGCGGCTGTCAACCGCTCCCTCGACCAACTCCGCGACCAGGCCCGAGACGCCGGCCGCGGTCTGGACGGGCTGACCGAGCGGGCAACCGCCGCGTCCATCGCTCTTCGCGCCTTGAAGGACAGCGCGCAGGATGCCGCCCGCGCGCTGCGGTCGCTGAACACCGCAGCCCGAAACGCCGACACCCGCATGACCGCGATGTCGGACCGGTCCCGGACACTGCGTCGGGACACGGACGAGCTGGACGGCAGCATGCGCCGTCTCACCGGCACGATGGGACAGCTCCGCGGCAACAACGGGCGCCTGACCGCCACTTTCAGCGGCAGCAGCCAGGGCCTGGACCAGCTCAAGACCGCGGCGCTCATGCTTGTCCCAGCGCTGCTCCCGATCGCCGCCGCCACGGTCCCGATCATCGCGAACGTGGGCGCGGCCGGCGCCGCTGTCGGCGCGTTCGGGCTCGCGATCGCGGGCCAGCTGGTGGCGGTGAAGGACGCGGCGGACGCGCAGAAGAAGTACGACGAGGCGGTGAAGAAGCACGGGCCCGCGTCGAAGCAGGCCACGCAGGCCGAGGCCGCCTACCTGGACCAGCTCAAGGGCATGGACCCGGCCTCCCGGCGGGCAGCCGCCTCCCTCACCGTGCTGACGGACCAGTACAAGCAGTGGTCTAAGAGCCTGGCCGGCGACACGATGCCCGTCTTCACGAAGGGGCTCGCGGTCGCCGGCGCGCTGCTGCCGAAGCTGACCCCGGCGGTGAAGGGCGCCGCGGGCGAGTTGGACCGGTTCATGACCATCCTCGGTGGCGGCGTGCAGTCCGGCGCGTTCTCCAAGTTCATGGAGTCGTTCTCGTCGTTCGCGACGGGCGCCCTGTCCAAGGCAAACGACAGCTTGGTCCACTTCATGCGGACGATGTCCGAGGGCGGCGGTGGCTCGGGCAAGCTGTCCGAGTTCATGGATTACGTCCGCAAGGCCGGCCCGCAAGTTGGGGACACGCTGCTGCACCTGTCCGAGGCGCTGGTGCACGTGGTGACCGCAGCGTCGGACACTGGCCTGAGCATGCTCGGCTTCGTGAACGCGGTCGCGAAGCTCGTCAGCGCGATCCCACCTGGGGTGTTGTCGACGTTCCTTCAGTTCGCAGTCGCACTGAAGGCCGTGAAGATGGCCGCGGCTGGTATGGCGGCGTTGGGTGGCCTGTCGAGCGTGGCCGCTGCGATCGGGGCGATGCGGACGGCGGCGGCCGGCGCGACCGGTCCGCTGGCGTCGCTGTCCGCTGCGTTCGGGGCCCTGTCCAGGTCGGCGAAGGTCGCGCTGATCGGTACGGGGATCGGCCTGCTGGTGATCGCTCTGTCGAGTCTGTCGGAAGCAGGGAAGGCGGCGCCGCCGGACATTGACAAGCTCACCACGAGCTTGGGGAAACTGGCCGACACCGGCAAGGTGAGCGGCGAGGCCGCGCGTGCGTTCGGCAAGGATCTGTCCGGGCTCGGCGAGAGTCTGCGGACGCTGGCCCGGCCGTCGAACATGGAGGGTGTCCAGCAATTCCTCACGTCGCTGATCGGCATGGACTCCACGCCGGTGAAGAAGGCGAAGGAGGACTTGGACGCGGTCGACAAGGCCCTGGCCAACATGGTCAAGGGCGGCAAGGCGGACCTCGCGGCGGCGGCGGTCACCGATATCGCGAAGGCGATGGAGAAGCAGGGCCTCAGCTCGAAGGAGCTGAAGGGGAAGCTGGACGACTACCGCTCCGCGCTCGCCGACCAGGCGCTTGAGGCCAAGCTCACCGCCGAGTCGCAGGGCCTGTTCGGCGCGCAGGCGCAGGCGACGGCAGCGAAGCTCGACGCGCAGAAGGCGTCGGCGGACGGGTTGCGTGGCGCCCTCCAGGCCTTGAACGACGTGCAGCGCGCGGGCTTGGGCGGGATGATCGGGTTCGAGGCCGCCGTCGACGCGGCGGCGCAGGCGGCGAAGGACAACGCGGGCGCCCTGAGCATGACGCACGGCGTGCTGGACCTGAACTCGGAGAAGGCCCGCGCGGCGGCGTCGGCGCTTCAGGATCTCGCGGACAAGACGGACGGAGCGGCAGCGAGCGCTCGGGAGTCGGGGGCGAGTTGGGAGACGGTCAACGGGATCTACTCCCGGGGTCGCTCGGAGCTGATCAGGTCGGCTGAGGCGATGGGCCTCAACAAGGAGCAGGCACGGCAGCTCGCGGACCAGATTCTGAAGATTCCGGACAAGAAGGCCAAGGTCCGGATGGACACCGAGGACGCGCGCGCGGGCCTCGAAGCGTTCAACGCTGCGGTGAAGCGGTCTCCGGGCTCGAAGAAGGTGACGCTTCAGACGCTGTCCGGTGCGGCCGAGAAGGTCTTGGAGGCGTTCGGGTACAAGGTCACCCATTTGAAGGACGGCCGCGTGTCGGTCACAGCGGCGACTGGTGGGGCGCTACGCGGGATCGGCAGTGTAAGCAGCGCAATCGGCGCCCTGGACGGCAAGTCCGCCAACACCTACGTGAACACGTACAAGCGCGTCTACTTCCAATCCATCGGCCGCCCCGGTGAGAAGGTTCCCGCCGCCCATCGCCCGGACATCGCCACAGGCGGACCGGTGCCACGGTATGCGAGTGGCGGGGCAATCCAGCACTTCCCCAACGGCGGCTACGTGCAGGGGCCCGGGACCGGCACCTCGGACAGCATCTTCGCTACCTTCCCCTCAGGGGCACCGGCCAACATCTCGAACACCGAATATGTGATCAAAGCGGACTCGGTGCGGAAGTACGGTGTGAAGTTCCTCGACGCCCTCAACGAGGGCCGTCTCCCCGTCGCTCACTTCGCCAAGGGCGGCAAGACAAAGCCGAAGATCGACCAGGCCCAGCTCGACGCGAGGCGGGCGCTGTCCGGCAGCTTCGGGATCTCCGCGTTCGGTCGGCTGGCGGGCTACCAGCGGACCCCGTTCGAGAAGAGCCTCGGCGGCGCGACGGACGTGAACGCGCTGGTGTCGTCCCTGAACGAAGCCGCGAGCCGAATCAAGGCGGCGTTCTCCGGGAAGACCGAGACCCGCCTGCTCAAGCAGTTGAACTCGGTCGGCAAGGCGCTGATCGGCTACGAGAAGAAGCTGACCACCGTCACGGCATCGCTGGACAAGGCCAAGGACAAGCTCAGCGACTTGAAGAACGCCTCGTCGCAGCTCGCCAGTTCAGTCAAGGGCAACCTGATCTCCTCGGCGAACATCACCAAGGGCGCGTCCGGTGAGGGCACGGTGACGCTGTCCTCGATCCGCTCCAACATGCGGATGAGCAAGGACAAGGTCACCGCGTTCGCGAGCGCCCTGAAGCAGCTCCGCGCGAAGGGCTTCTCGAAGTCGATCATCCAGCAGGTCGCCGAGGCGGGCATCGACGGCGGCGGCCTGGAGACCGCGGGCGCCCTGCTCCAGGCCAGCGCGTCCGAGATCAAGACGATCAACGACACCCAGGCTCAGATCGAAGCCGCAGCCGGGTCAGCTGGGAAGACCGCGGCGGACGCCGTGTACGACAAGGCGATCAAGCAGCAGGAGCGGTACGTCAAGGCACTTGAAGTCCAGCAGAAACTTCTCACCAGAGCCATGGATCGGCTGGCCAAGGTGATGGAGCAGTCCATCAAGAGCGCCCTCGGGAAGAAGGCCAGCGGCGGGATCGTCGGCGCCGCAGCCTCGGGTGGTCTCCGCTCCGGTCTGACGCTCGTTGGCGAACAGGGGCCCGAGCTGGCAGAGCTGCCCATGGGGTCTCGCGTGTGGTCCAACCCGGACACCCGGCGGAAGCTCGGCGCTGGCCAGGCGCCGTGGGCGTCGATGCTCACCGCACCCCGCCGCGCGCCGGCCGGGACAGCGGCAGCCGCGACCGGGCCGGCGCCGAGCCAACCGATCGTGTTGGAGCTGCGGTCGTCCGGGAGCCACGTCGATGAGCTGCTGCTCCAGATCCTCCGTAAGGCCATCCGCGTCCGCGGAGGCAACGTCAACTTCGTCCTCACCGGACGCCCGTAGGGGAGAGACATGCACCGGTACAAGATCTGGAACGGCGCGGCGCCCACTACCGCAGCGCTGGCGAAGGTGGCCACAGGCACGTCCATCAAGACGATGCTCCAGTTGGCCACCCCGTCAACCAGGCAGATACAGCTGATCAGCTGGGGCTACAGCTTCGACGCGGGCCCCTCATCGGCGGGAGTGGTTGAGCTAGTCCAGACCGACGTCGCCGCGACCGTCACCGCGCACGTGGCATCCGGGGTGCAGCCGCTCGATCCGAACGCGCCGGCGTCACTGCTGACGCTGGGCACCAGCGCGACCGGCTACACGGCCACCGCGGAGGGCACCACGACGGCGTCCCGCAGCTTCGACACCGTGCTGGTGCCGCCGTCTAGCAGCTCGGCGCCGAGCGTCTGCTACAGCTACCAGTGGATGCCAGACGAGCGCCCGATCATCGCCGTCAGCAAGTTCCTACGGGTCCGGGCCACGATGGGCAGCTCAGTCAACATGATCGCCTGGGTCTGCTGGGACGAGTGACCGGTGCCGGGGAGTATCGCAGCGCAGACGATGGCCTGGCAGCGCCGCATGGGCGGCGTCGCCGGACCACTCGCCGCCGCGCCCAGCGCCAGCGGGGAGGCGTCCAACGGGCACGCCGTCCAGGTGGAGATGTTCGTCGGCGGCGCCTGGGTGGACATCACCGATCCGTACGTCATGGTCCGCGACGACCAGGGCAACATCGCCATCAGCAAGGGAATCCGCGACGAGGGCGGCAACACCGAGGCCGGGTCAGCCAGTTTCCCGCTGCGCAACAATGACGGCCGCTTCAGCCCTCGCAACCCGATGGGCGCCTACTACGGGCAGCTCAGCCGCAACACCCCGCTGCGGGTCAGCGTCCCGGACGGCAACGGTGGCAAGTCCTACCGCCTTTGGGGCGACGGCTCCGAATGGCCGGTGTCCTGGGACCCGTCCGGCACGGACGTCTGGACTGATGTCAGCGTCAACGGACCGCTCCGTCGCGTTGCGCAGGCGCCGGCTCCGGAGCGGTCGGTCATCTACACCGCGGTCATGGATCCTCTGCCCTCCAGCGTGGTGGCGTACTGGCCGTGCGAAGACCCGACCGGATCGACATCGCTCGCGTCTGCGCTGGCCTCGGGCTCACCGATGACGTGGAGCGGTGTGCCGGCGCCCGCGAGCTACAGCGGGTACGCCGCTTCGGACCCGCTGCCGGACCTCACAAACGGTGCCTTGGCCGGCGGCATTCCCAAGTACGACGACCCGCCCGCGACTCAGGTTCGCTTCCTTGCCTATGTCCCGGCGGCCGGGCTCGGCCTCGGTAAGGTCCTGATGGCGATCGACCAGCTCGAATATGCGGCCGGCGCCTCCCAGTTCTGGGAGCTGTACTACGACACCTCCACCACGTCCTTCACGATCCGGACGTGCGCGTCCGACGGCACGGTCCTCGGCGCGGAGCTTCAGCACACCCTCGACGTGCGGGGGCGTCTGCTGTACGTCTCGGTGGAGCTTCAGGAGACGGGCCCGGACGTCGCCCGCACGGTCCGCCTGAAGGACGTGAGCACCGGCCGCGTGTACAGCGTGAGCGACACCGTCTTCGTGACCCAATTGACGAGGTTGACGAAAGTCCAGTTCGGGCCCGCGTCGCGTGCGGTGTCCGGCGCGGCCGGGAGCGCGTTCCTGCCGGGCGTCGCGGTCGGCCACTGCACGGTGGAGACTGCGATCACGCCGCTCGACACGCTCGGCGTCCGCCTCAACACTATCGGCGAGCCGGCCGGGCGTCGCATTCAGCGGCTGTGCGGCGAGGCCGGTATCACCTTCGACTGGGTCGGCGACCTGGACGACACCGTCGCCATGGGCGCGCAGCCCAAGGCCAGCTTGCTGTCGCTGGTGCAGGAGTGCGTGCAGGCCGACGGCGGCCTGCTGTACGAGAACCCCGGCACGCTCGGCATCGGCTACCGCACTCGCACCTCCCTGTACAACCAGGACCCCACGTTGGTGCTGGACTACTCGGGCGCCCAGCTCGCGCAGGTCCCGACGCCGGTCGAGGACGACCGCTACATCCAAAACAAGATCACCATCACCGTGGGCGGCGTATCCCAGACGTACGAGGAGACCAGCGGCGCGCTGGGCACTGCGCTGCCGCCGGCCGGCGTCGGCACGTATGGCGGCGAAGCCACGCTGAACCTCGCGAGCACGGACGCCGGGACGCTCCAGGACCAGGCGGCCTGGCGGGTGCATCTCGGCACGACCGATGAGGCTCGCTACCCGCAGATCGCGGTGAACCTCGCCCACCCCAGCATCACCTCGGCGATGCGTCGCACGATCCTCGGCATGCGACTCGGCGACCGCATCCAGATCACCAACCCACCAGCCTGGCTACCACCCGACACCATCGACCAACTCGTCCTTGGCATCGCCGAGACCATCACGCACTTCGAACACCGGATCGTCTTCAGCTGCGCGCCGGCCAGCCCGTACAGCAGCATCGGCGTCCTGGACGCCACCGCGTCTCGAATCGACACGGACGGCTCGCAGCTCGTCGGCGATCTCACCACGACGAATACCGTGGCGGGGGTGCAGCCGTCGTCCGGAGCCGACCTGCTGTGGACGAAGGACCCGGCGGATTTTCCGCTGGACGTCCGGGTCGGTGGCGAGGTCATGCGTGTGACGGCTGTCTCGGACTTGGTGACGGACACGTTTACCCGTACGACGTCCAGCGGCTGGGGCGCCACCGACGGCGGCCTCACGTGGGCGACGAGCGGCGGCTCGGCGACGGACTACTCCGTGAGCGGCGGGGCGGGCGCGCATCTGCTGTCCACGATCAACATCAGCCGCCGGGTGCTGCTGACCACCACCGTCACTGACCTGGACATGTACGTCAGCATCACAGCTGACCAGCTCGCGACGGGGGACATGCTGACAGGCGGCCTTATGGCCCGGCACATCGATGTCGGCAATCTGTACTCAGCACAGATCCGTTTCGGCAACGCGACGAACACGGTGGGTGTCGCGATCATCAAGCGTGTCGGCGGCGTCGAAACCACCCTCGGCTCGTACACGATGCCTGGCGTCACCTTCGTCGCGGGGACGGCATACCGGCTGCGGTGGAAGCTGACCGGCAGTCTGATGCGCGCCAAGGTCTGGGCCGCCGGCGATGCTGAAGCCCCGGAGTGGCACGTCGCGGTGACCGATACTGAACTGACGGAGCCGCAGTCCCTTGGGATGCGGTCGATCTCAGGGCCGGCGTCCACGAACGTCAACCCGAGCATCAAGTACGACGACTTCGCCATCGTGAGCCCGCAGCTGTTCACGCTGACCCGCAGCATCAACGGTGTCATCAAGACCCACTCGGCGGGCGAGGACGTCCGTCTCGCTACCCCCACCTACTTGGCCCTGTAAGGAGACACCGTGGCTGAGGCATACCCCACGCCCCTCGCGGGGCAGCGGATTACCGCAAGCCTGTTGCGCAGCATGCAGCCGCAGGTCGTCCGCAAGACGTCGGATACGAGCCGCGCGGCGACCACGACCGTGACGCCGGACCCGCACTTGCAGTTCGATCTCGTGGCGGGCGGGGTGTACGTCATGGACGGCTGGATCAAATACGACGGGCCGAGCGCTGCTGACCTGAACATCGACTGGTCGGTTCCGAGCGGGACCCTCGGCGAGTGGGTCGGTTTCGGTGGCGGCCTCTCCCCGATGATCTCGTTCAACGCCAGCGCGGTGCTCGTCACGGACTCGCAGCAGTCGCGCGGCTACACCATCCGTACCGAGTCGACGGACGTCGCGGCGTCCCGGGCATTCGGCACGCTCGGACTCACCGGCGTCCAGCTCTCCGTGGCCCTGTACTCGACGCTCCGCGTCGGTTCGGTGAGTGGCACGTACAGCCTGGACTGGGCTCAGGTCACCTCTGACGCGTCCCCGGTGACGCTCTACACGGACTCGTGGCTCCGCCTCCAGCGGATCGCCTGAACAGGAGAAGCATGCCGAACTACCAGGTAACCGGCCGAAACAACGAAGGGACACCGCTCGCGTCGGTGTCGCTCAGCAGCGTTGACCAAGAGGGCCACGTAGTCGATGACATGACCGTCGTCAATGCGATCCGAGACTGCCTCGCGGGTGTGCCCGGAGTGCAGTCGGTCGTCGCCCTGAAGTACGAGCAGGTCATAACCCGCGTCTGACCAGCAGAAAGTAGGCAGGTATGGCCACTCCAATGACGGCGGCTCAGGTCGTCGCACAGCTGAAGAAGTGGGGTCTCCGCTACGTTGAGATCCCCGGCTGGTCCTCCCACAACCGCAACCAGAAGGGAGCGTGGGGGCCGGTCAACGGCTTCGTGTGGCACCACACCGGCGCCGACGTACGCGACGGCCAGGCGTACGCCTCCACCACCCTGTACAACGGCATCACCGGCCTGCCGGGCCCACTCTGCCAGTTCTCCATCGGCACCGACGGCACGGTGTACCTGGTGGGTTGGGGCCGCGCGAACCACGCCGGCGGCGGCGACCCGGCGGTGCTCGCGCACGTGCAGGCGGAGGACTACAGCGGGCAGCTGCACCCGACGCGCGGCAACTCCAACGGGGTCGACGGCAACGCGCACTTCTACGGCGTTGAGATCCAGTACTCCGGGGGCCACGAGATGAGCGCGGCGCAGTACACGGCGGCGCGCCGGCTGTCGGCGGCGATCCTCGATTTCCACGGCTGGTCGGAGCGGTCGGTCATCGGGCACGGCGAGTGGTCGTCGGACAAGTGGGACCCGGGCTACGCGGCCGGGAAGATCATGGCCATGCCTGCGGTGCGCGCCGACGTGGCCTCCACCCTCAGCGCAGGACCCAACACGCAACAGGAGGAGACCGTGGCACTGACCGCCGCTGACCTGGAGAAGATCCGCAAAGTGGTATGGGAGTCGGACAAGGCCGCCGCTCCCAAGGACGCTCCGGACGCGAAGACGAACCCGACGTGGCAGTACCAGTCGTATCTGAAGGACACGAACGCCCGCGTGCGTGCGATTCAGGTGTCGGAGGCCGCGCAGACGGCGGCGATCGCGAAGTTGGCGGGGCTGGCGGGTTCTGGTGTGGACACGGCAACGGTGGTTGCCGCGGTGAAGGAGGCCATCGCGGACGCGGTGGTGAAGGTGTCGGTCGACGTGACCGGCGCGGATTCGAAGGGGGTCTGATCATGGTGAAGGAATCCACGAAGACGACGGCGCGGACGGTGCTCCAGACGCTGGTGGGTGTGGCGGTTGCCCTGCCGGGGATCGTGGCGGCGTCCGGGGTGCCGGAGTCGCTGCCGTGGGTGGCGGGCGCGCTGGCGGTGGCCGGGGGTTTCGCGCGGGTGATGGCACTGCCGTCCGTGCAGGGCCTGCTGCCGGGGTGGCTGCGGACGGGTGAGGGTGCGGAGGCGAGAGAGTGAGCGTGCCGGACTCGGGCGTGTACATCGCGCCTGCCCAGATGTATCAGGAGTTGCGGTCGTTGAGCGATGGCCTAACCCGGGTCGAGACGAAGCTGGATGGGATCGGCCAGGGCCTCACGGAGTTGGGTAAGGACGTCGCGGACCACGAGACGCGGCTGCGGACGCTGGAGCGGGCCCGCTGGCCTCTGCCGTCGCTGGCGGCCGTGGTGTCGGTGGGAGCGCTCGGCCTGACCTTGTGGCAGGCGGCGGGCCGGTGAGTACCGGGGACGTCGTCTGGGGCGGGCTCATCCTCGCTGGTGCCGGGTTCGAGGCGTACGCGCTGCGGAACGCCCGCGAGGGGGACACGCTGTCGGAGTCGACGCGCCGCTGGTTCCGGGTCCACACGAAGGCGGGCGCGGTTTGCTTCGCCGTGGCGTGGACTGGCTTCGGCGTCTGGTACCTCGACCACATCCTCCGCTGACCGCGCGGTGAGGCCCCGTCCGTAGTGCGCGGGCGGGGCCCTCTGCGATCATCGGGGCAAGAGAAAGGGGGCAGCGTGACGCCTCAGCATTGGATCATCACCGTGCAGTGGGAAGAGAACGGCCACGTCAACGCACGCACCCTCGACGGAACGATCTTGCCCGAAGCCCGCGCCACGCGACGCAGCGCCTACCTCACCATCCTGCGCACCGCCACCGAGCACCTGGGCATCTCGGATCCTGTCGTCCTCTTCTTCGACCTGAGCCCCGAGATCCTCGACAGCTGAACTGCGCCCCGTGGTCACGCCGCCGTGGCGCCCCCGCGCTGCACTCGCGCCAGTTCGGCGCACAGCCGCTCGTACTCCGCCCGCTGCTCCCTGGTGAGGGGTACCGCCGGATGCGACCAGAGCGCGCGGATCGCTGCGTTCAGCTCCGCAGCAGACAGCACCAGGTCACAGGTCACAAGATCGGGGGACATGAGCCCAGCGTACGCCGCCCCCACCCCACAACACACGACACAAAAACGGCCCCGCCCCCTACCCTGACAGTGCGACCCGAACAGAGCTGGAGGGCGAGACCATGCACAACGATGCTACCCCCGACCCCTACGCCAACCCCCTCGCATTCGGACAACGGATGCAAATCCTCCGGCAACGACGAGGAATGAGCCGACCCGTCCTCGCCGGCCTCCTCGGCAAGAGCCCGTCATGGGTGAAGCAGGTGGAGAGCGGCGTGCTCCAGACGCCGAAGTTGCCGACCATCCTCCGTATCGCCGAGCTGCTCCGTGTCCGGGACCTCGCCGACCTCACAGGAGACCAGTCCATGCCGGCCGATCTGTTCATTGGCCCCGGCCACCCGAAGCTCGCCGCGGTGAAGGCCGCGGTGGACGCGTTCCCGTTGGCGACCGACCGGCAGGCGCCGCCCACCCTGCACCTACGGCACCGCCTCGACGCCGCGTGGGCGGCCCGGCACGAGGCACCGAACCACCGTGAGGTCGTCGGCGGCCTGCTGCCCGACCTGATCCGTGACGCGCAGCTCGCCGTCCGGCAGGCTGACACCGCGGCGGACCGGCGCGCGGCGCAGGCTGTCCTCTCCGAGGTGTACTCCCTCGCCCAGTTCTTCGTCGCATACCAGCCCGACAGCGCCCTGCTCTGGCGAGTCGCCGAACGCGGCATGGTCGCGGCCCAGGAATCGGAGGACCCGCACGCCATCGGTGTGGCCGCGTGGCTCGCCGCCCAAGCCCACCGCGACACCGGGCCCGTGCACTTCGACGCCGCCGACTCCGTCACCCTCGACGCACTCCGCTACCTCGACCACCATCTCCCCGACGTCGACGACAGGGTGCTGGCCATCGCCGGCGCGCTCCAGTTCGAGGCCGGGTACACGGCGGCGCGCCGGGGTAAGACCGGGGAGGCGTGGGGGTGGTGGGACCGGGCGGAGAAGACCGCGAAGAAACTGCGCCCCGACTACTACCACCCCGTCACCTCGTTCTCGCGGGCCATCATGGGCGCCCACGCGGTGACCGTCGCGGTTGAACTGCACCAGGGCGGCGAGTCCGTCCGGCAGGCCGCGCGGGCGGACAAGCACGTCATCAAGTCCCGGCCTCGGCGGGCCCGGCACCGGATCGAGGAGGCCCGTGCCTACCAGCTGGACGGGCAGCCGGACGTCGCGCTGGCCACGCTGGACAAGGCGTGGGAGTCGGCTCCGGAGACCATCCAGTACAACGGCTACGCCAGGAGGATCGTGCTGGAGGAGACCGAGGCGAAGCAGCCCGAACGGCGGCAGCGGGCGTCTGAGCTGGCGGTCAAGCTGGGGATGTTGGCCGCGTAAGCATGGGGCAGAAACTCTGCCCCACCCTCAGCAGACGGGCTTCTACGGTCAGTTGCGTGACCCAGCCGCGCTGACCGTGGAGGCCCGACTCATGCCAAGCGACACCGCGGGCACTCAGCCCGCGCTCGCCGCCCTACCACTCCCGAAGTACGACACCCTCACCCCGGACCAGGCGCGCGGCGCAACCTGCGTTTGGGACGGGACCCGACTCACCGGCGAGACCGCGGTGGACCTCGGCCCGCGCCGCGACGACGACGGGGTGTGGTTCCCGCGGGCGTGCCGGCCGTGCGCGCAGAAGCAGGCGATGGACGCGCTGGTGGAGCACAGCAGCGAGTGCGAGCAGTGCGTGGACGACCACAATCTCTGCCCCGAGGGCAGCACGCTGGTCCGCGCGGTCCGTGAGGCACGGCGATGATCTGCACGCGCTGCGATCAGCCGATCCGCGAGGACGAGGGTTACGACACGGTCATCCACCACGGCGCGACCGGGGCCAAACCGACGCAGTACGTCCACAAGCGGTATTGCCAGCCTGCTCCGAGGCAGAGCTACCTCTCGCACCGCCTACGCAGGTAGCGTCCCCAGATTCCGGCGCCCGGGGGTGGGCGCCGGCGGCCACCCGCGAAGGGCCTGCCCGGGTGGCCACGGTCCGCCGCCGGTTTTCCCTTGGGCCGGCGGCGGGCCACAACTCAACAGAGTGACCGCAGTCGGTGAGCAGTCGTTGGCGATACGCCACTCGTGTGGCCCTATCGAAGGAGATCACGTGGCCGCTATCTGCCCGAACTGTCACCTCCCGGAAATGATCGCGTACGTCGTCAACGACGAGGGACTGCACCCCTTCCCGTGTCTGGAGTGCAACACGGGGACCGTCCGCTCCACCCCCTACGGGCATCTCTCAGGGGCGGCGCCGTGCGGCACCAGCGGCTGCCGGGGGTCGGTGCGTGACGACTACCAGTACGACGCCAAGGGGCGTCTGCACCGCCTGGACCGCGTCAGGTGCCAGTTCTGTGGAACCAACGAGACAGGAGTGATTCATGCCGGAAATGCGAAACAACGTGCCCTGCCCTAGGCCCGGCTGCACCGGCTCCAGGTGCGACATCGTCATCACCGACGACGACGGCACCTGGATCGGCCAGAGTTCCGAGCCGTGCAACGTGTGTGGTAGCTGACCGGTCTACCGGACGAGGTCGGCGAGGGGGACGTCGAGGGCGTTGGCGATGAGGAGTAGGTCGGTGAGGTCGGGGGCCCGGTGGGCGTTCTCCCAGCGGCTGATGCTCTTGTGGTCGCGGCCGATGCGTTCCCCGAGCTGGACCTGGGAGAGGCGGGCCGCGCGACGGGCGTCACGGATGCGAGTCCCGATCTCGGCGCGGCGGCGGGGTACCCAGTCGGGGAGGTCGTGCACCCGCTTGATGGTCTGGTGATCTTGCGGGGATGTCTTTACCCACCTGGGTAAATCTCATCCGGCGGGGTACTCGACAGATATATGCAGGAGGAGTACCAATTAAATCAGCACGGTCTGTAGCGAAGTCGCACTCACTGTGTTGAGATGGCATATGCCGGACCGTACTGGCGTTCGATCCGGTCGCTCCTTGACGCCTGAATCTGCCACCCCCCAGCAGGCCCGGCACGGCCGACCGTGCCGGACGGACCGTCCGCCCGCCGTGAGCACCCCCTCGACGGCGGGCGGACGGAACTCCGTGCCCGTCGATCGCAGGTCGCACCGCTCGTTCGAGCGAGTGACACATGCATAGTGCATGCGTTACACAGACGGGGCCAGGGCGGGGGTGATGTCTGCCTCCGCGGGTGGTCAACCCCCGCCCTGGCCCTACAAGGATGGCCCCCCGACGTCCGAGACGTCGGGGGGCCATCCGCCCCTCTCATGGGGAACGGATGGGAAACAGATCTTGTGAACCTGGGTCAACTCAAACCAACCGCAGTCAACCCAGGTCAACTCCCCTCGGTGACGTTTCCCAGATAGGCGCCCCACCTGCGGAAACGTCACTCACGTGCATCATGGACACGATGATGAACCTCGATCTGCTGGCGTTCGCGAGCCGGCAGACCGGTGACGGCAGGTATCTGGACATCGCGGCGGCGCACGCGCGCACGGCCCGGCGTGTCTTTCCCCGCCCCGACGGATCGACCCCGCACGTGTTCGACTTCGACCCGGACACCGGCGCACCCCTCGGACCCGCCACGGTGCAGGGCTACGACGCCTCCTCCTGCTGGTCGCGGGGACAGGCGTGGGGCATCTACGGCTTCACCACCATGTACCGCAGGACCGGCGACACCGGTTTCCGGGACACCGCGCGCGCACTCGCCGACTACGCCATCGAGGCGCTGACCCCGGACCACGTTCCCGTCTGGGACTACCGCGCGCCGCAACAGCCGTACGACGTCAAGGACGCCTCCGCCGGGGCGATCATGGCGTGCGGTCTGCTGGACCTGCACGCGGCGACCGGACGAAGCGGCTACCGGGAGGCGGCGCTGCGGATCCTCACCGCGCTCGCGGAGACATGCCTGACCAGGAACTCGGCCCGCGCGGAGGCGGTGATCGCCCGCTGCACCCGCAACCGTCCGGCCGAGGACGGCGTCGAGATCTCGCTGCCGTACGCCGACTACTACTTCCTCGAGGGCGTCCTGCGAGTGCTCCGCCCGGCCGACGTGGACCGGGCGATCGACCTGTCGCAGCCCGCCTGACCGCGCGGACCGCGACGGCTCAGCGGCGTATGGACGCCTCGTCGGCGCGTTCGCCCGTGCTCTCCTCGCGGCCGGCGCGCCCGGCGACGGCCCGGGGCCGCGGCGCCGCGGCGGAGCCGCGGCGGTTGATCAGGACGACTCCGGCCACGACGACGGCACCGCCGAGCAGCTCGATCGGGTGCGGGATCTCGCCGAGCCAGACGAAGGACACCAGCAGGGCGACGGGCGGCACCAGGTACAGCGCGGCGGTGGACGTGGAGAGCGGGAGCCGGGCGACGGCGTAGCCCCAGATGACGAAGCCCAGCGCGGACGGCAGCAGCCCGAGGAAGAGGACGGCCAGCAGCGCGTCCAGGGGAGCGTGGGTCACGGCCCGGGCCGTCGCGGGCACCAGCGGCAGCGCGAACACCGTGCCGGCGATCATGGCGTACGTGGCCACCTCCAGCCCGGTGTAGCGGCGCAGCAGCGGCTTGGTGGCGAAGTGGTAGACGCCCTGGACGACGGCCGCGGCCAGGACCACCAGGGACGCGGCGGTGAACCCGGACACGCCTTCACTGAGGGTGACGACGGCGGTGCCCGCGAGCGCGATGACGCTGCCGACGGCGACGTTGCGGCTGATGTGTTCGGCGAGGAAGACGCTGCCGAGCAGGACGCTGAAGACGGGGGCGACGGCGATCAGCAGGCTCGCGGTGCCCGCCTCGACGTGGATCTCGCCCCAGTTCAGCAGGATCTGGTACGCGGTCATGCCGGTGAGCCCGCACAGCGCGATCTGCGGCAGGTCCCTGCGCCGGGGCACCCGGACGCCGGCGAACGGCGCCAGGACGGCCAGGACGGCGGCGGCGATGGCCAGCCGCAGCAGCGAGAGCGCCGCCAGGCCGAGCCCGCCGACCCCCACCCGGATCGCCGGGAACGCGGACGCCCAGAGCACCACCGTGCCGGCCAGGGCGAAGAAGCTGGGGGAGGCGAACGGTTTGCGCATTCCTCTACGATGCCGAGAGCGAAACGAGAAGGTCCAGTTAGCTTTCGTTATGTGAAGCGTAAGCTGTGGTGATGCTTGATGTGCGCCGGCTCAGGATCCTGCACCACCTGGCCATCCACGGCACCGTCGCGGCGGCGGCCGAGGCCCTGCACCTGACCGCTCCGGCCGTCTCCCAGCAACTGGCCGTCCTCGAACGCGAGGCCGGTCTGCCCGTCGTGGAGAAGCACGGCCGCACGCTGCGGCTGACCAGCGCCGGAGAGCTGCTGGTCGCGCACGCGGAGGTGGTCCTCGGCGACCTCGCCGCCGCGGAGTCCGACCTCGCGGCGCTGCGCGGTGGCGAGCGCGGCCAGGTCCGGGTGGCCGCGTTCTCCTCGGCCGCCCGCGCGCTGTTCCCGGCCGTGTACCGGGCGCTCGCCGAGGAGGACGAGGCGTGGTCGCGCCGGCTCGTCCTCCAGCTCACCGTCCTGGAGCCCGGGGACGCGCTCACGGCCCTGCACAAGCGGGAGATCGACGTGGCCGTCGTCCACGGCTACACCGTACTGCCCCGCGACTTCCCCTCCGGCAGCGAGCAGGAGGCCCTCATGGACGACCCCGTGGTGGCCGTGCTGCGTCCCGGACACGCGGACCGGCTGGGGCTGGCTCCCGGGCAGCCGGCCGACCTCGCCGCGCTCGCCCGGGCGCCCTGGCTGACGCCCGCGCCGGACACCTCCTGCTACGAGATGATCCAGCGCACCTGCGGCGCCGCCGGGTTCGTGCCCGACATCCGGGTGCGCAGCAGCGACTTCGCCGTCCTGACCGCGCTGGTCGCGGCCGGCGCGGGTGTCGCGCTGGCGCCCCGGCTCGCCGTCCCGGACGACATCGCCGGCGTCAGCCTGCACCCGCTGACCAGGCCGGTCAGCCGGACCATCTTCACCGTGAGCCGCTCGGGCACCACCCGCCGGCCCGACATACACCTGCTGAACTCCCTGCTGAAGCGGGCAGCGGCCGGCCACCCTCACACCTGACGCCCACCCCGCCGCCAGGCGCCGGCCATCCCGGCGCCCGCCGGCCGCGCCGGGCATGTGTGCGTCTGACGGCTGTCCTGCCGGCCGTGCCGAGCGTGCCGGCGTCTGGTGGCCTGTCCTGCCGGGCCGTGTCGGACATGTGCGTGTGGGGTGGCCGCCCTGCCGGGCCGCGCCGGGCATGTGTGCGTCTGACAGCCGCCCACGCGGGCCCGCGTCAGGCATGTCTGCGTGTGACGGCCGTGCCGGTCACCGCTGCCGGCCGCTCTGCGGGTCGCGTCGGGCATCCCGGTGGCCGTCGGCCGCCCCGTCGGCCCGCCCGCGCCTTGCGGCACCTCGCCGGTCGTGTCAGCGCAGGCCGGGCAGGTGCCGTAGCTCCGTGATCCGTAGCAGGCGGGCCGCCGCGAGGTAGCCGGCGGCCAAGGTCACCGCGCCCGCGGCCAGGGAGAGTGCCGTGGGCCAGGTGCCGGTGCCCAGGCGGGCGGCGCAGACGTGCGCGACCGCCCAGCCCAGGGCCGCGGCCGGCCCCGCGGCGGCCAGCAGCTTGGCGTAGGTGCGGCGCAGGGCCCCGTCGTCGAGGCGGCCGCCGACCCGCCTCCGCAGCAGCCGCGCGGTCACCACGAGGCCGACCGCGTACGACAGCGTGTACGCCCCGGCCATCGCCGTGACCGCCCAGCGTGCCGGCAGCAGCACATGGCACGCGGTGGCGAGGGCGACGTTGACCACGGCGACCCACGCCGCCATGAAGAACGGCGTACGGGTGTCCTCGAAGGCGTAGAAGCCGCGCAGCAGCAGGTACTGGGCGGAGAACGGCACGAGCCCCGGGCCGAACGCCTGGAGCATGTGACCGAGCGGCCGGGCCGAGGTCGCGTCGGCGGCGCCGTGGGCGAACAGCAGCACCGCCAGCAGCGGCCCCAGGGCCAGGAAGAAGAAGGCGGCGGGCACGATGACGGCGCCGCTGACCCGCAGGGCGCGCGACAGGTCCGCCCGCAGGTCGGCGACCCGTCCTTCGGCGGCGGCCCGGCTCATGCGCGGCAGCAGCGCGGTCACCAGCGACACGGTGACGATGGACTGCGGCAGCATCCAGATGGTCTGCGCGTAGGTGTACGCCGAGTAGCCCGCGCCCGCGTCCGGCAGCTTCTGGTCGGCGGCGTTGGCGTAGTTGGTGACCACGGCCAGGGCCACCTGGTTCGCCAGGACGTACAGCAGGGTCCACTTGGCCGCGTGCACGCTGGAGCCGAGACCCGTGCCGCGCCAGTCGAAGCGCGGGCGGAAGCGGAAGCCGGCGGCGCGGGCGAACGGGATCAGCGCGAGGGCCTGCACGGCTATGCCCGCGGTCGTGCCGATGCCCAGCAGCCGGACCTGGCCGGCCGTGATGTCCTCGACCCGGTCGGGCGCCGTCATCAGGCCCAGGTAGGCGCCGAACATGGCGACCAGGACGACGTTGTTCAGCACCGGCGTCCACATCGCCGCACCGAACTTCTCGCGCGCGTTGAGGACTTGGCCGTAGATGCCGGTCAGGCCGTAGAAGAAGATCTGCGGCAGCAGGTACCGGGCGAAGGTCACCGTCAGCCGGTAGGCCTCGTGGTTGCCTGGTGTGTCCCGCATGTAGACGCCGACGATCTGCGGCGCCGCCCACACCGCCAGCGCCGTCCCGGCGCCGAGGACGCACACCACGAGGGTCACCAGCCGCTGCTCGTAGGCCCGGCCCTGGTCGGGGTGGGTGGCGCGGGCGCGCACCAGCTGCGGGACGAGGACGGCGTTGAGGGCGCCGCCGATCAGGAGCGTGTACAGACTGGTCGGCACCGTGTTGGCCGTGTTGTAGGTGCTCGCCAGCAGGCTCGTGCCGAGCGCGGCCGCCTGGAGCACCGTGCGTATGAGTCCCGTCGCCCGGGACACCACGGTGCCCGCCGCCATCAGCAGCGAGGCGCGGGCCGGCCCGCCCTGTGCCGGTCTCTTCCCGCGCCGGCCCCGCCTGCGACGGTCCGCCCGGCCTCCGGGGGCGGCGTGCCGGCCCCGGGCCCGGTGCTGCGCCGGCACCGCCCGTGGCCTCGTCTTCGCGTCCTCGATCATGCGCACAACCTATGTGAGCGGGTCGCGGGGGCCGGGGCGGGCGTCGGGGAGCGGACACCGTGGGGGAAAATAGTTGCCTTGAGAAACTAGGAAGTGTGATGAAAGGTCCCGCATGCCGCACCTCACCATCGACTACTCCTCCCACCTGGCCGGAGTCCTCGACGCGAGCGTCCTCGTGAAGGAGCTGCATCCGCTGGTCCTGGAGGAGTCCGGCTCGGCGGGCGTGTGCAAGACGCTGGTCCGGCCCGTGGAGACGTACGTCGGGGACATGTCGAGCGGGGAGACGGGTTTCGTGCACGTCGAGGTGGGCCTGCTGACCGGCCGTCCCGAGCACCAGCGGGCCCGCCTGTCCGAGAGCGTGCTCGCCCTGCTCGACGGACACCTGCGGGCGGCCGGAGTGCGCGAGGCGGTCGTCACCGTGGAGGTCAGGGAACTGGCCGGCAGCTACCGGCTGTCGTCGCTCTCCACGGCCGGCGGGTGACGCCGGCCCGGTCACGTGGTGCCGTCACCGCCGGGGGACCCCTTAGCCGCCGAGGGGGTCCCTGGGGGCCGTAGGGGTGTCTTGCGTCACCGCCCCCTGCCTAGCCTCCCACCAGCGGAGGGGAAGCGGACCGGCGACCGTCCGGAGGCGATCCGCACGGCCCAGGCCCTCACTTCGATCCCGATCGGATGGCGCGCTGGTGAACAACGAAGAGCAACTGCTCGACTATCTCAGGCGGACGACGGCGGACCTGCGGGAGGCGCGGCGGCGGCTGCGCGAGAACGAGCGACGCGCACACGGCCCGGTCGCCGTCGTCGGCATCGGCTGCCGCTACCCGGGCGGCGTCACCACCCCCGAGGACCTGTGGGACCTCGTCGCGACCGGCACCGACGCGGTGACGGACTTCCCCGCCGACCGCGGCTGGGACGTGGACGCCCTGTACGACCCCGACCCGGCACGGCCCGGCAAGACCTACGCCCGCACCGGCGGATTCCTGCACGACGCCGCCGACTTCGACCCCGGCTTCTTCGGCATCAGCCCGCGCGAGGCCCTCGCCATGGACCCGCAGCAGCGGCTGCTGCTGGAGACCTCCCACGAGGCCTTCGAACGGGCCGGCATCGTCCCGGCCTCCCTGCGCGGCAGCCGGACCGGCGTGTTCGCCGGCGTCATGTACAACGACTACGCCACCCGCCTCGGCTCCGTGCCCGACGACCTCGGCGGCTACCTGGCCAACGGCAGCGCCGCCAGCATCGCCTCCGGCCGCGTCGCCTACACCTTCGGGCTCGAAGGGCCCGTCGTCACCGTCGACACCGCCTGCTCCTCCTCCCTGGTCGCCCTGCACTGGGCGGTACGGGCGCTGCAGTCCGACGAGTGCTCCCTGGCGCTGGCCGGCGGGGTCACCGTGATGTCCACCCCGGAGACCTTCGTCGACTTCAGCCGGCAGCGCGGGCTCGCCCCGGACGGCCGCTGCAAGGCGTTCGCCACCGCGGCCGACGGCACCGGCTGGGGCGAGGGCGCGGGCATGCTGCTGCTGGAACGGCTCGCCGACGCCCGCCGCAACGGCCACCCGGTGCTCGCCGTGATCCGCGGCAGCGCGGTCAACTCCGACGGCGCCAGCAGCCGGCTGACCGCGCCCAACGGCCCCTCCCAGCAGCGCGTCATCCGGCAGACCCTGGCCGGCGCCGGGCTCACTCCCGCCGACGTCGACGTGGTCGAGGCGCACGGCACCGGCACCTCCCTCGGCGACCCCATCGAGGCGCAGGCGCTGCTCGCCGCCTACGGCCAGGGCCGCGAACGGCCGCTGCTGCTGGGCTCGGTCAAGTCCAACCTCGGGCACACCCAGGCCGCCGCGGGCGTCGCGGGCGTCATCAAGATGGTGCTGGCCATGCGGCACGGCGAGGTCCCGCCCACCCTCCACGTCGACGCGCCCACCGACCAGGTGGACTGGAGCGCCGGAGCCGTCGAACTGGCCCTGGAGCGGCGCCCGTGGCCCGCCACCGGACGGCCCCGCCGCGCCGCCGTCTCCTCCTTCGGCATCAGCGGCACCAACGCCCACGTCATCCTGGAACAGGCGCCCGCCGACCCCGAACCGGCCGAGGACACACCCGGCGCACCCGCCCGGGAAGGCGGTTGCGTCCCCTGGATCGTCTCCGGCCGCACCCCGCAGGCCCTCACCGCGCAGATCGCCCGGCTGCGCGAGCACCTCGACGCACACCCCGGCGCCCGCCCGGCCGACCTCGGACTGTCGCTCGCCACCACCCGCGGCCGCCACGAGCACCAGGCCGTCGCCGTCGGCCGGGACACCACGGAACTGCTCGCCGCGCTCGGCACCGCCACGCCGCTCACCCGGACCGGCGGCAAGGCCGCGTTCCTGTTCACCGGGCAGGGAGCCCAGCGCATCGGCATGGGCCGCGCCCTGCACCGCGCCTTCCCTGTGTACGCCGAAGCCTTCGACGCGGTGTGCGCCCTCGCCGACCCGGGCCTGGAACGGCCGCTCGCCGAGGTGATCGACGGCGACGCCGCCCTGCTCACCCGCACCGACTACGCGCAGCTCGCCCTCTTCGCCACCGAAGTGGCCCTCTACCGGCTCCTGGAGTCCTGGGGCATCACCCCCGACTACCTGGCCGGCCACTCCGTCGGCGAGATCGCCGCCGCGCACGCCGCCGGGGTGCTGTCCCTGCCCGACGCCATCAAGCTCGTCCTCGCCCGCGGCACCCTGATGGCGGCCCTGCCCGAAGGCGGCGCCATGGCCGCGCTGCGCGCCACCGAGGAGGAGATCACCCCCCACCTGGACGACCGGGTCGGCCTCGCCGCCGTCAACGGCCCGCGCTCGGTGGTGATCTCCGGCGCCGAGGACGCCGTCGACGCCCTCGCCGCCCGCTTCGGCACCGGAAAGCGGCTCACCGTCTCGCACGCCTTCCACTCGCCGCTGATGGAGCCGATGCTCGCCGGCTTCGCCGAGGCCGCCGCCGCGTGCTCCTACGCCGAGCCCCGCATCCCCCTCGTGTCCACGCTCACCGGCGCCCTCGCCGACCCCGCGCACCTGACCACCCCCGGCTACTGGGTGGAGCACGTCCGCCGGACCGTCCGCTTCGCCCCCGCCATGACCACCCTGCGCGAGCTGGGCGTCCGGGCGTTCCTCGAAGTCGGCCCGGACGCCGCCCTGACCGCGCTCGCCGCCGACTGCGTGCCCGGGGACAGCGTGACCGTCGCCGCACTGCGCCGGGCCGGCGACGAGGAACGCGACCTGGTCACGGCCGTGGCCCGGCTGCACGCGGCCGGCACGGACGTCGACTGGGCGGCCTTCTTCACCCCGCACCACGCCCGGCCCACCGCCCTGCCCACCTACGCCTTCCAGCGCGAACGCCTCTGGCTGGACGCCGGCTCCGGCGGCAGCGGCGACGCCGGCGGCCTGGGCCAGAGCGCCACCGGCCACCCCCTGCTGAGCGCCGCGACCGATCTGCCCGACACCCAGGGAGCGGTCCTCACCGGCCGGCTCTCCCGGGCCACCCACCCGTGGCTCGCCGACCACGCCGTGCACGGCACCGTACTGCTGCCCGGCACCGCCTTCGTGGAGATGGCCCTCCAGGCGGCGCGGCACACCGGCTGCGACAGCGTCGGCGAACTCACCCTGCACGCCCCGCTGATCCTGCCCGAGCAGGGCGCCCTCGCCGTCCAGGCCGCCGTCGGCGCCGACCGGGACGGACAGCGGGAGCTGACCGTCTGGTCCCGCCGCGCTGACACCCCCGACGCGCCCTGGACCCGGCACGCCGCGGGCGTCCTCACCCGGCCGGCCGCCGAGGACACGGACCCGGCCGGGCTCACCGACTGGCCGCCGCCGGACGCCGAACCCGTCGGCCTGGACGGCCTCTACCCGGCGCTGGCCCGCACCGGCTACGGCTACGGCGAGGTCTTCCAGGGCCTGCGCGCCATGTGGCGGCGCGGCGACGAGCTGTTCGCCGAGGCGGCCCTGCCCGACGGCGCCCGCGCCACCGCCGCCGCGTACGGCGTGCACCCGGCGCTGCTGGACGCCGCCTTGCACGTCAACCTGCTGGACCTGCCCGGCGGCCAGGCGGTCCTGCCGTTCGCCTGGGACGGCGTCACCCTGCACGCGGCGGGCACCGACACGCTGCGCCTGCGCCTTACGCCGTCCGGCCCCGACACCGTCGCCCTCACCCTGGCCGACGCCACCGGCGCACCCGTCGCCACCGTACGCGGCCTGGTGGCCCGCCCCGTCTCGGCCGACCAGCTCGCCGGCGACGGCGACGACCCGCTGTACCGGGTGGACCTCGTCCCGGCGCCCGCCGCGGCGGCCCCGGCCCCGCCCGCGGCGGCCGTGTGCGGCCTCGGCGGCAGCGACCCGCAGCACACCGGCCTCGACGCCCCCCACCACCCGGGCCTCGACGCCCTCGCCGCCGCGGGCCCCGTGCCCGATCTGGTCGTACTGGCCGTACCGCCCGTCCCCGACGCCGCACCGGACCTGCCCGCCCTGGTGCGCGCACGGGTGCACGCGGTCCTGGACGTGCTGCGCGGCTGGCCCGCCGACGAGCGGTACGCCGGGCGGCATCTCGCCGTGCTGCTGCGCGCCGGCGACCTCGCGCACGCGGCCCTGTCCGGACTGGTCCGCGCGGCCCAGGCCGAGCATCCCGGGCGGTTCCTGCTGGTCGACAGCGACGGCAGCGCCGGCCCCGGACCGGCCCTCGCCACCGCGCTCGCCGCCGGGGAACCGGAGGTCGCGGTGCGGGACGGTGAGGTACGGCTGCCCCGGCTGGCCCGCGCCAAGCCCGGCGGCGCGCCCGCCTGGGACCCGGACGGCACCGTCCTGATCACCGGCGGCACCGGCGGCCTCGGCGCCCTGATCGCCCGCCACCTGGTCACCGCGCACGGCGTACGGCGCCTGCTGCTGGCCGGCCGGCGCGGCCCGGACGCCCCCGGAGCCGCCGAACTCGCCGACGCCCTGCGCGAGTCGGGCGCCGAGGTGACCCTCGCCCGGTGCGACGCCGCCGACCGCGACCAGCTCGCCGCGCTGCTGGCCGAGCACGACGTACGGGCCGTGGTGCACGCCGCCGGCGTCGTCGACAACGGCGTGCTGGCCGGCCTGGACGCGGACCGTGTGGACCGGGTGCTGCGGCCCAAGGTGGACGCCGCCTGGAACCTGCACGAACTGACCCGCGACCAGGACCTGTCGGCGTTCGTGCTGCTGTCCTCCACCGCCGGTCTGCTGGTCGGCGGCGGCCAGGCCAACTACGCCGCCGCCAACACCTTCCTCGACGGCCTCGCCGCGCACCGCCGCGCCCTCGGCCTGCCCGCCGTCTCCCTCGCCTACGGCCTGTGGTCCGGCACCGGCGGCATGGGCTCCGGCATCGACGCCGCCGACCTGGAACGGCTGCGCCGGCTGGGCCTGCCGCCGCTGACCCCCGCACAGGGACTGCGTGCCCTGGACGCGGGCCTCGGCGGCGAGGACGCCGTCCTGGTGCCCGTACGCCTGGACACCGCCGCGGTGCGCGCCCGGACCGACGGCGTACCCGCGCTCCTGCGCGGCCTGGTCCGGCCCGCCCGGCGGCCCGGCGCCGAACCCGGCACCCCGGCCGGTTCCTGGCGCGAGCGGCTGGCACCGCTGGCCGACGCCGACCGCGACCGCGCCCTGCTGGAGCTGGTGCGCACCCACGTCGCCGCCGTGCTCGGGCACCCCTCGCCCGAGTCGGTGGACCCCGGGCGCGCCTTCCAGGAGATGGGCTTCGACTCGCTCGCCGCCGTGGAACTGCGCAACCTCCTCGCGGGCGCCACCGGCCTGACCCTGCCCGCCACCCTCGTCTTCGACCAGCCCACCCCCACCACCCTCGCCGCCCACCTCAAGACCGCGCTGGTGCCCGGACCCGCCGACCGGGCCCGGTCGGCGCTGGCCGAGCTGGACCGCCTCGAAGCCGCGCTGCACGCCCTGCCCGACGAGGCCGGCAGCCACGCCCGCGTCACCGCCCGTCTCGAAGCGCTGCTGCGCGACTGGCAGGACACTCACGGACGGCACCCCGCGCCCGGCGCGCCCGAGGACTTCGGCGACGCCAGCGACGACGAACTCTTCGCCAGGATCGACAACGAACTGGGAGCCCTGTGATGGAAGACTCGGCCACGGCCGGCAAGCTCCGCGACTACCTCAAGCGGGCCACGACCGAGCTGGAGCGCAGCCGCCGCCGCGTGCGGGAGCTGGAGGACCGCGAGCACGAGCCCGTCGCCATCATCGGCATGGGCTGCCGCTACCCGGGCGGTGTGCGCACCCCCGAGGACCTGTGGCGGATCGTCGACGAGGGCATCGACGTCGTCACCGAGTTCCCTGCCGACCGCGGCTGGGACACCGAGGCGATCTACGACCCGGAGCCCGGCGCCCCCGGCAAGACCTACGTCCGCCACGGCGGCTTCCTGCACGACGCCGCCGAGTGCGACCCCGCCTTCTTCGGCATCAGCCCCAAGGACGCGCCCGGCACCGACCCGCAGCAGCGGCTGCTGCTGGAGGTCACCTGGGAGGCCTTCGAACGGGCCGGCATCGACCCCACCACCGTCAAGGGCACCCCGACCGGTGTCTTCGTCGGCCTGATGCACCACGACTACATCGGCGGCACCATCTCCGGCAGCATCGTCTCCGGCCGCATCGCCTACACCCTCGGCCTGGAGGGGCCCGCGGTCACCATGGACACCGCCTGCTCCTCCTCCCTGGTGGCGCTGCACCAGGCCGTCCAGTCGCTGCGCAAGGGCGAGTGCTCCCTGGCGCTGGCGGGCGGCGCCGCCGTCATGGCCAGCCCCGAGATGTTCATCGAGTTCAGCGAGCGCCGCGCGCTGTCCCCCGACGGACGCTGCCACTCCTTCTCCGACGACGCGGCCGGCGCCGCCTGGGCCGAGGGCGCCGGCATGCTGCTGGTGGAGCGGCTGTCCGACGCGCTGCGCAACGGCCACGAGGTGCTGGCCGTCGTGCGCGGCTCGGCCGTCAACCAGGACGGCGCCTCCAACGGCCTGACCGCGCCCAGCGGCCCGGCCCAGGTCCGCGTCATCCGGCAGGCCCTCGCCGACGCCCAGCTCGCCCCGCACCACATCGACGCGGTCGAGGCGCACGGTACCGGCACCACCCTCGGCGACCCCATCGAGGCCCAGGCCGTCATCGCCGCCTACGGACAGGACCGGCCGGAGAACCAGCCGCTGTGGCTCGGGTCCCTCAAGTCCAACATGGGCCATCCGCAGGCCGCGGCCGGTGTCGGCGCCATCATCAAGACGGTCATGGCGATGCGCCACGGCACCCTGCCCCGCACCCTGCACGTCGAGAAGCCCTCCACCGCCGTCGACTGGAGCGCCGGAGACGTCCGGCTGCTCACCGAGGGCCGCCCCTGGGACACCCCCGACGGCCGCCCGCGCCGCGCCGGCGTGTCCTCCTTCGGCATCTCCGGCACCAACGCCCACACCATCCTGGAGGAGGCACCCCCCGCCGGGACCGGACAGGCCCCTGCCGAGCGGGCCGCGCTGCCCGTCATCCCCTGGGTGCTGTCCGGCAAGGGCCCCGACGCCGTCCGCCGGCAGGCCGAACGGCTCCTCGCCACGGCCGGCGGCCTCGACCCGTACGACGTCGGCTACTCGCTGGCCACCACCCGGACCGTGTTCTCCCACCGGGCCGCCGTCACCGGCCGGGACCGCGACGAACTGCTGGCCGGCCTGCGCGCCGTCGCCGACGGCCACCGGCCCGCCGAGGCGGCCCCCGAACCCGGCCGGCTCGCCGTGCTGTTCTCCGGCCAGGGCTCCCAGCGGCCCGGCATGGGCCGCACCCTGTACACCGCGTTCCCGGTGTTCGCCGCCGCCTTCGACGAGATCTGCGCCGCGTTCGACACCCACCTGGACCGGCCGCTGCGCGAGGTGATGTGGGACCAGGACACCGACCCCGCGCCGCTGCACCGGACCGCCTACACCCAGGCGGCCCTGTTCGCCTTCGAAACCGCCCTGTACCGGTTGCTGGAGCACTGGGGCGTGCGCCCGGACCTGCTCGCCGGGCACTCCGTCGGCGAGGTCGTCGCCGCGCACGCGGCCGGCGTCCTGGACCTGAAGGACGCCGTCGCCCTGGTCGCCGCCCGCGGCCGGCTCATGCAGGAACTGCCCGCCGGCGGCGCGATGGTGTCCCTGCTCGCCACCGAGGCCGAGGTCACCGCGCTGCTCACCGACGGCGTCGACATCGCCGCCGTCAACGGCCCGCGCGCGGTGGTGGTCTCCGGCGACGAGGACGCCGTACTCGCCGTCGCCGCCCGGGTGGAGAAGTCCACCCGGCTGAAGGTCTCGCACGCCTTCCACTCCCACCGCATGGAACCCATGCTGGACGCGTTCCGCGAGGTGCTTGCGGGACTGACCTTCCGCGAGCCCGCCGTGCCGGTCGTCTCCAACGTCACCGGCCGCCTGGCCGACCGGCTCACCTCGCCCGAGTACTGGGTCCGGCACGTCCGGGAGGCCGTCCGCTTCCACGACGGGGTCACCACGCTGGCCGCCGAGGGCGCCACCCGCTTCCTGGAGGTCGGCCCCGACGCGGTGCTCAGCAACCTGGCCCAGGACACGGTGCCGGTCGTCGTCGGCACCCAGCGCCGCGACCGCGACGAGGACGCCGCCCTCCTCGACGCCGTCTGCCGGCTGCACCTGACCGGCACCGGCCCCGACTGGACGGCGGTGTTCGCCGGAGGCCGCAAGGTCGACCTGCCCACCTACCCCTTCCGCCGCGACCGGCACTGGGAGGACGCCCCCATCCTCCAGGCCGAGCGGTCGGCGGCGGCCCGCGCGGGCGGCGACACCGCCGACCCGTTCTGGGACCTCGTCCGCGACCGGGACGTCACCGCCGTGGCCGCCACCCTCGGCGTCGCCGACCAGACCTCCGTCGCCGCCGTCGTACCGGCCCTGGCCGCCTGGCACGAGCGGCGGCAGGCCGACGCCGCGGCCGACGGCTGGCGGTACCGCGTCGCCTGGGAGCCGCTGGCCCCCGCCGCCACCCCGGCGCGCGGCGGGCACTGGCTCGCCGTCGTCCCCGCCGCCGGCGACCCCTGGACCACCGCCGTCCTGACCGGGCTCGCCGGACACGGCCTCGCCCTCGACACCCTCACCGTGCCCGCGACGGCCGGCCGCGCCGAACTCGCCGCGCTGCTCGCCGGACGGGACGGCGTCGACGGAGTGCTGTCCCTGCTGGCGCCCGCCACCGCGCCGGCCGTCACCGCCGCCCTCGTCCAGGCCCTCGGCGACGCGCAGGTCACCGCACCGCTGTGGTGCCTCACCCGCGACGCCGTCGCCCACGGCCCGGCCGCCGCCGTCACCGGCCTCGACCAGGCCCCGGTGTGGGGCCTCGGCCGGGTCGCCGCCCTGGAACACCCCGAGCGCTGGGGCGGACTGGCCGACCTGCCCGCCGAGCCCGGCCCGCAGGTCCTCGCCCGGCTGGCCGCCCTGCTCGGCGACGGCGGCGGCGAGGACCAGGTCGTCCTGCGCGAGACCGGCGCCTACGGCCGGCGCCTGGAGCCCGCCCCCGCCCGCGCCGGCGCCCCCTTCAAGCCGTCCGGCACCGTGCTGGTCACCGGCGCCACCGGCGCCGTCGGCAGCGCCGTCGCCCGCTGGCTCGCCGCCGAGGGCGCCGACCACCTGCTGCTGACCTCCCGCCGGGGCATGGACGCGCCCGGCGCCGCCGACCTGGTCCGCGAACTCACCGACGCCGGCACCCGGGTCACCCTCACCGCCTGCGACGTCGCCGACCGCCGGGCCCTGGCCGCCCTGCTGGACTCCGTACCGGCCGAACACCCCCTCACCGCCGTGCTGCACCTGGCCGGCGTCCTCGACGACGGCGTCCTGGACGCCCTCACCCCCGAACGCTTCGCCCGCGTCCTCGCCCCCAAGGCCGACGCGGCCCGCCACCTGCACGAACTCACCGCGGACCGGGACCTGTCGGCGTTCGTGCTGTTCTCCTCGCTGACCGCCACCGTCGGCGGCGCCGGCCAGGCCAACTACGCCGCCGCCAACGCCTACCTCGACGCCCTCGCCGCGCACCGCCGCGCCGCCGGGCTGCCCGCCGTCTCGATCGCCTGGGGACCGTGGGGCGGCGACGGCATGGCCGCCCACGGCACCGTACGCTCCGCCGCCCGCGCCATGGGCATGTCCCTCCTCGACCCCGGCCGCGCGCTCACCGCGCTGCGCCGCGCCCTGGCCGGCGGCGACACCGCCGTCACCGTCGCCGACGTCGACTGGACGGTGTTCGCGCCCGCCTTCAGCGCGACCCGGCCCAGCCCCCTGCTGGCCGCGCTGCCCGGAGCCCGCCCCGGCACCGGCGGACCCGAACAGGCGGGCGCCGCCGACGGTTTCGCCGAGAAGCTCGCCGGCCTCACCGGCGGCGAACGCGACCGCGCCCTGCGGGAGCTGGTGTGCGGCCAGGCCGCCGCCGTCCTCGGCTACGGCGGCGCCGACGCGGTCGAGCCGACCACCGCCTTCCGCGACCTCGGCTTCGACTCCCTCACCTCCGTCGACCTGCGCAACCGGATCAGCGCCGCCGCCGGGGTGCCGCTGCCGGCCACGCTCATCTTCGACTACGCCACGCCCGCCGCCCTCGCCCAGCACCTGGGCACCGAACTCGCGGGCTCCGCCACCTCCTCCGTGGACTCGGTCCTCGCCGACCTCGACCGGATCGCCGCCCGGCTCGGCGGCCTGAGCGCCGAGGACATCGAAGAGGGCGGGATCACCAACCGCCTGCGGTCGCTGCTCGGCGACCTGGACACGGCCCCCGGCCGGGAGGAGGCCGGCAGCGTCGCCGGACGGCTCGAGGACGCCACCGCCGACGACGTCTTCGCCTTCATCGACAACGAACTCGGCTCGGCCTGAGGCGACCCTCCCACGACACCCCGGCCGCACCGCGGTCCACCTCTTCGCACAGGAGTGGCGACACCCGATGACCAACGACGAAAAGCTGCTCTCCTACCTCAAGCGGGTCTCCGCCGACCTGGCCCAGACCCGCCGGCGGCTGCGCGAGGTGGAGACCCAGGACCGGGAACCCATCGCGATCGTCGGGATGAGCTGCCGCTTCCCCGGCGGCGTGACCACCCCGGAGGAGTTCTGGCGGCTCGTCCACGACGGCACCGACGCCATCGGCGACTTCCCCGACGACCGGGGCTGGGACATCGACGCGCTGTACGACCCCGACCCGGACGCCACCGGCAAGAGCTACGTCACCCGCGGCGGGTTCCTCACCGACGCGGCCGGGTTCGAGCCGGACTTCTTCGGCATCAGTCCCCGCGAGGCGCTGGCGATGGACCCCCAGCAGCGGCTGCTGCTGGAGGTGTCGTGGGAGGCCCTGGAACGCGCCCGGATCGCCCCCGACTCGGCGCACGGCACCCGCGTCGGCGTGTTCGCCGGCACCAACGGCCAGGACTACAAGGACCTGCTGGCCCGGATGCCCGACGACAGCGAGGCCGCGCTCGGCACCGGCGTGCTGGCCGCCGTCATCTCCGGCCGCATCTCCTACACCCTCGGCCTGGAGGGCCCGGCCGTCACCATCGACACCGCCTGCTCCTCGGCGCTCGTCGCGGTGCACCTCGCCGTCCAGGCCCTGCGCGGCAAAGAGTGCACCCTCGCCCTGGCGGGCGGCGCCACCGTGATGTCCACGCCGGGCAACTTCGTCGCCTTCAGCCGGCAGCGCGGCCTCGCCGCCGACGGCCGCTGCAAGTCCTTCGCGGACGCCGCCGACGGCACCGGCTGGAGCGAGGGCGCCGGCATGCTGGTGCTGGAACGGCTCTCCGACGCCCGCCGCAACGGCCACGAGGTGCTGGCCGTCATTCGCGGCTCCGCCGTCAACCAGGACGGCGCCTCGAACGGCCTGACCGCCCCCAACGGACCCTCCCAGCAGCGCGTCATCCGCGCCGCGCTGGCCTCCGCCGGGCTCGGCCCGGCCGACGTGGACCTGCTGGAGGCGCACGGCACCGGCACCACCCTCGGCGACCCCATCGAGGCGCAGGCGCTGCTCGCCACCTACGGCCAGGGCCGCGAAGAGCCGCTGTGGCTGGGGTCGGTGAAGTCCAACATCGGGCACACCCAGGCCGCGGCCGGCGTCGCCGGCATCATCAAGGCGGTCATGGCGATGCGGCACCGCGTCCTGCCCCGGACACTGCACGCCGAGCAGCCCTCCACCAAGGTCGACTGGGAGCAGGGCGCCGTCCGGCTGCTGACCGGGAACCGGCCCTGGACCGACCCCGGCCGCCCGCGCCGGGCCGCCGTGTCCTCCTTCGGCGCCAGCGGCACCAACGCGCACACCATCCTGGAGGAGGCCCCCGCCGAGGAAGCCGGGGAACCCGCGGAGGCGGCGCCGCGCACGGCCCCGCCGCTGGTGCCCTGGGTGGTCTCCGGCCGCACCGAACGCGCCCTGCGCGAGCAGGCCGCCCGCCTCGCCGCCGCCGTCGGCGAGGCGGACCCGGTGGACGTGGCGCACTCCCTGGCCGCCACCCGCACCGCCCACCCGTACCGGGCCGTCGTCCTCGGCGCCGGCCGCGACGAGCTGCTGGCCGCCCTGACCGGCGTCGCCGAGGGCGGCCGGGGCGCCGCCACGGGCCGCATCCGCAAGGGCCAGACCGCCTTCCTGTTCACCGGCCAGGGCGCGCAGCGCGCCGGCATGGGCCGCGAACTGCACGCCCGCTTCCCGGTGTTCGCCCGCGCCTTCGACGAGATCTGCGCGCTGACCGGCGACGACGGCCTGCGCGACCTCGTCCTCGGCGACGACCCCGAGCCGCTGCGCCACACCGCCCGCACCCAGACCGCGCTGTTCGCCTACGAAGTCGCCCTGTACCGGCTGCTGGAGTCCTGGGGACTCACTCCCGACTACCTGGCCGGCCACTCCGTCGGCGAGATCGCCGCCGCCCATGTGGCGGGCGTCCTGGACCTGAAGGACGCGACCACGCTGGTGACCGCGCGCGGCCGGCTGATGCAGGCGCTGCCCGAGGGCGGCGCGATGATCGCCGTACGCGCCACCGAGGAGGAGGTCCGCCCGCATCTCACCGCGCGGATCGGCATCGCCGCCGTCAACGGCCCCCGTTCCGTGGTGATCTCCGGCGACGCCGCCGAGGCCGAGGCGGTGGCCGCCCGCTTCGACAAGAGCCGCCGGCTGACGGTCTCGCACGCCTTCCACTCGCCGCTGATGGAACCGATGCTGGACGCGTTCCGGACGGTCGTGGAGTCCCTGACCTTCCACCGGGCCGCCGTCCCCGTCGTCTCCAACGTCACCGGCGCGCTCGCCACCCAGGACATCGCCTCCCCCGAGTACTGGGTGCGGCACGTGCGCGAGGCGGTCCGCTTCCACGACGGCGTCCGCGCCCTCGCCGCCGCGGGCGTCACCCGCTACCTCGAGGTCGGCCCGGACGCCGTGCTGACCGCCATGGCCCGCGACTGCCTGACCGACGACGGCACCGACACCGACGCCGTCCTGGCCGCCGCCGCCCGCCGCGACCGCGACGAGACCGAGACCCTGCTCACCGCCCTCGCCCGGCTGTACACCGCCGGCGCCGCCGTGGACTGGACCGCGCTGTTCACCGGCGCCCGCACCGTCGACCTGCCCACCACCGCCTTCCAGCGCGAACGCTTCTGGCCCGAGACGACCGCGACCGCCGGCGACGTCGGCTCCGCCGGCCTGGACTCCGCCGACCACCCGCTGCTCGGCGCCGCCACCGTCCTCGCCGACACCGACGGCGCCGTCCTCACCGGCCGGCTGTCGGCGCGCACCCATCCCTGGCTCGCCGACCACGTCGTCGGCGGCCGGATCGTGGTCCCCGGCACCGCCATGGTCGAACTCGCCGTCCGCGCCGGCGACCAGGTCGGCTGCGCCCACCTGGACGAACTCGCCCTGGAGACACCGCTGGTGCTGCCCGCGGACGAAGGGGTGCGGGTCCAGGTCGCCGTCGGGGCGCCCGACGCCCTGGGCGCCCGTACGGTGCACGTGTACGCACGCGCCGAGAGCCTGCCCGCCGACGCCCCGTGGACCGCGCACGCCTCCGGCCTCCTCACCGCCGGCCCCGCCGCCCCGGGCACCCGCCTGGACGACTGGCCCCCCGAGGACGCCGAAGCGCTCGACATCAGCGGCCTGTACGAGCGGCACGCCGCCGCCGGACTGGAGTACGGGCCCGTCTTCCGTGCCCTGACCGCCGCCTGGCGGCGCGACGGGGAACTGTTCGCCGAGGTACGGCTACCCGAGCGGCCCGCCGCCGACGCGCCCCGCTTCGGCCTGCATCCGGCCGCGTTCGACGCCGCCCTGCACTCCCTGGCCCTGCTCGGCGACGGATCCGCCGACGACACCGCCCGGCTGCCGTTCGCGTTCGCGGGCGTCACCCTGCACGCCACCGGCGCCTCGGTGCTGCGCGCCCGGCTGACACCCGCCGGCGAGAACGCCTTCGCCGTCGACCTGGCCGACGCCGGCGGCGCGCCCGTCGCCACCGTCGCCTCGCTGACCTCCCGCCCGCTCACCCGCCTCACCGCCCACGACCCCGCCGCCGACGCCCTGTTCACCCTCGACTGGCAGCCGCTGCCCCTGGACACCGACGCCCCCGACGCCGGCCACCGGGTGCTGCACAGCAGCCCGGGGTCCACTCCCGACGCCGTCCGCGCCGCGCTGCGCACCGCGCTCGCCGCTCTCCAGGACGACGACCCCCGCCCGCTCGCCGTGGTCACCCGCGGCGCGGTGAGCGTCGCCGGCGAGGACGTGCCCGACCTGGCCGGCGCCGCCGTATGGGGCCTGGTGCGGTCCGCGCAGTCCGAGCACCCCGACCGGTTCACGCTGCTCGACCTCGAACCCGGCGCGGACGCCGCCGCCGTCCTGCCCGGCGCCCTCGCCACCGGCGAACCCCAGCTCGCCGTGCGCGAAGGCACCGCCCGCGCCGCCCGCCTCCTACGCGCCGAACTCCCCGCCGACGCCCCCGGCCGCACCTTCGATCCCGAGGGCACCGTCCTGCTGACCGGCGCCACCGGCGGCCTCGGCCGGGTCCTCGCCCGCCATCTGGTCACCGCGCACGGCGTGCGGCACCTCGCGCTGCTCAGCCGCTCCGGCAACGCCGACGACCTGATCGCCGACCTGGCCGCCCTCGGCGCCACCGCGACCGCCCACGCCTGCGACGTCGCCGACCGGGACCGCCTCGCCGCCGTCCTGGCCGCCCTCCCCGCCGACCGCCCCCTCACCGCGGTCGTGCACGCCGCCGGCGTCCTGGACGACGGCGTGATCTCCGCCCTCATCCCCGAACGCCTCGACACCGTCCTCGCACCGAAGGCCCTCGGCGCCCTCCACCTGCACGAACTGACCGGCCCCGGCACCACGTTGGTGCTGTTCTCCTCCATCGCCGGCACCGTCGGCGCCCCCGGCCAGGGCAACTACGCCGCCGCCAACGCCGTCCTGGACGCGCTGGCCGCGCACCGGCACGCCCACGGCGCCCCCGCCCTGTCGCTGGCCTGGGGTCCCTGGGAGCCGTCCGGCGGCATGACCGGCACCCTCGACGAGGCCGACCGCTCCCGGATGACCCGGGGCGGCATGACCGCCCTGTCCGCCGAGGAGGGCACCGCGCTGTTCGACCGGGCGCTGTGGGCCGGCCGTCCCGCCCTGGCGCCGGTACGGCTCTCCCTGCCCGCGCTGCGCGCCCAGGGCCCCGGCCTCGCGCCCGTCCTCCGGGCCCTCGCGGGCCGCCCGGTGCGCCGGGAGGCCGCCGCCGAGGGCACCGGCGCCGGCTTCGCCGAGCGGCTGGCCGCGCTGAACGCCGAGGAGCGCGCCGAGGCGCTGCTGCACACGGTCCGCGCCCATGTCGCCGCCGTCCTCGGGCACGCCGACCCGGGCGGCGTGGAGACCGACCGGGCCTTCAAGGACCTCGGCTTCGACTCGCTCGCAGCCATCGAACTGCGCAACTCCCTCTCCGCCGAACTGGGCCGGCGGCTGAGCGCCACCCTGGTCTTCGACCACCCCTCGCCCGAAGCGCTCGCCGCCCACCTCGGCACGCTGGTCGGCGACGCCCCGGCCGCGGCCCGCGGCGACCGGCGCGCCCGCGCGGCCCGCGCCGAGGAGCCGCTGGCGATCGTCGGCCTGGCCTGCCGCTACCCGGGCGACGTCCGCACCGCGGACGACCTGTGGCGGCTGGTCGCGGACGGCACCGACGCCATCACCGCCTTCCCCGCCGACCGCGGCTGGGACGTGGACCGGGTCGTCGACCCCACCCGGCGGCGCCCCGACACCTCCTACGTCGGCGAAGGCGGATTCCTGCACGACGCGGGCGACTTCGACGCCGCCTTCTTCGGCATCAGCCCCAAGGAAGCCCTCGTCATGGACCCCCAGCAGCGGCTGCTGCTGGAGACGTCCTGGGAGGCGCTGGAGGACGCCGGCATCGACCCGCACTCCCTCAAGGGCAGCCGCACCGGCGTGTTCGCCGGCGTGCAGTACCACGACTACTTCGGCAGCTTCGGCTCCGGCAGCATCATCTCCGGCCGCGTCGCCTACACCCTCGGCCTGGAGGGCCCCTCCCTCTCCGTCGACACCGCCTGCTCCTCCTCCCTGGTGGCGCTCCACCTGGCCGCCCAGTCGCTCCGGCAGGGCGAGTCCGACCTGGCGCTGGTCGGCGGCGTCGCCGTCATGGCCACCCCGGAGACGTTCGTGGAGTTCAGCCGGCAGGGCGCGCTCGCCCCCGACGCCCGCACCCGCGCCTTCGCCGACGCGGCGGGCGGCACCGTGTGGGGCGAGGGCGTCGGCGTGCTCGTCGTGGAACGCCTCTCCGACGCCCGCCGCAACGGCCACCAGGTCCTCGCCCTCGTCCGCGGCACCGCCGTCAACCAGGACGGCGCCTCCAACGGCCTCACCGCCCCCAACGGCCCCGCCCAGGAACGCGTCATCCGCGAGGCCCTGGCCGCCGCCCGCCTCACCACCGCCGACGTGGACGTGGTGGAGGCGCACGGCACGGGGACGACGCTGGGCGACCCGATCGAGGCGCAGGCGCTGCTGGCGACCTACGGCCAGGACCGGGACCAGCCGCTCTGGCTGGGGTCGGTCAAGTCGAACATCGGGCACACGCAGGCCGCCGCCGGTGTCGCCGGGATCATCAAGATGGTCATGGCGATGCGCCACGGCGTTTTGCCGAAGACGCTGCACGTGGACAAGCCGTCCACGAAGGTCGACTGGGACGCGGGCAGCGTACGGCTGCTGACCGAGGAACGTCAGTGGCCGGCCGCCGGCCGGCCGCGCCGGGCCGGCGTCTCCTCCTTCGGCATCAGCGGCACCAACGCCCACGTCATCCTCGAACAGGCCCCGCCCGCCCCCGCCGAGCCCGCACCGCCCGCACCCCAGGGGCCCGCCGTGCCCTGGCTGCTCAGCGCCAAGACGCCCGCCGCGCTCGCCGGACAGGCCGCCGCCCTCCTCGGCCACCTCGACACCCACCCCGGCCTCGACCCCCGCGACATCGGCTGGTCGCTGGCCACCACCCGCGCCCGCTTCGCCCACCGCGCCTCGATCAACGGGACCGACCCGGCCGAACTGCGCGGCGCCCTCGCCGCACTGGCCGACGGAAGCACCGCCCGCGCCCTCGTCCAGGGCACCGCCGCCGGCCGCGCCCGGCCCGTGTTCGTCTTCCCCGGACAGGGCTCCCAGTGGTCCGGCATGGCCACCCGGCTCCTCGACGAGTCACCGGTGTTCGCCGCCCGCATGGCCGAGTGCGCCGCCGCCCTGGCCCCCTACACCGACTGGGACTTCGCCACCGAACTGCGCGGCGACCTGGACCGCGTGGACGTCGTCCAGCCGCTGCTGTGGGCCGTGATGGTGTCCCTCGCGCACACCTGGAGCGCCTACGGCGTCACCCCGGCCGCCGTCATCGGCCACTCCCAGGGCGAGATCGCCGCCGCCTGCGCGACCGGCGCGCTCACCCTCGCCGACGGCGCCCGCGTCGTCGCCCTGCGCTCCCAGGCCATCGCCGAACTGCTGTCCGGCTCCGGCGGCATGATGTCCGTCGGCGAGGGCGCCGACGCGGTCCGTGCCCGGCTCGCCGCCTTCGCCGGCCGGCTGTCGGTCGCCGCCGTCAACGGCGCCGCCTCCACGGTGGTCTCCGGCGACCCCGACGCCCTCGGCGAACTCCTCGCCCTGCTGCGCGCCGAGAAGGTCCGCGCCAAGCGCCTGCCCGTGGACTACGCCTCGCACAGCGCCCACGTCGAGACCCTGCGCGCCCGCCTCGCCGAGGACCTCGCCGGCATCGAGCCGCGCACCACCCGGGTGCCGTTCTACTCCACCGTCACCGGCGGCCTCCTGGACACCGCCGGGCTCGACGCCGACTACTGGTACACCAACCTGCGCGGAACCGTGCTGTTCGAACAGGCGGTACGGGCCGCCGTCTCCGCCGGGCACCAGCTGTTCATCGAGGCCAGTCCGCACCCCGTGCTCACCGTCGGCATCCAGGAGACCGACGACGCGGTGGCCGCCGTCGGCTCCCTGCGCCGCGACGAAGGCGGCCGGGACCGGCTGCTGACCGCGCTGGGCGAGGCGTTCACCCATGGCGCCGCCGTCGACTGGACCGCCGTGGCCGAGGGCCGCCGGCCCCGCCGGGTGCCGCTGCCCGGCTACGCCTTCCAGCGCGAGCGGTACTGGCTCGACAGCACCGCCGCCGGCGCCGACGTCACCGCCGCCGGCCTCGCCCCCACCGACCACGCCCTGCTCGGCGCCGCGATGGTACGGGCCGATACCGAGGGCGCCGTACTCACCGGCCGGCTGTCCGCCGCCACCCAGCCCTGGCTGGCGGACCACCGGGTCGGCGGCCGGCTGCTCTTCCCCGGCACCGGGCACCTGGAACTCGCGCTGCGCGCCGGCGACCAGGTCGGCTGCGGCGACCTCGCCGAACTCACCCTGCACGCGCCGCTGATCCTGCCCGACCACGGCGCCGTCCAGCTCCAGGTCACCGTCGGCCCGCCCGAGGGCGACACCCGCCCGGTCACCATCTGGTCGCGGCCGGAGAGCCCGGACGAGGAACTGCCGTGGACCCGGCACGCCGACGGCCTGCTTGCCCCCACCGGCACCCTGCCCGCCCCCGCCGACCCGCTCACCGACTGGCCCCCACGCGACGCCGAACCCGTCCCGCTCGACGGCCTGTACGACGACCTGGCCGGCCTCGGCCTCGGCTACGGGCCGCTGTTCCAGGGCCTGCGCGCCGCCTGGCGCACCGCCGACGGCCTGTACGCGGAGGTCGCCACCGACGCCGCGCCCGACGGGTTCGGGCTGCATCCCGCGCTGTCCGACGCCGCGCTGCACACCGTCGGCCTCACCGACGCGGCCGGCGAGGAGGCGCTGCTGCCGTTCGCCTGGTCCGGGGTACGGCTGTACGCCACCGGGGCGACCGCGCTGCGCGTGCGCGTCCGGACCGCCGGCGAGGGCACCGTCTCCCTCACGCTCGCCGATCCCGCGGGCGCCCCCGTCGCCACCGTCGACGCGCTCACCCTGCGGCCCCTGCGCACCGAGGCGCTGGCCGCCGCGGCCCGTGGGCCCCGCGCGGGCGCGCTGTACCGGGTCGCCTGGGTGCCGGCCCCGCCGGTCACGGCGGCCACCGGCCGGGTGGAGGTGGTGCGGGCCCCGGCCGGGGTGAGCGCCGCCGACGCCCGGGCGGCCGTCGGCACGGTCCTGGACGAGCTGCGTTCCAGGCTGGCCGACGACCGCCTCGCCGACACCCCGCTCCTCGTCGTCACCGGCACCGACCCGGCGGGCGCCGCCGTCGGCGGCCTGGTCCGCTCGGCCCAGTCGGAGAACCCCGGCCGCATCGTCCTGGTCGAGTCCGACACGCCCCCGGACCCCGCACGCCTCCCCGAAGCGGCGACCCTGGGCGAACCCCACGTGGCGTTCCACGAGGACGAGTGGCGGATGCCGCGCCTGGTCCGCGTCACCACCGAGACCCCGGCCGCGGCCGAGGCCACCGGCGGATCCGCCGATAGTTCCGCCGTGCCCACCGGCGCGCTCGCCCCGGAGGCCGGCGGCTCCGTTCCGGCCGCCGGCACCGCCGGCCCGGCCGAGCCGGGTGCCGCCTCCGCGCCGGGCGCCGGAGAGACCGCCGACCCGGGGACCGGACTCGGTGCCGGGACCGTCCTCCTCACCGGTGCGACCGGTGCCCTCGGGCGGATCGTGGCCCGGCATCTGGTCGTCGCGCGGGGAGTGCGGAGTCTGCTGCTGGTGAGCCGGAGCGGGGCCGCCGAGGATCTGGTCGGCGAACTCGCCGCGCTGGGCGCGGAGGTGACGAGTGCCGCCTGCGATGTCGCCGACCGCGCGGCGCTCGCCGCCGTACTGGACGCCGTACCCGCCGACCGGCCGCTGACCGCCGTGATCCACGCGGCCGGTGTCCTCGCCGACGGCGTGCTCTCCTCGCTCACCCCCGAGCGGCTCGACACCGTGTTCCGGCCGAAGGCGGACGCCGCCTGGAACCTGCACGAACTCACCGCGGACCGGAACCTGTCGGCGTTCGTGCTGTTCTCCTCCTCCGCCGCCACGCTCGGCTCGCCCGGCCAGGCCAACTACGCCGCCGCCAACGCCTACCTCGACGCCCTCGCCGTACACCGCCGCTCCCTCGGGCTGCCCGCGCACTCCCTGGCCTGGGGCCTGTGGGCCGAGGCCGGCGGCATGACCGGCGCCCTCGGCGACGGCGACCTCGGCCGGATCGCCCGCGGCGGCGTCGCCCCGCTGGCCACCGAGGAGGGCGTCGCCCTGTTCGACGCCGCCCTCGGCGGCACCGACCCCGCCGTGCTGCCGGTGCGGCTGGACCTGGCCGCGCTGCGCGCCCAGGAGGACGGCCCGGCCCCGCTGTTCCGCGCCCTGGTGCCCGTACGCCGGGCCGGTGCGGCCGGTGCGCGGACCGCGGCCGGTGCCGACGCGCTGCGCGAGCGGCTCGCCGGGCTGCCGGCGGCCGGCCGCGAGCCGTTCCTCACCGACCTCGTGCGCGGCCACGTCGCCACCATCCTCGGCTACCGCTCCGCCGAGGACGTCGGCCGCACCCTGGCCTTCCGGGAACTCGGCTTCGACTCCCTGGCCGCCGTCGAACTGCGCAACCGGCTCACCGCGGCGACCGGCCTGAAGCTGCCCGCCACCCTCGTCTTCGACCACCCCACGCCCGCCGGCCTCGCCCGCCACCTGCTCGGCGAACTCACCGGCGCCCTCGCCGCGGCACCCGCCCGCACCGCCTCCCGCGGCGCCGCCGACGACGAACCGATCGCCGTCATCGGCATGGCCTGCCGCTTCCCCGGCGGCATCGCCTCCCCGGAGGACCTGTGGCGGCTGGTCGCCGAAGGCAGGGACGCCGTCGGCGAGTTCCCGGCCGACCGCGGCTGGGACCTCGACCGCCTCTACGACCCCACCCTGGACCGCCCCGGCACCAGCTACACCCGGCAGGGCGCCTTCCTGTACGACGCCGCCGGCTTCGACCCCGCGTTCTTCGCCATGGACGACGAGGAGGCCCTGGTCACCGACCCCCAGCAGCGGCTGCTGCTGGAGACCTCCTGGGAGGCGCTGGAGCGCGCCTCCATCGACCCGGCGACCCTGCGCGGCTCCGACACGGGCGTGTTCGCGGGCGTCATGTACCACGACTACTTCGGCAGCTACGGCTCCGGCAGCGTGGTCTCCGGCCGTGTCGCCTACACCCTCGGCCTGGAGGGCCCGACCCTCTCCGTCGACACCGCCTGCTCCTCCTCGCTGGTCGCGCTGCACCTGGCCGCCCAGGCGCTGCGGCAGGGCGACTGCTCGCTGGCGCTGGCCGGAGGAGTGACCGTCATGGCCACCCCGGGCACCTTCGTGGAGTTCAGCCGGCACCGGGGCCTGTCCCGGGACGGCCGCTGCAAGCCGTTCGCGGACGCCGCCGACGGCACCGGCTTCGGCGAGGGCGCCGGCGTGCTGCTGCTGGAGCGGCTCTCCGACGCCCGCCGGAACGGCCGCCGGATCCTCGCCGTGCTGCGCGGTACCGCCGTCAACCAGGACGGCGCCTCCAACGGCATCAGCGCTCCCAACGGGCCCGCCCAGCAGCGCGTCATCCGCCGCGCCCTCGAAGCGGCCGGTGTCGCCGCGGCCGAGGTCGACGTGGTCGAGGCGCACGGCACCGGCACCACCCTCGGCGACCCCATCGAGGCGCAGGCGCTGATCGCCACCTACGGCGCCGAGCACACCGGCGACCGCCCGCTGTGGCTCGGCTCGGTCAAGTCCAACCTGGGCCACACCCAGGCCGCCGCCGGCGTCGCCGGTGTCATCAAGATGGTCGAGGCGCTGCGCCACGAGACCCTGCCCGCCAGCCTCGGCGTGGACCGGCCCACCCGGCACGTGGAGTGGGAGGGGAGCAACGTACGGCTGCTCACCGAGAACCGTCCCTGGCCGGACCCGGGCCGCCCGCGCCGCGCGGGCGTCTCCTCCTTCGGCATCTCCGGCACCAACGCCCATGTCATCATCGAGGCCGCACCCGCCGAAGAGCCCGCCGAGGAGCCCGCCGCCCCGGCCGGCGGCACCGTGCCGTGGCTGCTGTCCGGGCACACCCCCGACGCCCTGCGCGCCCAGGCCGCCCGGCTGCTGGACCACCTGTCCGCCGCCCCGGACACCGACCCGTACCGGCTCGCGGGCGCGCTCGCCCACGCCCGTACCCGGCTCGGCCACCGGGCCGCCGTCCTCGGCCGCACCCGGGACGAACTGACCGCCGGCCTGCGGGCCGTGGCCGAGGGCCGCACACCCCCGGCCGGAGTGCTCGGCACCGCCGCCGACGGCCGGCTCGCCTTCCTCTTCTCCGGCCAGGGCTCGCAGCTGCCCGGCATGGGCTCCCGCCTCGCGGCGGACTTCCCCGCCTTCGCCGCCGCCTTCGACGAGGTCCGCGCCCACCTCGACCCGCTGCTGGACCGGCCGCTCGCCGAGGTGATGGACTCCGCCGGGCTGCTGGAGCGCACCGAGTACACCCAGCCCGCGCTGTTCGCCGTCCAGGTGGCCCTGTACCGGCTGCTGGAGTCCTTCGGCGTGCGGCCCGACCTGCTCGCCGGGCACTCCGTCGGCGAGTTCGCCGCCGCGCATGTCGCGGGCGTGCTCGGACTGGAGGACGCCTGCGTCCTGGTCGCCGCCCGCGGCCGCCTGATGCAGGCCCTGCCCGAGGGCGGCGCGATGATCGCCGTACAGGCCACCGAGGACGAGGTCGTGCCGCTGCTCGGCGACGGCGTGGGCATCGCCGCCGTCAACGGTCCCGCGTCGCTCGTCGTCTCCGGGCCCGCCGGACCGGCCCGCGCGCTGGCCGCCCGCTTCGCGCGCACCAAGGAACTGGCCGTCAGCCACGCCTTCCACTCGTCCCTGATGGAACCGATGCTGGCCCGGTTCCGCGAGATCGCCGCCTCCGTGTCGTACGGGACCGCGCGCATCCCGCTGGTGTCCACCCTCACCGGCGCCCCGGCCGCCCCCGACGAGCTGTCCGCCCCCGACTACTGGGTGCGGCACGCCCGCGAGGCCGTCCGCTTCGCCGACGCCGTCACCGCCCTGCACGACGCGGGCGTACGGCACTTCGCCGAGGTCGGTCCCGGCAGCGCGCTGACCGCCGCGGCCGGCGAGTGCCTGCCCGAGCAGGCGGCCGTCGTACCGCTGCTGCGCAAGGACCGCGAGGAGACCGAGGCGCTGCTCGCCGGGCTCGCCGCGCTGCACGTGCGCGGCACCGCCGTCGACTGGACGGCGCTGCTGCCGCACCGCGACGGCTCCGGCCTGCCCACCTACGCCTTCCAGCGCAGCCGCTACTGGATGACCGGCGACACCGTCCCGGCGCGCCCGGCCGACGGGCATCCGCTGCTGGGCACCGCCGTCGAACTCGCCGGCGCCGACGGCATCCTGTACACCGGGCACCTCTCCCTGGCCGACCAGCCGTGGCTGGCCGACCACCGCGTGGGCGGGGTGCCGCTGCTGCCCGGCACCGCCTTCCTGGAGATGGCGCTCGCCGCCGGGACCCGGGCCGGCTGCGCCGCGGTGGAGGACCTGACCGTCACCGAACCGCTGCCGCTGCCCGAGGACGGCGCCGTCCGCCTCCAGTGCACGGTCGGCGAACCGGATGCCACCGGCGCCCGCGCCTTCCGCGTGTACGCCGCCCGGGCCGACGGCGACCCGTGGACCACCCACGCCACCGGCGTGCTGCGGCCGGCCGGGGAGCGGTCCGTTCACGACCCGGCCGCCTGGCCGCCGCCCGGCGCCGAACCGGTCGCCCTGGACGGCGTCTACGAGCGGCTGGCCGAGCTGGGCGCCGAGTACGGGCCCCGCTTCCAGGGCCTGAGGGCGGCCTGGCGGCGCGGCGACGAGGTGTACGCGGAGGTCGCCGTCCCCGGCACCACCGACGGCTTCGGCCTGCACCCGGCGCTGTCCGACGCCGCCCTGCACGCCCTCGCCCTGCGCGCCGGAGCCGAGGAGCGCATGACCCTGCCGTTCGCCTGGAGCGGCGCGGAGCTGTACGCGCCGGGCGCGACCGCCCTGCGGGTGCGGATCGCCCCGGCCGGTGCCGGCGCGGTGCGGATCGAGGCCGCCGACGCCACCGGCCGGCCGGTGGCGCGGGTGGCGTCGCTCGCGCTGCGGGAGGTGGACCCGCAGCGGATCGCGGCGGCCGCCGCGGGCGGCCACGACGACCTGTTCGCCCTGGACTGGGTGCCCGCCACCGTGCCCGCGGCCCCGCAGGCCGGGCGGTGGACCGTCCTCGGCCCCGGCCGCGAGGAGCTGGCCGCCGCCCTGGCGGGCGAGGTCGCCGACGTCACCGTCGCCGCCGGCCCCGCCGAGGCCGCCGCCCAGGCCCCCTCCACCCTGGTCCTCCTGCACCCCGGAGGGGAGGGCGCCGACGCGGTCCGGGCCGGCCTGCACCGCCTGCTCGCCCAGGTGCGCGACTGGCTGGCCGACCCGCGGTCCGCCGACGCCACCCTGGTGGTGGCGACGCACGGCGCGACGGGCCCCGGAGACGTCACCGACCCCGGTGCCGGCGCCGCGTGGGGCCTGCTGCGCTCCGCGCAGTCCGAGCACCCGGGCCGCCTCGTCCTCACCGACCTGGACGGCACCGAGGCGTCCCGCCGGCTGCTGCCCGCCGCCGTCGCCTGCGGCGAACCGCAGCTCGCACTGCGCGACGGCACACTGTGCGTCCCCCGGCTGGTGCGCGCACCACGGCTGCCCGAGTCCGCCCCGGCCGACTTCACCGGCGGCGTGCTGGTCACGGGCGGCACCGGCGCCCTGGGCCGGCTGGTCGCCCGGCACCTGGTCACCGCGCACGGCGCCGACCGGCTGGTACTGCTCAGCCGGGGCGGGCCCGAGGCGCCGGGCGCGGCCGGACTGCGGGAGGAACTGACCGCGCTCGGCGCCCGGGTGACGGTCGTCGCCTGCGACGCCGCCGACCGCGCCGCCCTCGCCCGGGTCCTGGACGAGCACCCGGTCGGCGCCGTGGTGCACACCGCCGGTGTGCTCGCCGACGCCGTGCTGACCTCGCTCACGCCCGAACGGCTGGACACCGTGCTGCGGCCCAAGCTGGACGCCGCCTGGAACCTGCACGAACTGACCCGCGAGCGACCCCTGACGGCGTTCGTGCTGTTCTCCTCCGCCGCCGGTCTGCTCGGCGGCCCCGGCCAGTCCGGCTACGCCGCCGGCAACGCCTTCCTCGACGCCCTCGCCGCCCACCGCCGCTTCCTCGGCCTGCCCGCCGTCTCGCTCGCCTGGGGCGCCTGGGCGGGCAGCGGCGGCATGGCCGACCGGCTCACCGGCACCGACGCCCGGCGCGTCACCGCCGGCGGCATGCTCGCCCTGGACGCCGAGGCCGGGCTCGCCCTGTTCGACACGGCGGCCGGCCGCCCGGAACCGGTGCTGCTGCCGGCCCGCCTGGACCTCGCCCCGCGTGAGGCCGCCCGCGTCGCCCCGCTGCTGCGGTCCCTGGTACGGGCGCCGCGCCCGGCCGGCCCCGGGACGCCGGCCGCCGCGACGGCCCTGCGCCGCGAACTGGCCGCGCTGACCCCCGAGGACCGGGACGAACGGCTGCTGCGGCTGGTGCGTGACGAGGCCCGCGCGGTCCTCGGCACCGAGGAGTTCGCCGACGAACTGCCCTTCAAGGACCTGGGATTCGACTCGCTGACCGCCGTGGAGTTCCGCAACCGGCTGAACGAGGCCACCGGTCTGCGGCTGACCGCCACCCTGGTCTTCGACCACCCGACCCCGGCCGCGCTCGCCGGCCACCTCGGTGCCGAACTGGCCCCGCGCACACCGGACGGCCCGCGCGCCGAGGAGGACACCGTACGGGCCGCGCTCGCCGCGCTCCCGGTGGCGCGGCTGCGCGAGGCCGGCCTGCTGGACAGCCTGCTCGAACTCGCCGGACTGCGGCCCGCGCCGCACCCGGCAGGCGACGGCGGAGCCGGCCGCGCCCCGATCGACGAGATGGACGCCGAGAACCTGATCAGCATGGCCCTCGACGACCTCGTCGGGGACGACGACGCCCTGTGACGACGCCCGCGACAAGGAAGAGGACCATGGCCGAGTCCGAGAAGCCGGACACCAGGATGGTCGAGGCGCTGCGCGCCTCGCTGAAGGAGATCGAGCGGCTGCGGGAACGCAACCGCGCGCTGACCGCGGCGGCCCGGGAACCGGTCGCGATCGTCGGCATGGCCTGCCGCTACCCGGGCGGCGTCCGCTCCCCGGAGGACCTGTGGCGGCTGGTCGCGGACGGCGGCGAGGGCATCACCGCCTTCCCCGCCGACCGCGGCTGGGACCCGGACCTGTACGACCCGGCACCGGGCACACCGGGCCGCTCGTACACCCGGCACGGCGGATTCCTGCACGACGCGGGCGAGTTCGACGCCGCGTTCTTCGGCATCGCCCCGAACGAGGCCCTCGTCATGGACCCGCAGCAGCGGCTGCTGCTCGAAGGCTCCTGGGAGGCGCTGGAGAACGCCGGGATCGACCCCGCCGGGCTGCGCGGCTCGCGCACCGGCGTCTTCGCGGGCGTCATGTACCACGACTACTTCGGCAGTTTCGGCTCCGGCAGCATCGTCTCCGGCCGCGTCGCCTACACGCTCGGCCTGGAGGGACCCACGCTCAGCGTCGACACCGCCTGCTCCTCGTCGCTGGTCACGCTGCACCTGGCCGCGCAGGCGCTGCGGCAGGGCGAGTGCACGCTGGCGCTGGCCGGGGGAGTGACGGTGATGGCGTCGCCGGGCACCTATGTGGAGTTCAGCCGGCAGGGCGCGCTCTCCCCGGACGGGCGGTGCCGCTCCTTCGCCGAGGACGCGGCCGGCACCGGGTTCTCCGAGGGGCTGGGCGTCCTGGTGCTGGAGCGGCTGAGCGACGCCCGCCGCAACGGGCATCCGGTGCTGGCCGTGGTGCGGGGCTCCGCCGTGAACCAGGACGGTGCCTCCAACGGCCTCACCGCGCCGAACGGTCCCGCGCAGCAGCGGGTGATCCGGCAGGCGCTGGCCGCCGCGCGGCTGTCGGCGGCCGACGTGGACGTGGTGGAGGCGCACGGCACGGGGACGACGCTGGGCGACCCGATCGAGGCGCAGGCGCTGCTGGCGACCTACGGCCAGGACCGGGACCAGCCGCTCTGGCTGGGGTCGGTCAAGTCGAACATCGGGCACACGCAGGCCGCCGCCGGTGTCGCCGGGATCATCAAGATGGTCATGGCGATGCGCCACGGCGTTTTGCCGAAGACGCTGCACGTGGACAAGCCGTCCACGAAGGTCGACTGGGACGCGGGCAGCGTACGGCTGCTGACCGAGGAACGGCAGTGGCCGGCCGCCGGCCGGCCGCGCCGGGCCGGCGTCTCCTCCTTCGGCATCAGCGGCACCAACGCCCACGCCATCATCGAGGAGGCGCCAGCCGAGGACCCGGCCGGCACCGAACCGGACGCGCCCGCCGTCGTCTGGCCGCTGTCCGCCCGCTCCGCGCCCGCCCTGCCCGCCCAGGCCGCACGGCTGCACGCCTTCCTCGCGGCCCGGCCCGGACTGCACCCGGCCGCCGTCGCCCGCGCCCTCGGCACCCGGCGCACCGCCTTCGACCACCGGGCGGCCGTCACCGGCACCGACCGGGAGGAACTGCTGGCCGGGCTGCGCGCCCTCGCCACCGGCACGCCCGCACCCACCGCCGTCACCGGCCGGGCGCGCCCCGGCACCCGCACCGCGTTCCTGTTCACCGGGCAGGGCGCCCAGCGACCCGGCATGGGCCTGGAACTGCGCGCCCGCTACCCGGTGTTCGCCGACACCTTCGACGCGATCGAGGCCCGGCTCGGCCTGGACCTGGCCGCGGTGCTCGCGGGCGACGACCCCGACGCCGTCCACCGCACCGGATACGCCCAGCCCGCGCTGTTCGCGTTCGAAGTCGCCCTGTTCCGGCTGCTGGAGTCCTTCGGCGTGCGGCCCGACCTGCTCGCCGGGCACTCCGTCGGCGAGATCGCCGCCGCCCACGCGGCCGGCGTCCTCGACCTGGACGACGCCTGCGCCCTGGTCGCCGCCCGCGGCCGGCTGATGCAGGCGCTGCCGGAGGGCGGCGCGATGGTCGCCGTACGGGCCACCGAGGAGGAGGTACGGCCGCTGCTGGACGGCCGGGTTGCCCTCGCCGCGGTCAACGGCCCCGATTCCGTGGTCCTCTCCGGCGAGGAGGAAGCGGTGCTCGCCGCCGCCGAGGGCTTCTCCAAGACCCGGCGGCTCACCGTCTCGCACGCCTTCCACTCACCCCTGATGGACGGCATGCTCGACGAGTTCCGGGCCGTGGCCGGCAAGCTGGCCTTCCACGCGCCGCGCGTCCCGCTGGTGTCCACCGTCACCGGCCGTCTCGCCGAGGAGGGCGAGCTGCGCGACCCGGACCACTGGGTGCGGCAGGTGCGCGGGACGGTCCGGTTCGCCGACGCGGTCGCCGCCCTCGCCGCCGCCGGGGCCGGCCGCTTCGTGGAACTCGGCCCCGACGCCGTCCTCACCGGTCTCGCCCGCGCCTGCCCGGAGGCCGACGGCGCCCTCCTCGTCGCGCTCGGCCGCCGCCACGGCGCCGAACCCGCCGTCCTGGCGGCCGGCCTCGCCCGCCTCCACACCGACGGCCTCGCCCCCGACTGGGCCGCGCTCTTCCCCGGCACGGCCCGTGCCGAACTGCCCACCTACGCCTTCCAGCGCGCACGCTACTGGCTGAACGCCGACGTGCCCCTGACCGCCGGCCCCCTGGCCGAGCCCGCGCACTCCGCCCCGGCCACCGGCCCCGCAGCGGCCGAACCCCTGCGGCGACGGCTGGCCGAGGCCGGGCCGGCCGAACAGGAGGAGCTGCTGACGGACCTGGTCCGGGCCCAGACCGCCGCGGTCCTCGGCCACACCGGACCGGAGGCCGTCGAACCCGACGCCGTCTTCCTGGAGATCGGCCTGGACTCCGTCTCCGCCGCCGAACTCCGCGCCGCGCTCGCCACCGCACTGGAAACCGGCCTGCCGGCCGGTGCCGTCTTCGACCACCGCACCCCGGCCGCCCTCGCCGCCGCCCTGCGCACCCACCTGGCCGGCGGCCCGCCGGCCCCGGACGGCGCCGGCGGCCTGGAAACAGTCGCCGGGCTCGTACGGCACGCGGCGGCCGACGGACGCATGGACCAGGCCGTCGACCTGCTGCGCACCGTCGCCGGCATCCTCCCCGGCTTCTCCGGCCTGGCCGAACTCGGCGACCTCGCCGACCCGGTGCGCCCGGCCACCGGCCCCGCCGGCCCCCGCCTGGTCTGCCTGCCGTCGCCGATGGCGCTGGGCGGCGCCCACCAGTACGCCCGCTTCGCCCGGCACTTCGAAGGGCGCCGGGACGTCCTCGTGCCCGCGATGCCCGGCTTCGGCCCCGGCGAACCACTGCCGCGCTCGGTGGACGCGGTGCTGGAGGCGGTCGTCGAGGGCATCCGCCGGGCCTGCCCGGACGAGCGGCCGTACGTGCTGGTCGGATACTCCTCCGGCGGCCAGTTCGCCCACGCGGCGGCCGAGATCATGGAGAAGGAGGGCCGGCCGGCCGCGGGCGTGGTGCTGCTGGACACCTATCTGCCCGGGGACGACGGCAAGGACGAACTGTGGCGGCAGATGTTCGACGGGATGCTGGCCCGCGAGTCCGCCCTCGGCGGCTTCGGCACCGCCCGCCTCGCCGCGATGAGCCGCTACAGCGACCTCATCCAGCACTGCCTGCCCGGCGCCCTGACCGCGCCGGTGCTGTTCGTGCGGCCCACCGAGTCCTTCGCCACCGGCCCCGGAACCGGCGACTGGCGGGCGCTCTGGCCCGCCGAGCACCAGCCGGCCGACGTCCCCGGCACCCACTTCACGATGCTGGAGGACCATGCGCAGGCCACCGCCGAGGCGGTCGAGAACTGGCTGACGGCCCGGCCGGCCGCCGGCACCCCCTGAGCCGGCCCCGCCGAAAAGGCGGCGGAAACCCGGCGTGACCCCCCGCGCGGGCGGCCGAAAAGGCCGCCCGCGCCCGCATATCCCCTTATCTGGCGGCGTCGCGGAAATGCGCCAGCCACGCCTCGATATCACAGTGGATACTGTCCGGATCGATCCCTAATCGCGCGGCGATTTCATCCGCCGCCAATTCCGGCTGCCAGTCGCTGCGCTGGAGCGCCAGCCACATCGTCGTGCCCCGCGGACCGCACCGGTGCCGCTTACCGGTGCGCCGTGAGAACAACTCCAGATAACCATCGGGCCGGACGCTCGCGGTCAGCTCGTGGTCGGGCCTCCTGGCCATGCGACATCCTATCTACGTGGTTTCCCGGTCGGTTTCGACGGTACCCGCAGGTACGCCCCGTGACACGGGTGGCAATCGGACCTTTCCCGGTCGATCCTGCTGTCCGGGCAGGGTGGAGACGCCTCTGCACAAACATGGCGCCACTTCTGCACAAAGGTGGAGACGCTGTCGTACACATTTCAGCGGAACCCTGTCGAAACCTGGCCCGGAGAGGTAGAGAAACCTCTACCTCGAACCGGGCGGACAATGCCAATGTGCCGGCGGCGCGGTGTTCCTAATCTGGTCCTCAGACACCGCGTGAGAGGCGCGTCATCCCCTAGGGAGCCCGAGTGCACACTTCACACGACCTCCGCCGGACGGAGGCGGTACGGCTGGATGCCGTGTCGAAGACCTATGGCCGGGGAGACGGCCGGGTGGCCGCCCTCCGCGGACTCACCATGAGCTTCGCCGACGGCACCTTCACCGCCGTGATGGGCCCCTCGGGATCCGGCAAGAGCACCTTCCTGCACTGTGCCGCCGGACTCGTCCAGCCCACGTCCGGCACGGTCACCGTCGGCGGCACCGACCTCGCCGGCCTCGACGACACCCGGCTGACCAAGCTGCGCCGGGACCGGATCGGCTTCATCTTCCAGTCCTTCAACCTGCTGCCCGCCCTCACGGTGATGCAGAACATCACCCTGCCGCTGCAACTGGCCGGACAGCGCCCCGACCAGGGCCTGATCCGCAGCGTCGTCGAGCGCGTGGGCCTGGCCGAGCGGCTCGGCCACCTGCCGGCCCAGCTGTCCGGCGGCCAGCAGCAGCGCGTCGCCATCGCCCGCGCCCTGGTCACCCGCCCCGCCGTCGTCTTCGCCGACGAGCCCACCGGCGCCCTCGACACCCGCACCGCCGCCGCCGTGCTCGGCCTGCTGCGCGAGTCCGTCGACACCGCCCGCCAGACCCTGGTCATGGTCACCCACGACCCGGTCGCCGCCTCCTACGCCGACCGCGTGGTCTTTCTCGCCGACGGCGCCTTCGCCGGCGAACTGCACCGGCCCACGGCCGACGCGGTCGCCGCCCGGATGACCCGGCTCGGCGCCTGGGAGGACGACGCCCACCGGCAGAGCGCGCCGCAGCACTCGGGAGGACGGTACTGATGTGGCGCCTGGCCCTGCGCACCCTGAAATTCCGCCGGACGAGCTTCGTCGCGACCTTCCTCGCCATGTTCCTCGGCGCCGCGATCGTCATCGGCTGCGGCGGCCTGATGGAGACCGGCGTCCGCATGGCGGCCGACCCGCAGCGCCTGCGCGGCGCCCCGGTCGTCGTCACCGGTGAACAGACCTACGACTCCGGCGCGCTGACCGAGCGGCACCGCATCGACGCCGGCCTGACCGGCGAGGTGGCCCGGGCCGACGGTGTGCGCGCGGCCGTCCCCGACGTGTCGTTCCCGGCCACCGTCCTCAAGGACGGCAAGCCGGTGACGGAGAAGTCCGCGTCGTACGGCCACGGCTGGGCGTCCGCCCGGCTCACCCCCTATACCCTCGCCGCCGGGAAAACCCCCGTCACCGGCGGCGAGGCCGTTCTCGACGCCGGGCTCGCCCGGCGGGCCGGCGTCCGCCCCGGCGCCACGGTCGACATCGTCGTCCGGGGCACCATCGGGCACTTCCGGGTCAGCGGCATCGCCGAGCAGCACGGCGACCACAACCCGGACGCGGCCGTGTTCTTCACCGACGACGCGGCACGCGACCTCGCGGGCGGCCGGATCGACTCCATCGCCGTGCTGCCCGAGCCCGGCACGAGCACCGCCGCCGTCGCCGACGCGGTGCGCGCCGAGGTAGGCGACCGCGCCGAGGTGCTCACCGGCGCCCGCCGGGGACTGGCCGAACTGCCCGGCACCCTCTCCAGCCGGCGCACCGTCGTCATCCTCGCGGCGGTCTTCGGCTCCTCGGTCGTCCTGATCGTCATGTTCGGCGTGGCCTCCACCCTCGGTCTCTCGCTCCAGCAGCGCGTCCGCGAGATGGCCCTGCTGCGCGCCGTCGGCTCCACCCCGAAGCAACTGCGCCGCATGATCCTCACCGAGACCGCCGTGCTGTCGGTGGCCTCCGTACTGCTCGCCCTGGCGCCCGGATACGCCATCGGACGGCTGCTGTTCAAGGTGCTGACCTCCAGCGGCGTGGTGGCGCCGGCCATCGTCTACCACGCCGGCTGGATGCCGATGGCCGTCGGTGCGGCCGTCACCGTCCTCGCGGCGGCCGGCGCCACCCGGTTCGCCGGACGGCGGGCCGCCCGCACCGAACCGGTCGCCGCCCTCGCCGAATCCACCGCCGCCAACCGCTGGTTCGGCCTGCCCCGGCTGCTGCTGGCGCTGTTCTTCCTCGCCAACGGCATCGGCCTGGCCGTCGCCACCGCCACCGTGATGGAGGACGGCCCCACCCTCGCCAGCACCGCGGGCCCCGCCTCCGTGCTGTTCTGCATCGGCCTCGCCCTGCTCGCGCCCGGTCTCACCAAGGCCATGGTGGCGCTGCTGCGACCGCCCGTACGGGCCCTGTCCGGGCTCTCCGGGCAGCTGGCGCTGCGCAACGCCGCCACCGCGCACGTCCGCATGGCGGGCGCCGTCGCACCGATCGTCCTGCTGATCGGCATCGCCACGGGCACCCTGTACATGCAGTCCACCGAGGACCACGTCTCCCGGACCTCCTACGACGCCAACGTCCTCGCCGACTACGTCCTCGACTCCACCACGGGCGGCTTCGCGCCCGGCGTCGTCGCCGCGGTGCGGGCCACGCCCGGGGTGGCCGCGGCCTCCGAGTTCGTCACCAGCCGCGGCTTCGTGGACCGCCCGGGCGGCCCGGCCGACACCGACCTGCGCGGCGTCTCCGCCGAAGGAGTGCGCCGGAGCCTCGACCTGCCCGTGGTCGCCGGCTCCCTCGACGCGCTGCGCGGCGACACCGTGGCCCTGTCCGACAAGAAGGCGCAGGAGTACGGCGTGCGGGTCGGCGACCGGCTGCCGCTGCACCTCGGCGACGGCACCGCCCTGCGGCCCACCGTCGTGGCCCTCTACACCGACAACCCCAAACAGCAGTACCTGACCCTGCCCGCGGCCACCCTCGCCCCGCACACCGGCGACGGGCTGCCGCACCAGATCCTGGTCCGCGCCGAGCACGGCGCCGGCGCCGAGGTCCACGAGCGGCTCGCCGCGCTGGCCGCCCGGGTGCCCGGCACCGAACTGGACGACAGCTCCTCCCTGGCCGGCCGGAACAACCAGATCCAGCAGATCCTGGTGTCCGCCAACTACACCATCGTCGCCATGATCGTCGGCTACGCGGCCATCACCGTCGTCAACACCCTGGTGTCCGTCACCCGCAAACGGCGCGCGGAGTTCGGCCTCCAGCGGCTCACCGGCGCCACCCGCGCCCAGGTGATCGGCATGCTGACCGTGGAGGGCGTGCTGATCGCGGTCGTCGCCACCGTCCTCGGCACCCTCGCCTCCGCGACGACCATCGTCCCCTACAGCCTCGTCAAGAGCGGCTCGTACCTGCCCTCCGGATCCCCCGGCATCTACCTCGCCATCGTCGGCGGGTCGCTGCTGCTGGTGTTCGGTGCCACGCTGCTCCCCTCCTGGCGCGGTATGCGCAGCCCCGCCGTGGAAACGGTGAAGGCCGCGTGAGCCACGCCCCGGCCGGGCCGTCCCCGCTTCCCCCGGGCGGGGACGGCCCCCGCGTGAGCGCCGGCCGGGGATGGCAGCATGAGGGCATGAAGACTGTGCCGGTCGCGTGGCGCGGCCGACTCCGCCGCGCCGCCCTGGACACCCTGGTCGGCGCGGCCATCGCCACCGGAGCGCTGCTGTCGGTCGTCCTCTTCGTCACCACCACCTACTTCGTCATCCTCTGCCTGATCGGCATCGGCTTCCTCGCGCTGCCCTACCTCACCCGGGCCGTGCGGTGGCTGTGCGACCTCAACCGGCGTGCCGCGGCCCGCTCCGGCGTCCCCGTGGAGCGGCCCTACCGGCCCGAACCCGAGGAGATCGAGCGGGACATCGTCGGCTGGACGCGCCGCTGCAAATGGATCCTCGCCGACCCCGCCACCTGGCGGGACCTGCTGTGGCTGCTGCTCAACTCCGTAGTCGGAATGGCCGGTTTCGTGCCGGCCGCCCTGCTGTACTACGCGGGGGAGGGGCTGTTCCTGGCCTGTGGGCTGTGGCGGCCGGTCGCGGACGGCGGGACGGGCCGCTGGTACGCCTTCGTCACCGTCGGCAGCTGGCCGGCCGCGTTCGCCGCCGGCCTGCTCGCGCTCGTCGTGCTCACCGGCTGGCTGTTCCTCTCGCCGCCGGTGCTCAAGGGGTACGCCTACTTCGTCCGCTTCCTGCTCGGCCCGACCCGCGGCTCCCAACTGGCCTCCCGCGTGCAGCACCTGTCCGAGACCCGGTCCGGCGCGCTGGACATCCAGGCCGCCGAGCTGCGCCGCATCGAACGCGACCTGCACGACGGCGCGCAGGCCCGGCTCGTCAGCCTCGGCCTCCAACTCGGCGCCGTCGACCGGAAGATGGGCCAGGACCCCGAGGAGGCCCGCCGGCTGCTGCGGCAGGCTCGCAGCTCCTCCGTCGAGGCCCTGCGCGAACTGCGCGACCTGGTCCACGGCATCCACCCGCCGGTCCTCGCCGAACGCGGCCTGGCCGACGCGCTGCGCGCCCTGGGCCTGGCCAGCCCGCTGGACGTGACCGTGGTGGTGGACCTGCCCGGCCGGCTGCCCGACCCGGTGGAGTCCGCCGTCTACTTCGCGGTGTCGGAACTGCTCGCCAACGCCCTCAAACACGCCGACGCCCGGCGTGTGGAGGTCGTCGCCTGGCGCGCGGACGACACCCTGCACGCCCGGATCACCGACGACGGCCGCGGCGGCGCCGACGTCTCGGCCGGGAGCGGTCTGGAGGGCATCCGGCGGCGGCTGGCATCCTTTGACGGCGTCCTGGAGATCAACAGCCCTCCGGGCGGACCGACCGTGATCAAGATGGAGTTGCCGTGCGCGTTGTCCTCGCCGAAGACCTCTTCCTCCTGAGGCAGGGAATCATCCAATTACTGGAGGCGTACGGGTTCGAGGTCGCCGCCGCCGTCGACAACGGCACGGACCTCGCCGCCGCGATCGCCGAGCACCGGCCCGACGTGGCGATCGTGGACGTACGGCTGCCGCCCACCTTCACCACCGAGGGCCTCCAGGCCGCGCTGCGGGCCCGGCGCGAGCGGCCCGGCCTGCCGATCCTCGTCCTCTCCCAGCACGTCGAGCAGATGTACGCCCGCGAACTGCTGGCCGACGGCACCGGCGGCATCGGCTACCTCCTCAAGGACAGCGTCCTGGACGACGAGCAGTTCATCGACGCCGTACGCCGGGTCGCGGCCGGCGGCACGGCCATGGACCCCGCCGTCGTCGCCCAGCTGCTGACCAGTCACGCCCGGGACGAACCACTGGCCGCGCTCACCACCCGCGAACGCGAGGTGCTGGAACTCATGGCCGAGGGCTGCTCCAACACCGCGATCGCCCAGCGGCTCACCGTCACCGAGGGCGCGGCGGCGAAGCACATCTCCAACATCTTCACCAAGCTGATGCTGCCGCCGTCCGGCGACAGCAACCGCCGCGTGCTCGCGGTCCTCGCCTACCTCAACGCCTGAGAGTGCGCGCGGTAGTTGGGGCGGGTAGGGGTGGGCGGGCGGCCGCCCCGCGCGCCAGACTGCTGGGGCCCGCCCGTGCCCCGGCGCGGCGCAGCCACCCCAGGAAGGGAACACCCGCCCCATGACCACGCTCGCCGAGCACGACCGCCTCTGGATCCGCCGCTACCACCCCCGCCCGGACGCGGCGGCCCGGCTGGTGTGCCTGCCGCACGCCGGCGGCTCGGCGACCTTCTACCACCCGGTCTCGGCGAGCATGCCGGCCTCCGTGGACGTGCTCGCCGTGCAGTATCCCGGCCGCCAGGACCGCCGTCACGAACCGTGCGCCGCGAGCATCCAGGAGCTGGCCGACCAGGTCACGCCCGCGCTGCTGCCGTGGGCCGACCGCCCGCTGGTCCTGTTCGGCCACAGCATGGGCGCCTCCCTGGGCTTCGAGGTCGCCCGCCGGCTGGAGCGCGACCACGGCATCGTCCCGAGGGCCCTGTTCGTCTCCGCCCGCCGCGCCCCCTCCTGCCCGCGCGACGAGTCCGTGCACCTGCGCGACGACGACGGGCTCATCGAGGAGATGCGGCGGCTCAGCGGCACGGACTCGGCCATCCTGGACGACGTCGAACTGCTCCGCCTGGCCCTGCCCGCCATCCGCGCCGACTACCGGGCCGCCGAGACCTATGCCTACGAGCCCGGCCCGAACCTGCGCTGCCCCGTCGTCGCGCTGGTAGGCGACGACGACCCGAAGGTCACCGTGGACGAGGCGCGCGCCTGGTCCCGGCACACCGACGCGTCCTTCGAGTGCCATGTGTTCCAGGGCGGCCACTTCTACCTGACGAGCCACCAGCAGCAGGTGCTCGGCCTGCTCGCGGACACGGCGCTACGGCCCTGAGATCTCCTCGTCACCGGATACGGCAGCGGGCACCGGGCCGGCGGCGGCGTGCCGGAGGCCGGCTTTCCGGGGACGCCGCGCCTGGTCCGCGCGACGCGGCCCGGGACGCGTGCCCGGGGCTCAGGTGGTCTCGCCGGCGTCTCCTCGTTCGCCGCCCGCGCCTTCGCCGAGCCGTACGGCATCCGCGGGGTGTGACCGGAGCCGGACGGCTTCGCCACCGTGGTCCGGCGCGCCTGTGCGGCCGGTGCCACCGGCGGGCGGCCGCCCGGACCGGCCCGTGCGCCGCGGCCCCCGCCTGGCCGGACCGGTTCCCCGCCCGGGTCGCGGAAGGCACCGCGCCGACCGTGCCGAGGCGGTACGGGAGTTGCTCCAGGTGCTCTTGCGAGCGGTGGCCGCCCCGCTTCCCGGCCCGGCCCCCGGCAGGCCGACGGCGGCGGGACCGGGGAGCCCGGTCCCGCCGCCGTCGGGAGAGGTCAGCCGTGTACGCGGATCGAACGGGACGGGCACAGCTCGGCGGCCTGCGCGACCTGTTCGCGCAGGTCCTCGGCCGGCTCCTCCCGAAGGACGGTGACCAGGCCGTCGGCGTCCTGGTCGAACACCTCGGGGCTCAGCAGCGCGCACTGGCCGGAGCCCACGCACCGGTCGCGTTCGGTGGTGACACGCATCAGGGGTGCTCCGTTCGGGTCGGCCGTCACCAGGTGACGGGGAGTTCGTAGACGCCGTAGACCATGGCGTCGTCCTTGAACCGCAGCTCCGCCACGTCGGCGTCCAGCCGCAGGCCCGGGACGCGGCGCAGCAGCGTGCCGTAGACCGCCTCCAGCTCCACCCGGGCGAGGTTGGCGCCGATGCACTGGTGGATGCCGTAGCCGAAGGCCAGATGGCTGCGGGCCTCGGCGCGGCGGATGTCCAGGGTGTCCGGGTCAGGGAAGACCGACTCGTCGTGGTTGGCCGCGTTGTTCAGGGCGAGGATGCCCTCGCCGGCGCGGATGGTGACGTCGCCGACCTCGATGTCCTCCACCGCGACCCGGGCGGTGCCGGAGTCGGAGATGGAGAAGACGCGCAGCAACTCCTCGACGGCGTTGGGCAGCAACGACGGATCGGCCCGCAGCGCCTCCATCTGGTCCGGGTGCCGCAGCAGGGCCAGCACCCCGAGCGCGATCATGTTGGCGGTGGTCTCGTGGCCGCCGACCAGCATCAGCCGGGCCATCGTCACCACGTCGGTGTGGTCGGCGACCTGTTCGGCGCGGTTCTTCTCCAGGAACCGGCTGATCAGGTCGTCGCCCGGCTCCTTCTCCTTCAGGGTGACCAGCTGGTCGAGGTAGGTGTCCAGGGCCTGCACGGCCGCGCCGTACTCCTCCGGGCTCAGGTCGTGGTTCATCATCGCCGCCGACCACTCCTCGAACCGCGCGTGGTCCTCGTAGGGCACGCCGAGCAGTTCGCAGATCACCAGGGACGGCACCGGCAGCGCGAGGGCGGTGACGAGGTCGACCGGGCCGCCCGCCGCCAGCATCGCGTCCACGTGGTCGTCCACGATCTGCTGGATCCGCGGGCGCAGCTCCCGCACCCGCCGGGCGGTGAACTCCGGTATGAGCATGCGGCGGTGGGCGGTGTGCTCCGGCGGGTCCATGTTCAGCATCATCAGCCGGACCTGCGCCAGCAGTTCCTCGGGGATGTGGAACTGGTGCGGATAGCCCGGCAGTTTCAGGTTGGAGCTGACCCGGCTGTCGCCCAGCACCTGCCGGACGTGCTCGTGCCGGGTGACCAGCCAGGCCGGCTTGCCGTTCACTTTCAGCGCGGCCCGGGAGACGGGCTCCTCGGCGCGCATCCCGGCGTACTCGGGCGGCTCGGCGAACGGGCAGGTGCGGCGCAGCGGGAACCGCACCAGCGGCGATTCCGTCTCGGGTACGGCGTCGGCGGACTGGGTCATGGCTGCCTTTCGGACGTCGGTGACGGCGGGGGAGGGGGCGGGGCGGCGGGGGTGGGGTGTCACCAGGTGACGGGCAGCTCGTACAGGCCGTAGACGATCGCGTCGTCCTTGAACCGCAGCTCCTCCACCGGGGCGGCCAGGCGCAGCGTCGGGACCCGGGTGAGCAGCGTCGAGTAGACGACGTCCAGCTCCATGCGGGCCAGGTTCTGGCCGATGCACTGGTGCACGCCGTAGCCGAACGCCAGCTGGCTGCGGGCCTCGCGGCGCACGTCCAGGCGGTCGGGGTCGGGGAAGACGCGCGCGTCGTGGTTGGCCGCGTTGTTCAGCGGCAGGATGCCCTCGCCGGCCCGGATGGTCACCCCGCCCAGCTCGATGTCCTCCAGGGCGACGCGCGCGGTGCCCGCGTCGGAGATGGAGAAGAAGCGCAGCAGCTCCTCCACCGCCCGGGGCATCAGCTCCGGCTCGGCGCGGACGGCGGCCAGCTGCTCCGGATGCTCCAGCAGGGCCAGCACGCCGAGGGCGATCATGTTGGCGGTGGTCTCGTGGCCGGTGACGAGCATCAGCTTGGACATGCTGACGATGTCGGAGTGCTCCACGGCGGGAGTCTGCCGGTTGAACTCGATCAGCCGGCTGATCATGTCGTCGCCGGGCTCGCTCTCCTTGGCGGTGACCAGTCCGTCCACGTACCGGTCCAGCTCGTAGTGGGCGCGGCCGCGGTCCTCCTCGCTGATGTCGTGGTTCATGATGGCCCACGCCCACTCCTCGAACCGGCCGTGGTCCTCGTACGGCACGCCGAGCAGTTCGCAGATCACCAGGGAGGGCACCGGCAGCGCGAGCGAGGTGACCAGGTCGACCGGGCCGTCCGCGCCCTTCTCCAGCATGTGGTCGATCTGCCGGTCCACGATCTGCTGCACCCGGCCGCGCAGCTCGCGCATCCGGCGCACGCTGAACTCCGGTGCCAGCATGCGCCGTTGGACCGTGTGGTCCGGCGGGTCCATGGAGAGGAAGGTCAGCGGCACCGACTGGAGGATCTCGTCCGGCACCGGCACCTGGAGGGGGTAGCCGGGCAGCTTCAGGTTCGCGCTGACCCGCTCGTCGCCCAGCAGCTTCTTGTACAGGTCGTGCCGGGTGACCAGCCAGGCGGGCTTGCCGTTGACCTTCAGCCGGGCCCGGGAGACGGGGGCGGTCTCGCGCAGCTCGGCGTAGGCGGCCGGCGGGCTGAAGGGACAGGCCCGCCGCATCGGGAAGTCCGGCGGCGCGGCCTGGTCGGCCGGTTCGGCAGGTGCAGTCATCATGACCTCTTCGCACGGGAGGGAACGGGACGCGCCGACGCCGGGTCGGCTCCGGGCGCGACGCCGTGCGGCGCCGTCGGCCGTCCCCCGCACGCTAGGCAGCCACGCCGACGGACCCCAACCCCTAGCCGCCCCTAGGGAAGGGCGCGGAGCCACCGGCCCGGCGGACGGCGGTCCCCGGGCGGACGGCGCGGTCGGATTCACCTGGTGTTCCGGGCGCTGTGAGCGTTGCGGGCGCGGTGCGGCGGGTGTTCCGGGTGCCGTCGGCGCGGTGTGGCTGGTGGCACCCGGGCGCGCCGCCGGTGCCCCGGGCCCGCCGTGCCGCCCGCCGCGGGAGCCGGGAAGTCCGGTGCCCCGGGCGCCGCCGGCATCCCGCCCTCCGTCGCTCCGCGTACCGCCGGCACCCCCTCCTCCACCGGCCCCGTGCCGCCGGTCACCCTGCCGCCACGTACGGCCCGCACCCCCTCACCCGCCATCCCGCACACCGCCGCCACCCCACCCCCGGCCCGCCCCGCCCCCGTGCGCCCCCAGTCCCCCCTGCGCCGCCTAGGGGCGGTTAGGGGTCTGGTGGCGGCGTGGGGGCCGTTAGCGTCGGCTGCGGACCACGGCGGAGACGGTCAGGGCGCCGCACCCGGCCCTCCCGGTCCCGGCCGGTGTCCGCGCCCGGCCGCCGTCCCGTCCCGCAGCGAGCAGAGGTGATCAGCGTGTCCCCGGAAGCCACCGCGAAGGGCACCGTCCCCTTCGGGGAGTACCGGACCTGGTACCGGGTGACCGGCCGGCTCGGCGCGGGCCGTCCGGCGGTCGTCGCCGTGCACGGCGGGCCCGGCAGCACCCACGACTACCTGCTGCCGCTCGCCCGGCTCGCCGAGGACGGCTGGCCCGTCGTCCACTACGACCAGCTCGGCAACGGCGGCTCGACCCACCTGCCGGACCAGGACCCCGGGTTCTGGACCGTCGAGCTGTTCGAGGCCGAACTCGCCAACCTGATCGAGCGGTTGGGCATCGCCGACGACTATGTGCTGTTCGGCCAGTCCTGGGGCGGCCCGCTGTGCGCCCGGCACGCCATGACCGCCCCGCCCGGCCTGCGCGGCCTGGTCGTCGCCAACGCGCCCGCCTCCTACCCGCTGTGGCTGAAGGAGATGGCCCGGCTGCGCGCCGCGCTGCCGCCGGAGGTGGAGGACACCCTGCGGCGGCACGAGGCGGCCGGCACCTACGACAGCGAGGAGTACCTCGCCGCGATGCGGGTCTTCTACGACCGCCATGTGTGCCGGGTGACGCCCTGGCCCCGGGACTTCCTGTCCTCCTTCATGGAGATCTACAACGACCCCACCGTGTACTACGCGATGAACGGCCCCAACGAGTTCCACGTCATCGGCTCCCTGAAGGACTGGTCGATCGTCGGCGACCTGCACCGCGTCCGCACCCCGACCCTGCTGATCAGCGGACGCCACGACGAGGCCACACCGGCCGTCGTCCAGCCGTATTACGACGAGATCCCCGGGGCCCGCTGGGAGATCTTCGAGGAGTCCAGCCACCTTCCGCACCTGGAGGAACCCGAGCGGTTCCGCGCGGTGCTGACCGACTTCCTCAAGAGCCTGTGAAAGGGGACGTGGCCATGGCACACGACACCGCCCTCGTCTTCCCCGGCATGGGACCCGTCCCGTTCGCCGAGGTGGGCAGGTTCATGGTGGCGAACCCCATCGCCCGGGACCTGGTCGCCGTCGCCGACGAGGCACTCGGCTACTCCCTCGTGGACGCCTTCCGCACCTCCCCGGGCGACTACTCCGAGGCCGCCCAGGTCGCGTTCTTCCTCAACTGCCTGGCCTGCGCCCACTGGGCGGAGGAACACCTCGGCGTGGAGCCCGGCATCGTCGCCGGGCCCAGCTTCGGCGAGAAGGCGGCCCTCGCCTACACCGGCGCCCTGGAACTCCCCGACGCCGTCCGCCTCACCGCGGAGATCGCCCGCTGCCTGGAGGAGTACTTCGCCGTCGAGCACCGGGACATCGTGACCCTCTCCTTCGTCCGCGCCCCGCGCGACGGCCTCGACGCGATCCTCGCCGAACTGGACGAGGCGGGGGAGTGGCACGAGATCTCCTGCCACATCGACGACGGCTTCTACATGGTGTCCCTCTCCGAACACCGCGTGCCCTGGTTCCAGGAGCGGCTGCGCGCCCTCGGCAGCCTCCCCCTGTACACCATGCGGCCTCCCATGCACGCCTCGGCGTTCGCGTCGCTGCGCGAGAAGGCCGCCCGCGAGGTGGTGTCCCGCTACACCTTCGCCGACCCCCGGCTGCCCGTCGTCGCCGACCAGGACGGCCGGCTGCTGCGCACCGGCGAGGAACTGCGCACCATGCTCCTCGACGGCTTCGACCACCCGATGGACTGGCCGAGCGTCACCACGGCCCTGAAGGACGCCGGCGCCCGCCGGATGTGCGTCGCCGGACCCGACAGCCTGTTCGGCCGGGTGCCGTGCACGACCCGCCAGTTCGACGTCGTCGCGGCCCAGCCGCGGCTGGCGATGACCCCCCGGCGCCGTACCCGCGCCGCCTGACCCCGCCCGACTCCTTGGAGGCCCCCATGTGGGACGACCGGTTCGAACAGATACTCCGCCCCTTCCTGCCGTTCCTCCCCCCGCAGGAGGAGCTGACGCCGGAGTCCGACCTGAAGGACCTCGGCCTGGACTCCCTCGGCACCGTCCAGCTGCTCGGCACGCTGGAGGAGGACTACCAGGTCCGCTTCCGCGACAGCGCGCTGACCATGGACACCTTCCGCACCGCCGGTGTGCTGTGGGACACGCTGCGCGGCATGCTGCAGCAGAGCACCGCGGGCTGACGGGGCGGCCACCGTGGACCCCACCGTGGACGGCACGCTGTCCGGCCGGTTCGCGCGCGGCCTGGCCCTCGCCCCCGACCGGCCCGCGCTGCGCGCCGACGGCGTCGACCTCACCTACCGCGAACTGCACGAGAGCGCCCTGGTCCGGGCCGGTTCGCTGCTCGCCGGGCTTCCCGGCCGGCCGCCCGCCGTGGGGGTGCTGGCCGGCAAGGGGCCCACGGCGTACGCCACGCTGCTGGCCGGCCTGTACAGCGGCGTCACCGTCGTTCCCCTCCAGCCCGCCTTCCCCGCCGCCCGCACCCGGCGGATGATCGAGGCCGCCGGGGTCGGCGCGCTGCTCGCCGACGACGACGCCCTGCCCGCTCTGACCGCGCTGCACGAGGACGGTGTGCGGCTGCCGACACTGTTCGCGCCCGGCGCACACCCGATGCCCGCCCTCGCCCTCGACCCGGACAGCGCCCTGAAGGCGCCCCAGCCCGCCCGGCCCTCCGACATCGCCTACGTGCTGTTCACCTCCGGCTCCACCGGCCGGCCCAAGGGCGTACCGGTCACCCACGCCAACACCGCCCACTACTTCGGCCTGCTCGACCGGCGCTACGACTTCGGGCCGCACGACGTCTTCTCGCAGACCTTCGACCTCAACTTCGACTGCGCGATGTTCGACCTGTTCTGCGCCTGGGGCGCCGGCGCCACCGTCGTCCCCGTACCGGCCCGGGCCTACGCGCGCCTGCCGGAGTTCGTGGCCGAGCAGCGGATGACCGTGTGGTTCTCCACACCCAGCGCCATCACCCTGGTGCGCCGCACCGGCGGGCTCGCACCGGGCGCCCTAGCCTCGCTGCGCTGGAGCTTCTTCGCGGGAGAGGCGCTCGGCTGCAAGGACGCCGAGGACTGGGCCGCCGCCGCGCCGGGCGCCGCGCTGGAGAACCTCTACGGCCCCACCGAGCTGACCATCACCATCACCGCGCAGCGCTGGACGCCCGGCCCGCAGCCGAACGGCATGGTGCCCATCGGCGCCGTCCACCCCGGTCACGACACCCTGCTGCTCGGCCCCGACGGCGCGCCCTGCACCGGCGACGAAGGCGAACTCTGCATCGCCGGACCCCAGTTGACCCCCGGCTATCTCGACCCGGCCGACGACGCCGGGCGGTTCCTCCAGCGCGACGGCCGGCGCTACTACCGCACCGGCGACCGGGTCCGGCGCGCCGACGGCGGCGGCTGGCACTACCTGGGCCGCAAGGACGCACAGGTCCAGGTGCACGGCATCCGGGTGGAGCTGGCCGAGGTGGACGCCGCCGCCCGCACCTGTCCGGGCGTCGAGGACGCCGTGACGGTGGCGGTGCCCGTGGACGGCACCGTGGAACTCGCCGTCTTCCACACCGGCACGCCCGTGCCGCCCGCCCGGCTCGCCCGTCATCTGCGCGAGCTGCTGCCGGCCGCCGTGGTCCCGCGCGCCTACCACCACCTGGACACCCTCCCGCTCAACGCCAACCGCAAGACCGACCGCAGGAAGCTCGCCTCCCGGGCCGCGGCCATGCGGCAGCCCGCCGGAGGCACACACGAAAGGCGGCAGGAGTCGCAGTGAACGGTCAACCGACAGTGCCGGCCCGCACCGACGCCCGGGTGCACGACCTGCTCGACGAGGCCACCGCCGAGCGCCCCGACGCACCGGCGGTCACCGACGCCGCGGGCCGCTGGACGTACCGGGAACTGGCCGCCCACAGCCACGCCGTCGACGCCTGGCTGCGGGCGGCCGGCATCGGCCCCGGCGACCGGGTCCTGGTCCAGCTGCCCAGCACCCGGGAACTCGTCGCGCTGCTGTACGGCACCGCGCGGTGCGGCGCGGTCCTCGTCCCCGTGAACACCGGCATGAAGGACTACCACCTGCGGGCGGTGGTGGAGAACGCCGAGCCCTCGCTGATCATCGTCGCCGACACGGCCGTGGACCGGATCGGTGCCCTCGCCGGCGAGGTGCCGGTCCGCGGGCTCGGCCCGGCCTGGCGGGAGATCACCGCGCTGCGCGAGCGCGGGGCCCGCGGCGCCGGAATCCCGGTCGGCGCCGACGACATCGCCGTCCTCGTCTACACCTCCGGCTCCACCGCCGCGCCCAAGGCGGTGATCTGCCCGCACGGCCGGATGGTCTTCGCCACCGAGGCCATCAACCTCGAACTCGGCTACCGCCCCGACGACGTGGTGTTCTGCCGCTTCCCGATCTCCTGGGACTACGGCCTGTACAAGGTGCTGCTCACCGCCGCCGGCCGCAGCGAACTCGTCCTCGCCGACGGAGACTCCGACCTGGTGCTGCTGCGCCGCATCCGGGAGACCGGCGCCACCGTCGTCCCGATCGTGCCGTCCCTGGCCACCATGATCTGCGCCCTCGCCGAACGCGAACCGGCCCGCGAGTCCCGGGTGCGACTGTTCACCAACACCGGTGCCGCGCTGCCGAAGGCCACCGCCGACGCCCTGCGCACGGCGTTCCCCGGCGCCGAGGTGGTCGTCCAGTTCGGGCAGACCGAGTGCAAACGCGTCTCCGTGCTGCCGCCCGCCTTCCAGGACGCCAAGCCCGGCTCGGTCGGCCGCCCGCTGCCCGGCACCCGCGCCTTCGTCGTGGACGACGAGGGCCGGCCGCTGCCGCCCTGGCGGACCGGCGAGATCGTCGTCGAGGGACCGCACGTCATGCCCGGCTACTGGCGGGCCCCGGAGCAGACCGCCCGCGCCTTCCGCCCCGTCCCCGGCGGCGGACTGCGGCTGCACACCGGCGACTTCGGCCATGTCGACGAGGACGGCTTCCTGTACTACGAGGGCCGCCGCGACGACATGTTCAAGCACAAGGGCGTCCGCATGAGCACCACCGAGATCGAGGCCGCCGCCACCGACGTCCCCGGCGTCCGCGCCGCCGCCGTCCTGCCGCCCGCCGAGGACCGCCCGCTCGCGGTGTTCGCCGAGGGCGACATCGACCCGCACACCCTGCTGAAGGAACTGTCGCTGCGGCTGGAGCCCGCCAAGGTGCCCGCCGTGAGCCGGGTCGTCGGCGAACTGCCGCTCACACCGCACGGCAAGCACGACCGCAAGGCGCTCGCCCGCCTCCTGGAAGGAACCACCGCGTGACCGCCACCGAACCGGCCGGGCACACCCGCCGCGTGACCGCCGCCGAACTGGCCGAGCGCTTCGGCACCCCGGCCTACGTCTACGACCTGGACCGGGTGGCGGCGGCCCGCGACGACCTGTTCGCCGCGCTGCCCGACGAGGTCGAGGTGTTCTACGCCGCCAAGGCCAACCCCCACCCCGAACTGCTGCGCGAGCTGCGCACCGGCGGCTGCCGCGCCGAGATCAGCTCCGTCGGCGAACTCGACGCCGTGCTGCGCGCCGGGTTCACCGGCGACCGCGTCCTGTTCACCGGACCCGGCAAGACCACCGGGGAACTGACCGAGGCCCTGACCCGGGGCGTGCGGCTGTTCTCCGCCGAGTCCCACGGCGACCTGCGCCGCATCGGCGAGACGGCGCTCGGGCTGGGCCTGACCGCCGACTGCCTGCTCCGCGTCAACAACGCCACCGGCGCCGCGGCCACCGGCATCCGCATGACCGGCGTGCCCTCGCAGTTCGGCTTCGACAGCGAGACCCTGCCCGACCTCGCCGCCGAACTGCGCGAGATTCCCGGCACCCGCGTCGCCGGCCTGCACTTCTTCCCGCTGAGCAACGCCAAGGACGAGGCGAGCCTGATCGCCGAGTTCCGGCACACCATCGCCACCGCCGCAGCCCTCCAGCGGGCCCTCGGCGTCACCTTCCGCTTCCTCGACATCGGCGGCGGATTCGCCGCTCCCTACGCCGTCCAGGGCACCCGGCCCGTCTACGGCGAGCTGCGCGACGCCCTCGCCCGGACGCTGGACGAGCACTTCCCCGGCTGGCGCTCCGGCGCCCCCCGGATCGCCTGCGAGTCGGGCCGCTACCTGGTCGCCGACAGCGGCACCCTGCTCACCTCCGTCGTCAACGTCAAGGACAGCCGCGACCACCGCTACCTCGTCCTCGACGCCGGCATCAACACCTTCGGCGGCATGTCCGGCCTCGGCCGCATCCTGCCCGTGTCCGTCGAACCCCACGAGTCCGTGGGCGCCGACGGCACCCCGGCGAGCCTGGCCGGCCCGCTGTGCACGCCGGGCGACCTGCTCGGCCGGAACGTCCCGCTGCCCGCGCTCACCCCGGGCGACCTGCTCACCGTCCCCAACGCCGGCGCCTACGGCCCCACGGCCAGCCTGCTGATGTTCCTCGGCCGGCCCGCGCCCGCCGAGATCGTCGTACGCGGCGACGACCTCGTGTCCGTCTCCCGCATCGAGCACACCCGCACCTACGACCACGGACAGGCCCTGTGATGAGCCCCTTCCCGACCACCCCCGACCCCGGCGCCCGGCCCGTGCTGGTGGCCGGCGGCATCTCCGACTCCCACACCTGGAACCTCGTCTACCTCCAGCTCCTGCTGGAGGAGCACGGGCACCGCGTGGTCAACCTCGGCCCCTGCGTCCCCGAGGACCTGCTCATCGCCGAGGCCCTCGCGCACCGCCCCGTGCTCATCGTGGTCAGCAGCGTCAACGGCCACGGCTACCACGACGGCATGCGGACCGTCACCCGGCTGCGCGAACACCCCGCCCTCGCCACCGTGCCCGCCGTCATCGGCGGCAAGCTCGGCATCGCCGGGCCCTCGGGCGCCGAGGAGGTGGCCGCGCTGCGCGCCGCCGGGTACGACGCGGTGTTCGACGACAGCGCCGAGGGCGTCGCCGCCTTCCGGCGGATGCTCGGCGAGCTGCCGCAGCGGGCCCTGGTGTGACCGGCGGCGGGTTCGGCGCGTTCGTGCGCCGGGCTCACGACGCCGGCCACCTGGTGGTGCAGCCCCGGATGGGGATGAGCAGCCCGCGCCGGATGCGGGCCGGGCTGCTCGCCACCCGCGACGCGCGGGCGACCACCGTCGGCACCATCACCCTGGACAGCTACACCCGGGTCGGTGATCTGGAGTCGGCGCGCCTGGCGGTCCTGGAGGGCGTGGCCCTCAACGGCTACCCGATCGTGAGCCACGACGCGGCCACCACCGCTGGCGTCCTCGACGACATCCACGGACCCGGCTTCCCGGTCCAGGTCCGGCACGGCTCCGCCGCGCCGCAGGACATCTTCCGGGCGCTGACCGCCGTGGGGCTGGACGCCTCCGAGGGCGGCCCGGTCTCCTACTGCCTGCCCTACGGCCGGGTCCCGCTGCGCGCGTCCGTCGCCCACTGGGCCGCCGCCTGCGAACTGCTCGCCGCCCACCGGGAGCCGGGCACCGAACCGCACCTGGAGACCTTCGGCGGCTGCGTCCTCGGCCAGCTGTGCCCGCCCAGCCTGCTCGTCGCCGTCAGCGTGCTGGAGGCGCTGTTCTTCCACCGGCACGGCATCCGCAGCATTTCCGTCAGTTACGCCCAGCAGACCCATCCCGGCCAGGACGCCGAAGCGGTGGCCGCGCTGCGCCGCCTGTGCGCGGAGCATCTGCCGGACACCGAATGGCATGTCGTCGTCTACGCCTACATGGGGCTGTATCCGGAAACGGAACAGGGCGCCTACCGGCTGCTCGGAAAAGCGGCCGAACTCGCCGTCGCCAGCGGCTCGGAACGGCTCATCGTGAAAACCGTCGCGGAATCCCGCCGCATTCCCACGGTGGCCGAGAACGTCGCCGCCCTGGAATACGCCGCCGAGGTCGCCGCCCGCACCCCGCGCGCCCCGCTGGACGCCACCGGCACCCAGACCTACGCCGAGGCGTCCGCCCTGGTGAACGCCGTACTGGGGCTGGACGACGACCTCGGTACGGCCCTGCTGACGGCGTTCGCCGAGGGACTGCTCGACGTGCCCTACTGCCTGCATCCGGACAACGCCGGATTCAGCCGGAGTCATATCGCCGCGGACGGCCGGCTGGCCTGGACCGACGTCGGCAGGATGCCGCTGACCGGCATCGCCGACGTACGCCCGGCCCGCGCCGTCACCGCCGCGGAACTGCTCGATTCCCTGTCATACGTACGCCGTTCGTTCGACGGACACGCTCCCGGGAACATCCGGGCCGTCGAATCCGCCCACCCCTAGGGGTGGTTAAGGGTGTGGCCTTTCGAGGGCCGTCACTACGGTGTGGAAAAAGGTGAGGAAAACCGGTGTCGGCCGAAAGTGGAGATGCGTGGATGAACGGGCCCGGATCCGACTCAGCTCTGGCACGACGGCTCGCCACGGCCGTACCCTCCCGGCACCGCGCGCTGGTGACCGACCTGGTGCGCACGGCCGTGGCCGAGGCGATCGAGACGGCCCGGCCGGGCACGCCGGCCCCGCTCGACCCGGCCGCGCCCCTCGCCGCGCAGGGACTCGACTCGCTCGCCGCGGTCGACCTGCACCGGCGGCTGACCGCGCTGACCGGCCTGGACCTGCCGGTCGGCCTCGCCTACGACTGCCCGACCGTCCAGGACCTCGCGGCCCGGCTGCTCGCCGAGGTCCACGGCACCCCGGACACCCCCGCCGAGCCGGCTCCCGGCCACGACCCCGGTGAGCCGGTCGCCGTCGTCGGCATGGGCTGCCGCTTCCCCGGCGGCATCGACTCGCCCGCCGACCTGTGGCGGCTGCTCACCGAGGGCGGCGAGGTGCTGACCGGCTTCCCCCAGGACCGCGGCTGGGACCTGGACGCCCTCTACCACGAGGACCCCGAGGTGCCCGGCAGCACATATGTGCGCAGCGGCGGATTCCTCGACACCGCCACCGAGTTCGACGCCGACTTCTTCGGCATCAGCCCGCGCGAGGCGCTCGGCATGGACCCGCAGCAGCGGCTCGTGCTGGAGACCTCCTGGCAGGCCCTGGAGGACGCCGGCATCGATCCCACGGCACTGCGCGGCACCCCGGCCGGGATGTTCCTCGGCGCCGAGATCCAGGAGTACGGTCCGCGCCTGCACGACGCCCCGGACGGCCTGGACGCCTATCTCCTCGCCGGGAACGCCAACAGCGTGATATCCGGCCGGATCGCCTATGTGCTGGGCACCGAGGGACCGGCGGTCACCGTCGACACCGCCTGCTCCGCCGCCCTGGTCGCCGTCCACCTGGCGTGCCGCTCGCTCAGGCAGGGCGAGTCCTCGCTCGCGCTCGCCGGCGGCGTGGCCGTCATGGGCGGCCCCGGCGTGTTCACCGCCTTCGGCCGGCAGCGCGGCCTCGCCCCCGACGGGCGCTGCAAGGCGTTCTCCGCCGCCGCGGACGGCACCGGATTCTCCGAGGGCGTCGGCGTGCTCGTCCTGGAACGGCTGTCCGACGCCCGCCGCAACGGGCATCGGGTGCTGGCCCTGGTGCGCGGCTCGGCCGTCAACTCCGACGGCGCCTCCAACGGCCTGACCGCGCCCAGCGGCACCGCCCAGCAGCGGCTGATCCGCCGGGCGCTCGCCGACGCCGGCCTCACCGCCGCCGACGTCGACGTGGTCGAGGCGCACGGCACCGGCACCCGGCTCGGCGACCCCATCGAGGCCACCGCGCTGCTCGCCACCTACGGCCAGGACCGGCCCGCCGGCGCGCCGCTGCTGCTCGGTTCCGTCAAGTCCAACCTCGGGCACACCCAGGCCGCCGCCGGTGCCGCCGGCCTGATCAAGACCGTCCTCGCCATGGAGCATGGGCGGATACCGGCCACGCTCCACGTCGACGCGCCCACCCCGCACGTCGACTGGTCCTCGGGCGCCGTGGAACTCGTCACCGCGCCGCGCGCCTGGCCCGACACCGGCCGGCCCCGGCGGGCCGGAGTGTCCTCGTTCGGGGTCAGCGGCACCAACGCGCACGTCATCCTCGAACAGCCTGGACCCGAACCCGAGGCGCCCGGCCCGGACGCCACCACCGCACCGCCCGCCGGGACACCGCTGCCGTTCGCCCTGTCCGCCCGCGGCGAGGCCGCCCTGCGTGCCCGCGCCGCCGACCTGCTGCCGCTGGCGGACGAGGCCGGCCTGCTGGACCTCGCCCACTCGCTGGCCACCACCCGGGCCGCGCTGCCCGACCGGGCCGTCCTCGTCGCCGCCGACCGCGCCGAACTCCGCGCCGCCCTCGCCGACCTGGCCTCCGGGACCACCCCGCCCACCCCGCGCGCCGACGGCGAACTCGGCTTCCTGTTCACCGGGCAGGGCAGCCAGCGCCCCGGTATGGGCCGCGAACTCGCGGCCGCCCACCCGGTGTTCACCGACGCCCTGGACGACGTCTGCGCCCACTTCGACCTCCAGCTCGCCCGGCCGCTGAAGCAGATCCTGTTCGCCGGCCCCGGCACCCCCGAGGCGGAGCTGCTGCACCGCACCGAGTACGCGCAACCCGCCCTGTTCGCCGTGGAAGTGGCCCTGTACCGGCTGCTGGAGAGCTGGGGCCTCACCCCGGACCAGCTCGCCGGGCACTCCGTCGGCGAGATCGCCGCCGCCCATGTCGCGGGCGTCCTCAGCCTCCAGGACGCCACGATCCTGGTCGCCGCCCGCGGCCGGCTGATGCAGGCCCTGCCCGAGGGCGGCGCCATGGTCGCCGTACGCGCCGCCGAGGACGAGGTGGCACCCCTGCTCACCGCGCGCACCGGCATCGCCGCCGTCAACGGGCCCGCCGCCGTCGTCGTCTCCGGCGACGCCGCCGACGTGGAACTGATCGCCGCCGAACTCGCCGCGCGCGGCCACGACACCAAGCGGCTGCGGGTCAGCCACGCCTTCCACTCGCCGCTGATGGAACCGATGCTGGCCGGGTTCCGCCGGATCGCGCACGTCCTTGACTACGCCGAGCCGAAGCTGCCGATCGTCTCCACCGTCACCGGCGGCCCCGTCACCGCCGGCGAACTGCGCGACCCCGAGTACTGGGTGGAGCACGTCCGCGCACAGGTCCGCTTCCACGACGCCGTCCGCTCCCTCGCCGACGCCGGCGTGCGCACCTTCCTGGAGGTCGGCCCGGACGCCGTGCTGTCCGCCATGGGCCCGGACTGCACCGACGCACCCGGCACCGCGTTCCTGCCGGTCCTGCGGCGCGAGCGTCCCGAGCCGCGCGAGGCCCTCGCCGCGCTGGCGGCCGCCCACGCCCGGGGTGTCCCCGTCGACTGGCGGCGGCACTTCGCCGGCCTCGGCGGACGCCGGATCGACCTGCCCGGCTACCCCTTCCAGCGGCGCCGCTTCTGGCTGGAGCAGCGCACCGGCACCGACGCCACCGGCCTCGGCCAGCTCCCCGCCGGCCACCCGCTGCTGGCGGCCGTGGTCGCCGTCGGCGCCGAGGGCGTCGTCCTCACCGGCCGCCTCTCCACCCGCGCGCAGCCCTGGCTCGCCGACCACGTCATCGCCGGCCGGGTCCTCTTCCCCGGCACCGCCTTCGTCGAACTCGCCCTGCGCGCCGGCGACCACGCCGGCGCCGGCACCCTGGAGGAGCTGACCCTCGGCGCCCCGCTGGTGCTGCGCGCCGAGGAGGACATCGCCGTACAGGTCGCCGTCGGCGAACCCGACGCCACCGGCCGGCGCACCGTCACCGTCCACAGCCGCGCGGACGAGGCCGCGCCCTGGACCCAGCACGCCACGGGCGTCCTCACCGCCACCGCCCCGCCCGCCCCGGCCCCCCTCACCGAGTGGCCGCCGCGCGACGCCCGGCCCCTGGACACCACCGGCGTGTACACGGACCTCGCCGGCCAGGGCTACGACTACGGGCCCGCCTTCCAGGGCCTGCGCGCCGCCTGGCGGCACGGCGACGACGTCTACGCCGAGGTCGCCCTGCCCGACGACGACGCCGCCGACGCCGGCGCGTTCGGCCTGCACCCGGCGCTGCTCGACGCCGCGCTGCACGCCGCCGACCTCGGCGCCCCGCCGCGCCCCGAGGTGCTGGTGCCGTTCGCCTGGACCGGCGTCACCCTGCACGCCACCGGCGCCACCGCCCTGCGCGTGCGCATCACCCGCGCGGGCGGCGACACCATCGCCCTGCACCTCGCCGACCCCACCGGCGCCCCGGTGGCCGCCGTCGAGGCCCTCGCCTCCCGCCCCGTACCGGACCAGGACGTGCTGTACGCCGTGGGCTGGCAGCCGTACCCCCGGCCCGCGACCACCGAGCCGCTGCGGACCGCCGTCCTCACGGACCCCACCGAGCCGCCCGCGGACGGGCCCGCCCCGGACGCCGTCGTGTACCGCGTCCCCGGCGCGGCGGAGGCCGACGCCGGCCAGGCGCGCGCCCACGTCCGCCATGTCCTCGGCCTGCTGCGCACCTGGCAGACCGACGAACGCCGCGCCGCCACCCGGCTGGTCGTCGTCACCCCGCCCGGCAGCCCCGCCCACGCGGCCGTCCGCGGCCTGGTCCGCTCCGCCCAGGCCGAGAACCCCGGCCGCTACGTCCTCATCGAGCACGAGACGCTGCCCTCCGAGGCCGACCTGCGCCGCGCCCTCGCCACCGGCGAAAGCGAACTCTCCCTGGCCGGCGGCGCCTTCAGCGTGCCCCGGCTGACCGTGCGGCCCCCGGGCGAGGAGGCCGCCGCCGACTGGGGCACCGTCCTCGTCACCGGCGGCACCGGCGGCCTCGGCGCGCTCCTCGCCCGCCACCTGGTGACCGCCCACGGCGTACGCCGCCTGGTCCTCGCCGGCCGCCGCGGCACCGCACCCGAGCTGCGCGCCGAACTGACCGCGCTCGGCGCCGAGGTGACGATCGCCGCCTGCGACACGGGCGACCGCGAGGCGCTGCGCCGCCTGCTGGAGCGGCACCCGGTGGACTCCGTGGTGCACGCGGCGGGCACCGTACGCGACGGCGTCGTGGAGACCCTCACCGACGCGATGGTGGACGAGGTCTTCCACGCCAAGGCCCTGGGCGCCTGGCACCTGCACGAACTGACCCGGGACCGCGAACTCGCCCACTTCGTGCTGTTCTCCTCCCTCGCCGCCGTCCTCGACGGAGCCGGCCAGGGCAACTACGCCGCCGCCAACGCCTACCTCGACGCCCTCGCCGAGCACCGCGCCGCCCTCGGCCTGCCCGCCACCTCCCTCGGCTGGGGCCTGTGGGCCACCGACACCGGCATGGGCGCCACCCTGGACGACGCCGCCCGCCAGCGGATCGCCGCCTACGGCGTGCCCGGACTCTCCGCCGCCCGCTCCCTGGAACTGTTCGACGCCGCCGTCCGCTCCCGCGCCCCCCACCTGGTGCCCGTGGAGATCGACACCGCCGCCGTCCGCCGCCGTCCCGACGGCGTACCGCCGCTGCTGACCGGCCTCGTCCGCCCGGCCGTCCGCCGGGCCGCGGCGAGCACCGCCGCCGTGCCGGCCGCGGACGGACGGCTCGCCGCGCTGCCCGCCGCCGACCGCGACCGAGCCCTGCTCGACCTCGTGCGCACCGAGGTCGCGGCCGTCCTGCGGCACGACGGCCCGTCCGCCGTCGACCCCGGCCGCGCCTTCACCGACCTCGGCTTCGACTCGCTCGCCGCCGTCGAGCTGCGCAACCGGCTGAACACCGCCACCGGACTGCGGCTGCCCGCCACCCTCGTCTTCGACCACCCCACCTCCCGCGCCCTGGCCGCCCACATCCACGACACCCTCTTCGGCACCGGCCCCGAGGAGACCTCCGCCGCCGCCCCCGCCCGCACCGCCCCGGACGACGACCCGATCGCCATCGTCGGCATGAGCTGCCGCTACCCCGGCGAGGTCCGCTCCCCGGAGGACCTGTGGCGGCTCGTCGCCGACGGCGTCGACGCGGTCGGCGGCTTCCCCGCGGACCGCGGCTGGGACACCGAGGCGCTGTACGACCCCGAGCCGGGCACCCCCGGCCGCACCTACACCCGCGAGGGCGCCTTCCTGTACGACGCGGCCGAGTTCGACGCCGGCTTCTTCGGCATCGGCCCCCGCGAGGCCACCGCCATGGACCCGCAGCAACGGCTGCTGCTGGAGGTGTCCTGGGAGGCGCTGGAGCGCTCCGCCATCGACCCGCACCGGCTGCGCGGCTCCCGCACCGGCGTGTTCGCGGGCGTCATGTACCACGACTACGGCACCTGGCTCGCCGAGGTCCCCGAGGACCTCGCCGCCTACCTCGGCAACGGCAGCCTCGGCAGCGTCGTCTCCGGCCGGGTCGCCTACGCCCTCGGCCTGGAGGGACCGGCCGTCACCGTCGACACCGCCTGCTCCTCCTCGCTGGTCACCCTGCACCTGGCGGCCCAGGCACTGCGGCAGGGCGAGTGCGACCTCGCCCTGGTCGGCGGCGTCACCGTCATGTCGACACCGGACACCTTCGTGGACTTCGCCCGGCAGCGCGGACTGGCCGCGGACGGCCGCTGCAAGTCCTTCGCCGCCGCGGCCGACGGCACCGGCTGGGGCGAGGGCGCCGGCATGCTGGTCGTGGAACGCCTCTCCGACGCCCGCCGCAACGGCCACCGCGTGCTGGCCCTGGTGCGCGGCTCCGCCGTCAACTCCGACGGCGCCTCCAACGGCCTGACCGCCCCCAACGGCCCCTCCCAGCAGCGCGTCATCCGCGCCGCGCTCACCGCCGCCGGGCTCACCCCGGCCGACGTGGACGCCGTGGAGGCGCACGGCACGGGGACGACGCTGGGCGACCCGATCGAGGCGCAGGCGCTGCTGGCCACCTACGGCCAGGACCGCGACCAGCCGCTGTGGCTGGGCTCGGTCAAGTCCAACATGGGACACACGCAGGCCGCCGCCGGAGTCGCCGGGATCATCAAGATGGTCATGGCGATGCGCCACGGCGTCCTGCCGAAGACCCTGCACGTCGACGCGCCGTCGCACCAGGTCGACTGGAGCGCCGGCGCCGTGGAACTGCTCACCGAGCGGCGCCCGTGGCCCGAGACCGGCCGGCCCCGGCGCGCGGGCGTCTCCTCCTTCGGCATCAGCGGCACCAACGCCCACGTCATCCTGGAGGAGTTCCCCGCACCCGAGCCCGCCGAGCCGGACCCCGCCACCGCCCCGCCCGTACTCGCCCTCCCCGTCTCCGCCCGCTCGCCCGAGGCCCTGCGCGGCCAGGCCCGGCGGCTGCTGGAGCTGACCGGCACCGCCCCCGCCGACCTCGGCCGGGCCCTCGCCACCACCCGCGCCGCCCACCCGCACCGCGCCGTCCTCCTCGCCACCGGCGCCGACCGGGCCGCCACCGCCCTCGACGCCCTCGCCCACGGCACCGAGGCACCCGGACTGCTGGTCACCGGCTCCGCCACCGACGGCGGCCTGGCCTACCTGTTCTCCGGCCAGGGCGCCCAGCGTCCCGGCATGGGCCGCGACTGGTACGACGCCTTCCCCGTCTACGCCGAACACTTCGACCGCGTCGCCGCGCTCTTCGACAAGCACCTCGAACGCCCCCTCGCCGAGGTCGTCCTCGGCGACGATCCCGAGACCCTGGAACAGACCGCCTACACCCAGGCCGCCCTGTTCACCACCCAGGTGGCCCTCTACCGGCTGCTGGAGTCCTTCGGACTGCGCCCGGACCGGCTGGCCGGGCACTCCGTCGGCGAGTTCGCCGCCGCGCACGTCGCGGGCGTGTGGTCGCTGCCGGACGCCGTCACCGCCGTCGCGGCCCGCGGCCGGCTCATGCAGGCACTGCCGGCGGGCGGCGCGATGACCGCCGTCCAGGCGTCCGAGGAGGAGGTCGCCGCGCTGGTGGACGGCGAGCGGTGCGCGATCGCGGCCGTCAACGGCCCCCGCGCCGTGGTCGTCTCCGGCGACGAGGACGCCGTCGCCGAGGTCGCCGCGCACTTCGGCACCACCCGCCGGCTGCGCGTCTCGCACGCCTTCCACTCGCCGCGCATGGCACCCATGCTGGACGCCTTCCGGGACGTCATGGCCGGCCTGCCGGCCGCCGAGCCGGCGCTGCCGATCGTCTCCACCGTCACCGGCGCCCCGGCCACCGCCGTCGACCTCGGCTCCGCGGACTACTGGGTGCGGCAGGTCCGCGACACCGTACGGTTCGCCGACGCGGTCGCGACGCTGGCCGCGCAGGGCACCGGCACCTTCCTCGAACTCGGCGCCGCGCCCGTGCTCACCGCCCTGGGCCCCGACTGCCTGCCGGACGCCGAGGACACCGCCTTCGTGCCCGCCGCCCGCAAGGACACCGCCCAGCTCCCCGGCCTGCTCGCCGCCCTGGCCGCCGTGCACACCCGGGGCTTCGACGTCGACTGGGCCGTGCTGTACGAGAACTACGCGGGGCGCCCGGTCGACCTGCCCACCTACGCCTTCGAGCACCGCCGGTACTGGCTGCCCACGCCCGCCGTCACCGCCGGCGACGCCGCCGGGCACGGGCTCGCCGCCGCAGGCCACCCGCTGGTCAGCGCCCGCCTGGACCTGCCCGGCGACGCCGGGGTGCTGCTCACCGGCCGGATCTCCACCGCCACCCACCCGGTCCTCGCCGACCACGCCGTGCTGGGCACGGTCCTGGTGCCCGGCGCCGCGCTGGTCGACCTCGCCCTGCACGCCGGCCACCTGACCGGCCGTCCCGTCCTGGAGGAGCTGACCCTGCACGCCCCGCTGGCCCTGCCCGGCGACACCGCCGTACGCCTCCAGGTCGCCGCCCGCGCCGACGGCACCGTGGAGATCCACTCCCGCGCCGAGCAGGCCGCCGCCGACGAGGGCTGGACCCACCACGCCACCGGCACCCTCACCGACTCCGACGGCGCACCCGCACCCGTGCCCGCGGCCGGCGCCTGGCCGCCGCCCGGTGCCGTCCCGCTCGACGTCGACGGCCTCTACCCGCGCCTGCACACCGAGGGCTACGACTACGGCCCCGTCTTCCGGGGCGTCCGGGCCGCCTGGCGGGACGGCGACACCCTCCTCGCCGACCTGGAACTGCCCGCGGCGGCGGGCCAGGACGCCGCCCGGCACGTCCTGCACCCCGCGCTGCTGGACTCCGCCCTGCACGTCACGTCCCTGCTCGACGGCGAGCCGGCACCCGACGGGCCCACCGACGGCGTCGCGCTGCCCTTCGCCTGGACCGGGGTCACCGCGCACGCCCGATCGGCCCTGACCGCCCGGGCCCGCGTCACCCGCCACACCGACGGCACCCGCATCGAGCTGACGGACACCGACGGCCGGCCCCTGGCCACCGTCGCCTCCTACGTCACCCGGCCGGTCACCGCCGACCGGCTCACCCGGCGCCGCCGCCACCTCTACACCGTCACCGACACACCGCTGCCCGAGACCGCCGGCCGCCCCGACCGCCGTAGCTGGGCGGTCCTCGGCGACGACGACCTCGGCCTCGGCGTCCCCGTCCGCCCCGGCCCGGACGCACTCGGCACCCCGGTGCCCGACGTGGTGATCCTGCCCGTCACCACGCCCCGCGCCGAAGAAGTGCCCGGCGCCGTGCGCGACGCGCTCGGCCGCACCCTGGAGGTCCTCAAGGCATGGGCGGCCGACGACCGGTACGCCGGCTCGGCGCTCGTGGTCCTCACCGGCGGCTCACTCGCCGACGCGGCGGTGCACGGGCTGGTACGGGCCGCGCAGGCCGAGGACCCCGGCCGCATCCTCCTCGTCGACCGGACCGCGCCCGACGCGCCCGTACCCGACCGGGCCGCCCTCGCCGCCCTCCTGGACTCCGGGGAACCCGAGGTCCGCTGGCGGGACGGCACGGCCCACGCGCCCCGCCTGGTCCGCGCCGACGACGGCGAGGGCACGGACCGCCCGTGGGGCACCGTCCTCGTCACCGGCGGCACCGGCGGACTCGGCGCCCTCGTCGCCCGCCACCTGGCCGCCCGGCACGGCGTCACCCGCCTGGTGCTGACCAGCCGCCGCGGCCCCGACGCGCCCGGCGCCGCCGCACTGCGCGCCGGCCTCGCGGACCTCGGCGCCGAGGCCGACATCGTCGCCTGCGACGTCGCCGACCGCGCCGCGCTCGCCGCCCTGCTCACCGCGCACCCCGTCGACAGCGTCGTCCACACCGCCGGCGTCCTCGACGACGCCCTGATCGGCTCGCTGACCCCGGCGCGGCTGGACACCGTCCTGCGGCCCAAGGCGGACGCCGCCTGGCACCTGCACGAACTGACCCGGGACAGGGAACTCGCCCACTTCGTGCTGTTCTCCTCGGCCGCCGGCACCCTCGACGCCTCCGGACAGGGCAACTACGCCGCCGCCAACGCCTTCCTCGACGCCCTGGCCGCCCGGCGCGCCGCCCTCGGCCTGCCCGTCACCTCCCTCGCCTGGGGCCTGTGGTCCGGCGGCGGCATGGGCGCGGCGCTCGGCACGGCCGACGTCCAGCGCATCGAACGCACCGGCATCGGCGCGCTCGACCCGGACGAGGCACTGGACCTGTTCGACGCCGCCGTCGCCACGGGCGCCCCGGCCCTGGTCCCCGTACGGCTGGACACCGCCGCCCTGCGCCGCCGCGCCGACGACGTCCCGGCCGTGCTGCGGACCCTGGCCGGCGCCACCGCCCGCCCGGACCGCGCCGACCACGCCCGCACCCTCGGCGAACGACTGGCCGCCCTGCCCGCCGCCGACCACGAACACACCGTGCTGGAAACGGTCCGCACCGAAGTGGCCGCCGTCCTCGGCCACTCCGGGCCCGCCGCAGTCGAACCGCGCCGTGCCTTCACCGAACTGGGCTTCGACTCGCTCGCCGCCGTCGAACTGCGCAACCGTCTGGGCGCGGCCAGCGGACTGCGCCTGCCCTCCACCCTCATCTTCGACCACCCCACCCCGGCCGCCCTCGCCGGCCACCTCCTCGAGCGGCTGCGCCCGGAGCCCGAGCCGGCCGCGCCCGGCGACGACGACGAGGTGCGCGCCCTGATCTCCCGCATCCCCGTCGCCCGCCTCCGCGCCGCCGGTCTGCTGGACAGCCTGCTGAAACTGTCCGGGCCCGCCGCGGACCCCGCCCCCGCCGAACCGGCCAGGGACATCAGGACCATGGCCGTCGCCGACCTGGTGCGCGCCGCGCTCGACCGCAGCGCCCCCCAGTGACCCCACCCGGTGCCGGACGACGCGCCGCGTCCGGCACCGGGCCATCCGCACCCGGCGCACCCGCCACCGCGTCACCAGCGCCGCCGAGCCAGCAGGGAGCGACACCGACCGTGGACACATCCGTCGAGCAGATCGTCGAGGCGCTGCGCGAGTCATTGCTCGAGAACGAGCGGCTGCGCGTGCAGAACGACCGGATCACCGAGGCGGCGCACGAGCCCGTCGCGATCGTCGCCATGAGCTGCCGCTACCCCGGCGGCGTACAGACCCCCGAACAGCTGTGGCAGCTGGTCGACACGGGCACGGACGCCGTCGGCGACTTCCCCGACGACCGCGGCTGGGACGTCGAGGGCATCTACGACCCCGACCCCGACACCCCCGGCCGCACCCATGTCCGCGAAGGCGGATTCCTGTACGACGCGGCCCGGTTCGACCCCGGCTTCTTCGGCATCAGCCCGCGCGAGGCCCTCGCCATGGACCCGCAGCAGCGGCTGCTGCTGGAGACCGCCTGGGAGGCCTTCGAACGCGCCGGGATCGACCCGCACACCCTCAAGGGCAGCCGCACCGGCATCTACGCCGGCGTCATGTACCACGACTACGGCAGCTGGCTCACCGAGGTCCCCGAGGGCGTCGAGGGCTACCTCGGCAACGGCAACCTCGGCAGCGTCGCCTCCGGCCGCGTCTCCTACCTCCTCGGCCTCGAAGGGCCCGCCGTCACCGTCGACACCGCCTGCTCCTCCTCCCTGGTCGCCCTGCACCTCGCCGTGCAGGCCCTGCGCACCGGCGAGTGCACCCTCGCCCTGGCCGGCGGCGTGACCGTCATGTCCACCCCGGACACCTTCATCGACTTCTCCCGCCAGCGCGGCCTCGCCCTCGACGGCCGCTGCAAGTCCTTCGCCGACGGCGCCGACGGCACCGGCTGGGGCGAGGGCGCCGGCCTGCTCCTGCTGGAGCGGCTCTCCGACGCCCGCCGCAACGGCCACCGCGTGCTGGCCGTGGTGCGCGGCTCCGCGGTCAACCAGGACGGCGCCTCCAACGGCCTGACCGCCCCCAACGGCCCCTCCCAGCAGCGCGTCATCCGCGCCGCCCTCGCCAACGCCCGCCTCGAACCGCACCAGGTGCACGCCGTCGAGGCCCACGGCACCGGCACCCCGCTCGGCGACCCCATCGAGGCGCAGGCGCTGCTGGCCACCTACGGCCAGGACCGGGCCGAGCCGCTGTGGCTGGGCTCGGTCAAGTCCAACATCGGGCACACGCAGGCCGCCGCCGGAGTCGCCGGCGTCATCAAGATGGTGATGGCCATGCGGCACGGCCGGCTCCCCAGGACCCTGCACGCCGACCGCCCCACCACCCAGGTGGACTGGGAGGCGGGCGCCGTCGAACTGCTCCGCGAGGCCCGCGACTGGCCCGCCGACGGCGAGCCGCGCCGCGCCGCCGTCTCCTCCTTCGGCATCAGCGGCACCAACGCCCACGTCATCGTGGAGGCCGCCCCCGAGACCGAGCCCCGCGCCGCGGACCCCGCCTGGACCGGCCCGCTCCCGCTGGTGCTGTCCGGCAACGGCGCCCGGGGACTGGCCGCCCAGGCCCGCCGCCTCCTCGACCACCTCGCCACCACCGCCGACCCCGTCCCCGACATCGCCCACACCCTTGCCACCGCACGCGCCGCGCTGGACGAACGGGCCGTCGTCACCGCGGCCCGCCCGGCCGCCCTGACCGCCGCCCTGACCGCCCTCGCCGAGGGCGAGGACACCGCGCCGGACGTGGTGCGCGGCCGGCCGGCCGGGGAGTCCCGCATCGCCTTCGTCTTCCCCGGCCAGGGCTCCCAGTGGGCCGGCATGGCCGCCGACCTCCTCGAGACCTCACCGGTGTTCGCCGCGCGCATGGCCGACTGCGCCGCCGCCCTCGCCCCCGTCACCGACTGGGACCTCCTCGAGACCGTACGGGCCCGGCAGCCGCTGGACCGCGTGGACGTCGTCCAGCCCGTGCTGTGGGCCATCATGGTGTCCCTCGCCGAGGTGTGGCGCGCCCACGGCATCCGGCCCGCCGCCGTCGTCGGCCACTCCCAGGGCGAGATCGCCGCCGCCTGCGTGGCCGGCGCGCTCTCCCTCGCCGACGGCGCCCGCGTGGTCGCCCTGCGCAGCCAGGCCATCGCCCGGGAACTGTCCGGCCGCGGCGGCATGATGTCCGTGGCCCTGCCCGAGGACCGGGTCCGCGACCTCCTCGCCGCCTACGACGGCCGGGTCTCGGTGGCCGCCGTCAACGGCGCCTCCTCCGTGGTGCTGTCCGGCGACGCCGACGCCCTCGACGCCCTCCGCGCGACCATCGTGGCCGGCGGCGACCGCGCCAAACGGCTCCCCGTGGACTACGCCTCGCACAGCGCGCACGTCGAGTCGATCCGGGAGCGGCTGCTCGCCGACCTGGCGGACATCCGGCCCCGGCCCGCCGAGGTGCCGTTCTACTCCACCGTCACCGGCGCCCGCCTCGACACCACCGGCCTGGACGCCGGCTACTGGTACACCAACCTCCGGCAGACCGTGCTGTTCGCACCGGCCACCCGGACCCTGCTCGACGCCGGGTACGGCGTGTTCGTCGAGTGCAGTCCGCACCCGGTGCTGCTGCACAGCGTCGAGGAGACCGCCGACACCGCCGGCGCCACCGTCACCGGCCTCGGCTCCCTGCGCCGCGACGACGGTGGCACCGAGCGCCTGCTGACCGCCCTCGGCGAGGCCTTCGTCGCCGGCCTCCCGGTGGACTGGGCACCGGTCTTCGACGGCCTGCCGGTCCGCACCGCCGACCTGCCCACCTACGCCTTCCAGCGCGAGCGGTACTGGCTGGGCCGGTCCGCCGGCGGCGGCGACGTCACCGCCGCCGGCCTCCAGACCACCGGCCACCCCCTGCTGGGCGCCGCCGTCCCGGTCGCCGAGGGCGGCACCGTCCTCACCGGCCGGCTCGCCACCGCCACCACACCCTGGCTGGCCGACCACGCCGTGTCCGGCACCCCCCTGCTGCCCGGCACCGCCCTGGTCGAACTGGCCCTCGGCGCCGGCCACCGGCTCGGCTGCGGACACCTGGCCGAACTCACCCTCCAGGCACCGCTGGTCCTGCCCGAGCGCGGCGCCGTCCAGCTCCAGCTGCACGTGGCCGCCGCCGACGACACCGGGCACCGCGCGCTGACCGTCCACTCCCGCCCCGAGGGCGCCGACGACACCGCCTGGACGCGGCACGCCACCGGCCTGCTCGCCCCCCGGGCCGCCACTCCCGCCTTCGACCTCGCGGCCTGGCCGCCGCCGGGCGCGGAGCCCGTACCGGCCGAGGACGCCTACGACCGCCTGGCGGCCCTCGGCTACGACTACGGGCCCGCCTTCCAGGGGCTGCGCGCGCTCTGGCGGCGCGGCGACGAGACCTTCGCCGAGGTCGAACTCCCCGGCGAAGCCGATGGGTTCGCCCTGCACCCGGCCCTGTTCGACGCCGCGCTGCACGCCGACGGCCTCACCTCCGGCGGTGAGGACACCGCCCGGCTGCCCTTCTCCTGGACCGGCGTCTCGCTGTACGCGGCCGGTGCCACCGCCCTGCGGGTCCGGCTGCACGGCACCAAGGACGCGCTCGCCCTCCAGCTCGCCGACCCCACCGGCGCCCCGGTCGCCGAGGTCGAGTCCCTGGTCTCCCGGCCCGTCGACCCGGCCGCGCTCACCGCCGCCGCCCGCACCGACGCCCTGTACCGGCTGGACTGGCCGGCCCTGCCCGTACCCGAGGCTCCCGCGCCGGAGTACACCGTCCTGGACGCCCGGGACCCGGCCCTGCCGGAGACCGTTCCCGCGTGGGCGGTGCTGCCCGCCGGCGGCGACGGCCCGGGCGCCGGCACGCACCGGGCGGCCGAGCGCGTGCTGACCGCCGTACAGGACTGGCTGGCCGACGAACGCACCGCCGCCGCCCGGCTGCTGGTCCTGACCCGGGGCGCAGTGGCGGCCGGAGAGGAGGACGTCACCGACCTGGCGGGCGCCGCGGTGTGGGGCCTGGTCCGCGCGGCCCAGGGGGAGCACCCCGGGCGGTTCGTGCTCGTCGACGCCGACGAGGGCGGCTCGGAGAGCGCCGTCGCCGCCGCCGTGGCCGCCGCCGCGGCAAGCGGTGAACCCCAGCTCGCGCTGCGTGACGGCACCGTGCGCGTGCCCCGGCTCGCCCGTGCCATCCCGCGAGGACAGACGCCGGCCCTCGACCCGGACGGCACCGTGCTCATCACCGGCGGTACCGGCGTGCTCGGCGCCCTGGTCGCCCGGCACCTGGTCGCCGAGCACGGCGTCCGCCGACTGGTGCTGGCCGGCCGCAGCGGCACCGCTGCCGGGGACGTCGCCGGCCTGGACGCGGAGGTCGTCGTGGCCCGCTGCGACGCCGCCGACCGCGACCAACTGGCCCACCTCCTCGGCGAGATACCGCAGGACCGCCCGCTGACCGCCGTCTTCCACCTCGCCGGCGTCCTGGACGACGGCCTGGTGACCGACCAGACGGGCGAGCGGCTGGAAGCGGTCATGCGGCCCAAGGCCGACGCCGCCTGGCACCTGCACGAGCTGACCCGCGACCTCGGCCTCGCCGCGTTCGTGCTGTTCTCCTCCGCCGCCGGCACGGTCGACGGCGCGGGCCAGTCCGGCTACGCCGCCGCCAACGCCTTCCTCGACGCGCTGGCCGCCCACCGCACCCACCACGGCCTGCCCGCACACGCGCTGGCCTGGGGCTTCTGGGAGCAGCGCACCGGCCTGACCGCGCACCTCACCGACGCCGACGTGGCCCGCATGGCCCGCGCGGGCGTCCGTCCGCTGTCCACCGAGGAGGGGCTGCGCCTGCTCGACGCCGCCCTGGGTGCCGCCGAGCCGCTGCTGCTCCCGGTCGGCCTGGACCCGGCCGTGCTGCGCCGGGCCGCGGACGTCCCGGCCGTGCTGCGCGGCCTGGTGCCCGCCCGCGCCCGCCGCACCGCGGCCACCCGCGCGGACCTGGTCCCGCTCGCCGGCCGGCTCGCCGCCCTCGGCCCCGCCGAACGCGACGCGGCCCTCCTGGAGCTGGTCCGCACCCAGGTCGCCGCCGTGCTCGGCCACGGCAGCGACATGACGCTCGACCCGCGCCGCTCCTTCCGCGAGTCCGGGTTCGACTCGCTGACGGCGGTGGAACTGCGCAACCGGCTGGGCACCGCGGTCGGCCTGCGCCTGCCCGCCACCCTGGTCTTCGACTATCCGGACGCGGGCGCGCTCGTCGCCCACCTCAGGACGGAACTGTTCGGCGAGGACGACGGGTCCACCGCCGACGTCACCGCGCGGGAGGCGGACGAGCCGGTCGCCATCGTCGCCATGGCCTGCCGCTACCCCGGCGGCGTCGCCACCCCCGAGGAGCTGTGGCGGCTGCTGGCCGACGGCGCCGACGGCATCGGCGCCTTCCCCGCCGACCGCGGCTGGGACCTGGACGGCCTGTACGACCCGGAGCCCGGCAAGGCCGGCCACTCGGTCACCCGGTCCGGCGGATTCCTGTACGACGCCGCCGACTTCGACCCCGACTTCTTCGGCATCGGCCCGCGCGAGGCCCTGGCCATGGACCCGCAGCAGCGCCTGCTGCTGGAGACGTCCTGGGAGGCGCTGGAGCGGGCCGGCATCGACCCGCACTCCGTGCGCGGCAGCCGTACCGGCGTCTTCGCGGGCGTCATGTACCACGACTACGGCAGCCGGCTGCGCCGCGTCCCCGAAGCCGTGCGCGACCACCTCGGCAACGGCAGCCTCGGCAGCGTGGCCTCCGGCCGGGTCGCCTACGCCCTCGGCCTGGAGGGCCCGACGCTCACGGTCGACACGGCGTGCTCGTCGTCCCTGGTGGCGCTGCACCTGGCCGCGCAGGCGCTGCGGCAGGGCGAGTGCACGCTGGCGCTGGCGGGCGGGGTGTCCGTGATGTCGACCGTCGACACGTTCGTGGACTTCAGCAGGCAGCGCAATCTGGCCGCCGACGGCCACGCCAAGTCCTTCGCCGACGCGGCGGACGGCACGGCCCTGTCCGAGGGCGCCGGCATGCTGGTGCTGGAGCGGCTGAGCGACGCCCGCCGCAACGGGCATCCGGTGCTGGCCGTGGTGCGGGGCTCCGCCGTGAACCAGGACGGTGCCTCCAACGGCCTCACCGCGCCGAACGGTCCCTCGCAGCAGCGGGTGATCCGGCAGGCGCTCACCGCCGCCGGGCTCACCCCGGCCGACGTGGACGCCGTCGAGGCGCACGGCACGGGGACGACGCTGGGCGACCCGATCGAGGCGCAGGCGCTGCTGGCCACCTACGGCCAGGACCGCGAGCAGCCGCTCTGGCTGGGCTCCGTCAAGTCGAACATCGGGCACACGCAGGCCGCCGCCGGTGTCGCCGGGATCATCAAGATGGTCATGGCGATGCGCCACGGCGTCCTGCCGCGGACCCTGCACGTGGACAAGCCGTCGTCCCAGGTCGACTGGGACGCGGGGAACGTACGGCTGCTGACCGAGGAACGGCAGTGGCCGGCCGCCGGCCGGCCGCGCCGGGCCGGCGTCTCCTCCTTCGGCATCAGCGGCACCAACGTCCACGCCATCATCGAGGAGGCACCCGCCGAGGAACCCGCATCGGCCCCCGGCCCCGCCTCGGCCCCGCTGCTGCCGCTCGTCGTCTCCGGGGCCACCCCCGAGGCGCTGGCCGCCCAGGCCGCCCGGCTGCGCGCGGTCGCCGGCCGCCCGCTGCCCGACCTGGCCCGCTCCCTGGCGACGGGCCGCGCCGCCCTCACCCACCGGGCCGCCGTCGTCGCCCGCGACGAGGACGAACTCCTCGCCGCGCTCGCCGCGCTCGCCGACGGCACCGCCTCCGACGCCGTGGTCCGCGGCCGGCCCGCGGGCGGCAAGACGGCCGTCCTCTTCACCGGCCAGGGCGCCCAGCGCCCCGGCATGGGCCGGGGCCTGTACGCCGCCCACCCGGCGTTCCGGGACGCGCTCGACGAGGTCTGCCGGGCACTCGACGCCCACCTCGACCGCCCGCTGCGCGAGGTGATGTGGGCCGAGCCCGGCACCGAGGACGCCGGCCTGCTCGACCACACCCTCTACACCCAGAGCGCCCTGTTCGCCGTGGAGACCGCGGTGTACCGGCTGCTGGAGTCCTACGGCGTACGCCCGGACCGGCTGGCCGGCCACTCCATCGGCGAGCTGACGGCCGCGCACGTCGCCGGGGTCTGGGACCTGGCGGACGCCGCCCGGCTGGTCACCGCGCGCGGCCGGCTGATGCAGGCGCTGCCCGCCGGGGGCGCGATGCTCGCCGTCGACGCCACCGAGGACGAGGTGCTGCCCCACCTCGGTCCCGAGGTGTCCGTCGCCGCCGTCAACGGGCCCCGCGCCGTCGTCGTCTCCGGCACCGAGGCCGCCGTGGCCGCGGTCGCCGCCGCCTTCCCCGGCCGCCGCACCAGGCGGCTGCGGGTCAGCCACGCCTTCCACTCCCCGCTGATGGACCCGATGCTCGCCGAGTTCGAGAAGACCGCCCGGGAACTGCGCTACGAGCCGCCCGCGATCCCCCTCGTCTCCAACCTGACCGGAGCGCTCGCCGGCGAGGACGAGGTGTGCGACCCCGAATACTGGGTGCGGCACGTCCGCGAGACGGTCCGCTTCGGCGACGGCGTCCGCGCGCTGGAGGCCGACGGGGTGCGCACCTTCCTCGAACTCGGTCCGGACGCCGTCCTGACGGCCCTGGGCGCGCACGCCGTCGCCGATGCCGAACGGTCGGCGTTCGTCCCGGCGCTGCGCCGCGACCGGGACGAGGAGCGGACCTTCGCGGCCCTGCTCGGCACCGCCCACGTGCGCGGGGTGCCCGTCGACTGGCGGCGGGTGTTCGCCGGCACCGGCGCCCGCCGCACCGACCTGCCCACCTACGCCTTCCAGCGGCGGCGGCTGTGGCTGGACGACGAGCCCGGCACGATCGCCGACGCGGGCGGCCTCGGCCAGGCCCCGGCCGGGCACCCGATGCTCGGCGCGGCCCTGGACCTCGCCGACGACGACCGGACGACGCTCACCGGCCGCCTCTCCCTGGCCACCCACCCCTGGCTCGGCGACCACGCCGTGGCCGGTGTCGTCCTCGTCCCGGGCAGCGCCTTCGTCGAACTGGCCGTCCAGGCCGGCGACCGCACCGGCTGCCCGCACCTCGCGGAACTCACCCTGGAACGCCCGCTGGTCCTGCCCGGGCACGGCGCCGTCCACCTCCAGGTGACCGCCGCCGCCCCCGACGCCGACGGACACCGGCGGCTCACCGTGCACGCCCGCCCCGAGGGCACCGACGGCGAGTGGACCCGGCACGCCACCGGCGTCCTCGCCCCGCACACCGCACCGCAACCCCTCGCCGTGACCGACTGGCCGCCCGCCGGCGCCGTACCCGTGGACGTCACCGGCACCTACGACCACCTGGCCGCGCAGGGCTACGCCTACGGCCCGCTGTTCCGCTGCCTGCGCGGCGCGTGGCGGCTCGGCGCGGAGGTCTGGGCCGAACTCGTCCTGCCCGAGCCCGCCGCGGCCGACGGCTTCGCGCTGCACCCGGCGCTGCTCGACTCCACGCTGCACGCCATCGACCTGCTCGACGGCCAGGACCCGACCGTCCTCACCCTGCCCTTCTCCTGGGAGGGCGTCACCCTGCACGCGACCGGTGCCACGGCGGTGCGGCTGCGGCTGACCCCGCACGGCACCGACCACATGACCCTGCGCCTGTACGACGGCACGGGCGCCCCCGTGGCCGAGGTGGCCGCGCTGCGCATCCGCCAGGTGACCGCCGACCAGCTGAACGCGGCCGCGCCGGAGCCCGGTGAGCTGTTCGGCGTGCGGTGGACCGAACTGCCGGTCCCCGAGGGCGGCCCGGCACCCGCGCCCCGCATCCTCACCACGGACCCCGCTCCCGGCACCGAACCGCCCGCGGCGGCCCGCGCGACCGCCGTACGCACCCTCGCCGCGCTACGACAGCACCTCGCCGGCGCACCGGACGGCGCGCCGCTGGTGGTGCCGACCCGGTCCGCCGTAGCCGTCCACGCCGGCGACGTACCCGACCCGGCGCAGGCCGTGATCTGGGGCCTGGTGCGGTCGGCCGCGGTCGAGCACCCGGGCCGCTTCGTCCTCGTCGACACCGACGGCGACCCCGCCTCGGCCGCCGTCCTCGCGGCCGCCGTGGCCACCGGCGCCCCCGAACTCGCCCTGCGCGCCGACACGGTGTACGTCCCGGAGCTGACCCGCGTCACCGGTCCGGAGCCGGAGCGCACCGCCCCGGAAACCGTCCTGGACCCGGAGGGGACCGTTCTGGTCACCGGCGGTACCGGGAGCCTCGGGCGGCTGCTGGCCCGGCATCTGGTGACCCGGCACGGGGTGCGGCACCTGCTGCTGGCCGGCCGTGGCGGGCGGCTGCCCGAGCCCGGCGCCCTGGACGACCTGGCGGCCCTGGGCGCACGCGTGACCGTGGCCGCCTGTGACGTCACCGACCGGACCGCGCTCGCCGGCCTGCTGGCGTCCGTGCCGGACGAGCACCCGCTGACCGCCGTCGTGCACGCCGCGGGCGTCCTGGACGACGGCTTGGTCACCGACCTCACCCCCGAGCGGCTGGAGGCGGTCATGCGGCCCAAGGCCGACGCCGCCTGGCACCTGCACGAGCTGACCCGCGGCCTCGGCCTCGCCGCGTTCGTGCTGTTCTCCTCCGCCGCCGGCACCCTGGGCGCGGCGGGCCAGGCCAACTACGCGGCCGCGAACGCCTTCCTCGACGCCGTGGCCGCCCGGCGGCGCGCCGAGGGGCTGCCCGCCCTCTCGCTGGGCTGGGGACTGTGGGACACGGGGGAGGGCATGGCGGCCGGGCTCGGCGAGACGGAGCTGCGCCGGCTGGCCCGCGACGGCATCCTGCCGCTGTCCGCCGACCGCGCCCTGGCCCTGTTCGACCGCGCGCTGAGCGCCGCGCCGGCGCCGGCCGCCGACCGGGCCCTGCTGCTGCCGGTGCGCGTGCGGGTCACCGAGGACGCCCCCGCACTGGTACGGAACCTCGCCCCCGCAGCCGTCCGGCGCCCCGCCCGTCCGGCGGCCCCCCTCGCACCCGCGGCCGTCGAGCCGCTGCCGGACCGGCTGGCCCGCCTCGGCGCCGCCGACGCCCTGGACCTGCTGGTGGAAACGGTGTGCGGGCACGTCGCCGACGTCCTCGGCCACACCTCCGGCAGCGCCGTCGACCCCCAGCGCTCCCTGGGCGACCTGGGCGTGGACTCGCTGGCCGCGCTGGAGCTGCGCAACCGGCTCGGCGCGGACACCGGTCTGCGGCTGTCCACCACGCTCACCTTCGACTACCCGACCTCCGACGCCCTCGCCCGGCACCTGTTCACGGAGCTGGGCGGCGACCGCGCCGCCGAGCCGGCCGTCGACGTCGAGGCCGAAGTGGTGCGCCTGGAGGAGGTGCTGGGGACCGCGCTGGACTCGCCGGCGCTGGACGAGGAGCAGCGCGCCCGGGTGGCGGCCCGGCTGCGCACGCTCACCGCCCGCTGGGACGGCACCGGCGAGTGGCGGGAGAGCGGCACCGCGCCGACCGGCGGGACGGGGCTGGAGACGGCCACGGCCGACGAGCTGTTCGGCATCCTGGACGACGAACTCGGCAGCTTCGGCTGACCGTGCGGCGCACGGCACGCGGCCCCGCCGGAGACCTCCCGGTGGGGCCGTGTGCCGCGCTTCTCCTCGGGCCGGGCGCCGCGGGCCGCTCAGCCCGCCGAGGTGTGGGTGCCGGCCCAGCGGTCCGACAGCTTGGGGATGCGGTGCTCCAGCATCTTCGACGGCAGCTCCGCCCGGCTGGCCACCTGGAGCTTGCGGTAGACCCGGGTGAGGTGCTGCTCCACCGTGCTGATGGTGACGTGCAGCCGGGCGCTGATCTCCCGGTTGGTGTAGCCGAGCGCGGCCAGCCCGGCGACCCGGCACTCGGCGTCGCTGAGGATGGCCGGGCCGTCCTCGGACTCGGCGGCCTCGGGCCGTACGGGGTCCTCCAGCAGGTGCGCGTCGACCGGCGACTCGATCCGGCAGGCCTCGGCCTCCCGGGCGGCCCGCCGGGCCACCAGCCGGGCCCGGGCGTACTCGCCGAGTTCGTAGTGCGCGGCGGACAGGTCGGCGTACGCCTGCGCCAGCGCGTAGCGGTCGCCGGACGTCTTGAGCAGGTCGATCGTCTCGCGCAGCAGCGAGGCCCGGCGGTGCGGCTTGCTGGTCGCGGCCAGCAGCCGCAGGGCCGTGGCCCGGGCCCGGGAGCTGTACCCGCCCGGCAGCCGCAACTGCTCCTCGGCCCACTCGCGGGCCGTACGGGCCTTGCCGATCCGCAGATTGGCCAGGGCCAGGTCGGACCGCCAGGGGATGCCCTTCTGCAGGCTGGGATTGCCCTCGCGGAGCAGCCGGCCGCAGGTCTCGAAGTCGCCCAGGGCCGCGAACGGCCGGTCGGTGGCGAGGTAGTGGTGGCCGCGGGCCCGCAGGTACTGGATGCCGAACACGGTGCGGAACATGGGTTCCGGTACATCGTGCTTGAGCAGTTCCTCGGCCTCGGCGTGGGAGCCGGTGGCGGTGTGCGCCGAGATGGCCGTCGACAGCGGCAGGCCGATCAGCACCCCCCAGCTCTGCGCGCCCAGGATGCCGAGCGCGTCGAGCGCGCCGCGCGACGCGGCGGTCACGTCCCCTTGGAGCAGGGCTATCTCGGCCCGGATGGAGCCGAGCAATGCCTGCCAGGTCGTCGCCCCGCGCTCCGCGGCGCACTCCAGCAGCCCGTCACAGGCCTCGGCGGCGATCGCGGGCCGGTCCGCGTGGGCGATCGCCAGCAGCGACATCGCCACCAGTTCGAGGTTGAGGTGGTCCAGCTGGTGTCCCTGCAGGGCCTGCGCGACGGCCGCCGCGGACTCGTCGGTGGCCTCGCCGCCGACGAGCGCCGCCACCCGCGCGGCCAGTCCGCCGCCGTCGGCGCGCACCGGGCGGGGACGCGGGACGGGGCCGGCGGCCGGTGCGGCCTTGCCGGGCAGCGCCACGCCGTAGAACCACTGCCGCACGAACTCCACCTCCGCGACGATCTGCGCGTCGGCGGACGACTGGGCGTGCACGAGCGTGGCCACGGCCTTGGCCGCCAGCTCGGTGTCGCCCCGCCACAGCAGATACCGCAGGACGGTGGCGGTGTCCCGCATGCTCAGCCCGCCGTCCAGCGCGACGTCGCGCAGCGGCTCCAGATGGGGGCCGGCCGCCGCCGGGTTGGTACGCCACTGGGCGCGGGCCAGGGCCACGGACAGCGCGTGGCGTTCGCCTTCGTCGGCGCAGACGCGCAGGACCATGCCGAGGTAGTCGGTGCAGCGCTCCACGTCGTCGGCGGCCAGCGCCTGTTCCGCGGCGGCGCGCAGCACGCCCGCGCCCCAGCGCGCCGGGACCAGGCCGGCGGCGTGCAGATGCCGTGCCACCTCGACGGCGGGAGCGCCGGAACGATACAGCAGGTGAGCGATCCGGCCGTGCAGCTCGGTGCGGGCGGTGGGATCCATGTCCTCCAGGACGGCCGCGGCGGCGGTGGGGTGCCGGAAGGCGTGACCGTCCAGCAGCCCGGAGGAGTTGAGGACGGCGACGGCCTCCTGGGCGCCGGCGGGCGTGGTGCCGGCCGGCTCCGCGACGGAGACGGTCTGCGCGAGGGTGCCGAGCGCCGCCAGGACCCGGGCGACGCGGACCTGGGCGGCCCCGCCGCGGTGCAGCAGGGACAGCACGGCCTGGCGGTAGGCGGCGCCGGCCACGGGCGGGCCGATCTCGGGGCCGAGGCCGGCGCTGTCGTCCAGCAGGGCGTGGATGAGCAAGGGGCTGCCGGCGGTGGCCCGGTGGTAGGCGCCGCACACGAGGTCCGGCAGGGCCCGGCCGGCCTGGGCGGCGAGCAGTTCGCCGACGCTCGCCTCCGACAGCGGCGCCAGCCGCACCCGTTGATGCGGCTGGCGCAGCAGCTCGGTGTGCGCGTCCGAGCGGGCCGCGCCGAAGTGCCCGGAGGTCGCGCACACCACGAGCACCCGCCGGGAGCGGCTGCGGCGCAGCAGATGGAGGAGAGTCGTCAGCGACTCGGCATCCATGGCGTGGGCGTCGTCCACGGCGATGACCAGGGGACGTTCGCCGGGGACGAGGCTCAGCAGGGCCTCGGTCCCCTCGGCCGCCCGGAGCACGGAGGGCGCGGACGGAGTGCGGGATCCGGGTTCCCGGGGACGGCCGTCCGCCGCCGGCGGGCGCGCGGCCGGGAGGGCGTGGTGTGCTAACGCGTTCTCCGCCTCGGCGTTGCCGAGTAATTGCCCGACCAGGCTCATCGGCTGACGTCGTTCCGCCGCGCAGGCCGTACCGGCCAGTATCCGCGCGTCGGCACTGTTCAGCGTGGCCAGGAATTCGTGCATCAGCTGGGTCTTGCCGGTTCCCGGACCCCCCGTGATGATCACCAGGCGGCCGTTTCCCCGCGTACAGTCGGTGAATGCCTCGGCCAGGTACAGCAGTTCTCTCGAACGGCCGAAGATGTGCATCGTGCCTCTCCCCATGGATTCTTTATGCCGAACCGGATCGTGCTCCGCTTTCCGCGTGATGGGTGATGGCGGGGTGTCACGCGACGGTGCGTGGAGAGTTCACAAGGGCGGCGACGGCGCCGCAAAGGCGGCGCGCCGAACCCGCCCGGTCCCTGGCGGACGACTGCTGGCCGGCGGCACGAGCGCGTGGCCGCCGGTGTGGTCCCTGCCTGCATCGCGAGAGGCGTTGCATCCTCTGGTCTCCCGTAGGTGCCGCGTACTGTCGACACCCCGAATCGGTTCCAGCCAACAATTGGCTGGAACCGATTCGGGGTGTCCACGGCTTTGCTGGTCGAATCCTGAATTAAAGATTACGAACACATAGCAGATCGAAACGCTATCTGTCCAGACCAACGTTGTCAACTGTCGTCATGTATCGGTCAGTTGTCGTTGTGCGAGGTCTCCTGCCTACTGGCCGGACGGTCCGTCGAGGCATCGTTTTACGGGCAGTTCATTTACCGGATGGTTAATGAAAGGAGCCGGGCAGGATCAATCGTGAGATCGGTCACGCGAAAGGCGCCATGGCTGCCCGTTCGGGCATCGGGCCCTGTTGGAGGGCCGGTCGGGGGAGGGCCGAGCCGGTGTACCCGCCGTCCACGCGGCGGGCCCCGCGATGACCGGGCGCACCGGGCGTATACAGCCGGGCCGGCCGTACGGCGGGGAGGACGTTCACCTCGAACGCCCGGTATCGACCGGCAGCCGTAAGAGAACCGTCAAAGCCCTGGGTGCTGCCGTAAGAGAGGCGTCAACAACGGCCGGATCCGGCCAGAGGGGCGCTTTCCTCGTACACGTCCGTTTCCACCGCACCTCACTCCAGGAGTTCGCGATGGCCGACCTGGCCTTCGTCGTCACCGTGCTCGCCGGCTTCGCGCTGGTGGCCCTCGTCGCCAAGGGGGTGACGAAGCTGTGACCGCCGAGAACGTCGTCGGCCTGATCGTGGCCGTCGCCCTGCTGGGCTACCTCGTCCTCGCCCTGATCTTCCCGGAGAGGTTCTGAGCGCGCACATGGGTCCCGTACTGGCAGGCGTGCTCCAACTGCTCGCCCTCATCGGCGCGCTGGCGCTCGTCCACAACCCGCTCGGCGCCTACATGGCCCGGGTCTACACCTCCCGGCGCCACCTGCGGGCGGAGCGGTGGATCTACCGGGCCATCGGCGCCGATCCCGACGCCGAGATGACCTGGCCCGCGTATCTGCGCGGTGTGCTGGCGTTCTCGCTGGCCGGTGTCCTCTTCCTGTATCTGCTCCAGCGGCTCCAGGGCGTCCTGCCCGGCTCGCTCGGCTTCTCCTCGGTGAACCCGGCGCAGTCGTTCAACACGGCCGTCTCCTTCGTGACCAACACCAACTGGCAGTCGTACGCCGGCGAGCAGACCATGGGGCACGTCGTGCAGACCGCCGGCCTGGCCGTGCAGAACTTCGTGTCGGCCGCCGTGGGCATGGCCGTGGCCGTGGCGCTCGTGCGCGGCTTCGCCCGGTCCCGCTGCGGTGGGCTGGGCAACTTCTGGGCCGACCTGGTACGCGGCACGCTGCGCGTCCTGATGCCCGTCGCCGCGCTCGCCGCCGTGGTGCTGGTGGCCTCGGGCGTGCTGCAGAACTTCTCCGGCATCCACGAGGTCGGGCAGTTCACGGGCGGTGGACAGCAGTGGGGCGGCGGCGCGTACGCCTCGCAGGAGGCCATCAAGGAACTCGGCACCAACGGCGGTGGCCTCGCCAACGCCAACAGCGCCCACCCCTTCGAGAACCCGACCCCGTTCACGAACCTGCTGGAGATCTTCCTCGTCCTGGTGATCCCCTTCTCGCTGACCCGCACCTTCGGCGTGCTGGTCGGCAGTGCGAGGCAGGGCTACGCGATCCTCGGCACGATGGCGGCCATCTGGCTGGGCTTCGTCGGGCTCATGATGTGGACCGAGTTCGCCCACCACGGCCCGGCGCTCCAGGCCGCGGGCGCGGCGATGGAGGGCAAGGAGGTCCGCTTCGGCGTCGGCGGGTCCTCGCTCTTCGCGGTGACGACCACGCTCACGTCGACCGGTGCGGTGAACTCCTTCCACTCCTCCTTCACCGGCCTCGGCGGCGGCATCACCCTGCTCGGCATGATGCTGGGCGAGATCGCGCCCGGCGGTGTCGGCTCCGGTCTGTACGGCATGCTGATCATGGCGGTCATCGCGGTGTTCATCGCCGGCCTGATGGTCGGCCGCACCCCCGAGTACCTGGGCAAGAAGATCGGCGCCCGGGAGATGAAGCTCGCCGCCTGCCACATCCTCGTCACCCCGGCCCTCGTCCTGGTCCTCACCGCGGCCTCCCTGGCCCTGCCGACCCCGCCGCACTCGATGCTCAACCCGGGCGCGCACGGCTTCTCCGAGGTGCTGTACGCGTTCACCTCGGCGTCGAACAACAACGGCTCGGCCTTCGCCGGCCTGAACGCGAACACCGACTGGTTCAACACGATGACCGGACTCGCGATGCTGCTCGGCCGCTTCCTGCCGATGGTGTTCGTGCTGGCGCTCGCCGGCTCGCTCGCCGGGCAGCGGCCCGTCCCGGTGACGGCGGGGACCCTGCGCACCGGGAAGCCGCTGTTCACCGGCCTGCTGGCGGGCGCCGTCCTCATCGTCACCGGTCTCACCTACTTCCCGGCCCTGGCACTGGGCCCGCTCGCGGAGGGCCTGGCATGACGAGCACCGACGTACACCGGCAAGAGGGCCCGACGACCCGTGGCGCCCTCGCACCCCACCAGGACGCGCCGGCAGGGCACCGGCGCTCCGAGGGCCGTGTCGGCGCCGGCCTCTTCGACCCCGCGCAACTGATCAGATCGCTGCCGGACGCCTTCCGGAAACTGGACCCGCGGGTGATGGCCAAGTCCCCCGTGATGTTCGTGGTGTGGATCGGCTCGGTCCTGACCACAGCCTTCTCCTTCAAAGACCCGACGGACCGGTTCGGCTGGACCATCAGCGCCTGGCTGTGGCTGACCGTGCTCTTCGCCAACCTGGCGGAGGCGGTCGCCGAGGGCCGCGGCAAGGCACAGGCCGACACCCTGCGCAAGGCCAAGACCGGTAGCGTCGCGCGCCGGCTGCGGACGGACGGCTCCGAGGAGCGCGTCCCGGGCACCGGGCTGGCCATCGGCGACCTCGTGGTCTGCGAGGCCGGGGACGTCATACCCGGCGACGGGGACGTGGTGGAGGGCGTCGCGGCCGTGGACGAGTCGGCCATCACCGGCGAGTCCGCGCCGGTCATCCGCGAGTCCGGCGGCGACCGCTCGGCCGTCACGGGCGGGACGAAGGTGCTGTCGGACCGGATTCTCGTCCGGATCACGACAAGACCGGGCGAGACCTTCATCGACCGGATGATCCGCCTCGTGGAGGGCGCGGCCCGGCAGAAGACACCGAACGAGATCGCCCTGAACATCCTGCTGGCCTCGCTGACCGTCGTGTTCCTGCTGGCCTGCGCCACGCTGCCGCCGTTCGCGGACCACGCGGGCACCCATCTGACGATGGTCGTGCTGGTCGCCCTGCTGGTGTGCCTGATCCCCACCACCATCGGCGCCCTGCTCTCCGCGATCGGCATCGCCGGCATGGACCGCCTGGTGCAGCGCAATGTGCTGGCCCTGTCCGGCCGCGCGGTCGAGGCCGCGGGTGACGTCTCGACGCTGCTGCTGGACAAGACCGGCACCATCACCCTCGGCAACCGGCGGGCCGCCGAGTTCGTGCCGGTGGGCGGCGCTACACAGGCCGAGGTCGCCGACGCCGCCCAGCTGTCGTCGCTGGCCGACGAGACCCCCGAGGGCCGCTCCGTCGTCGTCCTGGCCAAGGATCGGTACGGGCTGCGCGAACGCCACCGGGGCGAACTCGCCGGCGCCGCATGGGTCGCCTTCTCCGCCGGGACGCGCATGTCCGGCGTGGACATGGACGGCCGCAGGATCCGCAAGGGCGCCACCGCCTCGGTCATCGCCTGGGTCCGGGAGCGGGGCGGTACGGTCGCCGCGGACGCGGACCGGACGGCCGGACGCATCTCCGCGGCCGGCGGCACGCCGCTGCTGGTCGCGGTCGAGGACGACGAGGGCGCCCGGGTACTGGGCGTGATCCACCTCAAGGACGTCGTCAAGGAGGGCATGCGGGAGCGGTTCGAGGAGCTGCGCCGCATGGGCATCAGGACGGTCATGATCACCGGTGACAACCCGCTGACCGCCGAGGCGATCGCCGCGGAGGCGGGCGTGGACGACTTCCTCGCCGAGGCCACCCCCGAGGACAAGATGGCCCTCATCAAGCGGGAGCAGGCCGGTGGCAGGCTGGTCGCGATGACCGGCGACGGCACCAACGACGCGCCGGCCCTCGCCCAGGCGGACGTCGGCGTGGCCATGAACACCGGTACGTCGGCCGCCAAGGAGGCCGGCAACATGGTCGACCTCGACTCCGACCCGACGAAGCTGATCGAGATCGTGGAGATCGGCAAGCAACTCCTCATCACCCGGGGCGCGTTGACCACGTTCTCCATCGCCAACGACGTGGCGAAGTACTTCGCGATCATCCCGGCGCTGTTCGCGGCCGTCCACCCGGGCCTGGACAAGCTGAACATCATGCGGCTGTCCTCGCCGGACTCGGCGATCCTGTCGGCGGTCGTCTTCAACGCGCTGATCATCATCGCGCTGGTGCCGCTGGCCCTGAAGGGCGTGCGCTACCAGCCGATGAGCGCGGACCGGATGCTGCGCCGCAACCTCGGGATCTACGGCGTCGGCGGCCTGATCGCGCCGTTCCTCGGCATCAAGCTCATCGACCTGCTCATCTCTTCGATTCCCGGGATCGGCTGAAGGACATGAAGAACTCTTCCGTGAACACCGGCCGGTTGCTGGGCGCGGGCCTGCGGGCGCTGCTGGTGTTGACCGTGCTCACAGGCGTTCTCTATCCGCTGGCCGTCACAGGTGTGGCCCAGGCGCTCTTCCCCGGCCCCGCGAACGGCTCGCAGATCAAGGCGGACGGCAAGGTCGTCGGTTCCTCTCTCATCGGACAACAGGGCTACGACCTGCGGTACTTCCAGCCCCGCCCGGCAGGCGGACTGACCGAAAACTCGGTCGACACGCGATACCGGCTGCTGGTGTCGGGCGCGACCAACCTCGCCGCCGACAGCGAGGAACTGCTCCGCCGGGTCGAGGACGCCAAGGCCGAGGTCGTCCGCGTCAACTCGGTGCCCGGCCACCCGGTCAGGCCCGCGGACGTCCCCGCCGACGCCGTCACCTCCTCCGGCTCCGGCCTGGACCCCGACATCTCCCCGGCCTACGCCGCGCTCCAGGTGCGCCGGGTCGCCGTCAGGAACCACCTGCCCGTCACCGCGGTGCGCGGGCTGGTCGAGCACCACACCGAGGGGCGGACCCTGGGCTTCCTTGGCGAACCCCGCGTGAACGTCCTGGAACTGAACATCGCGCTCGAGGACCTCGTGGCCGAGCGGTGACGCTCCCGCGCGACCCCGCTCGGGAGCCGATGGCACCAGGACGCGTCCCGGTGCCATCGGCTCCCGGGCCGTGCACGGGAAAGGCGCACGGCCGGCCCCGGGTCCTCGTGCGGCCTCCAGGCCCGCCGCCACGGTGCCGACGGCATCGAGGCGCCGCGCGGCTGGGCCACGTCACCCGGCCGTGGCCAGGGCTCTCCGAGTGCGGGGCGGCCGGGCCGGTGCCGGCCGCCGACCGGGACGTCGCTGCCGTTCTCGCGGCCAGAAGACGTATACCGGGCGCGGCTGGTGGGCTGGTCCTACGGCGCACTCGGCGGCGCGCCCGGCGCGCACCGGGACCCCGGCAGGGCCCTCGGTACGACCCCGGTCGACGGCGTCCGGCCCTACGACCGGCCGGACAAGGCCATGGAACACCGCGTCCGCGAGCTGTTCCGGCGGCTGAACCGGGCCGTGCCGCCGCGGCCCCCGACCGGTCCGGCCCCGCGGACGACCGCCGGGGAGGCCGGAAGCGCGCCCTGACTCGCCGTCACCGGATCGGATCCGTCCGCGGATCGACGACCCAGTGGTTGGTCCGGAGCATCCGCCCGGCGAACTCCACCTCGGCCTCCGCCCGGAACCGGAACCCGACGGACCGGCAGATGCCGTTCGACGCCGCGTTGGTGACCGCCGGGAAGGCGTGCACCACGCCCCACCGCCCCTGGTCCCGGGCCGCCTCCAAGAGCGCGCGGACGGCGCGCTTGCCCAGGCCGCGGCCCTGGAACTCCGGCAGCACCATCCACCCGATCTCGGAGACCGGCCCGCCGCCGGGGTCGTGGGACCAGAGGGTCACCTGGCCCGCCACCACCTCCGGGCTGCCCGGGTCGGGGACGATCATCTTGATCCACGCCTGGTCGTCCGCCGCCTGCCGGACATCCCGCCGGACCTTGTCCGCGATGCCCTCGCGTGGCAGGGGGCCGCCGAGGTCGGCCATCATGGCGGGGTCGCAGCGCATCCGGACGTAGACGCCGGCATCGCCCGGTGACACATCGCGCAGTTCCACAGGTCTCCTCCGTTTTCCCGGGATCGTCCCATGGACGGCTCCCGGCGAGGTCACGGGCTGGTGAGCAGCACGAGCCGGCCGGTGGCGCGGGTCATCGCGACGTAGCGGTCCACCGCTCCGCGGACACCGGTGCCGAAGCGGTCCGGGTCGACGAGGACGACCAGGTCGAACTCGAGCCCCTTGGTCAGCTCGGGCGGCAGGGAGCGGACCCGGGAGGTCGCCGGGAACGCGGGGTCGCCGATGACGCAGGCGGTCCCGTCGTCGTGCGTGGCGAGCCAGGCGTCCACGATCGAGCGCAGCTCCGATACGGAGCCGCGGGCGACGGGAACACCGCTGCGGCGCACGGACACCGGCACGTTGGCGTCGGGCAGCGCGGCCCGGATCACCGGCTCGGCCTCGGCCATGACCTCCTCCGGAGTCCGGTAGTTCACGCTCAGCGAGGCCAGCCGGACCCGGTCGAACCCGACCCGTTCGAGCCGTTCGCTCCAGGACTCCGTGAACCCCTGCCGGGCCTGCGCCCGGTCCCCGACGATCGTGAAACTCCGGGACGGGCACCGCAGCAGCAGCATCTGCCACTCCGCGTCGGTCAGTTCCTGGGCCTCGTCCACGACGATGTGCGCGAACGGCCCGGCGAGCAGGTCGGGATCGGCGGCGGGCAGCTCGCCCTCGTCCACCAGGCTGACCTTCGCGTCCTCGCCGCGCAGCATCGTCACCAGGCCCTCACCGTCGTCCCCGTCGGCCCCGGAACCCGCCACGGCCTCGATCAGGGTGTCGACGACCCGCTCCATGCGTTCCCGCTGGGCCTCGAGGACCGCCGCGTTCCGACGCGCGCGCCGCGCCGCCGCCGGGTCGCCGAGCCGCTGCCGCGCCGCGTCCAGCAGCGGCAGGTCCGACACCGTCCAGGCCTGCGCGTCCGCCCGCCGCAACCGCCGGACCTCGTCCCGGCCGAGCCAGGGAGCGCACAGCCGCAGGTAGGCGGGCACCGTCCACAGGTCGCCGACCAGGTCGGCCGCCTCCAGCAGCGGCCACGCCCGGCCGAAGGCCGTCAGCAGCTCCCGGTTCGTCCGCAGCGACCTGCGCAGCAGCGCGGCCGGGGCGCCGCCGTCGTGTTTGTCCTCCAGGATCGTCAGCAGTTCCGCCAGCACCTGTTCCCGGGCCTCGTTGTGCGGCGTACCGGGCTCGGCCGCGTCGAACGCCGCCGCCCAGTCGTCCGCGGTCAGCCGGACGGTGGCCCAGGGAGTGGTGACCGTCATCTCCTCGGTGGGCGGCTCCTCGTAGAACCTGACGGCCGTCTCGATCGCCCGCACCATCCGCGCGGACGACTTCAGCCGGGCCACCTCCGGATCGGCCTCGGGCACCGCCCGGGCCCCCTCGGTGACGAGGTCCCGCAGCGTGCAGGTCTGCACACCCTCCTCGCCGAGGCCGGGCAGGACGTCGGCGACGTAGGACAGGTACGGCCGGTGCGGCCCGACGAACAGCACCCTGCCCCGGCGGTGCCCGAGCCGCGGGTCGGCGTACAGCAGGTAGGCGGAGCGGTGCAGGGCGACGACCGTCTTGCCGGTGCCCGGGCCGCCGTCCACGACGAGCGCGCCCCGCGAGTCCGCCCGGATGATGGCGTCCTGGTCGGCCTGGATGGTGCCGAGCACGTCCCGCATCCGCGCCGAACGGCTGCCGCCCAGACCGGCGATGAACGCGGACTGGTCGTCCAGCGCGGCATGCCCCACCAGGCCGTCGGCGGTGAACACCTCGTCCCAGTAGTCGCCGATCCGGCCGTTCGTCCAGCGGTACCGGCGGCGGCTCACCAGACCCATCGGGTGGGCGTGGGTGGCGCCGAAGAACGGCTCGGCGGCGGGGGAGCGCCAGTCGACCAGCAGCCGCCGGCCCGTGCTGTCGGTGAGGCCGAGCCGTCCGACGTACACGGGCTCGGGGTCGTCCGCGGTGACCATGCGCCCGAGGCACAGGTCCAGTCCGAAGCGGCGCAGCGTGCGCAGCCGGGCGGTCAGCCGGTGGATCTCCGCGTCCCGGTCCATCGCCTGCCGGCCGGTGCCGCCGGGCGCCCGGCGTTCGGCGTCGAGCCGCTCGGTCAGTTCGGCGATCGACCGCTCCAGGCACTGCGCGATCGCCGCGAAGTGCCGCTCGTCGTCGCCGATCAACGCGGGGTCGGCCTTGGCGGACAGCCGGTCGGGAAGGGCGAAGGCGCTGGTGGTCGGGTGGGATGTCACGTCGCTGTCTCCGATGAGGCCGCGTTGCCGGCCGCGTAGTGGTGGTGTCGATGGTTCCGGGCCGGGCGCCTGCCGGTCCGGTGTTCACGGGTCGGCCGGCAGGGTGGGACGCCGGCCGGCCGGACGGGTCCCGAGGGCCCGGCGTTCAGCGGGCCGCCGTCGTCCGTCACCGGGAAGCCGCGGTGTCGAGCAGCAGCCGCGCCGCCACCGAGGCCCCGTCGGAGCGGACCCGGCCCGCCGCGGCGGCCGCCCGCGCGCGGGTCCCGGGAGCGAGCGCCGTGCGGAGCGCGGCCGACAGCGACGCGACGGTGGGGGCGGGGCCGTCGTGGGCCGCGCCGATGCCCAGGCCGGCCACCCGGCCGGCCCAGTACGGCTGGTCCGCCGCCTGGGGGACCACCACCTGGGGCGCTCCGGCCCGGGCGGCCGTGGTCGTGGTGCCCGCGCCGCCGTGGTGCACGACGGCGGCCACCCGGCCGAACAGCGCCTGCTGGTTGACCTCCCCGACCACGAGGCAGTCGGCCTCGTCACCGCCGAGGGACAGCTCCGCCCAGCCGCTCGCCACGATCACGCGGCGGCCCTGCGCGCGGACCGCCTCGACGGCGACCCGGGCCATGTCCGCCGTCGCGTGCAGGGGCATGCTGCCGAAGCCCACGTACACCGGCGGCGTCCCGGCGTCGAGGAACGCCGTCAGGCCGGCCGGGAGCGGGCGGGTGTCGGGCAGGATCCACGCGCCGGTCTGGACGACGTCGAGGTCCGGCGTGCCGTGCCACGGGTCCAGGAACGGGTCGCTCGCCAGCCACGGCCGGTCGCCGAGGACATAGGCGCGGACGTCGTCCACCGGTGGCAGGCCGAGGGACGCCCGGCCCGTGTCGAGCGCCGTCCGGAACAGCGCGTCGATGTTCCGGGCGTCCAGCTCCCACAGCTCCCGGTTGCCGGTCACCTCCGGCGGGAGCGGGCGGCCCGGGTACGCGAGCGGCCGGCGGTGCGGCGCGGGCAGGGTGAGCTGCTGGAAGGTGACGGACACCGAGCGGACCCCCAGCTTCTCGGCCACCGACAGCGCACCCGCGGCGGCGGGCAGCGCACCGGTCGCCACCAGCACGTCGCACCCCTCGGCCGCCTCGGTGACCGGGCCGAGCTGGCCGGCGATCAGGTCGGCCGCGCGCTCGGGCAGCGACGAGGGGGCCGGCGCCGCCCTCGTCAGCGCCCGGGCCGACGGGCCGACGGGCACCAGCGGCACCTCCACGTCGGCGAGCCGGCGCGCGAAGTCCTCGTCCGGCGGCGCGCACACCCGCACCTGCGCGCCGTGCTCGCGCAACCGGACCGCGAGTCCCGCCAGCGGTTCCACGTCCCCGCGCGACCCATATGTCGACAACACAACACGCACTTGGCGGAACTCCCATTTCGGCGGCAATCTGGCTCAGGCCGTTGATTCTGCGCTACGACGGGGGCCTTGCCGCAAGGCCCCCTGTGCGCTATAAGTTAAGAGTGGCAAGGAGCGGCTGACCTCCTTGCCTTTGTTCTTTTACGGCGCCTGCCGGGGCATGAGTGTCCTGCGGCGGTCTCCTGCCGGTCGACCGGCGGCTCCGGCGGGATACGGCCCCGTCCGGCCGCGACCGGTCCGCGTGGCTCCGGGCTCAGGACCGCAGGGCGAGCAGGCCCGCGGCCGTCTCCTCGAACCCGCAGGTGTCCAGGTAGAACGGGCGCAGGTGCTCCTCGAAGTCGACGTGCAGCCACGCGCAGCCGGCGGCACGGGCCTCGTCGGCCGCGCGGGCGACCAGCGCCGCGCCGACGCCCCGGGACCGGCACGCGCGGGCGACGACCGTGTCCAGCAGGAAGGCGTGCGCCCCACCGTCCCAGCCGACGTTCACGAAGCCGACCAGAGCGCCGTCCCCCCACGCGCAGACCCAGCCCAGACTGTGGCGCTCCGCCCGCGCCCGCCGCCCGGTCGCGGCGACCGGACCCCCGAAGCCCTCGGCGTGCAGCGCGTCGAGAGCGGCGTCGGCGAAGTCGCCGCGCCACTCGTAAGTGATCATCACGCCGCCGATGGTATGCCGGGTGCTCAACGGACCCGGCGCCGAGGCCCGGGCCCTCCGCCGGTCCGCCGGTTCCGTACCCGCATCCGTCCGGCGCGGGTTAGCGTGCTCTCCATGTCCGGAAGAGCACCGCGGCGCCCCGCCCGCCCCCAACGTCCCCCAGCCGTACGCGACTACGACCTGCCACGCTGGCGGGACGAGGGCAGCCTCGGCCGTGGCAAGCCCTTCGTGCGCAAGGCGACCGAGGTGAACGGCGGCCGGAAGGCCGTCGTCAAGCACACCGCCGACCCGCCCGACGCGCGCCTGACCCGGTTCCAGCGGACCCGCCTCCAGCGCTTCCACCAGGAGGCGCTGTACATGCGCCGGATGAACGGCACGCCCGGCATCCTGCCGGTCTGGGACATCGACGACGAGCACGGCGACCGGCCCCGCTGGTACGCCATGCCGCAGGCCCGCCCGCTGGCCGACGCCCTCGACGAGAACTCCACCCTCCTCGACGTCGTCGCCCACGTCACCGACCTGGCCGGAACCCTGGCCGCCCTCGCCGAGCAGGGCACCTACCACCGCGACATCAAGCCCGACAACCTCTTCTGGTACGACGGCGCGCCGGTCCTCGGCGACTTCGGGATCGCCGCCATCGCCCGGATGCCCGCCGGACTGACCCGGCAGGGAGAAGGGCTCGGCCCCGCCAACTTCCTCGCCCCCGAGATGCGCCGGGCCGCGGGCCCCGGGGCCGGTGAGCGGGCCGACGTCTACTCCCTAGCCAAGACGCTCTTCGCCCTCGCCCACCCCCGCCGCGGTCCCTACCCGCCGTTCGGCACCCATCGCGTGGACGCCGAGGAGTTCAGCTTGTGGTCGCTCGGCGGCGGCAACGCCACGCTGGCCCTCGGTCACGTCCTGGAGGCGGCCACCCAGCACCGGGTCGGCGACCGGCTGACCATGGCCGACTTCCACGCCGAGCTGCGCGCCTGGCTCGACGGCCACCGCGGCGACGCCGCCCGCTTCACGCCCCTCGGCGCCCAGTCCTTCCGCCGGGGCTGGGGCGATCCCTCCCTGTGGGACCGCCACCACCGCGACGAGGAAGCCACCCGGGCGATGATGCTGCCCTCCATCCGCCGTATCGCCGAGGCCCTGACCGGCGACAAGGGCGCCTGGACCGAGGGCATCGACCACGAGGGCGGCGACAGCACCCTCGGCGCGTACGACTGGCAGCCCAACAGCGACGAAGGCTTCGTACCGGAGGGTGCGCTCTGGATGGCCACGCAGTCGCACGACGGCCGGCGCGTCGTCCTGGAAGCCGTCCTCGACCACGACGTCTGCTTCCTCGCCGAGGCCCAGCGCGGCGGCCCGCCGTGGACCCTGGAGCGGCAGTGGGGGCACACACCCTGGCACCGGCCCCGCCTGCCCCGCACCCACGACCGGCTCCGGGAGCTGACCGACGAGGTCGTCGACTGGATCGCGCACACCGCACCGGAAACCCCCGCCGCGCCGGACCGGCCGGTCGTCGACGGCCGTCTGGCGCCGGTCACAGGCCCATGACGTCGAACAGGAGGGACGGATCCGGCTCCGCCGCCCGGTCCAGGGTCTGCTCGGCCCAGATGACCTTGCCCCGCGCGGCGTAACGCGTCCCCCACAGGTCGGCGAACTGGGAGACGAGGAACAGGCCCCGGCCGCCTTCGTCCGTGCTGGCCGCGCGCCGCAGCCGCGGGGAGGTGTTGCTGCCGTCCGACACCTCGCAGACCAGGGTGCGGCCCAGCAGCAGCCGGACCCGCACGGGCGGGGCGCCGTAACGGAGCGCGTTGGTGAGCAGCTCGCTGAGGATCAGCTCGGTGGCGAACGCCGTCTCCGCCAGCCCCCAGTCCGCCAGCCGCCGGCTCACCTCGCCGCGCACCCGGGGCACCGCCGTCACGTCGAACGGGACGTCCCAGGCCGCCACGCACGAGGGGTCGAGCAGCCGGGTCCGGGCGACCAGCAGGGCCACGTCGTCACTGGGGCGCTCGGGCAGCAACCGCTCCACCAGGACGCGGCAGGTCTCCTCCGGTGTCCGGTCCGCGTGGGCGACGGCCGCGGAGAGCGTCGCCAGGCCCTCGTCTACGTCCCGGCCCCGGCTCGCGATCAGACCGTCGGTGAACAGCACCAGACGACTGCCCTCCGCCAGCTCCAGCTCGCCCGCCTCGAAGGGATGACCACCCACACCGAGGGGCGGCGACAGAGGCAGGTCCGGGAAGGTCACCCGGCCCTCGGGGTCCACCACCGCGGGCGCCAGGTGCCCCGCGCGGGAGACGGCGCAACGCCCGCGCACCGGGTCGTAGACGGCGTAGAGGCAGGTGGCCCCGGTGAGCGGCACACGGTCGTCGTCGGTCGCGGTCTGCGAGTCCAGCCGGGTCACCATCTCGTCCAGGTGGCCCAGCAACTCGTCCGGGGCGAGGTCCAGCGACGAGAAGTTCAGCACGGCCGTGCGCAGCCGCCCCATGGTCACGGCCGCCTGCATCCCGTGTCCCACGATGTCCCCGACGACGAGCGCCACCCGGAACCCGGGCAGCGGGATGACGTCGAACCAGTCGCCGCCCACGCCCGACCGGGCCGGCAGGTACCGCGAGGCGATCTCCAGCACGTCCTGCTCGGGCAGGCCGACCGGCAGCAGGCTGCGTTGCAGGGTCACCGCCATCTCGTGCTCGCGGGAGTACCGGCGGGCGTTGTCGATGGCCACGGCGGCCCGGGCCACCAGCTCCTCGGTCACCGCGACGTCCTCCTCGTCGAACCGGGGCGAGCCCGCGCACCGCCAGAAGTCGGCCATGCCGAGGATCACCCCGCGGGCCCGCAGCGGCACCGTGATCAGCGAGTGGATGCCGTAGTCCAGCACCCGTTGCGCGCCGCCGGC